>DATIYM010000019.1:0-96817 GCA_035517615.1 Gemmatimonadales bacterium
CTTCGACTGGAACGAGCAGTTCCGCTTGGCGCTCGATCCCGACCGCGCGCGCGAGCTGCACGATGAAGCGTTGCCGGCCGATTACTTCAAGTCTGCCGAATTCTGCGCGATGTGCGGCCCGCGGTTCTGCTCGATGCACATCACGCGCGAGATCACCAGGAAGTTCGCGCAGGGGCCTGGGGCAACGGATCAGCTCGCGGTTCCCGGCGACTGAGGCGGCGCGGACGGCCGGAGCACCCTGGCGAGCGCCCGCAGGAGCTCCGCGTCGGACGTATGCGCCCCGGTTCCCGCCTCGCTCAGAACGATGGCGAAGCGCCGTTTGAGGAGGGGATCGCGGACCGCATGCGCAGCGAACTGCAGCGTGAGGGGAATGAACCAGGGCGCCTGGCGGGCGCCGCTCCCCGCCCGAGCCACGGCAGCATACTGTTCGAACAACGCCAGCAGGAAAGCGCCCTTCGACGGGAACTGTCCGTAGATCGCACCCTTCGTGAAGCCAGCGGCGTCGGCCACGTCATCGAGGCTCGCGAGTTCGATTCCGCGCGCCGCGAATACCCGAAGACCCGCTTCGATCAGGAGAGCCCGCGTTTCTAGCCGTCTGCGCCTCGTTGCTGTACCCATGAGTATGGAATATACTCGTTGGTATATTCCGAGCACGATTACCGCAGCTGCTCTCGTCATCCTTGGATTCCCGACGCTCCGATTTCCCTGTCCAGATCGGACCGTGGGGCAGGGATGGAGCAGCACCGGACGACGGAAGTATTGCTCGCAACATACCGATAAGAATCTCACATACCCATCGGTATCATCGCTCAGGGAGCGAGGACGCGGGTCATTGGCCAAACCCATGCCACGGCGGGCCTTGACTCACCGAAGGGTCGGCCTATGTTTTGCGGTTCGTCGCCGCGTTCTCGCCCGGTTCGCGCGGTACAGCAGCCCACCTCGGGAGTCGTGATGCCGTATATCATTGCCGAAGCATGCATCGGCGTGAAGGATAGGTCGTGTGTCGATGTCTGCCCGGTCGATTGCATTTACGAGGGCGAAGACCAGCTGTACATCCACCCGGACGAGTGCATCGATTGTGGCGCCTGCGAACCCGAGTGCCCGGTGACCGCCATCTACCCCGAGGAAGACACGCCGGCCCAGTGGAAGTCGTATATCGCGAAAAACAGAGACGTGTTCCAGGGCGCCACGCCGCCCGGCAAGCCTCAGCGCAAGGGTTCCTGACCCGCAGGGCCGCTCACACGGCCACACTTTCGAGAAAATCTTCGAGCGCCCGCGTCGTCGCCAGGGGCTGTTCGAGAGGTGCCAAATGCCCGGCGCCCGGTATCACCGCCAGCCGCGCGCCTGGGATCGCATCCGCCATCTGCCGGGCGACCTCGGGGGGAGATGCCCGATCCTCGCTGCCCACAACCACAAGCGTCGGCGCGCGGATACTGCCCAGCATCCCGCTCGAATCCGCTCGGTCGCGCATCGCCGTCAGCGCGCCCACCATCCCCGTTACGGGAATGCGCCGACACATCTCTCGAAACTGCTGCACGACCTCGGGCTGATCGCTGATGGTCGCGCCAGCAAGCAGGCGGGGCAGCATCTCGTCGCCCACCGCGTCGACGCCGCGCGTTCGAGCGAGCTCTGCCATCGCGTCACGCGCCCGGCGCGCGGCGTCGTTGTCGGCTTGAGGCCGGGTATCACACAGGATGAGCGCGTTCACGCGATCCGCATGACGCGTCACGAGATCGAACGCGATGTAGCCTCCCATCGACAGTCCGCAGACCACCGCCCGATTCACACGCAGGGAGTCAAGCAACCGGACGAGATCGTCGGCGTAGCGCGCGATGGCATACCCGCCGTCGGGCGCGGTCGAGTCACCCACTCCGCGCAAATCGGGAGCGATGCGCGTCCACCGCTGCAGGCCCGCGAGCTGATGCCGCCAGAGCGTGTGGTCGAGCGGAAACCCATGAATGAAGAGCACAGCGCCGGCGCCGGGGACGGTGCGCACATCGACCGACAACTCCACGCCGTCGAGCGCGACGCGACTGACGTGCGTGCCCCCGCTCCCGCGGGTCGCGCCGCCCAGTATCTTGGCGATCTCTTCCGGCAGCGCAACCGGGCGTCCCGCGCGATCCACACAGACGAAAACGATCTCGGCCGTCGCCACCGGCGTTCCCTCCTCGCCCTTCCTGGCGATTTGTCGCAGGGTCCAGCTCGTTGTCCCGCGGTGCAGAACCGCGGTCTCGACCCGCAATACATCACCGGGAAATGCGGGCGCACGATATTCGACCGTTGCCTTGCGCACGGCCGGGACCACGCCATTGCGATGAAACAGACTCATCCCTGGTCCCTGCGCCAAGGCTTCCCACCGGGCTCGCTCGAACAGCGACAGCGTCGCCGCATGGTTGAGGTGGCCGAAAGCATCACATTCAAAGGGATAGACGGTGATTTCGACGGCGGGGAATGACGTCATCCGCTCAACTCCACATGAGCAGGTGGGAACGCGAACGTATGCCAAAATACCACGCGTGCGAACCCGCGCGACCCGAGGCCGGCGATCGCCGCGAACGCTTTTGCGCCGTAGGTAGACTCGAGCTCGAGACCGTACTCGGCTGCGTCCTTCCGCGCAGCCTCACCGGCAACCGAAGGGTGCCCGTACCCGGCACCCTGGCCGGCAACCGTAACGAGTCGACTCCGGTCAGGTGCCGGGCACGACACGCCGTGTGTCTCGAGCAGCCGTCGCGTTTCGCGCACAAGCCAGGCAACGCGGAATCGGTTTGCGACGAGGAGCGGTGTTACCCGCACACCCACCACCCGCGTCTGCCATCCCAGCACCGCGAACGCGAGCAGCAATCCGGCCACAGTTGCGCCGGACCCATGAGGCGTGACGACCGCGTCCGGCGGCTCATCGAGCGCCCCGGACAGCTCGAGCCCGGCGATGATGTGTCCCGCCACGCCGAGCGGCGCCGCGCCCCCGCCCGGAATCCACCGCATCGGACCGAGCCCCCGCGCAACGAACCAGGCGCGAGCCAACGCAACAGGAAACCGCAGCCGGTCCGGTGAGACGACCACGCGATCCGCGACCCGCCGGGCCGCGAGAGCCACAAGTGACGCGGCTCGTGTTTCGGGTTGGGGAAACTGCGCCAGGATTGTACGACACGAGAGGCGCCGTGCATGAACCGCGGTCGAGAGACAGTGGCTCGATCCGGTTCCGCCGAGCGTGAGAAACACGGTCCCGGGGGGCGATCCTGCGAGCAAAAACTCGAGTCCACGGACCTTGTTCCCGCCATACACCGGCGAGGAGCGATCCTCGCGCTTGATCCAGAGCCGGCTTACTCCGTTGGCTCTAGCGAGGAGGGGGGCACTCTCGAGCGGTGTGGGCCATTCTCCGAGGGCACAAGCCCCAAGGCTCGTGCGTATCTTTCGGGTGAGGAGAGCGGGATCGACCAAATCACGTGCCTCACGAGGAGGATCGATGCGAGTAGCTACGGACTATATCCATCACGCAGCCCGGGCCGCCCGCAAATGCGCTGGAGACGTATTGGGGAACGCACCGCAGCCTCCTGACCCCGAATTTTACCGGACCCTCGCGAAGGCGCTCGAGGAAATCGCGGCAGGGATGGAGCAGCTTGGAAAAGAAGAATGAATACCCAGCCGTAGCAGAGCTTTCCACAGACGCGCAGGTTCCTGTGGACAGGTACGTTCGTACCCCTCACGAGCTCGTTGAGGTGGTGTCCGCGTTTTCCCGCGAACCGCTGGTGGCAGTCGATACGGAAGCCGCGAGCTTCCACAGATATCGCGACCGCATCTACCTCGTTCAGCTTTCGACATCCACCGAAACCGCGATTCTCGATCCCCTCGCCATTCCCGATCTGGACCCGCTTGGCACCCTGCTTTCCGATCCGCAGGTCGAGAAGGTGCTGCACGACGCCGATTACGATCTTCGCACGCTGGACCGCGACTACGGGTTTCGGGCGACGAACATCTTTGATACGCGAATCGCAGCGCAGCTTTCGGGTGAACAGGCGATTGGTCTCGCGGCGCTGCTGCAGAAGTACCTGGGCGTTGTTCTCCGTAAAGAGCATCAGAAAGCCGACTGGTCACGCCGTCCGCTCCCTCCGGACATGCTGGCGTATGCCGCCGCCGACACACGGTATCTGCCCGCGCTGCGAGAAAGTCTCCGGAGCCGCTTGATCGAGCTCGGCCGCCTTGCATGGGCCGAAGAGGAGTTCCGAAGGGCGGAAAGCCTGCGATGGACCGGGGGCGATGCGGGCTCAGCCGATTCCGAAGAAGGCTACCTCCGGATCAAGGGTGCCAAGACACTTACATCCCGACAACTCGCCGCACTGCGAGAATTGCACCGCTGGAGAGAAGCGCTCGCATCAGAGCAAGACCGCGCCACGTTTCGGATCATCGGAAATGATGCCCTGCTTGCCATCAGCACGGCACTCCCCCGAGCGCAGAATGCGCTGCTTCAGACCCCGGGTCTGCCGCAATCCCTAGCCCATCGGTATGCGCCGGCATTGCTGGCGGCGGTCGAGCGCGCCATGCAACTCGACGACGCAGAGCTGCCGCGTTTCTCGCGACCAGCGCGCCGGCCCAAGGATCCCAGCCTCGACGCGCTCGTCGAGCGCCTCAAGGCTGCCCGAACTCAGGTAGCTCTGCAGCTCGGGCTTGATCCTGGAGTCTTGTGCGGTCGCACGGCATTGGAAGCAGTGGCGCGGGCGCATCCCAAGAACCGCGCTGAATTGGAGCAGGTTAGCGAGCTTCGGAGCTGGCAGGTGGGGGTACTCGGCGACGCCCTGCTCGCGGCGCTCACGTAATCGCTAGAACCCCATCAGCGCCCGCACTTTGGGGTCGATGCGCTCCGGAGTCCAGTACGGCTCCCATACGATGTCGATGTTCACATCCTTCACGCCCTCGAGACCACGCACCACGCGATACGCGTCGTTCGTGATCATCGGACCCGCCGGACACCCGGGGGACGTAAGCGTCATCTCGATTCGGACTTCGCCATCGGCCACCTCGATCCCATACACCAATCCGAGATCGACGATGTTCAGATCGAGCTCAGGATCCTTCACTCCCCGCAGAGCATTGCGGATGGTTTCGTCAGACAGTACCGCGCTTGTCACCCTTCCTCCTGTGTTGCACCGACGTCAAACCTAGCGCGGAGCGAACTCCCGTGCCGCCGCGTCCGCGAGACCCCCGCGGATCATCTTGAGCTCGGTAAATGGGCGGTGGGCCCGGGGAGCGAACGCCCGGTTTGTCAGCAGCACCACGAACAGGTCTCGCTCGGGATCGATCCACAGAGATGTCCCGGTCCAGCCGGTGTGTCCAAACGTTCGCGGGCCGAATAACGTTCCCGCGCTGCTCACGTTCTCGCCGGTGGGCACGGCCTGCCAGCCGAGTGCCCGAGCCTCTTTTCCCAGACTAGGGGCGGTAGCACGCGTCGTAAACAGACGCACGGTCTCCGCCCGGACGAGCGCCGCGCCGTGCGCGTCCGTGCCCTGTCGCAACATGAATTGCGCGAACCGAGCCACATCCCGACCCGTCGCGAACAGCCCCGCATGGCCCGAAACTCCGCCGAGGCGCGCCGCATTGGGATCGTTCACCACGCCCGCGATCGGATGGCCGTGCCATAGGCCAGTCGGCGCAATGCGTGCGGTGAGCTGCCGTGAGGGACGGAACACCATCGCATCGAGCCCGAGCGGGTGAAACACGTGCTCCCGAGCGAACACGTCGAGCGGCTCGCTGGCGGCGCGGTGGACAATCTCCCCCAGGAGAATGGCGTTCAGGTCGCTGTAAATCACTCGCTGTCCGGGCGGGACGATGGGTGTCTGCCCGTACACCAGACGCAGTGCCCCGGCGCTGTCGCTCGCTTCTTTGTACAACGGCATGGTGGCTTGCAGCCCAGACGTGTGCGTGAGCAGACGCCGGACGGTGATGGCTGACGTCCCGAGCCCGTTGAATTCGGGGATGTACCGGGACACGGGATCGTCGAGCCGCACCTTCCCCGCGTCCACCAGAATCATGAGGGACGTGGTTGTGGCGATCACCTTCGTAACCGACGCGAGATCGTAGAGTGTGCTGTCGACGCTGACAGCGGGACTTGCCGTTGACCAGGTGAAGTGACCGTACCCCTGGGCCACGAGGATCGTATCGCGCCGGCCTATGACGAGTGCCGCGCCCGGGTACACCCCCGCCCGGATCCCCGACAAGACGATCGAATCGAACGGCGCTCGTCCGGGCCGCGCCGGAGAGACGAGACACAACGACAACAACAGGGACAACACCATCACGACGGATTCCCCCCGTTCAGCGCACCGAACCTGGCGCCATCTGATAGAGCATCAGTGCCGTGCGGATATCGCGCGCGGAGAGATCACGTGCCTGCGTGCGGGCGAACATGATGTCGTTCGAGTCCGACGAGTGGTCCAGCCCGATCAGATGCCCCACCTCATGCAGTCCGACGACGCGGATGTCGTCAACCGAGAGCGGCCGCCCCTTCGGATCGAAGGTGGCAATGGTGATGATCCCTGAGAGAATGTGGCCGCTTGGATCCCAGGCGAGATCTGTCTGGCCAGTGCGGTCGATGTCGAACTGCACTCGCCAGCGAACCTGAACGTCCGCCCGTGCCGAATCGCTCTCCAGGTCGAACCGCACGGGAACATTGGCGTCTTCCCAGCGCTGGAATGCCGTCCGAACCGCGTCCAGGAAAGCGGGTTGGAAGTTGGCCGCCGTGGTCGTCGCGAGATAGACCCGCACCGGCCGGCTGAACCGATCGTCCCAGCGATGCAGGGCCGAATCCTGGCTTTCCGCGACCACCTCGTTCAGGTAGGTGTATCCCGCGCTGGCACGAATGCGCCGTCGCATTTCGGCCCGCGCGAGCTGCTCGATGTAGCTGAGCTCGCCACCACCAGGAGCGGAGGGGGGTGTGACTGGCGCCGGAATGGCGGCGGGACGCGACACAGGAGTGGACGCCACCCGGAGTGTTTCCACTATGGGCGCTCCAGGAACAGATTCCGAGTCCACTGCCGCTGGGCGGGTGGCCCGCTCGGCGCCCCGGCCGGGACTCTGAAACGCGTTCCACAGGACTGCGCAAACAAATAGGACCGTGACCGTCGCGATGAGTGCGGGCAGCTTCCGGTCGAGCATGGCCGCAATATGAGGAACGCCGGTACTGCGACGCTAGCGTGTGTATCACACCGCCTCTATGATTGTGGCCCTTCTATGGTTGACCGCGGGTGATCGCGCTTCACGCAAGCGCATTGAAACGTTGGCGGGTGTGGGTCATCGTGGCATGGGCGGTTCTTGCTGTGCTGCTGTTGCCCCGTGCGGCCCATGTCCAACGTGTCCTCGAAGTCCGGGGGCGTTCGACCCGTCCTACTGAGGCCAGCAGGGCCAACGACGTGCTCCGACGCGCGTTTCCGAGCCCGTTTGCGGAGTATGTCGCCATCGTCGTGCAAGGCCCGGTGCCGGCAACCGATCCGCGGTTCGGAGCAGTGCTCGATTCCCTCAAGTCCGGTGCGGGTCGTCTTCCCTACATCAGCCAGGTGGTGTCGCTGGCCGCCCTCGGAGAGTCGACCCTCGTAGCGCCGAGTCGCCACACGACGTTTCTGATTGGCGCGTTGACCAATCGCGCCGCCGAGGACGTCAGCAACAACTTCGTTCCCGATCTGCGGGATTCGATCCGGGCCATCCTCGCCCGGACGCCCGACGCGGCGGGATACGACGTGAAGGTGACAGGCACGCCGGCGCTCGACTACGACGTCCGTACGATCTCGGCCGAGGACACGGATCAAGGCGAGCGACGCGCCTTACCGCTCACCTTGCTCGTGCTAGTCGTGGCGTTCGGCGCGCTCGTCGCCGCGATGCTGCCGATTGTGGTTGGCGTGCTTGCGATCACGATCGCCCTGGGACTCGTGACGGTTGCCGCGCGATTCCAGACCATGTCCGTGTTCGTCCTCAACATCACGACCATGGTGGGACTCGGGGTCGGAATCGACTACTCGCTGCTGATCGTCACCCGGTTTCGAGAGGAGCTGAACCGGGGACTCGATGCGGTCGCGGCGGCAACCCGCACGATCGAAACCGCTGGCTCAGCGGTTGTGACGTCCGGGATCACCGTGATCGTTGGATTTTTGGCGCTCGTGCTCACGACGTCCTTGACGGACACGCGCTCGGTCGGCATGGGCGGCTTGATCGTCGTCGCCATCGCGGTGCTCTTGGCTACGACCTTTCTACCCGCTACGCTCTCCTTTCTCGGGCGCAACATCGATAGGCCCAAATGGCTGGCGCGCCCGCTGGCCCGATTCCACGCGCCCACCGGCTGGGAACGCTGGGCCCGCTGGCTCGGGCATCGTCCGTGGCGCGCGGTATTTCTTGGTGCCGCAGCGATCGCCCTCCTCACCGCGCCACTGACTCAGATCAAGCTGGGCCTCCCCGCAACCCACTGGTTTCCACCCGAATCCGAGTCGGGAGAGGCGTGGACCGAGCTGCGCTCGATCGGAGCGAGCGGCATTATCACTCCGATCCGAATGGTGGTGGAGCTGCCCGGCGGGGAACGGTTGACCGCCCCTGAGATTGGCGGTCTCAAGGTGTTGACGGATTCGATCGCCAAGTATCCACGAGTCAAGGAGGTGCGAGGAATTGCGAACCTGCAACGCGGCATGTCCACTCTGCAGTTGATGATTTATTACAGCGACATCGCGGCGGCTCGCGCCCGAAATCCCCGATTTCTGAACGCCTATCTGAGTAGCGACAACCGGACCACGCTCATCGACGTGATCCCGGCGGACAGTGTGACGCTCACCGGGCAGATGGACCTGGCCCGCAGTGTGCGCGCGCTCGCCCACCGCGGCACCCGCGGCCTCTCCGGGGCGCGCATCCTCGTCGGCGGATTCGCCGCCTCGAGTCTCGACGCGCAGCTCGAGCTCCTGCGGAAGCTGCCGTTGTCATTTGGCTTCATTCTCGGCCTGACCGCCATCATGCTGTTCTTCGCGTTTCGCTCGCTACTCGTCCCGCTCAAGGCGGTGCTGCTCAATTGTCTTTCGGTTAGCGCGGCATTCGGCCTCACGGTGCTCGTGTTTCAGCGTGGATACGGCGGACGCCTGTTCGGTCTCGAGGGGCCCACGCAGGCGATCTGGGGAGTTGCGCCCGTGCTGGTGTTTGCGACCGTGTTCGGACTCTCGATGGACTACGAGGTTTTCTTGCTCACGCGAGTGAAGGAGGTCTTCGACAAAACGGGGCGCAACGATTACGCGACGATGGAGGGGCTGTCCGCCACGGCGAGCACGATTACGAGCGCGGCGCTGATCATGATTCTGGTGTTCGGCACCTTCGCCTTCACGCGGGTTCTGGCGGTCCAGCTGATCGGCTTCGGACTCGCCGCCGCGGTGCTGCTCGACGCCACCCTGATCCGCATGGTGTTGGTGCCCGCGATCATGCACATCGCGGGACGATGGAACTGGTGGCCGGGCGTCCGCGCCCCCAAACGGGAAGCGAATTCAAGTCTGAAGTAGCCGGTCTAACTGGTCCAACCGCCCCCGGACCACGTCCCAATGCCACGCCTCTTTCCTTACTCCCGTTCGTGGATCCTTGAGGGGCTTGAATTGCAACCACGCCGGATCGAGACCCAGCTCCCGACCGAACGCGATCAGCAGGTCGCGATCGGCGCTTACCACGTGCGCCATGCGCTCGCCGTGGAGGCGGTGCCGATGGAGCCACATCCCTCCGTCGAGTGCATGGCACATTCCATCAAACCGCCGGGAGAATTCCCGGGGGGTTACGAGCAGGAGATGTTGCCCTCGATGGTCGCGGAACCGATTGCGGCGGCACTGCCCGAGAAGACGAAGCACTGCCTCGGGGTGTTGGCGCTGACGGCCGTGGCCGACCATCCCAGTTTGGTCGCTTCGTTCACGGTGATGGTTACGCCGGGAGTGGTGGTGAAATTGCTCATCTGCGCGAGGGTCAACGTGTACTTCGCGCTATCGTAGAAGAACGCCTCTTCCGCCGTCGCAAGATTGCGCAGGTCGGTTTTCATGGCCGCCACGTAGGCCTTCTCGCGCGTATTCGAATACTTCGGAATCGCGATCGCGGCGAGAACCCCGATGATCACGACCACCACGAGCAGCTCCAGCAAGGTGAAGCCGTTCTGGGCAAGACCGTTACGGACCACGCGTCCCTTCCGTTGGGTGGACGACGGAGCTGCTGCACAGACAGCCACGGGTGACCTGTAGAATTTTGGAATAGGAGGTACTTCGTGCAAGAGATGTGCTATCCCTTGGCATCCACCCAATCCTTTCCCACACCTGTACTTACGACCAATGGCACCCGCAGTTCGGCCGCGGTCTCCATATGGCGTTTTACAAGAGCTCTGGTGCGAAGCTGTTCGGATTCGGGGACCTCGAGAACCAGCTCATCATGGACCTGCAGCACGAGCCGGCCTTTGGAATCAGCTTCGCGCAGCGCGCGATCGATTCGTGTCATCGCGATCTTGATCAAATCAGCCGCCGATCCCTGCAACGGGGAGTTCGTCGCGGTCCGCTCTCCGAATGCCCGGATGTTGAAGTTCCGGTCTCGGAGCTCGGGGATATAGCGCCGCCGCCCAAACAACGTCTCCACGTACCCTTTTTCACGGGCCGACGCGATGGTCCGATCAAGCCAGGCGCGCACACCGGAGAACCGCATGAAGTACGCCTTAATGAATTCCTTCGCCTCCTCGAGCGTGATGCCCAGCTGATGCGATAGCGCGACGGGACCCTGGCCGTAGATGGTCGCGAAGTTGATGGTCTTCGCTCGTCCCCGCATGTCACTGGTAACCTGGTCCTGCGGCACGCCAAAAATGAGCGCCGCGGTTTGCCGATGGATATCGTCGCCGGCCCCGAATGCGTTCACGAACGCCGGGTCGCCGGAGAAATGCGCCAGCAAGCGCAACTCGATCTGCGAGTAATCGGCGGTCAGGAGCACGCTACCTGCCGGAGCAATGAACGCGCGCCGAATGGCTTCGCCGCGGCGCGTTCGAACCGGAATGTTCTGCAGGTTTGGTTCCGAACTCGACAGCCGTCCCGTCGCCGCGCCCGTCTGATTGAAGTTGCCATGAATGCGGCCAGTCTCGGGATTGATGTATGTGGGAAGCGCATCCACGTACGTGGACTTGAGCTTCGAGAGCTCGCGGTACTCGAGTAGCAGCCGGGGAACTTCATGCCCCATGGCCGCGAGCCGCTCGAGCACCTCGCTGTCGGTCGAGGCGCCGGTCTTGGTCTTCTTGAGGAGCGGCAGCTCGAGCTTGTCGAAGAGAATCGTGCGGAGCTGCGGTGTGGAATTGAGATTGAAATCGGTACCCGCAGCGGCATAGATGTCGCGTTCGAGCTGCGAGAGCTCCACGGCCAGGGTACGCGAGATCTCGGCGAGCCGTGCTCGATCCACTAGCACACCATGCCACTGCATGCCCACCAGCACGCGGAGCAGGGGCAGCTCGATCGTTTCGAGCAGGGGCAGGAGCTTGTGGTCCTCGAGCTCCGGCCGGAAGGACTCGACAAGGAGCAAGACCGTCTCCGTATTCGCGCATGTGTAGCGCGCGGCCTCTGGAACCGGAAGGGCGTCGAACTCGCGTTGGGCTTTCCCCTTCCCGAGGAGCAGCGCGTGATTCTGCAAGGTCAGTCCGAGCCGGTCATGGGCCAGCTCTTCGAGCGTATGGGAGCGGCGGCCGGGATCGAGTACGAAGCTCGCGAGCATCGAGTCGTGCGCCGCTCCCGCGAGCTCGATCCCCGTCCGCCGCAGCGTCAGCCAGTCCTGTTTGAGATCGTGGCCAGCCTTGGGAACGCTCGGATCCTCGAGCAGGGCGCGGAGCGGTGCGAGCAAGTCGTTGTCGAGCGGCGGGAGATTCGCGGGCGGCTCGGAGCCGGCGAGCACTCCCTCCGGCGCGACGTGCCCGAACGGCAGGTACCAGGATCGCTGTGCGCCCATTGCGAGGGACATTCCGACCAGATGGCCCCGGAGTGGATCGGGCGCTGAGGTTTCGGTATCGAGTGCGACAAGCGATGCCCGTCGCAGCTCGGCGACCATCGCCTCGACGTCGGCGGGGGCGTTCAGGATGACGGGGTCCTGGGCCGGCTGGGGAACGGCGCGGGAAGGAGGCCGTGGTCCCCGTCCACCTGCCGCCCCGTTACCCCCCGTGAGCCCGGCGCCGAGGTCGTCGAGTTTCGGGATCAGGGTCCGGAATTCGAGCTCCGCGAACAGTTGGGCCAGGTGCTCGCGATCGGGCGGCCGCACATGGACGGCATCGAGATCGAGGGTGACGGGCACGTCGCGTTGAATCGTCACCAACTCGCGTGACAGCCGGGCCAGCTCACCGTATTGCAGCAGGGCTTCGCGGGGCCGCTTGCCGGCAATGTCGGCGCTGTGGGCGAGCACCGAATCCAGATCGCCGTACTGCTGCAACAGCTCGAGCGCGGTCTTTTCTCCCACGCCCTTCACGCCGGGCACATTATCCGAGTTGTCACCGACGAGCGCCAGGAAATCGACGACACGCTCGGGCGGGACACCGAAGCGATCGCTGGCGTTGTGCTCGTCGACCCAATGCTCCTCGATCCCCGCCGAGCCACCCCGCCCCGGATTGAGCAGTCGGATCCCAGGCTCGACGAGTTGATAGAAGTCCTTGTCGCCGGAGATAATCACGACCTCGAGACCGCGCGCACGGGCGGCGGTGGCCATGGTGCCGATCACATCATCGGCTTCGTAGCCTTCGACCGCCACGACCGGTATTCCGAACGCGTCGAGCAGCTGTCCGATCCGCTCGAGCGAGCGGTCGAAGTCCTGCTGCAGCTGCTCATCGAGTTTCTCGCGGGTGGCCTTGTAGTCCGGATAGCGGGCCTGACGGAACGAAACGCCGCGATCGTGCACCCACGCGAGATAGTCGGGCCGGTATTCGACGAGGATACGCATGAGAAAATTTGTGATCCCCCAAGCGGCGGACGTATTCTCTCCCCGACTCGTCGTGAGCGGACGGGCGATCATCGCGTAGAAGGCGCGATAGATCAGCGCGTAGCCGTCGACGAGGAATACCGTCTTTGCGGGAAAAGTGGGGGACGCCATGGCGGAAGATAACAATGCGGGAATGACGAGCCCCGCCCGGGACACCGAGCGGGGCCGAACAGATGGCGCCGGGTACCGCTACGCTCGCGTTACGTTCGCCGCGTGCAATCCCTTGTCGCCGTTCTTCACCTCGAATTCCACCGCCTGCCCTTCGGCGAGCGTCTTGAAACCATCCATCTGGATCGCCGAGAAGTGCACGAAGACATCGTCTCCGCCTTCCTGTTCAATGAATCCGTAGCCCTTGGCGTCATTGAACCACTTCACCTTTCCCTTTGCCATCCGATCAGCCTCCTGCAAAGTCTCAGTCGGGCGCATGCGCCGCCCGGCGGTAGGCCGGGCGCGATAGATTTGCCCGCCGAAATTCCGCTTGTCAAGAACGGCCGCGGTCGCTCAATCTCCTGGTTTCGCGTACAGCGCGCGGTACACTTCACGGTTGCGCAGCACCGCCCGCACGTATCCCTTCGTCTCGACGAAGGGAATCGATTCGAGGAACGTATCGGCGTCGTCGGCGCCCGGCCGGCCCAGCCAGCGGCGCACGGCCGGTGTGCCAGCGTTGTAAGCCGCCACGGCGGCATCGACGCGGCCGCCGAAGCGCCGCAGCAGCTCGGAGAAGTGCGCGGCGCCCAGATGCAGGTTCAGGTCCGGCACGGTGATCCAGTCGGTATCGAACGCCACATCGAGGCCCTTGGCCGTGAAGGCCGCGGTTCCCGGCAGCAGTTGAGCAAGTCCGCGCGCGCCGGCGGGCGAGAGCGCCTCCGGATCGAACGTGCTCTCCTGTCGCACGATTCCCGCGAGCAGCAGGGGATCGAGATTGAACTCCTGTGCCTCCGCCTCCACTGCCGCGCGGTTCGGCCACGGGAAAATCGCGCGCAGCACACGGGCGTCGTTCGGCGCGTGCAGCGCGGCCTGCCATCCCAACCGCACCGCCGCCGGACCCCATCCGCGCGTGACCAGGCCCTCACTCCAAACCAGCAGTGAGGGAAGTTCGGTCGGGGGGTGGCTCACGATGTCCTGCACCACGAGCCGCGCCTCCGAGTCGAGCCCCGCGAGCACCAGCGTGTCGAGGCGCGCGAGCGCGAGCGTGGCGGCGGCCGAACCCGAGTCCACCGGCGGCTCCGCAATCCGCAACGGCGGCAGTCGCGCCGCCTGGCGGGCTCGAATGCCGTAGTAGCCGAGCGAGTCATCCCTCGCGAGCGCGAGCCAGATGGTACGAGCGGTGCCACGATCATGGCGAGCGGCGGCGAGCTTTCCCAACCAATAGCGAGCAGCGAGGCGCTGCGAGCCGCCAGCCGACACCTCGGCGCGGTAGAAGGCGGCCGCGCTGTCGAGCATCCCGCGCTGTGAGAATTCGGCCGCCAGACGGAACCGGGTGATCGAGGCGCGCGGATCGACGGGATAGAGGGAGAGCAGCTTCGCGAACCAGCCGCGCGCGGTTTTCGTGTCGCCACGGGCCGCGTACGTGTCGGCGATGGTGTAGAGAGCGGACGGCGCGGCCGAATCGCCGGGATACGCCTCCGCGAAGCTCGCCAGCGCCGCCAGGCCGTCAGGTTGTCCCGACCGCGCTAGCAGACGGCCCCGCCGGTACAGCGCGACCGCACGAGCCGACGAATCGCGGGCGGCCCACTCGTACGCGCGGATTGCGGCGGACGAACGGCCGACCGTGGCCAGCAGCTCGCCATGGAAGAGCAGGGTGGCGCCACTCGAGTCGCCGGCTTGCACGGCTCGCCCAACCTCGAGCAGTGCGTCGTTCGTCCCCCCGTGCAGCCTGAGCGCCCGCGCAAGCGCCACTCGGTCGGATGGGAGTTGCGGCGCAAGGGACGCCAGTGCGATTCCGACGCCGCTCGCCGCATCGTCGCTTTCCGGGTTTCGCGCGAGCAGGTCGTAGAGCGTGCGCCGAGCTCTTGCCGTGTCGCCAATCGCTAACGCCAGCCGCACTACGTCGAGGGAGCGTCCTGCCGCGGCGAATGCATCGATCGCAAGCGCCGTATCCCGAGCGGTGAGCAGCGTGCGCGCCCGTGTGACCGGGATCTGACGAGAGGCGGGCGGAGCGAGCTCCGCGAAGAGTGCGAATGCGCGCACAGTATCGGACGTGAGCCGGGCTTCTCGCAGCCGCAGCCACTGGTCGATTCCCGGCAACTCGGCCCGGGCGGCGGCATAGGCCGCCGCGGCCGAATCGAGCACCCCGAGACGCTCCCACGCCGCACCGGCCCGAACCGAAAGCAGGGCGGCCCGCACACCCTGCGCGTGCGTGCGAGCCTCAGCATAATGGAGGGCGGCTGCACCTTCCATTCCGAGGCGCTCCTCGGCCTCGGCCAGAACGGCGAGCGCCTCGCCATTCTCATAACCGTTGAGCCACGGTTGTCCCGTCAGGAGGGTCCTGGCCCGTTCGTAGCGCCGCGCGGCGAGCTCGGCTTCAGCGCCGCGCAGCACCATGTCGGCCTTGGGATGGGAATCGCGACTCGCGGCCCAGAGCAGCAATTCGGCCGCGTGCCAGGGACGCCCGGCCTCTCTGAGCGACTCGGCGCGCTGCGTGACCAGCTGGCTATCCTGGGCAAACAGCGGCGACGCGAGCACCACGGCCACAGCAACTGCGAGCAGCGGTCGCTTCACTCGTTCTGCCGCACCTGTGTCAGGACCCGCGAGTACTCGGCGCGGGATTCGGGCGTCAGGCGGTATTGCCCGAAACCAACGTCGTCTCTGAATTCGAGAATCAACCGCAGATTGGTATATCCCCACCGGATCAACCGAACGTCTTTGACAGTGACCTGACTGCCCGGATTGAAGACCTCGTCCGGCTGCCCTAAAGTAATGAACACTTCACCACGCTCGCTCCTCCATCCGGGAATTCCGGGCTCCTTAAATTCGCCGTTCGCCAGGCGGAGCCGCTGGAAATACACGTCGAGTGCTTCATTGTTTGCGGTGGTGGGCACCGGATCCGTCGCCTTATAGAACTCGCGCCACACCGCGGCACGGTCTTCGGGCGCCGCGCGCCGAAGCTTCGCGAGCAGGTCCTGGCGTTCAAAATAGCGGAGCAGGTCGAGCAGGTCCTGTACGTTCGCGATGGCCCAGTCCTCGGAGAGACTGACAAGCAGCGGAGTGCGAACCTCGAGCGCCAGGCCGGGAGCCTGGACGACCAGTTCCGCCAATCCCACAGGGAATTGATTGGACTCGATGGCGACTTCGGCGCTGGCGAGCGGCAGCACACCGGTCAGCGTGATCGTGTCCTGCCATAACTGCAATCCGTTCGCGTCGAGAATTCGGGTGACGAGCGGCTGACCGCCGCCGATTCCATAGGCCTCCAGGTAGAACCGGAGCAGATCCTCGCCATAGGGCACGGTCGCACGGGGATTGATCACGAGCTTAGGAACGGCACTGGTCTGTTCCCGACCGGTCCCGTCGTAGAATGGAATCGGGGAACCCAGACTGCTGCCTTCCTCATCCGCTCCTCTTCCGAGACGCGGTATCGTATCGGTTTGCTCAACTTCGGCGATACCGGGCCCGTTTCGGTCGCGCACACGAACTTGGACTTTCGTGACCCCGGGACGGACGGGAATGAATTGCTGAAATACGATGCTCTCGTCTTCCCGCATGCTCTCCTTGAGGCTGTGAACCGCAACCGTCTCATCGCGCGAGATCTGCCGTTCTACCACGTCTCCGCGCCGGAACACCAGATCCACGTGATAATCCGCTACGTAGTCGGTTCCGCTCCTGTGGAAACTCAGCCCGCGATTGGGGAGCGTCATCGCGAACACGGCGAGCGTGGAATCGGCGCTCGAATGCGCCAGGTAGCGCACCGAACCAATGAACGACAGCGGCGAATTGCCTCCCCCCGCGACCATGTAGCCCATGGAGCGATACACGGCCGTGGGATCGAACAACGCTGGAACAGCCGTGCTCGGCGCCACCGGCCGCGGTTCGGTCCCGGCCCGCTGCCATTGGCCACAGCCGATGACCGCCGTGGCAATCGCAACCGCGCGCGCGGACCGCCGGATCACTTGCTCAAGATCAAATCCGGGCATTAGTTTCGCGCAACTCCATGCCAATTGAGAACCTCGCAGGTCGCACCATCGCCGGGTATGCGCTCAAAGAGCGCATCGGTGAGGGCGGCACAGCCGAGGTGTACCGAGCGGAACACCCGGTGCACGGGCTGTGCGCGTTCAAGGTATTACGCGCCCGGTTGCGGAGCGACCCCACCGCCGTAGAGCGCTTCCTGCGTGAAGCAAGCTATGGAAGGCGGGTGGAGCACCCTGGCGTGGTCCGCACCTACGACTTCGGAGATGCTGGCGACCTACATTACCTCGCCCTGGAATGGGCGACTGGCCGGCCGCTATCGGAACTTGCCCAGCGGAGCGGTCCGCTGTCGCCCGAGGTGGTCGCGCGGATTGTCTCCCAACTCGCCGCGGCACTCGCGGCCGCGCACGCGGCCGGCATCATTCACCGCGATCTCAAGCCTGACAACATCATGTATGACGAGGCGACTGACACGGCGAAACTGCTCGACTTCGGCATTGCCCAGGATACTGACTTGGCGGCCGACGACCGCCTCACCCGCACGGGTTTCTTTGTGGGGACCCTTCAATACGTAGCCCCAGAAGCCTTGTCGGGCGAATTGGTAAACAGCCGGGCCGACATCTACAGCCTAGCGACTATCACGTATTACCTGCTGACAGGCCAGCATCCCTTCACTGGTCGCACGCCGCGCGAGCTGTTTCAGCAGCTGCTCAGTGAAGACCCCAAACCCCTGAATCGAGCGGTGCCCGGCAGGACCTTTGGCGCGTCACTCGAGTCCGCGGTGATGCGCGGGCTCGAGCGCGACGCGACCAAGCGCCCGGCGACCGTGCTCGAGTTCGCCGCTCAAGTAACTGATGCGTTGACGGATACAAAGCAGGAGCGGCGAGGATTTCTCAGTTCCTTGCTGAGGCGATGACGTGGTAGTTGTATTGACAACTACTAATGGTTTCTAACCCCGGAGCGGAGCAGCTCCGCGCGCTTCTGCGCACCCGGTCCGTCCAGTTCGGCGATTTTGTGCTGGCTTCCGGACAGCGATCCAACTTCTACATCGATGCCCGGCGCACCACGATGTCCGGCGAAGGACTACAACTGATCGGTGAACTTGGGCTCGAGCGGATCGTCAGAGCGGGTTGGCATCCTGATCTCGTCGGAGGGCTGACGCTCGGCGCCGACCCCGTCGCGTACGCCATCGCCGTCGCAGCACGCGCTCAGGGCCTCCGGCTGGATGCGTTTTCCGTCAGGAAGGAAGCAAAAACCCATGGAACCGGGAAACGAATCGAGGGCTGCTTCGTGCGTGGTGCGCGGGTGGTGGTGGTCGAGGATGTGATCACCACTGGTCGGTCGGCGCTCGACGCGATCCACGTTGTAGAGGCGGAAGGGGGTCTGGTGCGTGGCGTTTTGGGCGTGGTGGATCGGGAGCAGGGCGGGAAGGAGAACGTGCAGCAAGCCGGGTATGGCGTTGAGGTGCTGGTAACGGCAGCCGAGCTCCTGAGCGAGCGTCAATGACCAATCCGCTGGCCACGAAACGATCCCTGGCAGCCCGCATGCGCGGCTGGCGAGATGATGCCAGCGGCGCCGAACAGCGTCTCAAGGACCTGGAAGGCGTGGCGCGTGCCTACCGGCGCCGCTGGATCATGATTGGTGGCGCGTTCCTGCTCGGCGTGTTGGGGTGGGTGAGTGGAGCGGTTCATACCCACCCCGCAACCATGGTTCTCGTGCTCGGAGTTGGCGCCGCGTTGAATCTGCTGGCCGGCGTGGTCGTGGAGCGCGGCTGGTATCGCTGGTGGCTCATCTACGTCCTGGCGCTGTTCGATGCCCTGCTCGTGGGTGTGCTCGTAGTCTGGTTCGGGCATGGCGGCTTTATCGCCGCGTTCTTTATCGCCGTACTCCCCTACGCGTTCGATCAGGGGCAAGCCGTAGGAGACTTTCTCGTGCTGATCTCGGCACTGCTCTATCTCGGCGCCAATGAAGTTCATCGGCGACTGTATGGCGGCACGCCTTCACTTGGGTCCGAGGTGCTGCTCGAGACGATCGTCTTTATCTCGGTGGCCATGGCCTTGAAGCGCATTCCGGCCACGCTCATCGAGCGTATCCGTCAGGCCCGGAGCGTCATGGGCATTGCCGAGCAGGGACAGCTAGCGATACGCGCCTCAGCGGGCCAGTCCGATGAGCTGGGTTTTCTCGAGAAGAGCTTCAACCGCATGCTCGAGCAGATCGGTGGCACGATATCCACCGTTCAGCGCGAAGCCGACGAGGTTGCGGCATTTGCCGAGCAGCTCGCCGCGTCGGCCGAGGAGCTGCACGCGACTTCTGATGCGGTCGGCCACACCGCTCGGCAGCTGGCCACCGATCTTGGAGGGCAGCGTGGTACGGTCGACGGTGCGCGGGGCGAAAGCGCCACAGCGGCCGATCAGGCGCAGGCGCTTCGGGTCCGGGCCGAACTGATGCAAGCGGATGCCAGTCGGCTGATCGCCGCCGCCGAGCGAGGGCGCGATCGAGTTGCTCGCGCGAACCAGACCTTGCGGGCCGTGGGGGAGGAAGTGCGGACGACGGCGTCCACGGTGGCCGGTCTGTCGGCGATGTCGGAACGCATTGGCGTGTTCGCCCGCACCATCGGACGCATTGCCCGCCAGACACATCTCCTGGCCCTGAATGCGGCCATCGAAGCGGCGCGTGCCGAGGAGCACGGCGAGGGCTTCGCTGTCGTGGCCACTGAAGTCCGAACGCTTGCGGCTGAGGCGGGTAAGTCGGCTCGTGACGTGACCGAACTGGTCTCCGAGCTACGCGCGGGAATCGAAGCCGCCGCACGAGCGATGGAGTCGGGCCAGGAAAAGGTCCAGGACATCGGCGCCGTGACCGCCGAAGCCGACGGCGCGCTCCGGGAGCTGCACGAGGGCGTCCAGCTGATCGGAGACCTCGTGGACGCGACGGCCGAGGTCTCGCGCAGCCAGGCGCAGCGGCTGGTGGACTTGGCGGGAGTGCTCCAGCGGGTTGCCAGCACCGCGACGAGTTCGTCGCAGAACGCGGACGGCGCCGCGGCGGCGAGCGAGGCGCAGATCGCCTCGATGAGTGATCTGACGATCACCTCACAACAACTCGCCGAGCTGGCCGAGCGCCTCCGGGGCAGTATCGCCCGATTTTCGGTGCTCTCGCGAGAGCAGCGGGCGCGCGAGGAGGCGGCCGCGCCCGCGGCTCATCCCGTCCAGGAGGCACGAGCGCCGTCCGGTCCTTGGTCCCAGATCCCCGCGTTGAGGGGGTGAAACGCACGCAAGGCCTCCCGGTACGGGATGATCAGCAGGTCGACAAATCGGGTCACGGCGACTTCGAAGGGAAACCGCTGGCGGAATTCACCGGCCGTAACGCCGAGCATAGCTTTGAGGTGGCGGCCGAAGCTTTGGGGCGACGAGTAGTCCAATCGGTACGCGACGTCGGCCACCGACATGCCCGGGTTCTGCAGCAGGTAGGCCGCGTGCAGCAGCCGTACCCCGGCCAGATAGGTTTTGGGTGACGGTAGCCCGGCACGGAAGAAGCGCGACATCAACGTGCTCGGTCCGACTCGCAGGTGGCGCGAGAGGCCGCGCACGGTTGTGAGCACGGGTGCCAGGCGGGCCACGAGCTCGAAGAACAGGCGCGACTCTCCCGCCGCTTCACCGAGTACCGGCAGCACCCGCGCGAGAATGACCGCCGCCACTGGCGACGCGGGGTGGCTGACCAGGTCGCGCAGCCTGTGCCAGCCTGCGGGTTCGGTACAGTCAACCGCCACGCGCACCCCCGTGGCGCCAAGCTTGAGCAGCGTGTCGGTGGCTTGGCTATCGTGGCGCGACACGAGCGCGACCGCGGGGATGGCCGGGAACTCGCGAACAAACCGCGCCACCGCCGGCAGCTCATGGCCCCCACAGCGGTGTACGGAAAGGAAGATTGCGTCGACGTGGTGCCGCCTCGCCGTGGCCAGCACGTCCCGGCACGATTCGACGTGCAGGGTGTGGAAACAGCCTTCTCCTGCCGCGTCGACGCGGGGGCGCTCTGGGGCCGGCAAGACCGTGCAAACGGTGACCATGCGACGACAGCATAGTTCCCCGGCGTCAACGACCCTTCAATATTCAACCGGTATGCCAAGAGCGTTCACGCGTGTCCTCAGGAGATTTTTCAAAGCGTGCTGAATCCATGACACAGCCGAAACTCCCGGTCTCCACTCCGGATCGCCGCAAACTGAGCCGCTGGATCGGTATCGGGCTCGCCATCGTAGCCGTGGGGCTCACGGCCGCTGGCGGATATCTCTATATGCGGAGCGAGGCGCGGTGGGCACACGATCCCGGTCACTCAGCCCGTACACCGGAAGATCTCGACAAGATGCTGACCCGGGGGGAAGCGGCGGAGCGCGCTGGTGATCGCGACGCCGCGATTGCCGCGTATCGCTTCGTTCTCGCGGTCGGCGCGAACGGGGATCAGTTGCTCGAGCTCTACATGAACGCCGCGCGGCGTGGGCTCGCGCGGCTCGGCGCCGCGCCAAGTCCGTGAAGCCGGCGCGCAACCCGCTCCTGACGAGCGCTGCGTTCCTCATCCTCTCGCTGCAAGCCGCCTGTGCCCCGGAAGCCCGTCGAGTATTGGTCCTCGATTTGAACATGACGGACGCGGCGTTGCTCGCCGCTACCGCCAGACCGTGGCGGCGAGCGGGATTCACGGTGGAATACCGGCGGTTCTATCCGCATCTGGCCCGCTCCGACTTCACGCGCTACCGCACGCTCCTGTTCCTGTTGGGCCGAGAACCAGAAGGCGCGTCGGATGCGATGACGAGCGGAGACGTGTCACTCTTGCACGCATGGGTCACTCGTGGTGGCGCGCTGGTGCTTGGCTACGCCGTGGATAGCGTCGGCACCCTCGACCGCTCGACCGTGAATCAATGGCTCGCGTGGGAAGGCGCGGGCATATCGATCAGCGATCACATGCTGCGCGACACCACACCTCGCGGCGGCTCCCCGAGACCGCAGCCCTGGGTCGAGGGCCGCCGCCTCGGCGATGATCCGTTAGGCTCGGTATACGAGCAATTTCCGCTCGATCGCAATGGTGTACTGGATGTCGAGCGCCGGTTGGCAGTAATCGCCGTGGGAAGTGGCCGGGCTTGGGTGCAAGGACCCAAGGGCCGGATCACGTCCCCAAATGCGCCGGTGATGGCGGCGTCCCGAATCGGCGACGGAATCGTCGTCGTTTTGAGCCGAACCGCCCTCGGGGCGCTCGGACCACAGGATGTCGCCACGACCATGCCCGTGCTGCAACGAGACGCCCTGGAGGACACCGAGCGCTTCCTCGTGGCCTTCGCTCGCTGGATCCGGAGGCCCGCGGAATGGGCCCATGTCCCGCCAGCGCAGCGCCACGGCCGGGCGGTGCTGCCAGGCCCGCAATTCGCGGCCGAGCTCGAGCCTGCTGCCTCGGTCCCCCCCGGCATGAGCGACGCCGTTCCGTTGTCGGCCGGGGAGATCGATACGACACATCCGGTGGGTGTGCCCTCATGGATTCGGGAAACCGGCATTCGCGCGCTCTGGACCGCGTTGCTCGTGCCCCGCGGGCCTACGAGCCCGGCCACGCCTCGCTCGGCCGCATCCCTCGACTCGCTCGTGGAGTCGCTCGATGAAGCGGGGTACAACCTCCTCGCAGGCGACGCAGAAGCAGGAGTCGTGGCGGACTCCATGCACCATCTGTGGGACGAGCGGGCCGCCGTGCGGAAGGCGTGGCGCGATGCCGTCAATGTGTTACAGCCCACGAGTGTCGCCTGGATTCCCGCAGTCGATTACCGCCGGCTGCTGCGGGCGGGCGCCACCGGTTCGACAGCCGCCTCTGGGCCCGCTCCTGCCTGCCAGCTCGATTCGCTGTTCGGAGAAGTCCGCCTGACCGCAGAGCTCGTCACGCTGGCCCGGCTGGCCGCGGGCCTGCGGCAGCTCATCCCCGCGGTCGCGATCGATCTCGATTCGATGCCCAGCGTCCGTGTGTCCGGCACGACGGTGGGCGCGGAGTTTTGTGACGACGCCTGGCACCAGGTACTTCCCCGTCTCGGGTCACCAGTGCGTGACTCGATTCTATTGCCCGACCGACTGCGGACGCTGCGGGACGCCGGGCTCCTCGACAACTACTACCGGGCGCTGGAGGATCAGGTGGCCGAAGAGGCGAGTGCCCTGCGCGATAAGGTTCTCAAGGAACGACCAGGGTTGTTCTTCGCGTTTCGCGCGGCTCATGCGCCGGGTGATTGGCTGAGCATTGGATTGATGCGCGGGTTCACGCTACCGGAGCGGCCACTGCTGCTGTTCACGCCGGAGGCCGTAACGCATGAATTGCTCGCGGCGTACCGGGCGCGGGGCATCAACGCCGTACATGCAACCGAGCTTTCGCCGGTCATGACTCGCGGGCACAGCGTGACCGGCCTGAAGCAGGTCGTATTCGAGGAGAACGACGGGTTTTGGGTGGCAGGGGGCGGAGGGGCCCGAGCGCCAGGGCAGAAGTCCATGGCCACTGACACGTTGTCCCAAGTCCTGCGCCATCTTAGCCGCTGAACCTTTCGCGGATCATCCGGCGTTCATAGCTTTCACTGATGGCGGCAGGGTGGGATGGTCGCGGCGCAGTGGCTTGATCCTGCGTCCGAGGAAAGTCCGAGCTCCAGAGGGTAGACTGCCAGGTAACGCCTGGGCGCCGTAAGGCGACGGACAGGGCCACAGAAATCAAACCGCCCGATATCCACGGGTAAGGGTGAAATGGTGGGGTAAGAGCCCACCGCGCGTCTGGTAACAGACGTGGCAGGGCAACCCCCAGTCGGAGCAAGGCCAAATAGGCAGCGAGACCCGACCCGGGTCGTTTGAGCTGCGGGTAGGCCGCGTGAGGTGGCTGGCGACAGCCATCCCAGAGAGATGACCATCTGCCCACTTTGGTGGGTAAACAGAACTCGGCTTATGGCCCTACCGCCCTCTTCTTCTTCCCCCGTTCCGGGTGCGTATCCTCCTCAGTGGGAGGAGGTCGCCGATCTGCGCGTGTTCCGCACAACAGTGGCCGAGTGGGAGAAGCTCATTGCCTGGCGCGCCGATATGGGCAAGCGTGGCTGGAAGCTGCTGCGGGTTTCGAGTGACGGGCCCGAAATGGTCGCCGTGTTTGGGCGCACGAAGGCGGAGCGGGTGCGGGCGCCCAACCCGTGAGATCCGTCGCGCTCACCTGGGCCCTCGTGTCGTTGGTCGCTTGCGCCGGGGGGCAGCGGACTGCCTCGGGAGGCGTGGCTTCCCCCCCTCCCGCACCGGCAGCAGTGCCGTCCCCTTCCGCCCAGGCTTCCAAACCGGCGCCGGCGCATGCGGCGAAACCGGCGCCGCTCCCGGACCTCGTACACTACGGACCGAGCGCGATGCGGTACGTCGTCCGTCGCGAACTGCACGTCGAACAGGCCTATGGCGGCAAGCAGCAAAGTCAGGATCTCGCCGCACTTATTTACGTGCGCGTCAGCATTAGCGGTCCCGCCGATACGGGTGGCTACCCGGTGTCATTCATCGTGGATTCCGTCGTTCCGGATTCCGGCATGCCACAGGTCGTGACGGACAACATGGCGCGGGTGCGGGCGGTGATGCTCCGGGGTCGGTTGCGGTCCGACGGAGATTTCCGTGGGAACGTGCAAATGGACACGACTATCGCGCAGAACATCGCGCAGTTCGTCGCCAACTTCCACGACTTCTTCCCGCGCATTCCGGCCGCCGGCGTGCGCGTGGGCGAACAGTGGACCGATACCGTTGCCGGCAGTCAGCGCGCCGGTGAATCCGAGGTCACGCGGCGCGCCGTCGTGTACTCGCAGGCTCCGGCGTGGGACGTTCGCAACGGGACGCGCAGTCTGCGTATCGAAGCCACCACCCGCTACACGGTGAGCGGTGCGGGTCAGAACAGCGGCCAGCCGTTCGAGTTGAGCGGGGGAGGGGCCACCGCATCGCAAGGGTTTCTCGCGGAAGATGGCAGATTCCTGGGCGGTGAAAGCCACGATTCCACGGATATGACGATTTCACTTCCGGTCCAGGGCCTGGCCATTCCGGTGCGCCAGCGCTCGCACTCGACCGTTACCGCGTTCCTCCTCCCGTAGCGTCGACCCTCCGCCGCTCCGGCTTCCGGGCTTCGAGCCTCGCGCTAACCGCGTGGATCGGGGTCTTCGCCAGTCGGGGAAGCGCCCAGGTCGCGTCGAACTACGCGGACGCGCAATTCGTTCCCACCGATGTTACCGATGCACGGGCCATTTGGGTAAATCCTGCGGGGCTGGGGACGCGGCCCACGGCGTCGCTGTACATCGATCTGGTGTCGTCTGACCCTGGCGAGGGAGGCAGGCTCAGTCAGATCTCGGGCGCGATCGAGGCCCGCGGTTTCGGATTTGGTTATCAGCGCGACATGTTCGACACCGGCACGCGAGGCGACACCTACCGCGTGACCCTCGGGGCGGGGTCGGGTTCGATCGCTGCCGGAATGGGGGCGAGTCTCTATCGTGGCGGCACGAAGGCCTCGGCCTGGGATGTGGGCGTCGTGTACCACACGAAAGTCGTCAACGTCGGCGCAACGGTGCGCAATATCGGCCAACCGGTCGTCCGTGGCGTTGAGCAACGGGCGACCGCGACTCCCGCGGTAACCTTGCACACCGCCCGGAACGTGCTCGAGCTTTCCGCGGCCGCCCGGTTCACGACCGATTCCGCCCTGGGGTATACGGCAGGCGCGCGGCTCACGATGCTGCGGCCGATCGGCTGGAGTTTATTGACCAGAATCGAACTGGACCGGACGCTGCACCGTAGTGCGATCACCCTGGGGTTCGCGATCGGCGCCTCGGATGCGCTGGGAGTGGCCGTGAGCGGTCCCCGGGCCGCGACGCCGTTTACGGCCGGTGACCTGTTCCTGATTTCGACTCGCGCTGCGCCCGCGCGGTAAGCGCACCGTTCAACGTCCCGTTGACCGACTCAGCAGCACGCGCACGCCGCGCTCGAGTTCCCAGGCATCGCGCGGCGATAGACGCCCGTATACGGTGTCGGGCGCTCCGCTGCCGGGGTCGAGCACGAAGATGATTTTCGGTCCGCCGCGCCACGTCGTTCCGAATCGGTAGGCGAGCCCTTCCCTCGGATAGCCGCGCAAGTGGCGCGGCGCGGCCACGGCCACACGGTGGAGCGCTATCACCAGGAGCGCTTCGCGCTCGCTGTAGGGGCTGAAGGCAAAGACAGCGGTGTCGGTCCGACTCAGAATGCCGCGTTGCTGCAAACGGCTGTTCACGCTGTCCGGTACCGGGGCGGTCACCCGCAAGCGCGGACCGCGGCCGAGCGCCGTCACGCTCGCCAGCACCAGCGCGGCGACAATGACGAGTCCCGCGAGTCCAGCCGCCATCCGCGTCCTCCGGTTCCGGGGCTCCGCGCTGCGGCGGCGGCGCAATGCGATCCGATCGCCCGCGGCCGCCGGACGCGCCTCGATGATGGCGCGACTCAGCTCTTCCGCGGTCTGGAACCGCTCGGCAGGGTCTTTCGCAAGCATCCGCTCGAGCACGCGCGCGAGCTTGTCGGGCACTTCGCGGCGCCGCCGGCGGATCGGCGCGGGATCGGCGGTTGCCTGTTTCATGAGCACCGCCTGCGCCGACTCGCCATCGAACGGCACGGCACCCACCAGCATCTGATACAGCACGATCCCCAGCGAATAGATGTCCGACCGCGTGTCAATGCGATCGCCGGTGGCCTGCTCCGGACTCATGTAATGCGGCGTCCCCACGACCATCCCTTCGGTCGTGAGCTGCGATGCCGAGGCCGCCTCGCTCGCCTTGGCGATTCCGAAATCCGTGACGAGCACGTGGCCGGAAGCGTCGAGCAGAATGTTGTCGGGTTTGATGTCGCGATGAATGATGTGACGCTGGTGGGCGTAGGCGAGCGCGTCGGCAACCTGACGCGCGACTCGCACGGCATCGTCGACTGAGAGCTCCCCCCGGCGCTCCAACAGCTGCCGCAGCGACATGCCGTCGACGCAGCGCATGATGATGAAGAGGATCGTGTTCTTGAAGCCGCCGACCCGGTAGATCGGGACAATGTGCGGATGATCGAGCTGCGCTACGGTGCGCGCCTCGCGCACGAAGCGCTCGGCCAGCTCCGGGGAGGGGGTGAGGCCCAGGTCGAGGACCTTTACCGCCACGTCGCGGCGCCCCGCACGGTCCTTGGCCCGGAAGACGGCCGCATAGCCGCCCTCTCCCAGCAAGTCGCCGACCTTGAATTCCGTGCCGAGTGCGCGTTGCAGGCGCTCCTGAAGTGCGCCGACATCTACCGCCATAGGCGAATCGGTGTGGCGCTTCAGTCCACGAGGCGCAACGGCATGACGAGCGCCATGTAGCTTGCGGGATCGTCCCAGCCCACCGGTTCGACGGTGGCGGCCCGCTCAGGCGCCTTGAACGTGAAGCGCACCTCGTCAGTGGGCATGTACTTGAGGATCTCGAGCAGGTACATGGCATTGAACCCGATTTCGAGCGGCTCTCCCTCGTAGGTGACGGGGAGCTCGTCCTGCGCCTCGCCCAGATCGGGGGTCTGCACGGAGAATTTCACGGCGCCGCCCGAGAAGGCGAGCCGGATCCGATGGGTTTGATCGCTGGCGACAACACTCATGCGGCGGAGCGCGGCGGTCATCGCGGCCTTGTCGACCGTGCCGATCTTGTCGTTCTCGCGCGGGATCACCTGCTCGTAATTCGGATACGGCCCTTCGATGAGGCGCGAAAACACGAGCGTCCCGCCGGCGCGAAATCCGATGTGGTTGTCGCTCCGCGCAATTTCCATGTCGGCATCGGACGGGATGAGCCGGCGCACCTGCTCGAGCGCCTTCGGGGGTACGATGAGATCGGCGGTCGACCCGCCGCTTGCCGGCACGTCCATTTTCGCCAGGCGATGCCCGTTGGTGGCCACCATCCGCATGCGGTCGGGACGCAACTCCCACATCACGCCGTTCAGAATCGGGCGGCTCTCTTCGGTCGACGCGGCAAACGCGACGTGTCCCACGAGCTTGTGCAGCACGCCGCCGGCCGCGCGCCATGCGCCTCCGCCCTCGAACTTCACCACGGGGAACGACGGGAATTCCTCGCGCGGCAACCCGAGCAGCTTGAATTTCGAGCGGCCACATTCGATCGATACGCGTGCCTCACCGGCCGCGGTGATCCGCACGGGGCCGGCCGGCAGCTCGCGCGCGATATCGACGAGCTTCTTGGCCGGCAGCGTGGCGGCGCCTTCCGCGTCGACATCGGCCGGAACGATCGTGCTCACCGCGATGTCCAGGTCGGTGCCCGCAAGGCGAACGCCCTGCTTTGTGGCCTCCACGAGCACGTTGGCCAGCACCGGCAATGTGGTCTTGGTCGGCACAGCCGCGGCGACGGCGCCGAGTCCTTCCTGCAGCTGGTCGCGTGTGATGGTGAACTTCATGTCCCGCTCTGCGCCTTGTTGGGGAAAAAGATTCTAAGGCCTCTATATATAGAAATACTCGTAGTCGTAGTAGAGTACGGGGAAATGTGGGTGATTGTGCTAACCTCGTGATGCATCAGCTCTCTATGCCCCGTCTCGCTGTGGGCGCCATGTTGGTACTGTTGGTATCAACCGGGGTGTTCTACATCGAAAGCATTAATCCCACATTGCCCACAAGCCGCTTCCAACATGTGGGCTACAGTGCCGATAACTCCTGACGCGCCATTTCGACGCGCTCCTTGAACGTCCGATCCCGAATCATTTGTCGCTCGACCTTGTCGACGGAATGGATGACCGTCGAATGATCCCGGCCCCCGAACGCCTGGCCGATCTCGACCAGCTGCATTCCCAGCATGTCGCGCGCGAGATACATTGCGACTTGCCGCGGGATCGTGAGCGTTTTGGTGCGCGCCTTGGACCGCAGTCCCTCCGGCGTCACGCCCCACCGGCGCGCGACGACTTCCTGCACCCGATCGATGGAAGGCGTGGGTTGCGCGCCGAAGCTGGCCGCATCGTCGCCCTGACGGATCTTGTCCGAGAGCGCCTCACGCGCGAGTTCGATCGTCACTTCGCGATTCTTGAGTGACGCAAACAGCAGCAGCTTGATGATGCAGCCTTCGAGCTCGCGGACGCTCGAGCGGATGTGCTCGGCGATGAACCGCAGCACGTCGTCGGGAATCGTCAGCTCGAGGTGGTCCTGCTCCGCTTTCTTTCGGAGAATCGCGATGCGGTGCTCGAGGTCGGGATGCCCGATGTCCGCGACCATCCCCCACTCGAAGCGGGAGATGAGCCGATCTTCGAGCCCCGGGATCTCTTTCGGGGGCCGATCGGATGTGAGCACGATCTGTTTGTGGGCCTCGAACAGCGCATTGAACGTATGAAAGAACTCTTCCTGGGTCATCTCCTTGCCTTCGAGGAAATGCACGTCGTCCACGAGGAAGAGGTCGACGTCGTTCCGATAGCGGCGCCGGAACTCCGACATGGTGCGGGCGTGAATCGACTCGATGACTTCGTTGATGAACTGCTCGGCGCCGAAGTACTGCAGCCGCGTCTCGGGATTCTTCTGCAGCACCGAGTGGGCGATGGCCTGCATCAGGTGCGTCTTGCCGAGCCCGGTCGCACCGTAGATAAACAGCGGGTTGTAGGTCTTCCCCGGCGCCTCCGCGACGCCGTGCGCCGCCGCGGCCGCGAGCTCGTTGGATTTTCCGATGACGAACGTCTGGAAGGTGTAGCGCTCGTTGAGCGGGGTGGTCGCGATCCCGTTTTTGTCGGTGGTGGCGGCTTCCCGGGTGGCGACGAAGAAATCCATTTGCGGGCGCTGCTGGCGATCTTCCTGGACGCGGAACACGACGGCGGTCGGGCGGCCGAACACGCGCTCGGCGGCACGGGCCAGAATGCCGGCATGCTTGGATTCATTCCACTCGACGGCGAACTGATCCGGTGCGCCGAGGATCAGTCGTCCTTCATCCAACCCGATCGGTTCGGCTGGCTCGAGCCAGGTGCGAACCGTCGCGTCGGGAAGTTCACGCCGCGCCTCGTCGAGGAGACGCTTCCAAGCTTCCTTTGTCGACTGCTCCATCGATGGTGACAAAAGGTAGGGGTGTAGCAGGGCGGCCCGAAAGTACGCCCCACGTGTGGAGAAGTCAACCTTGACCAAGAGGGGCAACGCGCTAGGTTTCCCCGCCTCACGAGAGGAAACGCATGGGCCCGACGTATCGTCCCCGCAACCGTCGCCGCATCAACAAACACGGATTCCGCGCTCGCATGAAAGATGTGTGGGGACGCGCGGTGCTGTCGCGGCGGCGCAAGAAGGGCCGCAAGCGCCTCGCACTCCGGTTGCCGTCCAAGCACCGGAGCCAGTAACGGGCGAGCGGTTCCCGCGGCGCGCGCGGCTGGCGCGCGGTTCGGATCTCGTCGCCTGTTCGGAAGAAGGACGCCGGTGGCGGACTGCACATCTCGAGCTCGCATGGCGTCCCAACCAGACCCGTCCGCCGCATCCTCGCATCGGATTCATCGTTCCCCGATTTCAATACTCCGCGGTGTTGCGCAATCGGTTGCGTCGCCACCTCCGGGAGCTGGTGCGCCGCGGCCCTCTGGCGTCGCTCCCGCCGTACGACCTCGTGGTACGCGCGAAGCGTTCCGCCTACGGGCTGCCGTTCGCGGCGCTCGAGGCCGAGCTTGGCGAAGCCGTGAGGCATGTCACGTGAGATTGAGCCGATGGCCGCGGCTCGCGGCGATGGGAATGATCCGCCTGTATCAGTTCACGCTCTCGCATTTCGTGATCACGCAGTGTCGGTTCGTCCCCTCGTGTTCGCAGTATACGTATCAAGCAATGGAGCGCTTCGGGGTGGTAAAGGGGGGCTGGTTAGGCGTGAAGCGCCTGGCACGGTGTCACCCGTTCCATCCCGGTGGCTTTGATCCCGTGCCTCCCGCCTGAGGGCCCGCTGTGGAACGTCGGTTCATTCTTGCCATCGTGCTGATGCTGCTCGTCGCGATTCTGCCGAGTCTGTTTCTCAAGAAACCGGCGGTCAGGCGGACCGGCGGACAGCCGGACACGAGCCGCGTCAGGGCAGAGAGCGCCGCCACGACGCCTCCTGTCGTGGCTCCGTCCGCCGGACCGCCCGTCCGAGCGTCCGCCGAAGCTCCGGCAGAGACCGTCTGGGTCAGCTCGCCGCTCTACCGGCTCGGCTTCTCAACGCTCGGGGGCCGGTTGGTCCATGTCGAGTTGTTGCAGTTCCGCTCGTTCTCGCCGATCGACGCATCGAGAGACGTGCAGCTCGTCCCACCCGGCACCGGTCTCCTGGGCATGCGGCTCGTACAGGGCGCGGATACCGCGGATCTCGAGGGCTGGACCTTCAAGCCGGACATCGAGCAGCTGCGTGTAGGGGCGCCCGGCACGAAGCTCACGCTCACCGCCGAGCGGGGCGACGCCCGCGTGGTGCTCGAGTACACCTTCTCACCTGACGAATATCGCTTCGATGTGGTGGGGCGAGTCGCGGGGCTGGGACGGACCGGCGCCGTGCTCGCGCTCGATCTCGGCCAAGGCCTGCGCTCGGTCGAGGCGGATTCGATCGACGACTATCGGCATTACGCCGTGGTCACGAAAGCCGGGAAGACCCAGAGTACGGCATTCCAGTCGCTCAAGCCGGGAGAAGCCAGGCTGCTGGACGGGCCGTTCGAGTGGGTTGGGGTGAAATCCAAATACTTTCTGTTGGCTGCCCTCACGCTCGAGGAGAACGAGCCCAGGTTCGCGGGGAGCATTGCCGTCGGCGGCGCGCGCACCGGCAAGTCCGCCAGCCGCGCCGCGGTGTCGGTCACGCTCCCGGTCGCCGCCGCCGGCGATCTGCGCTTTCAGGTGTACGCCGGCCCGCTCGAGTATCGGCGGCTTGCGGCGATCGGACACGACCTGGACGACGCCAATCCGTACGGGGGGTTTCTCCGGCCGTTCATCCAGCCGGTTTCGGTCTGGGTGGTGAACATTCTGCTGTGGATGCACGGGAATCTGCACCTCGCGTACGGCTGGGTACTCGTAATCTTCGGCATTCTGATCCGCGTGCTGCTCTGGCCCTTGAACCAGCGGGCGATGGAATCGTCCATCCGCATGCAGGCCGTGCAGCCCCTGATCAAATCCACGCAGGACCGCTACAAGGACGAGCCGGAGCGCTTGCAGCGGGAGATGATGAAGATCTACAAGGAGCACCAGGTGAATCCGCTCGGCGGATGCTTGCCGATGCTCATTCCGATGCCGGTGCTGTTCGCGCTGTTTTTCGTGTTCAACAACACGATCGAGTTCCGGGGCGTCCCGTTTCTGTGGCTTCCCGATTTGTCGCGCGCCGACCCCTATTACATCATTCCCGTGATCATGGGTCTGTCGATGTTCGTGCTCTCGAAGGTGGGCCAGATGGGCGCGCCGCCCAACCCGCAGGCGACGATGATGTTGTATTTCATGCCAATCTTCATGACAGTCCTGTTCGTGCGGTTTGCGTCCGGCCTGAATCTTTATTACGCCGTGTCGAACATCTTCAGCATTCCCCAGCAATACCGCATCGCGCGACGCCGCATGGCCCAGCAGCGCTCTCCCAAGCCGGCACCAGCCACTCCGGGGTGACGTGCTGTCGGATCCGATCGTCGCGCTCGCGACTCCTCCAGGCCGGTCTGCGGTAGCGGTGATCCGGCTGTCGGGTTCAGGCAGCCTGACGCTGGCGGCACGCTGCGTCGCGCCGGTGCCCCAGGAGCCGAGGCGGATGGTACGCGCCACGTTGACCGACCCGCGTACGCGCGATGTCATCGACGAGCCGCTCGTCGCCACGTATCTCGCGCCCCGGTCGTACACCGGCGAAGACATGCTGGAGGTGTTCACCCACGGCGGCGCGCTGGTTCCCGCCGAAGCCGTGACCGCGTTTGTCGCCGCGGGAGCCCGACATGCCTTGCCGGGGGAGTTCACCCGTCGGGCGGTGCGGAACGGGAAAATGGACCTGCTTCAGGCCGAGGCCACGGCGGACCTGATCGATGCGGCTTCACCCGCGCAGCGCCGGCGCGCGCTCCACCAGCTCGATCGCGGGCTGTCCGAGCGCCTCGTGTCGCTCCGGGGCGAGCTGGTGGAGCTCGAGGCGCTGCTGTGTTACGAAATCGACTTTCCAGAGGAGGACGATGGGCCCGTCAGCGATGTGCGGATCGCGACGGCCTGGCAGACCGTGCGCACCCGGATCGCGGATCTGCTCCGCACGGCTCCCGAGGGCGAGCGGCTGCGCGAGGGAGCGCTCGTCGTGATCGCGGGAAAACCCAATGCGGGAAAGTCGTCCCTCTTCAACGCTCTGCTCGGCCATGAGCGCGCAATAGTCACCGACGTGCCCGGGACCACGAGAGACGCGATCGAGGCAGCGGCAGTCATCGAAGGGCTGCCCTTTAGGCTCGTCGACACCGCCGGCCTCCGTCATACGAGTGATCGGATCGAGCGGCTCGGTATCGAGGTCAGCCGGCGCTATCTCGGCGCGGCGGATCTTATTCTGTACTGCGAAGAAACACGGGAAGCGGGAAGCGACGAGCGGGAAGCGGGAGGGCGAGAGGAATTTCTGGCGCAGTGCAGCGCTCCCGTGATCACTGTGCTCACCAAATCGGATCGCTTCCCGCTTCCCGCCTTCCGCTTCCCCGCGGTTTCGGCGGTCACCGGCTCCGGCCTCGATGTCCTCAAGCGGCAGCTCGCCGAAGCCGCGTTCGGGCAGTTGCTCCGTTCGGCCGATATCGAGCCGATCGTCACGCGTGCCAGGCATCGCATTGCGCTCGAGCGTGCCCTGAACGAACTCGACGCGTTTCACGACGCGCGGGGGGCTGGCATCGACGCGGTCGCGTCGGCAACGCATCTGCGAGCGGCGATTGGCGCGCTCGAAGACCTGATCGGCGTCGTGACCCCCGACGATATCCTGGACCGCGTGTTCGCGGCATTTTGTATCGGGAAATAGCTCCAGTGAACGATGCTCGCCCGATCCCGCTTCGCGCCCCCGAACAGTGGCTGGCCGTGCTGCGCATCGCGGTCGGCGTCTGGTTTGCGAAATCGATTTTTACGAAGCTGACCCTGCTCGGCGGATTCGTTCCGATGCCGATCGCGTCCGTGCGCTGGGTGCAATTGATGCCAAAGCTGCTCGAGAAGTACGCGGCGGGTAATCCGCTGACGTCGTACCAGACCTTTCTGGAAGGGACGGTCATCCCCCACGCGTCGGTATTTGCCCAACTCACCGCGTTGGGCGAGAGCGCCGCAGGGCTGTTGCTGGTGTTGGGGCTCCTCACCGAGCTCGGCGCCGCGGTCGCGCTCCTCCTTGTCGTGTGCTACTACCTCGCGGTCTTCTGGCAGGGCGCGTCACAACAAGGCTTCCACTACGTCCTGGCGGTCAGCTTGATCGTGATCCTGGGCTCGAGCGCCGGGAGGCGTTGGGGCCTGGACGGCTGGCTCGCGCGCCGCCGGGAGCGGCGCGCGGCCGCTCAGGGGACGTATACCACGTCGTAGGGACGCTCGCCTACGGGAACTGTGCGTACGACCTTTCGGGCCTCAGTATCGATGACGGAAAGCGCATTCGCCTTGCCATCAGCTGTGTACAACCGCCGTCCATCGGGTGACAGCGCGATTCCCCAGGGGCGGGCTCCGACGGGTATTGTGGCGATGGTGCTGTCGTGCACCCCGTCGAGCATCCGCACGTCCGCTGCCGCGCCTTCGGTGATGTAGGCCAGCCGCCCATCAGGACTGAACGCCACGCGGACCGGCTTCGTTTTCCGGTCGCCGAGCGGTAGCTCTGCCACCACGCTGTCCTTCGCCGCATCGATGATCGAGATGTCGCCGCCCGCTTCGGCGGTCACGTAGGCGTGCTTGCCGTCGGGCGTGAAGCGAATCGTACGGGGGTTGTCGCCGACCTTGATGGTGCGCAGGAGTCGCCCGGTTTTCGCGTCGAGCACCGACACGTCACCGGTCGTTTCCGCCGTCACGTAGACCTTCGATCCATCGGGGCTTACCGCGATGCCCTCCGGTTCGACCCCCACGGCGGTCGTGAACAGCACGCGTCCGGACGTGAGATCCAGCGCGCTCGCCTTGGCGATCGCCTCATTGGACATGTACACGACATGACCATCCTGGCTCACCGCCAGGAGTTCGGGATCCGAGTCGGTCGGAATCGTCCGAATCACGCGTCGCGCCATCACATCGATGACGCCGATCGCGTTGTCCTCGCCCAGGGCGACGTATAACGTCTTCCCGTCAGGGCTCACGGCGAGGCCGCGCGGCCGCCTTCCAACGGGGATCGTGGCCACGACGGTGTCGCGCTGGGCCGAGACCATGCTGACCGTATTCCCCTTCTCGTTGCTCACGTACAGCATCGGCTCGGGGTCGGGATCAGGCGGATCGAACCTGGCGAGCTGCACGTTGAGCGCTCGCGTGAAACCGCCGCCGGCCGGCCGGCCGTGGCTGCCGCGGAAGTCCGCATCCGTGAGATCCGCTCCCGTGACATCGGCGCCGGTAACGTCCGCGCCAGTGAGTGTGGCGCGCGTGAAGTTGACCTTGCGGAGGTTCGCCTCCGAGAGGTTTGCGCCCGAGAAATCGGCGTCGCTCGCATCGGTTCGCATGACGCCCATGGGTTGATTGCCCGGATCGGCGCCGCAATTCGCGCCGCTGAGGTTTGCGTTCGCGAACGTCGCATGCGTCAGCGCGGCAATGATCCGGGCCAGGCGGAGGTCCGCTTCGGTGAAATTGCCGCCAGCGGCGATCGCCCCGAACATGCTCGCGCCGCGCAGGTCGGCCTTCGAGAGGTCGACGCGGTACAACACGGACATGTCGAGATTCGCGCCCGCGAGGCTCGCTCCCGTCGCCACCGCGTCGCTCAGCGTTGCAGCGAAGAGATTCGCCTGTGACAAGTTCGTGCCCACGAGGCGGCTGCCCGACAGGTCGGAGCGACGAAAATCCGTGCCCGAGAGATCGAGCCCCGAGAGATCCTGCCCCGCGAGGTTGGGCGCGGCGCCGGCAGGCGCCGCAGCGAGCACGGCCAGCACCTGGTCACGTGTCAGCCGCGCCGCGTCGTGTTGTTCGAAGCGTCGCGCCAAGGCTCCCATCGCCCTGGGAAGAAGATTCGAGACGTCGCCCTTGATCTCGAATTCCTCGCGGTGCACTGCCCGCTCGCCCGCCACATCGATCAGCGTCGCGTGCAGAAACCAGATCAGATTCGAGACCCGGGTGACCCGGCCGGTGACGACCCGCTCGGCGCCCAGCGCATGGCCCACTCGCGTGGCGCAGCTGACGTCGTCACAGTCCCAAGGAGTCGTACTGAGCGCATTGAGCGCCGCGCTGACCCGGTCGCGGGCCACCGGGGCGTAGCGGCCCGTTTCGCGCAGATCCGTGGCGAGCCAGACGTCGGGCGCCTGCCCGCTCGAGAGCAGGCGCGCCCGCACACTACTATCGATGCCGCTTCCCCCCGCCGCATCCGTCGCGACGAACTCGACCACCGCCACGCTGAGCACACGTCCCGCCGAATCCTGCGCGGTCGGAACGAGCACCGAGGCAACGGTCCCGAGTACCGCCCAAGCGGCCGTCACGGTTTGGAAATATCCGATGCGCGATGCGGCCGGCCCGGCGCGAGCCGTCCCGAGCTCCGGGCTTTCACGTAGGCGTAGAGCTGCTCGATTTGGGTGCTGTCGAGCAGTGTTTTCCACGATGGCATGCCCTTGGGAACGCGCCCCTCGGTGACCGTTTGCAGGAACACGTCGTGAGTCACCGAGCCATCGGGTCCGAGCGAATGGCGCAAATCGGGCGCGAGCTGTCCCCCGAACGCGTCCGTGCCGTGGCAGCGATAGCAGTAGACATGAAACCACTTCCAGCCCTGGTATTCATCGTCCGAGACGAGCAGGCTGTCGGCGCGTGCGACCCTCGCGGCGGGGAGCTCGAGCGCAGTGAAATCCACCGAGGGTCCTGAAGGCCGGGGGGCCGCAGGCGTCGGGGCGGCGCGATCGGGAGCGCTGCTGCGTGGCTCGGCGAGGGGAATGTTGAACGATTTCAGCACATCCGTTATCTGCTGCCGGTCGCGCGCAACCACGGAATCGAGGCGCGCCGCCAGGTCTTTGTCACGGTGGCGCACTCCCATGGCCATATCGAAGCCAAAAATCATCCCCGATACGGGATCGGAATCGGGCAGCGCCACGAGCGTCAGGGGAACCGCGGTGCGTTTGGCCCAATACCCGGCGAGGGGGCCCCACACGATGGCCACATCCACGCTGTCCTGCGCGACGGCGTTCACGATGTCCTCGGGATGATCCCGTTCAGGCCCGAGAAAGTTGTAGAACCCGATGAGATTGCCTACCACGCCGCGTGCCGAGAGCGCGTGCGCCGGCGGCGTGTTGGTGTAATCGTACCCGATCAGATTCACGCCAATCTTCAGATGCTTGAGCACGGTATCGTCGAGCGAGCGGATGTTGAGATTGCGATCGGTGCGGTACACGAAGTAATACGTCGAGCGGTAATAGGGCGCGGTCGTGCGGACCGGATCGAATCCCACGGGGACGCCCATCACCACATCGCACAGTCCCGCCGACAGCGAGTTGCGGATGAAGCCGCGGCGGTGCGGCCACCAAAAGTTTGCGACCGTGGTGCCGAGATCCTTGGCGACGATCTGTGCGATCTTGTTCTCGAAGCCTTCCTCGCGATCGTTGGAGAACGGCAGATCGAACGGGTCCGCGCACACGCGCAGCGGGTCCGGGCTCGGAGCCGAGTGTGCGGCGAGCAGCACGCTCGCGAGCAGGACGAACAGCACGGGGGCGGTGCGCTTCACGGAACGAGCGGCGATAGGACTGCTCACGAGCCACCTCAGGGAAAAGCTCTTGAGAGATAAATACCCGGTGTCGAGGTGATTGGCCTCGACACCGGGTCGTGACTTCATCAACAGCTACGAGCCGTGTTACGGGTGACGCGAATGCCGCATCAGAGCGAGAACACCGTCAGAATGCCGCCCTGATTGCTGAAGTTGCCAGCATCGCCGAACGCGCCGAGCGCGCCCAGCCCTGCCGTCGGATCTTCCGGACCGATCCCGGCGGCGACGCCAATCCCCGCCCAACCGCCGACACCCGACAGCACCGCGACATACTGCTTGCCGTCAGGTCCGACGAAGGTCATCGGATTACCGATGATGCCCGAGCCGGTCTTGAAGCGCCACAGCTCCTGCCCGGTGCGCTGATCGACCGCCTTGAGCCAGCCTTCCATCGTGCCGTAGAATACGATCCCACCCGCGGTCGTCAGCGCCCCGCCATACGCCGCGAGGTCTTCCTTGATCGACCACTTGATCTTGCCGGCCACGGGATCCCAGGCGATGAACGCGCCACGGTTGCCTCCCGGTCCGGGGAACATGCGGACGATCGCGCCGACGTACGGCTGACCGGCCGAGTATTTCACTTCCACGCCCTCGTAATCCATGCAGATGTTGTTCGTGGGGACGTAGAACAGCCCCGTTTGCGGCGAATACGCCGCGGGCTGTTGATCCTTGAAGCCGATGGCGGCCGGGCAGATGCCCTCGGTGTTCTTCTTCGAGGTCGTCCCGTACTGCGGATTCCGGACCGGCTGGCCGGTCGTGAGATCGATCTTCGACGCCCAGTTGACGGGGCCAAAGGGCTGCGCGACGAGCACCTTGCCGTTCGTCCGATCGAGCGTGTAGCCGAAGCCGTTGCGATCGAAGTGTACCAGCGCCTTCACCGGCTTCCCGCCGATCGTGAGATCCGCAAGAATCATCTCGTTCACGCCGTCGTAGTCCCACTCATCATGCGGCGTCATCTGGTATACCCATTTGACCTGGCCATTATCCGGGTTGCGGGCCCAAATGCTCATGGACCACTTGTTGTCGCCGGGGCGCTGATCGGGGTTCCAGGTGCCGGGATTGCCCGAGCCGTAGTAGAACAGGTTCAGGTCGGGATCGTACGAATACCAACCCCAGGTGGTGCCGCCGCCGCGCTTCCACTCGTCGCCGGTCCAGGTCGACACGCCCAGATCCTTGCCCTTCATCGACTCGTAGTTGGCGTTCGGCGTCCCATTGATCAGCACTTCCGAATCGGGCCCCGTGCTGTAACCGCGCCACAGCTCCTTGCCGCTGTTGACATCGAACGCCGTGACGCGCCCGCGCACGCCGAACTCCCCGCCCGAAATGCCGGCGATGACGATGTCGCGGATGACGATCGGCGCGTTGGTCATCGTCGAACCCTGCTTGTAATCCGCGTTGGGTACCCGCCACAGCTGCTTGCCGGTCTTGGCGTCGAGCGCAAGCAGATCGCCCTGCAACAGCTGGATGAACAGCTTGCCGCTCGGGTGATACGCCAGGCCGCGGTTTACGAGATCGCAGCAGGCGATCGGAATCGCCTCAGCGGGTTGCGACGGTACGTGTTTCCAGATCATCGGCGCGCCCGGTTTGGTCAGATCGAGGGCGTACACGATGTTGGGGAACGGGGTGTGAACGTACATGACATTTCCGATCACGAGCGGCGCACCCTCGTGCCCGCGCAGCACGCCCGTGGAAAACTGCCAGGCGACTTTCAGGCCTTTGACGTTGGCGCGGGTGATCTGGGTCAGCGGGCTGTAGCGCTGCAGGTCCTGTGTGCGACCTGGCATCGTCCACTCGCCCGACCCTTGGGGTGCTGCTGCTGCGGGCTTCGCCGGCGCCGCGGCTGCGGGCTTCGCCGGTGCGGGGTTCTGGGCCCCCACGGCGGCCGCGACGAGCATCAAGCTCGCGACGAGGCTGCCGGACGACAATTGGGATTGATTCATTAGCATACCCCATGTGAAAAAAGATGAGGTTGAGCATGGGCGCTTGTCCGGCTATGGGTCGGTGTCGACCCGGGGAGTCGAAACGGGGGACTACGCTCCCAACAGAATCCGGACATACAGCATGTCCCTTCTGTACGAAAAGCGTGTGGGGATTTTGGTTATAGCCCGCGGTTCTGCACCCGTCAAGAAGGCAAGATGGTGGCTCCGGTGTGACTGAACCCGGTCTCGTAGACGGCTCCCGGCGTCCTACCGAGCGCCGTGCGCACCCGCGCCGCGAGGATCTGGGCGCTGGCCGGATCGGGCGTGAGCCCATAAACGGCGGGACCCCATGAGCTTTGCCCCACACCGAGCGCGCCTCCCCGCTCGAGCGCTCCGATCAACTCGGCGCTCGGCCCCGGGGCGTACACACCTCCCTGAGCGGCGGAGAACCAGCCACCAGTGATGCGTTGAATCTCCGTGAGCGCGGCTCCGAACCCCGGCAGATCGGCTTCGGCGAGCGCCGGAAGCAGCTGCATGAGCACGAGATGGGCGACGCGCTCGACTTCACCGCGGCAGGGCGGAGGTAACTCGGCAAACGCGCGAGCCTCTTCGTCACCCACGAGCCCAGGGGCTCCCTCGGGAACCACCAGCACGCAGCGCCACGGCTGTGGGATGGGAAGCCGCGCGAGCAGGGGGGCAACGCCATCACTGTCAGCGCGACGTCCTCCCTCCAGCACGAACCCGCCGAGGGCGAACGTCCACGTGCCCACGCCCGAGCGCCGGCCCCGATCCACTGCGCGGGCCAACTGCGTGGTATCGGCGTCGATCCCGTGCAGCTCGGCCAGCACCCGAGCCACCGCGAGAGCGAGCTGCGTCCCGGAACCGAGTCCGACGTGCGCTGGAATCGTGCGGCGCAATGTGAGTCGCGCGCGCAGCTCTATGCGATAGTGCGCCGCAAACCGGCGCGCGAACTGGCGCGCGCGATCCACGTCTGGTCCGCTCCCCTCGATGGTGAAGCGCGCCGCGGGTGCGCCTTCCAGGAGCAGCGACGGGACGGGAATCGCGGCGCCGATTCCCCCGAACCGCCGCCCCAGCTCTCCCCGCAGGTCCAGCACACCGAAATGCAGCCGAGCGGGTGCTTCGACGAGCATCGGCCGTGTGGTGGTCGACGCGCTCAAATCGCGGGGGCGGGAGCGGGGGAGGGGGAGACCGCCAGTGCCGCGCGCACGAACTCGGTGAGCAGCAGCATGGCCTCGCGCTCCGCGGGTCCGGCCGTCTTTTCCACGATGACACTCAGCCGTTTGAACTCGGACTGAATCTCTTCGGCCGGGAGGACGTGTGTTCGCGTAGCGAGGATCGCGGCTTCGAGCACCGCATTCCTCGCCCGATTGAAGCCGATGAATTCCCGGCGCACGCCATGATGCACCACGCGCGTGAGAATGCGTGCACGGGGCGGCGTTTCATCGATCGTCTGGACGATGATTTCGCGCCACGAGCACGCGGTCGCGAGCACGACGCCGCGAACGAGCTCCGCTGGGAACGCGGGGAACGGCGCGTTCGAGATCGCGGCGCGCGCGAACACCCCGACGTCGTCCGTGAGATTCACGACTCCGGCGCGTGTGGCCTGCAGGTTCCGAAACGTGGTCGTCTCGAGAAACGGCTTCACGACAATTTCTGCTTCGCCCCATTCCACCCCCATCGGTGCGAAGTTCGGGACCCCGGCGTGGTCGAGAGTAGTGAGAATCGATTCGACGATCACGGCACGGCCGCCGCCGGCAGGGGCCCACGAGCCGCACTGCCGTCCGCATGGGTCGGAAGCGATCCGCCGGTCGGCGGCGCCGCTCCCAGGAACCCGGCGAGGAGGTGATAGCCGTATTCGGTGAGCACCGATTCCGGATGGAATTGCAGTCCAATGACGGGATCGCGCGTGTGCTCGACCGCCATGATTTCGCGGTCTTCCGCCGTCGCCGTGACGCGCAGCTGAGTGGGCAAGCCGGTGCGCGCGATGGCGAGCGAATGGTACCGGCCGGCCCGAAACGGAATTGGCAAGCCGGCAAAAATTCCGCGGCCATCGTGATAGATGAGTGAAGCCTTGCCGTGCATCGGAGTCGCCGCGCGCACGATGCCGGCTCCATACGCCGCCCCGATGCATTGATGCCCCAGGCAAATGCCCAGGATCGGAATCCTCGGGCCGAAGTGTCGCACGACGTCGGTCGAGATTCCGGCTTCACCCGGAGTGCAGGGTCCGGGCGAGATAAGGATGTGCGACGGCCCGAGGGCCGCGATCTGCTCGAGGGTGATCGCGTCATGGCGGCGGACGAGTGCATCGCGGCCTAGCTCGCGGACGTAGCGAGCAAGGTTGTAGACGAAGGAGTCGTAGTTATCGATCAGGAGAATCACGGTACCAGTGCCTCGATCATCCCCGCGGCCTTGTCGAGTGTTTCCTCGTACTCGAGCTCCGGCTCGGAGTCGGCGACAATGCCGCCGCCTGCCTGGAAGTAGACTTCGTCCCCCCGCACCAGCATGGTGCGGATCGCGATGCTTGTGTCTGCGGCATGCGACAGGCTCACGTACCCAATCGCGCCGCAGTACACGGTGCGCTGCGTCGGCTCGAGCTCGGCGATGATCTGCATCGCCCGAATCTTGGGCGCGCCCGTGATCGATCCGCCGGGAAACGATGCGCGGAGCAGATCCATGATGTCGTGCTCGGGCTCGAGCTCCCCGACGACGGTAGACACGAGGTGGTGCACGGTCGCGTACTGCTCGAGCGCGAACAGCTCGGGGACGTGCACACTCGCGGGGCGGCACACACGCGACAGGTCGTTCCGCAGCAGATCCACGATCATCACGTTCTCAGCGCGATCCTTTGCGCTCTCGTGCAGCGCGCGCGCGAGTGCGGCATCGTGCTCCGGACCCGTCCCCCGCGGCCTCGTTCCCTTGATCGGGCGGGCCTCGACCTGGCCGTGCCCAACGCGCAGGAACCGCTCCGGTGACGAGCTCGCGATTCTGACGTCATCGAACGCGAGGTAGGCCGCGAACGGTGCGGGATTGCGGGACCGGAGCCGCTGATACAGCTCGAGCGCGGTCCCGATCAGCGGGGCCTGGAACCGCTGGGACAGGTTGGCCTGGAAGATGTCGCCCGCCCGGATGTACTCGACAACATGCCGCACCGCTGCCTCGTACCCGGCGCGGGTGAAATTCGAGCGCACGCGAGCGCGTGGCGATAAGGATTTGACCGCAAAACTCGGCGCCGAAACACGAGCCGGTTCGTGGCCTGGGGCGGGCTGGGACGGCCCGGCCGCCTCAACGGGCTGGCCGATGTATTGCCGCACCAGGGCGAGACGGCTCGCGGCGCGAGCCTCGCGGCCGGCCCCCCGCTCGGGCATTCCCGTGGAGATGATCCATGCCCGTCCCGCAGCGTGGTCCCACGCGATGACCCAATCGTAGATCCCGAGCATCACGTCGGGAATCTCGAGGTCATCGTACCGCGCCCGCGGGACGCGCTCGAGGGTGGTGCCCCAGTCGTATCCCAGATAACCGGCCGCCCCGCCCTGAAACGGCGGCAGGTCCGCTACCGGCTCCGCTTCGAACCGGCGCAACACCGCCCGCGCGGCGCCGAGTGGATCGGAGACGCGCTTCCATTCAGAGCGCCCGCTGGGGCGCTCCAGCGTGAGCGCGCCCTTGCTCCGGATCAGGTGAATCGGATCGGCCGCGATGAACGAATACCGCCCCAGGCGCGCGTCACGCCGGGCGCTGTCGAGAAAGACAAGAAACGGCTGGCGTGAAAGTCGCGCGCACACGTCGAGCGGCTCGGGTGCCGGCACGATCTCGTGCACGAGCGGCAGCGTGCGGCTCACACGCCCTCCGGCGCGGGCGCCGTGGGCGGCCGCCCGCGGCGCTTGGAAGCCTGTGTCACCTTGACGTGCGTGGAGCGCTCGTCCGGCGGGGTGAGGTAACCCCAACGGAGCGAGCCTTCCTGACGGTACGTCTTCCCAAGCGCCACCGCGAGCCGCGCCTTGGCGAGCTCGCGTCCCAGATAGAACGCGTGCGTGCTTTCGGTGACGCCCAGTAGGCCGAACAGCTCGTCGATATCCGTTCCCCGCACGAACAGCTCGCTCGAGAGCACGGTGATCGTCTCGCGATCGGTGAAGATTCGGAAGTTCGGGTCGGTAATTCGCTGCTGCAGGGCACGCAGCTCGGCCTCGGAGTACTCGAGGATCTTGGGATCCTTCACCGTCACGAGCCGATCGTCGACTCCTTTCGGGAGGGCGTGGTTCGTGACGGCGTAATGGGCGAGACGGCGGGCAATGTCCGCTTCGCGCACGGCGCCCCTGGCCCAGGGAATGACCTCGGTGGTGAGCACCGTTCGTACTCCCACCTCCTGGCAGATCGCCATGAGCAGGGCGGTGACGCCGGTGCTGTCGGCCGCCAGGAGCTCCGTGATGTTGCCGATTCCCATGAAGAGCGGCACGTCCGGATAACGACGGTGCGCATCCGCGAACCGCTCGAGCGACGCCATGAATCCAAAACCGACCGGCTCGACGATCGGATCGAGCAGGTAGGGAACGCCGTGTTGCTCGAGCGTGCGCAGCGTGGGCTCGATCGTTTCCATGCCAGCGCCGAAGTCGGGAATAACCACCACTCGTGCGCCGGAAGAGCGCAGCTCCCGCACGATCTCGACGTTGCTGCCGTTCACGCTGAGCACCAGCTCGGCGCCGGCGCCGACCGCGGTGCGAATCTCATCGCCATCGAACGAGTCGATGCTCACCCGCATCCCGGCATCAACAAGCGCCCGCACGACACCGGCGAGCTCTGCCGCTGCGAACGGTTTTCCCGGAGTACACCCGATGTCGATCAGATCCGCGCCGCTCGACCGGTAATAGCCCGCGGCCTCGAGGATCGCGTCCCGAGTGAGCCGCGACGCGTTGTTGATCTCCGCCACGATCTCGATATCCCAGGCCCCGTACGGGATCGGCGTGGCGGACCGGCCGAAGTATTCCGGTATTTCGCGGAGGTCCTTGGGCCCCTTCTCGACGGGCACACCCGTTTTGTCGGAGATCAGCGCCGTCTCGCCTTCACACAGCCCCGGGATCAGGACGAGATCGGTGTCGGCCGGCACGTCGAGAAATCGCGCGATCCAGGCAGTGGTCATCAACGCAGCCACGGTGATCTTGAGCGCCACGATCTCCCAGGCAAACGGGGGCGCCATGTCTTCGAGCGTGCGCCGCAAGGCCGGCTCAGCGAGCTTGCCGGTCACGAACAGCACACGCGACAGATTCACCGCGGATCGCCGGAACGTGTGAATTTGTTGGGCGTGCCCTCCAGGGCTCCCCCCTGGGGACGCCACAGAGCCGCGTCCTCGATTTTCCGGGCGAGCTCGAAATCCTTGTCCGTGATTCCTCCGGCGGAGTGCGTCTGCAGCTTCACGATCACCCGACCCCACGTGACCGCGAGATCGGGGTGGTGATACGCGGCCTCGGCGATGTAGCCGATCGCATTCACGAGCATCAGCGTCGTTGGCCAACCGTCGGTCTTGTAGTGCCGGCGAATCCAGCCGTCTTCGAGCCACCAACCGGGAAGCGCCTTGAGCTTCTCCGTGATCTCCGGCTCGCTATAGGTGCGTTCGGTCTTGACTGCCATCGTTCTCCTCCCTGGCGGCTAGATGACGTCGCCGCCGTTGATCATGATCATCTGCCCCGTGATGTAATTGGCGTCATCCGACGAGAGAAACACCGCGGTGGACGCGATGTCCTCGGGCGCCCCCCAGCGTTTCAGGGGGATGGATTCGGTGATCCGTTGCTTGACGGTGGAATCGAGCCCTTCCCCGTACGATGTCTCCACCCATCCGGGGGCGAGCACATTGACCCGAATGTGCGGCGCCACCGTGCGCGCGAGCGCCCGGCTGAAGCTGTACACCCCGCCCTTCGCCGCGCAGAAAATTTCCGCGTACTCGCCCTTCATCCCGGCGAGCACGTGGTCCCAACCCATGTTGATGATTGTCCCGCCTCCCGGCTGGCCGCGCATCAGGTCAACCGCGGCCCAGGAGGCGAGCACGGTGCCCCGGAGGTCGACCTGCAGCAAGCGGTCGAGCTTGTCAATCCAAGAAAGGCGGGAGGCTGGTTCGGTCAACACATCCGCGCCGGCATTGTTGATCCACACGTCGACGCGGCCGAACGCGGCGCGCGCGGCCGCCGCCAGGTCCGTCCCCGCGGCACGCTGCGACAGATCACCCTGGAACAGCTCGGCTCGGTGACCGAGCCCGCGGATCCGAGCGGCGGTCGCTTCGCCCCCTTCCTGATTCTCGCGATACGTGATTGCGACGTCCGCGCCGGCGGCCGCGCAGGCGAGGGCGATGGCGCGCCCGATACCGGTCGAGGCGCCGGTGACGAGTACGATCTTGCCGGCAAGCGAGATTTCGTTCTTTGACATCGTCGGTCCCGAGTCGTAACCTATCGGCGATTTCGCGCCACCCACAAGGATATCGGATGCAACTGCTGGTCAGCGTTAGGGATGCGCGCGAAGCGGCCACGGCATTCGCGGGTGGCGCCGACGTGATCGATGCCAAGGACCCGGCTCGGGGCGCCCTCGGCCCGGTAACGCCGGCCACCCTCGATGCGATTCAGGCCGTCCTCGCGGCCAGGCGACCGCTGTCCGCCGCTCTGGGCGATGCCACCACCGCACACCGGGTTCGCGCATCAGTACCCGCCCGTACTGACCTCGCATTTGTAAAACTCGGTTTCGCCGGCAAGGGTGGTGCATCGATGCGTTCGCTCGAGCATCTCGCCCACGCCGCTCGTGATGCCGCCACGACGCCCGTGATACTCGTGGCGTATGCTGACTGGGAGCAGGCGGTAAGCCCCGAGCCCAGCACGATTCTCGATGTGGCTCGAGCGATCCACGCGGCTGGGGTCCTGCTCGACACCGCAATGAAGCGGCGTCGCCTGCTCGAAATTCTCACTGCGGAGGATCTCGCTGCGTGGATTGCCGCGGTGTACGGGGCAGGGCTCATATCCGCCATTGCTGGTGGGCTCGACGAAGCCGACATCGCGATCGTGCGCCGCGCGGGCGCGGCGATTGCCGGAGTACGTGGTGCCGCGTGCGCGGTGGGCGAGGGGAGGCTGGGGCCGATCTCGGAACTGCGAGTGGCGCGGCTCTCAGCCCTCGCTCACGAGACGCCATTCTCCCGGCGGCCGGCTCTCGTCGAGGGCGGCGCTCAGCCGGCCGAGTTCGTGCGGGGTGAGTACCATCGTTTCCACTCCTTTCGGGAGCGCGCGAGCGAAATAACCGTCGACCAGTGACGCGCGCTCGTCCCGCACGGGCTTGATCAAAACCAAGCGCTTCGCCCCCAACGACCCGGCAATCCAGGCACTCAAGCTGTCACTCGTGACCTCCCAGGAGTGGGGGAGGGGATCGGCCGCGTGCAGCCATCGATACGGGGCGAGGATGGGGAGTTTTCCGGCATCGAGCGCGCGGTCGATCTCCGCCCGATCCGTCACGAGTGGCGCGCCGGTCATTCGGTCGGCCAACGCATGCGCATACTGATCCATGCCGAGCACCGCCATCCAGTGCGCCGCGTCATCCGAAATCTTGATGCGCCTGAACATCTCCCGTACCGCATCGGCAAACGGCCCGCCTCCCGGGACCACGACGGCCCGGCGGCCATGGGCGAATGCCGTGAGCGAGTTGGTGACGAGCTCGAACGACCCCGATTGGCCGAGCAAGGCGCCACCGACTTTGATGACGGTTGCGACGGCTGCGCTCATCGGGTTGCGACCTCGAGCGCGCGCGCGAGCAACAGCGCGACGGCGGCGGCCGGCGCGTGCACGGCGTTGTCACCGTATGCGACGGACAGGGGAACAGGCGTAAGCCCCGCCTGTTCCACGGCCGCGCGCGCGATGAATGCCCCGATGCCCGCGAGAACGGCGGTCGAGCCGCGTAGCTCCGGGCAACGCGCCAGCACGCGCGAGAGCCCCTCCCTGACGCGGTCGAGCTGCGCGCGCGCGAGCCGCGTCGCGATATCATCGAGGGCGCGATCATCGAGCATCTCCCGATCCGCGCAGATCACGCGGGCCAACCGTTCGCCCGCGAACTGGCGCGTGGCCGGACGGCGGTCGGGCGTGGGGAACGTATAGTCCGCTGGTGCAAGCTGCCCTCGCCACAGGTAGACATCACCGCTCAACGCGAATCCCTCCGCCGCCAGGCCGGGAAGCAGTGCTTCCGCGGGCGTTCGCACTGCTCCCGTGTACACCAGCTCTCCGGTCTCGAGACGCTCGGGGTCGGTCCTGCCCCGAGCCCTGACACGTCCCCCGACGATCGGGATGATGTCGGTCGTCGTGGAGCCCATATCCACCAGCACGGCGTCGGCCCACGTCGATGCAACGAGCTCGGCACTCGCGCGCCAATTGGCGGCGGCGACCGACAGTGCATCGGCCCGCGCCGAGTCGGGATCCAGAAACACACCGTCGACAGAATAGATTTGGATCGCCGCCGCCCCCCAGGCGGCGCATACCGCATCGAGGACGGCCCCGACGCCCTCGCGCTTGGTGCGAAACACCTGCGACAGCTCAGCCGTCATCGTGACGGCGTGACTGTCCCCTGGAATGCCGCCCAGCGCCGCTGCCGTTGCTTCGAGCAAGGGCGCGAGCGCCGCCGGATCGCGCTGAATCTCGTACGGTCGAACGGCCGCTCGCACCACTCGGCCGTTCTCGACCCTGGCGGCCTTGGTATTCACGCCCCCGATATCCCAGCCTATTATCCCACTCATACGCGACCCAATCCGGAACTGTTCACATGCGCGTGATTCCCGTGCTCGACCTGCGTCGGGGACGGGCCGTGTGGGCGCGTGGGGGCGTCCGTGAACGCTACGCGCCGCTCGAGTCCGCGCTCGCTCCGAACACGGACGGAGACGCCCGAGCGCTGATCCGCGAGTTTGCGGCACTCGATTGTCACGAGGTCTACGTCGCGGATCTCGATGCGCTCGAAGGCGGAAGCCCGCAATGGCAGCTCATTGGCGCACTGGCGTCGTGTGCTGCGTTGCTCGTGGACGCTGGCGCGCGCGAGCCGGCGCAGCTGGGCAAGATATTCGCGACCGGAGCCCGCCGCGCCGTCATCGCGCTCGAGACGATGCCATCCTGGTCGCTGCTCGCCGATTGCATCCGTACGTATGGCGCGAGCCGAGTTGTGTTTTCGCTCGACCTGCGGGGCGGCATCCCGGTCACAGTACCGGGTCGCGCCGCCTGCGACGCTCCGTCTCCCGGTTCCACGCTCGAGCTCGCCGTTGGGGCGGGTGCGACGTCGGTCGTGGTGCTGGATCTGGCACGGGTGGGGAGCGGGGCAGGGCTCGACTGGCGCTTGCTCGAGCAGCTGCGCCGAGCGCATCCGGAAATCGAGCTCCAGGCCGGCGGCGGTATCGCGGGGCTTGCGGACCTGGAGCGCGCGCGGCAAGCCGGTTGCGATGCAGTCCTCGTCGGCAGCGCGCTGCACGACGGGACGCTGAATCGCCGCGCGCTCGACCGCTGGTGGGAGCACCGGGCTCACGCGAACGACTCGCGGTAGCTCGCGGATTGCCCGAACGTCTCTTCGACCTCCACTTCGATCGCCACGAGCTTCACCGCGCTTCCGGCGCGCCGCTCGAGCGCGCTCCGGAGTCGCGCGGCCAGGTACTGGGAGAGCATTTCGACTGTCGTATTGGGAATGGGGAGCAGGGCGCAATCGCGTTTGGGGAAGCGGTAGCGAGGCTCGCGTTCGTAAGCAACGCTCACTCCATCGCCCTCCGTGGCGATTTGCAGCTTGGGATTGTTGAGCGGCAAGAGCACCTTGTGGTCGACTTCGTCGATCAGCTCTTTCATGAGCTGCTTCAGCTCCCCGAAGTCGAAGACGTAGTGCGCCTCGGGATCGAGCCCGCCTTCCACGACAACCCGCGTGCGATAATTGTGCCCGTGCAGTGCCTCGCAGCGGTGCCCCGGAAACGTGATGAAATGCGCCGATGCGAAAACCAGATTGTCCTTGGTGACCGCGATCCGAAAGTCGTTACGCGGCGGCACGAAAGCCTCCTTCGAGCAGCACCACAAAAATCGCGGCTCCGGTAAGATCGGCGGTACTACCCGGATTGAGCTGGTTCATGAGGTCGCGCAGATCCCGATCCAGGATTGCGAGAAGGTGCCTTCCTGCCTCCTGCCGCACCCCGCCGGCATCGAGTACCGTGCGCGCGCGTAGCTGGATGTCGCGGGCACGTGCGCCCCTCTTTCGGAGAATGAGCGTGTCCGGCTCGGCCGCGAGCAGCGTGAGATATGTCTCGACGATGGCATCGCGCCATATCAGCCCGTCGCGCCGGGCGCGCTCCAGCGCCGGAACGGCAACCCCGAACGTCGTGGCGAAGCGCGTCACGTACTCTCGGGCGATCGCATCCCGCTCGCGCGCCAACGCCATCGCCTCGACCAGCGTGACCGACGGCGTTTCGCGGACATCCTGCTCGGCCACGGTTCCGAGCCCGCCGGGGTTCGCGAGACGAATCGCGGCATACACGTCACAGGCGTCGGTCACCGTGGTTTCCAGAAGCACGCGTTCGACCCTGGACTCGAAATCGGCTCCGGAGATCAACGCGGCGCGCGCCAGCGGGGCCAACAGGAGCACGAGGCCCAGATTCGTATTCGCCCTGGTCCAACGTCGCGTGGCTTCGACCGCCGCGCAAATCGTTTTGCCGAGTGGCTCGCTGCCCGCGCCGGCGAACGCAGGTCCAATGGCGATGGCGCTCGCGAGAAAATCCTCGTAGCTCGAGTCCCGGAACGTATGAGCTGGTGAAACGTTTCCGGGCTTGGGCGCACTCACCTCGAGGAGACACGCAAGCTGCGCGTACGCGGCTACCTGCGCGGCACTGTGTGACATTACCGCGGCGGCGTCCGGGCGAGCAGATGATCGACGATGGCCCCCGCGACATCCACGCCGGTCGACGCTTGCAGACCCCGCCACCCCGGAATGCCGTTCACTTCGAGCACGTAGGTCGGGCCATCGCGCGCGGGCAGAAGGTCGACGCCGGCGTATGCGGCCCCCACGGCGCGCGCGGCTCCGAGCGCGAGTGCGGTCCATTCGGACGACAGTGAGCACGGGTACGCCCGCGCGCCCCGCGAAAGATTGGTTCGCCATCCCCCGCCCTCGGCGCGTCGCTCCACCGCCGCGATTACTCGATCGCCCACCACGAACGCGCGTATGTCGCACCCGGCATGATCGATGGCGCGTTGGACGTAATATACCGCGCGAATCGCGTCGAGCGCCCGGCACACGCGGAACGCGATTTCCTCGTCACTCACGCGAACCATGCCCAACCCCATCGAGCCGAACAACGGCTTCACGATCACGTCGCCCATGCCGCGACATGCTCGCACAGCGTCTTCCGCCCGTTCACACACCACGGTTTCCGGCACCGGAATTCCGGCCCGCTCGAGCAGCGTCGAGGTCCAGAACTTGTCCACCGTGCGCTCGATTGCGCGCGGTGGGTTGAGCACGACCACGCCACGTTCTTCCAGGCGATGGAGTGCGTCCACGCGATAGATGATCTGCTCGAGTGAGCCCGCCGGGATGATGCGGGCGAGCACCGCGCCGGCGGCGTCGAGGTCCTCATCGCACGACCACAGGCCGGGTTGTCCCTTCCCCGCTTCGCCCGCCCCTGTTCCCCCGCCAAGCCGCGCCACCAGACCCTCATACGCGACCACCCGCCCCTCGTGCCCGCGTTCGCTCAACGCGCGACACAGCTGCGCCGTGTGCCACCCGGTCCGAGCGGCGAGAATCGGCACGCGCATCGTCAGGATTCCCGGAGCGAGGCCCGCAGCATGTCGGGGTCGAGCCGGCCCGCGTGGTGCGTCTTCCCCGATTCCGTGCTCGTGAGCCAGACCTCGGCCGGACTGAACAGCAGCGGGTCGATCTTGTAGAAGTCACCGTTGTAGCGCTGGAACGTCTCATAAAACGGTGTGCCGTAGTCCGCGGACGCTACCGCTGGTAGCCGTGGAGTGATTGCTTCGAGCTCCGCGTCGCTTGCGCGCACCAGATAGTGCGCCTGTCCTCCGTAGAGGATGCAGTCGTTGGTCCTGCCGATGGCCCGGAGGTCGTTCTTCGCGACTGGAGCAAGCGGCGCCGTCCCCGCGGCAGCCATGATGCGTGTGACGTCGAATCCCAGCGCATCGAGCTTGTGCAGCCCGGTTTCGAGCACGCGCGCGGAGATCTGCACCCCGCCAGCGATACTCGCCGTCGGGGCGACGACGAGTGTGAGACTCGCGGGCGCGAGCCTCGCTTTCTCCCCCACCCAGGAAACGACTGCATCGGTGGGCAGGGTGCGGGTCTCGAGCACCAGGACGCCACGCTGCGCCTGCTCGCCGTAGCCCAATTTTCGAAACAGCTCGCCTTCGACCCGAGCATGCGCTCGCAGCGGTCCCGAGCCCATCGCGAAATACTTGTCGATCTGAACGACCCAGCCGGCATACTGAGAGGCCATGCACGCCACCGCCGGATGATCGGTCGTGACGACCACCCCCGGCCACTGGTCGCCGGCGATGGCGAGGGACGTGTACGCGATTCGACCCAACCCGCCCATGCAGATTTCCGCGAGCGCCAGACCTGCCTCGTACCCGCCCGGAACGTCGATTCCAGCATCGATCAGCCGGCATCCGTTGCCGAGCCGGTGAACGGCGACGCGCGCGACATCCGCGCGCTGCTCCAGACGATCGGCAATCGCGGCGGAGCGTTCGTTCACCTGCAATGTCGTCACGCGGCGCTCCACGCGAGGATCTCGCCACGTCCGAGCTCCGCCATGTCCCCGCAGTAGCGACGATACGATCCGCCGATGTGCTCGCTTGTGAGCGAGAGGTCATAGGTCGCGCGCAGATGGCGCAGCAGGACCCGCACATGAGGCGGGCGGTACGTGCAGGCATAGGGAAACAGCGGGTCCGACTCCACACCGCCCAGGACGATGATCGAGCCGCGCTTCAGGAACCGCCCAACGGGCGGCGCCGCCCTGCCGCCGATCAGGAGCGTACCGGCGATCATGCCTCGCCCCGCGCCCGCCGCCGCAGCGCCCATCACGACCACGATGCCCCGGCGCATGCGGGCCGCCGCCCCCGCTCCCGCACCGCCGCGGATCACGACCTCGCCTCCGGTCACGCCACGCGACGCTCCAGGCAGTGCACCGGCCGCATTCGGTCCCACACTGCCTTGGACCAGGACACTCCCTCCCATCAGCCCCGCCGCCAGGTCAGGCCCCACCGAACCCTCGATGACGAGCGTCCCGCGCGCCTGGGCAGTCGCGATTCCCGCGGCGCGCTCGAGGTCACCTTCGAGGACGAGATGCTGCGAGCGTTCGCCCTCCACGCGAAACAGCTCACCCAGCGGCATTGGCTGTCCGTCGTAGCGCAATGGGAGAGCCGCGATTTCGGCGCTCGTGCGATCGGCCAGGCGATCCGCCGCGATGCGCGAGGCATCAAGGGCGCTTGTCAGCGGCTGGCGTAACGTGAGCACGATGCGATCGCTCATTGGCTCGCCATGATCGAACGCAGCGGGAAATGATGGGGCCCGAGCTTGCCGCCGTAATTGCCCGCGGAAATCGAGATGACGCGTCCCGCATCTCCTGTCCCACATGCCGCGCGGATCCCGGCCCGCATCGCTTCCTGAATCGCCCCGCCGTCCAGACCATCGAGCACGATTTCGAGCACGGCACCGATCCCTTCCGGGAGGGCGCTCGCCGTGAGGGGTCGCAGTGTGGGCGAGAAGGCGTCATTCGTGGTCGCGATCATCTTCTTGTAGCGTCGCGATCCAACCTTGCTACCGCTGCGCACGATTCCGCCCGGGAAGGGCAGAATCACGCCGGGCAGCGGCTCGATCGCCAGCACCGCCGCCTCGGCGGCCGCGAGTGCCGCGTCCGCATCGCGCGCCAGAATGAGAAAGTTGCCGCCGCCGACTGCCTTCTGCATTCCGAACGTCTCGTCTATCAGGAACTCGCCTTCCATGACGGGAATACGCCAGTAGCGGCGCCCCGCGATCACTTTGCTCGCCTGGAACCCGTCGCCGAATACGCGCAGCGCTTTCCCGACGCCAAGTCGGTCCGGAGCCGTGGGCAGCCCATCGAAGCACGCCGTCGTCGGGCAGGTGAGCACCGTTTGCCCCAGCCGCTCGATGAGTCTCGTGGGCAGACTCTCCTTGTCCATGGTAAGCAACAGCACGCTGATTCCCGGCCGCCCATCCGGAGTCGCTTCCGTTCCGACGGCGCGTTCGATTCCCGCCTCGCATTTGCAACCAATGACCGAGGTGGCAAAGCCGGTGAGCTTCACAGCCGCCTCGCGGGCCCAGCGCTCCGTCTTGGCGGTGATCACCACGCGCGAGGCGCGCATCGTGAACGCCTCGGCGAACGTGTCCTCGATCAAGACCCCGTTGAGTCGCATGTCAGGAGCCGAGGGGGGCGTCGGGAATCGAGCGTACCGGGTAGTTCTCGAACGCCACGGTGGCGAACTGCTCGAAGTGGCGTTTCACACCGGGCAGCACGCGAGTGTCGTACGCCGGCCGAACGTGCAGGCGGCGGCCTCGCGGAGCGCGCACCAGCGCGCCTTCCGAAACGACCACGGTACCACCCTTGAGCACGTATCGCGGCGTTGCGAACATGCGGGACCTATCCGCCTCGCTCGTGTAGATGGTCACGTCGGCATCGGCACCCACACCCAGGTGTCCCTTGCGGCGCAGGCCCAGCAGGCGCGCCGGAGCCGCGCGAGTGATGATCGCAATTTCGGCGAGCGAGTATTCGCGGCTGAGCCCATCGAGCAGCGCGCCACCTCCGAGCAGTTTCTGGTTCACCCGTTTTAGCTGATCATCGCGGTACGCCCGGTCCATCAGGAGGCGAATCAGTTCCGGATACGAGCGAAACGAAGCCCCGTTTGGGTGGTCGGTCGAGAGCACGACCCGCCATGGATCTCGAGCGAGCAGGAAGAGCTCGAGCCCCACGGCCCACTGCAGCGCCGCAACTGCCGCTCGCTCGCGATACGAGTAGGGAACGATGCCGCATCCGGTCTCGAGCTCGAGATCGATGTTGGTCCATTTTCGTCCGGTGCTTGCATGCAGCAGATATTCCACGGGAGCATCGGCGGTGAGCGTCGTGGCGGGCCCGAACATCACCTGGCCCACGTCGACGCTCACCTCCGCGTGATCATTGACGTACTCGATCAGCTCGCGGGCCCGGGACTTCCATCCCTCGCCGTAGCTGTGAAACTGGAGATGAGTGTAGTGCGCGCGCCGGCCATCCAGGGCGCGCATCGTCTCGAGCGTGGTCGCGGCATTTCCGGGTCGGCCGAGATTGTTGCAGTGAATGTGGACCGGATGCGGCAGCGTGAGGCCGTGTGCCGCCGCAGCGAGAGTTTCGAGAATCTTGCGAGGCGTGACGCGGCTCGAGCCGACGGGATCATCGATGCCGGTGACGTTCCGTTGCCCGCTCTTCCACGCCGCCAGCCCTCCTGGGTTCACGATCTTGATCGCGTATCCACCACCCGCTCCCAATAGCCAGGCCGCGAAGTCCTGCGTGACGGCAGTGTCGCCTTCGTTGATGCGGTCGAGCAGGTATTCGTTGTTGCCCATGAGCAGGAAGCAGCCCGCATCGACAATCGGCGTATCGTCGAGCTCCGCGTGGGCCTGCCGGGCGGCGATTGGCGCCACAGCCGCTTCCATGACCGTCGTATAGCCCAGCCCGGCGTAGCGATATCCCGTCGTGAACGTGCTGGGCAGCGTTCCCCCGGTTCCGGAACGCCCCTCGCTCAACGGTCGACGCTCCCGATCCGCCGCGTGTTCTTCGGGCAGGAGCCGGCGTCCGTGATTGACGGTCGCCCCCGCGATGTGCGCGTGGATATCCACACCGCCGGGCATGACCACCATACCTCGAGCATCGAGCGTGGGAGCACCGGCCGCGACCTGGGCGACGATCTCGCCGTTCTCGATACAAACGTCCCGCACTGAGCCGTCGATGCCGTTGGCAGGATCGTAGACCGTCCCCCCCGCGATCCGGAGTGCCACGCTCACCTCATGTGCCCAGGCGCTCGAGCAATGCGCCGAGGACGCCTGTTGCGGAACGAGGGCTGCCTGCGAGCACGGCTGTGAGCGGCAACGGAACATCGTCCATCCGGAAGGCCATCCCGGCTTCATGAATTCCCGGCACGCCAGTGTCCACCACCACCGTGGGTTTCACTCGTGCCGCACTCGCCCGCGGCCCAATGAAGACCGTGGGCATCGAGCTCAGCACGGCGACAAGCTTGGGCGGAAGTGAACCCGGATCGCCAGCGATCAGCAGGGCATCAAGCTCCCGGTCCCAACCCTGGCCGTCGACAATCTCGTCGGGCCGATATTCCGGACTGCCAGACCCGAAGTCGACCGCCATCGGAAAACCCGTCTGCCAGGCAAGCACCTGAGCGGCGCCGGATCGATTTCCCCCCGCCGTGAGCGATGAGAGGGCGGCCCGCGTCGGGCCGTTCAGGGCCTGGGCAAGCGCGATGAGTGCCTCGGAGCGATCGGGATCGCGGCTCGACTCGCTCGATTCGTTGTCGTGGACCAGAACCACGTAGGTGGCGCGTAACATCCGCTGGGCGAGGTCCACGAATGGCCTGAGCTGATCCGGCACGAGCGGCGCGCGCCCAAGGACGGCGGCTCGCAGCACTCCCAAGGCCGCCACTTCGAGATCTCGCTCGATGCTGAATCGCACCCCAGCAAGCGAGAGCCCGCGGCGGCTGCCAACGTCAACCGCCACGAGGGTCGGCACGTTGTCGGGATTCACAACCCGCGCCACGTAACGGGGCCAGTGCTCGGTTGGATCGACGCCCCAGAACGCGATCAGGTCCGCGTGACGCCGGATCTCGCCCAGCGTGGCGCCGATCCTGCCCCGCCGCTGCGACGCCAGCACCTGCTCCGCCGCGAGCGAAGTGCTGCTGTCGAGCACAGCCCGGAGCCGATCGGCGATCGCGACCGCGGTCCGCTGCGCGTCCACGCTCAGCTCCGGCGCGAGATACACGAGCGGCCGGCGCGCGCTGCCCAGCAGCTGGGCAGCATCGGCGAGCGCGCGCTCGAGTGTGACGGGTTGGTCGCGCGAGCGCACCTCGTCCGGCACGACGCCGGTGCCGAACCAGGTGCGACCGAGATCGCAGCCGTTCCGCACGTCCGTAATCCGGCCGTTCTCGGTGGTGACGGTGAGATCGTCGCAGCTCAAGCCGCAGCCGAGACACGTGACGTGCTCGTGCACCGCGTTCATGCGAGTCGACGCTTTCGGCCCGCGGTCGTGAGCTCGCGATACACCTGTCGCGCGCGCGAGACGAGCGCTTCGTGGCAGCGGCAGAGCGTGGACGCATGGGCGAATACGGTGCAAATCGGGTCGCCGCGCGAAAAGCGGGAGAACGGCGCCGGGATGTCGCGAACCGTGGGGTCTCGAAGCCACATGGTGGTGTCACCGATCATCACGGACTCACGCGCGTAGACGACGCCTTTCCCCGAGGCTCCGAGCATGGTGCGCCGCACCCGCCGGGGGAGGGTGCCCGAGCAGGCAGCGACGTGAATCGAGAACACGGCAACGCCGAGCGACCGTTCCAGGAGCTCCATGGCCGCCGTATAGCGCGGATTTATCTCGAGGGCGTACGGAACGCTGCCTCGCCACATGACGTCGATGCCATTCACTCCCACCAGGCCAAATTCGCGCGTTATGCAATCCACGAGGTTCCGGCCCGCCTCCACGCGCGCCACGCTCTGGGCTTCGGAGCAAACGATGTTTCCCGAGTAGCGGTACGGAGCGGCGCCGAAGGCTCGATCGCCCGCGAGCAGTCGTGTCATTCCGAGCAGTACGGCTCGTTCGCCGTCCGCCGCGAAGAGCAGCGACCCCGGTTCTCCGGCGACGTACTCCTGGTAATACGTCCCCGGGGCGTGGCTCGACCGATCGCCCCGCGAATTCCAGAACGCGATTCCATGCCCGCCGCCCGACCGGCGTGGCTTCACAAGCCAGCGCACATCGCCATGGACGGGTGGAGTCGTGCGCACGCGCAGCGCGGGGAGTCCCAGGCGCCGCAGCGTGCGGCTCAACTGCACCGGATCGCGCGCCGCTCGGAGTGTGTCGGGTGAGTTGCCCAACAAGGTTCGGTTCACCGCCAGGCGCTCCACTGCCGCGGGGTGGTTCTCGAACGGCGCCGAGTAGGCAACCAAATTTGCCGCGATGCCCTGCGCGAGCAGTGCGGCCCGGTGGGCCGAGAAGCGCGCTCCAGGCGCCCGCGCGCGCACGACGTGCGTCGCGCGCTCTGCGAGATCCAGGTCCGCGAAGCCGTCGATCGCCGCGACATCCCAGCCCGCGCGAGTAGCCGAGTCGACCAGGCCGCGCGTGGAGATTCCCGCAATGAGCACCGTCGGCCGGCGCGCCATTCAGCCGAGCCCGAGCCGCTGACGTGCGGTAACAACGGGAATGACGTACAAATGATCGAGGACGGTCCCCTTCGCCTCCCGGATCCCCAGCCGGTCAACGAGCGCCTGGTGCGCGCCACCGGCCAGGCCATCCGCGAGCAAGGCCGCTCCCTGAGCTGCTTCCTTCGCCCCGGCGAAACCTTCGAGCAGGCGCGCCGATCCAAAGGGCTGGAGTCGCGCAACCAGAGCAGCCACGACGCGCGGCACACGCGCGAGTCGGCCCGACAGCACGAACTCGCACGGCTGTCCCACCGAGACCGCCATCGCCACCGCCGCCTTCACGGTCTGATCGAGCAACGCGTCGAGCGCGAGCAGCTCGCTCGGGCTCACCGCCGACTCGAACCGCTCGGGCCCGACGCCCCTGCCCCAGCCCGCGACGGTGCTCGCGCCGCCGCCGAACAGCATGCGTTTGGGAATTTCGCCTGCGAGAAACGCGACCTCACCGTCGAGCGCGCCGGCGGCCTGGAACCCGAGCGGCCCCGCTGAGCCCCCGATCCCGTCGACGATGCGGCCTTCGCGGACAGCCAAGACCGCCGTGAACGCGCCGCCCAGCTCCACGAGCACGAGCGACACCGCACCCGGATCGGATCCCGCCCGTCGACACGCATCGACAATCGCCACGGCGGCCGCGCCCACCTTGTCGGCCGTACCCATGTCGATGCGGTTGACCTTGCGATGTGCCGGAACCGACGCGAGGTGAATGACGCCGGGCGTGAACACGAGCGGCAGCGCCGAACGGGCGAGGGTGCGCGCCAGACCGCGGATACCGCCAATCCCCCCCTCTCCGGCCTCCCCGGGGGCGGCGAGAAAGGCGAGTCGCAGCTCGTCCTCCGTCACCGCCGATCCGCGGACGAGCGGCAATCCGTATCCGGACGGCCCCGCCACGAGGTCCACTGGTCCGGCGTCGTGCAGCAGCCTGAGCAACACCTGTGGATCCTGCACCGCTTCCGCAGTCGGGAAACTCCGGTCCAGGAACACTCGTCCATCATCGAGCCCGCAGACGTCGATGCTCTTCGTCCCCGGGTCGATCCCGATGACACGGGGCATGGGATTACGAGCGGTGCTTCCCGAGATCTCGCGCCAGCTCGGCGATCGACTCCGCATCGAGCACGAGGTCATTGCGCTCGAACAGTCGGGCGATGCACGCCCGATGCAGCTTCATCTTGAAGCTGCCGATCGCGAGCGCGCCGAAGCACCGTACCCCATCCTTCACCTGGCCGTCGTCGTTCGGCTCGACGCCTTCGACGCCGAGGGGCGGAACCGCGTTCACGTCGGCGATCACGCGCAAGCCGGCCCGACCGGCCCAGGCCGCGTGCGGCACCAGCGGGACCCCCGCGGGCCCGGCATTCAGCACGACGGCGGCAGCTTCGATGGCCTGCCCGATCTCAGCCGAGCTCACGACGGCTCGGGCGCGCACAGAACCGCCGAATCGCTGGGTGACTGTCCGTTCGGCGCGCGCGCCGCTGTCGGCCGATCGTGACGTGATCAGGACATCCGCGCCCTGCTTGGCGAACAGGCCGGCCGCGCGCAGACCGACGGGTCCGGTTCCCGCGACGACCACCACTCGGGCACCGCGCACCTCGCCCGCCGCTTCGAGGAGTTTCACGACCGCAGCCACGGCCGTCGTGTTCGATCCATTCGAATCGAGCATGAGCGATACGGAAAATGGACCGAAAAACGCCTTCCGGGCGGCGCGCAGCAGGCCTTCGCCGGCCGTCATGTCCGCCCCGCCGATGAACACGGCGGTGTTCTTCAGGTCCTTGGGGCCTCGGGTGAAAATGCAGCCATGGATCAGATCGCGAACGTCGGCTTCGACGACGCCGCCATAGCTCATGACGTCTTCGGCACCGGCGTCGTGGGCCACGACGCGATCGAATACACTCGGCAGCCGCGAGCTGTCGAGCTGTAGCAGCAGTTTGCGCATGAACGGCTACCGGGTGGGAGCGCGCTTATCCGCCCCCACCCGGTGGTGCCCCGGTCGAGGTGCGATCAGGCCTTGTCTGCCCCGCCCGCGAACGGATGCGTGGCGGTCTTGGCGCCCGAGATGACCGCGTCGAGCTTCGGCTGGCCGCGCAGGGCGCGTTCAATCGATTCCTTCGTCGCCTGATAATTGAACTTGAAGATCTTCTTGTCGTCCTTCGCCTGCCAGTGGATGAACACGCCGACGAGGATGCAGTAGTCGTCGGCCTTGTCACGCGGGATGACGCCCGACGCCACGCTGTCGACGACGGCACGGGCGACGGCGGCCTGCGCCGGCCCGAACATTTGCACGGCTTGGCCGGCGTTCTTGATCGTCACCTTGTTGAACAGCAGCGTGTCAGGCTTGGCGGGGAGGTTGGGCGTAACGACCGCCAGCAGCGTGGTAAATCCGTCGGTGTTTCTCGAGAGCGCATTGACGAAGGCTTGGCCGGCGTGCCCTTGCTTCGAGCCGATGATCAAGTCGATGTGCGCGACTTCATTGCCATCGCCAACCAGTGATTCGCCGATGAAGAAATCTGCTGCCATAACTCCTCCCGATCCGGAAGTGGTCCTCGTCGAAGCGGTATCGGAGCGGCGCGGCTGGCGCGATCATCCGAGGCCACGCGGTCCCGCAGAGGCGGGTAGCTCTAGGTAACCGTTGCTGGAATCGCTAACGTGCCGGGCGTTTTCCGGGGTGTCAAGGTGGGGAAAAACGGCCGTTACGGCGGCGGTTCACCACCCGTCGCGACGCGCCACACCTCGTCCGCGAGCCAGTCGAGTCGCTGTTGGGAGTATTCGAGCTCGGCGGGGGTCATGACTCGCGCGCGGCGCGCGACCTCCCGCGCGTGCTGCAGCAGTTCCTCGAGCACCTCACGAAGCGGACGGTTGCTACGACGCTCCATGTCCGGCGGTGTCTTTACGGTCCGCCCTTTGGATTTCACGCCGTCTGTGCACCGAGCAGCCGGTCATCGGCATTCTGGAAATCGCCCGCCGTGGCGCGGACCGCGGCCGCGATTCCCTCGGCGGCGATGTACGACTCGACCAATCGCAGGCCGAAATAATAACCCGCCCGTTCCGGCAACACCTTCCCTTCGATGACTCGGGCCGCTGTGCGCGTGCCGCCGGAGAGAAATCGCAGCCTCAGGCCCAGCCCGCGCTCGTCGAGCAGTGGCCGCATCACCCGGCGCAGAAACGCGTCCAGCTCGCGGCAGCGGCGGTACTGGCGCCGCGTAAAACCAAAGTATTCCCACGGCTCGAACCCCGGAGCGACCGCCTGGGCGGCCGCGACCGCGAGGCCCTCGTTCACGAGCAGCTCGCGTAACGTCGCGCGGCTGCCCGTCTCCCAGTAGTCGTACGCGCCCGATTCGGCCACGAGCCGCCTCAGATCAGCGCGGCTCGTACGGGAAGTGTAGCGTACCGCGTGGGCCACTTCGTGCGCGATCCAGAGGGGGAGCAGATGGGGGGCGAGGCCCATTCCATACGTCTCCGGATTGGCGCGACCGGTGAAATGTTCGAGGCACACAAAGGCGGCTCCCCGGCCCCCGACTACGAGCTCGCCCGCGTTCGCCGCTCCCACACCGACCATCAGATACACATCGACCGGGCAGTCCGCCTCGCAGCGCTCGAGTGCCCGTTCCAGCCCCTCTTCGGCGATTCGCGCCACATCCACGTCCGCCAGTAATTCGAGCAAATCGCCGCGCGCTGCCCGGACCGTCGCGGCGATCACGGATTCAGCCTGAGCGGACCCGGGATCGATGACGTAGTTGCGCCAATAACTCGAGAGGATCGCGTGGTGGCGTTCGAAGTAGCGCCCGTACGCCGCGACGGGATCAGGCGAGGCGAGTACGGCCTGGAACTCTGGAACCAGATTGATGAGCATGGGCGCCGGAACGGCGTCCAATTTGGGAAGCAGCGCGGCCCGAAACAAGCCGCACCGGGTGCCGCAGGTCTCGCTTAGGGCCGGTCGCGCATCTTCCGGCTCATTTCACTCAAGAACCGCCGCTCGGCGGGGGTGAGGCTGTCGATGCCGCGAGCCGAGATCTTGTCGAGCACGCGGTCGATCTCGGCTTGTGCGGCATCCCGCGCCGGAGGCCGCGGGCGTTTGGGGGGTTCATTCGATCCGCCACCGGCGACGCGCGCCGACTGCACGACCACGCTCGCCTCCGGCGTCCGCCGCAGCCGCCGCTCGGCGCGTGCCAGCCACCAGGCGGACGACTTCAGGTAGAGAAATCCGGCCCCGAACCCGCCGAGGTGGGCGAGGTACGCCACCCCATCGGACAGCGTGAGCAACGCGAGCAGGAACGAAATCCCCACGGCGAACGTGACGAGCCATTTCGCGCGAATCGGAGCGGGGAATGGGAAGATGTAGATCGGCTGATCCGGCCAGTACCAGGCAAATGCGAGCAGCACGCCGTAGACCGCGGCCGAGGCTCCCACGATCGGGCCGACCGGCTTGAGCTGCATCAAGGCGAATGACAGCGCCGCGCCCCCGAGCCCGCACAGGAAGTAATACAGGATGAAGCGCCGGCCGCCCATGCGCTCTTCCACCGGCGGTCCGAACATGAACAGCGCCAGCAGATTGAACGCCAGGTGCAAGAGGCCCGAGTGGAGGAACATGTACGTGATGAACGTCCACGGACGCGACAGCGCGGACAGCGGATCGAACTCGAGCACCTGCTGAAACCGCGGATCGACGAGTATGGTCTTCTGGCACAAGAAGGCCACGAGATTGGCGACGAGCAGGCGCCGAACCCAGGGGCTCAAGCCAAATGTGCGCTGCGATTCCATCGGTGGGTTATCCCCCGCGCACGCCTTCCGGGTTCCGTGCGAGCTTTACGATACGCTCGCATAGCTCCGGAAACTCGATCCCCGCGGCGCGGGCCGCTTGCGGGAGGAGGCTCATGCGTGTCATGCCGGGAAGCGTATTCGCTTCCAGGCAAAAGATGTCGTCGTCGGGGCTGAGACGGAAGTCGATACGGGAGTAGCCACCCAACTTGAGCGCGCGATGCGCCTCGAGCGCGAGCTCCTGAACTTGGCGCGCGACGCGGGGCTCGAGTGGAGCGGGGAAAATTTCCTGCGACATGCCGGGCGTGTACTTGCACTCGTAGTCGAATATCTCGTGCTTTGGAACGATTTCTCCTACCGGCAGCGGCACGTCGCCCAGCACGCCAACGGTCAGCTCGCGGCCCGGAATGAATTGTTCCGCCATGATTTCGTCATCGTAGCGGGCTGCCAGCCGCACGGCATCGTCCAGGCGGTTTGCGTCTTTCACGAGCGACAGCCCTACGGTTGAGCCACCCTTCGACGGCTTGATGATCACCGGCCAGCCGAGCGCGGTGGTGATGTCCTCCGCACCAACCGGCGCCATGAACCATGCGGGCACCGGCACGCCGCTCGCGCGGAACAGCCGCTTTGCCAGGTCCTTGTCCATCGCCAGCGCGCTGCCGATCGGGCCCGACCCCGTGTACGGCACGCCGATGACATCGAGGACGGCCTGCAATGTTCCCCCTTCGCCACGTCCGCCGTGTACCGAGAGAAACAGCACCTCGGCATCCCGCACCGCGGGGAGCCCGGCCAAGCCACTGGAGAGCATGTTTTGTTCCCGCGCGACCAGGTCGCCCGTCTCCGGCGCTTCGCGTCCCACCATGGCGCTCCCGCCTCCGAAGAGGCGCGCTTCCTCGGCCTCGGACAGGGTGCCCTGCGTCGTATCGACCACGCACACCTGATGGCCGCGACGTCGCAGTGCAGCGACAATTTCGGCCGCGCCTGCGAACGCCACGGTGCGCTCGGGAGTAGCTCCTCCCGTGAGCACGGTCACACGCATTACCGAATCCCCGCGAGCTGATGCAGCACATCGTAGCGCGTCACGATTCCCGCGATGGCGCCGTCACGCCGCACGAGCACGGCAGGCGTTTCACGCGAGAGCAGCGTGGTGAGACGATCCACCGGCAGTTCGGCATCGACGACCGGAAATGGGGGATCCATGAGTTCTCCCACGGGCCGATCGAGCGTGCCGGGGTGCTCGAGGGCTCTGGCCATCAGCGCCTGTTCCGAGATGGCTCCGACGCCGTCGCCGCCGTCGAGCACGGGAAGCTGCGAGACATTGTAAGTGCTCATGAGGTTCAAGGCCTGCCGCACCGTGGCCTGCGGCGCCACATGGATGAGTGGTGGCGCACCATTGCCCTTGGCACCCACCAGCCGCCCGACGGTAGTGCGCTCGGAATCGAGAATCTGATTTTCGCGCAGCCATTCGTCGTTGTACACCTTCGATAGATATCGCTCGCCCGTATCGGCCAGGACGGTGACGACCAGGGCTTTGGGATCGTCGACCCGGCGCGCCACCTCGAGCGCGCTCACGAGATTGACCCCCGTCGAGCCGCCGGTGAACAATCCCTCTTCGCGGGAAAGCCGGCGCGCAATGAGCATGGCGTCTTTATCGCTCACCGCGATCCATTCATCGATCACCTGCCAGTCGAGCGCCGTCGGGAGCTTGTCTCCCCCGATGCCTTCGACCTTATAGGGATGCCCCTCCGCGTGCTCACCCGTCTGCGCATAGGCCATGTAAATCGATCCGACAGGATCGCCGGCGATGACGCGGATCTTGGGATTCTTCTCCTTGAGAAACCGCCCCACGCCGCTCACCGTGCCGCCGGTTCCCGGGGAACAGACGAAATGCGTTACGCGGCCTTCGGTTTGTTCCCAGATCTCAGGGCCCGTGGTCCGGTAGTGCGCTTCGGGGTTCACCGGGTTGTAGTGCTGATCCGCGAAGATTGCGTTGGGATGCGCGGCCGCGATCGCTCGGCCCTTGACGATGTAATTCTCGGGATGATCGGGGGGAACCGCCGTCGGGGTGATGATGACTTCGGCGCCCAGCGCGCGCAACAGCCGCGCTTTCTCCTGTGACATCTTGTCCGGCATCGTGAAGATGCAGTGATATCCCTTCACCGCGGCCGCGATCGCGAGGCCAACGCCCGTATTGCCCGACGTCGCCTCGACGATCAGCCCTCCCGGCTTCAGGCGTCCGGCGCGCTCTGCAGCCTCGATCATCGCGATGCCGATCCGATCCTTAACCGAGCCTCCCGGGTTGAAGAACTCGGCCTTGGCGTACACCGGCGTGCGGATTCCCTGCGTCAGCTTGTTGAGACGAATGAGCGGAGTCCACCCGATCGTCTCGAGGACGTTGGCGTATGGCTTAGCGTGGGACGGCATGTGCGGTGTCGGCTTTGGTGCTGTCGGCTTTGGTACTCTCCGCCCGCGTGCTGTCTTGTCGCCCCGGAGGTGGGCCGGGGACGTCAGCCGTGGCCGGTTGCCCGGCGCGGCCCGTACGGCCACGCGGGCGGCGGAACTCGATTGGCTGCAGGAACGTCGCTCCTACCGGAATTCCACGCCGCCGGGCCGGCGCGAAGCGCAGCCTCTGGGCGCCCGCGAGCGCCGCGGAATCGAGCCCGGGATAGCCGCTCGATTCCGCTACGCGCGACGAGTCCGGTGCGAGGTGGCCCGTAGAATCCACGAATAACCGCAGTACGACATCCCCTTCGACTCTCTGGTCGTACAGGCGCGGTGGATACTGAATCGGCGCATCGCCGTTCAGGGCGACGGGCGCCTCCTGGTCGGGAGGGGCGGGCGTGGCCGGACGGCTCGGCGCCTGCTCCACCGGCTCGGATTTGCGGCAGGCGAGTGCGACCACGAGCAGAATGGCCGCGTGCCGCGCCCTCATACAGAGCCTTCGAGCTGTCGTTTCCATCCTGCCAGACGATTCAGGGCCTCGAGCGGCGACAGCGAGTTCACGTCCAGATCCTTCAACTCGAGCATAACTGGATGAGTGCCGCCGGAAAACAGCCCGAGCTGCTGGGCATCGGGTGGCACGGGGGGCTGGTGGCTCGCGACGTGGTGTCCGGCCTCGAGTAACGCAAGCACCTGGGCCGCCCGAATCACCACGGGAGCCGGCAGGCCCGCCAACCGGCCGACGTGAATCCCGTACGATCGATCCGCCCCGCCCGGCTCGAGACGGTGCAGGAACACGACCTGATCCCCGACTTCGCGCACCGCCACGTTGTAGTTCCGGGCGTGCGCCAGCTCTTCGGTCAGCTGGGTCAGCTCGTGATAGTGCGTGGCGAAGATGGTCTTGCACCCGACCGCGTTGTGGAGATGCTCGGTAACGGCCCACGCGATCGCCACACCGTCGTACGTCGACGTTCCCCGGCCGATTTCATCGAGCAGGACGAGACTCCGTCCGGTCGCGCCATGCAGAATAGCGCTCGTCTCACTCATCTCGACCATGAACGTCGACTGGCCGCGCGCGAGATTGTCGGCGGCGCCGACGCGCGTGAACAGGCGGTCGACCACCCCCACTCGCGCGGCGCGGGCCGGCACAAACGATCCCATCTGGGCGAGCACGATGCCGAGCCCCACCTGTCGCAGCAACGTGGATTTCCCGGCCATGTTCGGCCCCGTGAGGACGATCACGCGAGCGGCCTGCTCGAGCCGCACGTCGTTGGGGATGAACGCTTCGCGTGGCAAGCGGCGCTCGACCACCGGGTGACGGCTGCCCTCGAACCACAGATCGAAGCCGTCGTCCACCACCGGCCGCACGTACCGCTCGCGTTCCGCGACCTCCGCCAGCGTGCTCCACAGGTCGAGCTGGGCGAGCAGCAACGCCGTCGAATGGATGCGCGCGCTCGAGGCGGCGATCCGGTGTCTGAGCTCGTCAAGCACTGTGGCCTCGCGCGTGCCGATACGCTCTTCCGCGCCGAGCACCTTCGCCTCGTGCTCCTTCAATTCCGCCGTTACAAAGCGTTCGGCACCCGAGATCGTCTGTCGGCGCTCGTAGGTTCCGGGGACGCGGTCAAGATGCGGCCGCGTCACCTCGATGTAATACCCGAACACCTTGTTGAAGCCGACTTTGAGCGACGAGATCCCGGTGCGTTCGCGCTCCCGCCCCTGAAGCGACGCAATGTATTCCTTGCCGTCGTCCCGCGCGCGCTTCAGCTCATCGAGCTCCGCATCGAAGCCCGTTCGAATCGCGTCGTCGTCGCCGAGCTGAGCCGGAGGACGGTCGACCAGCGCGCGGTCGAACTCGGCGGCGATGTCGGCGAGCAGGTCGAACCGCGCGGCGGCGGCTTCGACGAGCGTCGCGGGTGCGCGAGTCTCGAGTCCATTGAGGGCCGCCTGCACGTCGGCCAGGCGGAGCAGCGAATCCCGCAGCAATCCCAGCTCCCGCGGCGTGGCCCGGCCCAACGCCGCCCGGCCGGCGAGCCTCTCGATGTCCCGGATACCATCGAGCGCTTCGCGGGTGCGCTCGCGGCCGCGTGTGTCGCCAAGGAAGAGCGCCACGGCGTCGAGCCGCGTGTTGATCTCCCCGGGATCCACGAGCGGCGCGAGCAGAGAGCGGCGCAGCAGCCGCGCACCCATCGGCGTGCGCGAGCAATCGAGGACCTCGAGCAGAGTCGCGCCTTCCGTCCCCGGACGTAGCGGTTCGACGAGCTCGAGATTGCGCCGCGTCATTTCATCGAGTGGCAAGACATCCCTGGGACGGCGCACGACCGGCCGGGAGATGTGTGGCAGGCCACCGGGCTTGAGCTCGCGCGCGTACCTCAGCAGTGCCCCGGCGGCGCCGAGGGCAGGCGCATCACTCGATTCGATGCCGAGGCCGTCGAGCGACGCGATTCCGAACGTGCGGGTCAGATCCTCGCGGGCCAGCTGGACGTCGAACTCCCAGGCGTCGCGCTCGGTGTGGGGCAGCTCGGCATGATGCGGCGTTCCCGCGGGGACAACGATTTCAGCGGGCTCATAACGCGCCACAGCGGCGGCAATCTCGGCTGCGGCCACCGTTTCGAGTGCGAACTCCCCCGTGATCAAGTCGAGCGCGGCGAGGCCCGCGGCCGCGGCGCCCGCAGCCCTCGGGTCCAACGCCACGAGATAGTTGTTGCGATTCCGCTCCAGCCAGTCGTCGGCCAGGACACTGCCGGGGGTGACCGTTTCCACGACCTCACGACGCACGATCCCCTTGGCGAGTCGGGGATCCTCCACCTGCTCGCATATGGAGACCCGGTGACCCTTGGCGACGAGACGCCGCAGATATTCGAGACCGGCTTTCACGGGCACGCCGGCGAGTGGGACCAGGGCGGCGCCCCCGTTATTGCGAGTCGTGAGGGTGAGCCCCAGCTCGCGTGCCGCGAGACGGGCGTCGTCCTCGAACATCTCGTAGAAATCGCCCATCCGGAAAAACAGGATCGTGTCAGGATGCCGGGCCTTGATTTCCCGGTACTGCTGCATCAACGGCGTGCCGGCTTCAGCCCGCGCGGTCATGGCTCCTCCACCACGAATGGCTGGCCGCCGAGCTTGGTCTTGAGCGTCTTCTGCATCCGCTCGGCGTCTACCCGCGTGGGGTATCGTCCCACCCGCACTTTGAAGAGACCGCTCGTGTCACGAAACACCCGCGCGTCGTATCCCATTGCCTTGAGACGCGTCAGGACCTCATCGACTTGAGGGGCGCTCTTCACGGCGAGCACCTGAACCGCGTAGGTGCCGGCGGCGGCAGGTGTGGCCGCGGCTGCGGTCCCCGAGGTTGCTCCGCCGGCCGGCGGCAGCGCGGGCGCGGGATTCGCTCCTTCATTCACCGCTGCGGCGGGAGCCGAAGCCGGCATGCTGGTGGGTGCGGGCGCATGCCGGCACCGCGCCTGGTAGTAGTTCACCTGGTTCATGAATTCGAGGTCGTCACCAGCACGTGCGAGCGCTTCCTGCACCATGGCGCAGGCGTGCGTCTCGTCCTTCAGATCGAAATAGGCACGAGCCGCCCAGAACGCCGTTCGGGCGCGCAGCGGGGAATCGGGGTAATCGCGGCGCATGCGATCAGCCGCCTGCAGCGTGGCCGCGGGGTCGCCCTGGGCGAAGTAGAGCTGCGTGAGCAGCAGCAGGGCCGAGTCCGCCCACACGGAGCGGCCGTATTCGACCACGACACGCTGGAGGTTCGTCGCGACGGTCGGCGCGTCGGCGGAAAATCGACCGGCGTCGAGTAGCGCCGCGGGGTAGAGCGAGTCGCGGGGCGAAAGCGTCGCGAGCAAACGCCGGATCATGGCGCGGGCCGAATCAGGACGAGTCTGCGCCAAACTGAGCGCAGTGCGTCGGATCGAGTCGACCCGCTGGACGGCCGCGGGACTCGTTTGCGCGTACGCAGGTCGCCCGACGAGCGCCAGCATCGTCAAACAGCAACACATGCCGGCGAGACGCCTCATGCGGCCTGTTGCGCGGAGATTCCCGCCGTGAGGACGAGGTCGGTGACGATCCCCCGCTCGTCGGTCACCGTAGTGGACTTGAGGGCGATATCCGCCGCCAGTGTCCGATGCAACGCGGCAAGCAGCTCTCCAGCGGTCCAACGGCTCGCCCATCGGGCCCAGCGCGCCGCCTCGTCTTTCCAGTTGCCGAGTCCGAACGGACGCGCCGCGAGAAGGTGCCTAAACAGGACGCTCGGTAAGGCGCCCGGTGACGTACCGCGATCGAGCTCGGCGCGCGCCAGCGCGCAGCCTACGAGCGCGGTCCCCAGGGCCGTAACGATGCGAACGCCGGACATCCCAGCCTGCTCGAGAACGGCTTCGACGAGCGACGCCGCGGCAGCAGGGCGCCGCTCGAGAACGGCGCCAACGAGGTCGGCCAGCGTCGCACCTTGCCTCACGCCCACGAGGTTCGCTACGGTCGACGTGGTTGCGGGCTTCGGCCCAACTGCAGCGGCAAGTTTCTCGAGCTCCCCCGCGAGCGTTCCGAGATCGTGGCCAGTCGCCTCGAGAAGGAGTGCGCCCGCGTCGGCTTCAAGCACGAGCCCGAGCTCCTGGGCGCGATGCGCCATCCAGCGCGCTACGCGGTCCGGGGGCAGCGGCTCGATTTCGACGGCGGTGGCCGCACGCACGAGGGCCGGATCGGGCTTCTCGTCGTTGCCCTGCACCAGCACCAGCACCGTGCTTGGACTGGGTCGTTCGACGTAGCGGATCAGCTCCTTGTACAGTGCCGACGTCTTCCGCACTTGCTCGACTCCCTTCAGAACCACGGCGCGGCTGGTGGCGAGGAGCGGAAGGGTATTTACCAACGCGTTGAACGCGCTCGCGTCGAGATCGGCGGCGCTACGCTGATCGAGGTTGAAATCCCGAGCGGCTGGATCGACCGCGCGAGCCAACACCGCTCGCGTAGCTTCGTCTTTCAGGACGGCTTCAGTGCCGTAGAAGTAGTAAACCGGGTCGGGCGCGCCACGCTTCAGGCTTCGGAGCAGCGCGTCGAAGCTCTGAGCCCCCATACGCGGCGGAAGTTACTGCCGCGCGGTGCTCAGCGTCCAGCCGCGATGGGTTCGACGAGCGCCGTGCCGTACGGGTTCGGATTGCTCAACACGACACTGGCGCGAGGATCCTGGAAGGAAACGAACGGCACACCCGCCTGCGCGACGGGCTTCGGGAACGGCACCGGCGGCAATTCGGGGCGTTCCGGTCCGCGATAGCGTTGGACGCCTTCAAAGGCCACAAGGGCAAGGGCTACGCCCACGAACAGCGCCGCAATCAATCCGGCACGAGCAGGAGTCGCGACGAGCGTGGGCGGACCTGCAATCAGGCCTTCCCTGCGGAGCCGCTCATCGAGCCGGCGACGGAAATCGGCGGATGGATAGATGACCTCGGAGCCGCGGAGCACCTGAACACCGTTCCGCAGCGCCTCATCGTGCCGCCGGCACGAGGGACACTGGGTCAAATGCCGTTTAAATCGACGTGTCTCGCGCGGCGCGGTGATCAGGCCGTCGCGATAGTCGGTATAATGCTCGAGGAACTCGGTGCACGTCATGCGCGGAAATGTACTACCTTCCGCACCCCGTGGGGTTCCCGGGATGGGATAGGCCGGGCGACGCCCGGCCCTAGTCGAGCATCGGGGAGATCATCTGGGCGAAGCTGTTCCGGGCACGGTTCAGCCGGCTCTTCACAGTTCCCAGATTGCACCCCGTTATGTCGGCAATTTCGGCGTAGCTCTTCCCCTCGAGCTCACGCAGCACGAACACCGCCCGATGGTGCGTCGGTAGCTTCCCGACACACTGATCGACTGCTTCCTTGAGAAACCGCTTCCGGTACAGGTCATCCGGGCGGGCAGTAGTGTCCTCGAACTGGAGGGGCCGGTGATCCGGCTCCCAGTGCTTCTTGATCGCCTGGAAGAGTACGAGTGGGTTCCGGCTGCGGTTGCGCAACTCGTTTTTCGCGAGATTGGACGCAATCGTGTAAATCCAGGTGGAAAACTTCTTGGTCTGATCGAAGCGGTGCAGGTGCCGGAACACGCGGATAAAGACCTCTTGAACGAGGTCTTCTGCGCGCTCGCGGTCGCCGATGGTGCGGTTGATGAAATTCAGCAACCGGGTCTGGTAGCGGTCGACTAGGGCCCCGAATGCCTGCGGATTGCCACTCAGATGTTCGAGGACAACCCGACCGTCATCCAGGTCATGAAGCGCCACGCGCTCGAGCGCGCGGGGGCTCTCATGAGTCACGACTGTTTTCCGGCTGAGCGTTGCTCGCACAATCACTCCCGCGTTACAGATCGAAACACCACACCTGGGGACGTCCACGCTGCAGGTATATGATGCCGCAGGAAGCATACCCGTCGCGAGTGCATCGATAGTGCTATAACGCTACGCGCGGTAAGAATGTTCGTCACACCATCCTATAGTGCTGCGGCGTGTCTCACAATGATGACAAGAGGACACTTCCGGGCGTCTACATCCCTAGCTTGAATCCGGCCATATAAAGGATAGCCACGACGCTCTTGGCGTCGCGAATCTCGCCCGACTTGATGCCCTGGAGAACGTCGGATAGTTGGCGCGGCACCACCTCGATGAACTCATCCGGCTCCCGCGCCGTCTGTCCCGCCGTGAGTCCGTGGGCCCAAAACAGATGAATTTCCTCGTTCGTGAACCCGGGCGTGGTCCAAATCGACGTCAGACGTTCGAGGTGCCGCGCCTCCACGCCCGTCTCCTCCGCGAGCTCGCGCCGGGCACATTGCTCCGGTGACTCACCCGGGGCGAGCGTGCCGGCCGGGACTTCCCAAAGCGGACCACCGGTGGCATAGCGGTATTGCTTGATCATCAGGATGGTCGGGTCCGGTCCACCGGGATCGCTGGCGCACGGCACGACTGCCGAGGCCCCGGGGTGCCGGATCAGCTCGAGCTCGCCTTCGGTGCCGTCCGGAAATCGCACCCGATCGACATCGAGTCGGATCACTTTTCCGGAGTGGATACGGCGGGTCGCGAGTTGCATCTGTCCTCTAGGGTTGAAGCAGCCACGTGAGCGGCACCTTAAATCCTTCGCCCAGGACATAACCCAGGTTCAGGCGCACGTTCGCGTGGATTGGAGAATTGATGGCCGGCGACGGGAACGCCACGAGGCCCAGACGCCGCGCGATGATCTTGAGGCGCATCATGTGAAACCCGTCGCTCACCAGGATCACCCGCCGTGTCTGGCGGCCACTGAACCAATCGGCCACGGCCCGCAGCGAGGCGGCGGTATTTCCCGATGGCGGGAGCGCCACCACTGCATCCTGCCCGATCCCCCGCTCGCCATTCCCCGCGAGCCTCGCGAGGTAGCGACGCCCGACCTCCGACTCGCTCAGAGTATCACCGGGCCCGATGCCGCCCGTTACGAGGATAACGGGGGCGAGGCCGCGCTGGTACAGCGCGCCGGCATGGTCCAAGCGCGCGCGAAATACGGGGGACGGGCGGCCGTTGTACTGCGCCGCGCCGAGCACAGCGATCGCGTCGGCGGTGGTCGCTTCGTCGCGGTCGGCTGTCAGTGCGACACTCACGACGACCGCGGCCCACCCCAGCGCGAGCAACATTGCGACGACGGTTACGGCGAGCAGGCGCCGTCGCACCGTCCAGAATGCCATGTGAGGAATATAGAGATCAGCTGCCGAAATCAGCCGGACCGCCGCGCCGGATGACGAAAAACGTCAATCCTAGCTATTGTGAGAAAAATCGTCACCCGCGCCCGGTGCCGAACAACCGGTCGCCTGCATCGCCGAGGCCGGGCAGGATGTAGCCGCGCTGGTCGAGCTCGCGATCCAGCGCCGCCGCGAAGATCGGTGTCTCGGGATGGACGCCGAGCATCCGGCGCACGCCCTCGGGTGCGGCGACCAGGCAAAGAAACCGGATGCGGCGAGCGCCCGCGCCGGCGCTCTTCAGAGCGGTCACGGCTGCCACCGCCGATCCTCCCGTGGCCAGCATCGGATCGAGCACGTAGAACGTGCGGTCCTGCTCCCCGGCGGGAATCTTGAAGTAGTAATCCACCGGCGACAGGCTCTCGTGATCACGATACAACCCGATATGGCCGATGCGGGCGGAGGGAATCAGCCGAGAGATCCCGTCTACCATGCCGAGGCCCGCGCGCAGAATAGGCACCAGGGTCAGCTTCTTGCCCGCGACCTCGACACCGGTGGTTCGTTCGAGCGGCGTTTCGATCTCGATCGGCGCGAGCGGGAGATCGCTCGTCACTTCGTACGCCATCAGCATGGCAATCTCGTTCACGAGCTGCTTGAAATCGCGTGTGCTGGTTCGCTTGTCGCGCAGAATCGAGAGCTTGTGCCGGATCAGTGGATGATCGAGCACGGTGAGATTGGGAAACTCAGGATGCCGCATCAGCGGGAAGCTAGGGGACGCGGACCGGTCCGGCCACTCGAGCGTGCGGGTCAGCGCCGAGGGAAGAGTGCGCGCAACGCCTGTAAATCCACGCCCGACAGATCTTCGACCACCAGCGCCGCCCCGGAAAAGGCGTGGTCGCGCGTGTAGCCGTTCACGGATACGACGGTTGGGACTCCCGCCGCACGGCTCGACCGCAATCCATTCTCCGAGTCTTCGAACGCGACGCAGTCGGCCGCGGAAACCCCCAGGCGTTCGAGCGCCCAGTGATAAATGTCGGGAGCGGGCTTCTTCCGAGGAACGACATCACCGGCGCCGATCACGTCGAACCACCGCTCCCCGTCGGGGCCCAGCGTGCTGGTCAGAAGCGCGGTCACGTTGTCGGGAGTCGTCGTCGTGGCAATGGCGAGCCGCACCCCTTCCCGGCGCGCCTCCTCGAGCAGGCGGCGGACGCCCGGGCGGAGCGGGATCCCCGCCGTGCGCACGAGCTCGGTATAGTGACGCGTTTTCTCCGCATGCAGCCGCGCGATGAGCGCATCGAATTCCCGCGGCGCGGGCCGCTCGTAGTCGGGGCGGTAGCAATCGACGTAATGGCGCATGCGCTCTTTGCCGCCCGTGATCGCGAGCAGCGCTCCGTACAGGGGCACGTCCCATTCCCAGTCGAGCCCCGCTTCGACAAACGCGCGGTTGAACGCGACGCGATGGCCGTCCCGCTCGGTGTCGGCGAGCGTGCCGTCCACGTCGAACAGCAGGGCGCGGGGTAACGGCGGGGCGACCATCCTGGCGTTAGTTCGCGGGCGCCGGAATTGGGATGGTCGTGATGGTGATCTCGGCGTTCGGGGCGTAGTACTTCCAGTTGCTCGTCAACCCGGTGTCATCGAGCTTCACCTCGAGCCGCAGGAGATCGCCCGAGCGTTCCCTGACGTACCATCGGAGCAGCGCATGCTCGAGCCACTTGTCATCGCGGCGGTAGCGGATGCGCGACATCCCGAGCGCATTCTTCTTGTCTTTGCCGAGCAGCCAGTGCTTGCAGGGAATCGTGCTGGGCCGCGTGGAGTCGTCGGGTGCCGCCTGGGGCGGATCGGCGCACTTGTCGCTCAGGTCGTGAAACGTGAGCCAGAAAGCAGGCTCGGTGGCGCCGTCCGTGGGAACATCAGGAATGCTGTCCGGCGGGCCCTCGGCGGGCTTCGCATTCAGGTGGGCTCGATACCAATCGAACAGGACCTCGAGTCCCACCTCGTTCTTGTACATCCGAAACCAGCGTGGAGCCGATGCTCCCGATGCTTGAACGCTAGCGAGGTGCACACGCTCCGCCGCCGTATCGGGCGCTGAGCCCGGGACAACCGGCACATCCGCGCCGCGATGCGGGATCTGGGACGCGACTGGCGCGGCACCGAGCGTGACTGCAAAAACAGCGACCAATGCATAACGAGCGATCACGTGGTCCACAGTGCCGAGAGAATGGGAAGGCAATGTAGAGGCGCGCGGCGGTGGGCGGCAACGGGCGGCAGCAGGGATCCGCTCCAGCTCCGCAACGCCTTCTGTTCCTACTGCAACGCTCCGAGCCAGGCCGAGAGAATGAGGACCGGGATCGCGCGGAGCAAATTGGCTCCTCGAAATTGCCCCATACTACGAGGCGCTATATTCCCGGCCGTGATCCACCCTTGGCACGACCTCGCACCGGGCAAACACCCGCCGGAAGTCGTCACGGCAGTGATCGAAATTCCCGGCGGAGGACGCAACAAATACGAGCTCGACAAAGAAACCGGGCTGTTCCGGCTGGATCGGGTGCTGTATTCGGCCGTGCACTACCCGGGGGATTACGGCTTCATCCCCCGCACACTCCACCGTGACGGCGATCCCTGTGACATTCTGGTGCTGATCAAGGAGCCCACGTTCACGGGCTGCATCATTGACGTGCGCCCGGTGGGCATGTTGCGCATGCTCGACCTCGGCATTCCCGATGACAAGATCATCGCAGTGCCGGCTCAGGACCCGTTCCAGCACGAGTACTTCGATATCGCCGATATCCCCGGTCACGTGCTCAAGGAGATCGAGCATTTCTTCCAGATTTACAAGGACTTAGAGGGTAAGCGCGTGCAGACTGTGGGCTGGGAAAAGAGCGAAATCGCGATGCGGGAAGTATCGGATGTCATCCGCAGTTATGGCGAGCGGTATGGCAGCGGCGTAGCAAGCCATTCACATCGAATCGCGCGCGGCGCTTGAAAACATTGGAAAAAGGGGTAGGTTCTCACGTTTAGCCCTTCAATGTGCGCCCCATGACGATCAAGAGACGAGAGCTGAAGAGCCCCGACGAGCTGCGTCGTTGGATCGACGACAATGCGCGTTCCGCATCCCTCGTGGAAGAGGGCCCAGCATCCGGGGAATTCCGCATTGTGCGTCAGCCACCCAAGACGGGTGTGGCCAACTGGCGCGCGGCGGATGAACAGCCCGAGCGCGGCACGCGCGCACGCTGGAGTACGGCCCTCCGCTCGGCGATCCGCCGAGCGCAGCTGGAGTTCGATCTGCGCTAAGAACTAGTTGAGCCCCCAAAAACTCGAAGCGCGTCACCATGCCTGGCACGGTGACGCGCTTCGCTTCGTGAGGTTCTGGTTCAGCCGCCGGCGTGCACCGTGACCATCAGGTAGCGGCCGCGCCGCAGTAAGTCGACCTGCGCGGGATGCGCGCGGTCAGCGGCAGCGGCACGCAGCGCATCGGGCGTGGCGCGCTGGCCATTGATCCGCAGGATCACGTCACCCTTGCGGACGGGCGCCCAGGACGAATCCGCGTCGAGCACCAGGATTCCGCCACGGCTCTCGGCGCCGAAGTAATCGGTCAACTCGTCCGTGACCGCGGTGGTCCGAATTCCCGGAATACTGGTATCCGCTACCGGACCAGCGGGCACTGCGGCTACTGCTGCGGCAGCGGGAGCCGCCATAGCAGGCGCCGGCGCTGGCGGGAGTGGCGGCGGGGCCTGGCGCGTTGCTTGTAGCCGCCGCTCAATCAATCCGAGCTGTCCCTGTACCCACATCAACGTGTCGAGCGGCAGCGGCTTGGCCAGCGTGTCTTCCATGAGCCGCTGGACCTGATCCCGGGCCTCGCTCACGATTTCAATGACGCTCGCCACCGTGAGTGGGTGCGCGGTGGGGTCTGCGACAACCATCGGCGCCGCGGCCGGAGCCGCTTTATGCGGCACCGCCACGAAGACCGTGCGATATTTCCCGCCGCCGAACAGGCGGAGCGCCACGGAATCGGACGCACCACGCACGACTTCGGCCATTCTGCGCACCGCGTCGTCACGCGCCTCGCGGCGTCCTACCGAGGCCGCTCCAATCCGGACGCTCGTACCGTTGGCATCCGCAATGCGGTTACCGGGTTCGACGCCGCTATGCTGCGCGGCGCTCCCCGCCGCGACCGAGGCGACGAGCAGACCGAGCGTGTCGCGATCGGTACCGGATGTGGTCACCGTGATCCCGAGCGTCGTGCGTAGGGCGTCGGCGTCGGCCGAGGCATTACTGGGCCCGGCCGCCGGCGGCCCGGCCGGTGCACCGGCCGGAGCGGGGCGGTTGACGCTCACCTGGCCGGAAAGCGGCGTCATGAGTGCAACGAGAAAACCAAACGATAACGCAATCCGATTCATTACTGGGCTCGCGGAGACGGGGGAGCATGATCCGGCGGGTCGGGTGACTCGTCGGTTGGCGACGCGACAGGCGCGCGGATACGGCACGCCGCCACAAGGTGATCGGAGAACCACTTTCCGCGCTCTCCTTCGGTCAGGACATCATAACGTACACCGCCACCACTCGCAGTCGAATGAATGATGCGGTCACGGCCGGCGTAAATCGCAACGTGGTCAATGACGCGGCCTTGATTCGCGAAGAAGAGCAGGTCGCCGGGGCGGAGCGAATTGGAGCGCAAGCCGACGGCATCACCCATCGCCGCGATCTGACGCGCGGTGCGGGGCAGGCGTACGCCTTCCTGGGCAAACACATATTGCACGAAGCCGCCGGCATCCAAACCCGTCTGGGGGTTTGTGCCACCCTGGCGATACGCCGTGTACAGCAGGCCTTCCGCGTCATCGAGAATGCGTGAAGCGAAGCGTGCGCTAGCCGCATCGACCGGAGGTGCAACCCCCCGAGGGGCGGGGCCGGTCGGACCGGTCGTGGTCTTCTTCGGAACCTCGGTTTTTACGGGCGGCTGGTGATGGCCAAAGCCGATCGTGAATCCCAGGCTGTACTCGAGATTATCCTTGAATTCACCCGTCGGTGTGTGATCGCTGCCAAACGGATGGCGATAGCGCGCTTCGCCCTGGACGCCGAGCTGTCCGAACAGGTCGTGGTGCAGCCCCACGCCGTAGCTCCAGGTGCCATATGTCGTATCCGGAGATCCGATGGGATGCACGCCGTAGCCCCCGACACCACCGAATACGTAGGGCGAAAAGCCGATCAAGGCCCACTTGAGCGAAGGCATCGCACGCATGGGCTCGAGGATCAGGTCCGCACCGGCCGACCACGCGCCGAGCGTGGTGTGCGAGCTACCGGGCGTGACGACCGAGGTGCTGTCGTTCTGCAGATTCATCGCGCCGGAAACGCGCAGACCAATCACGCCACCGTATTTCGTGAAGCCGATCCCGCCGAACAGCGGACTCCCGGACGGGCCTTTCCGTGCTGCAAACCCCTCGAACATCCAGGAGGGAAGCGAGCCAGTGTCCTGCGAACTGTTGTCCTTCGGACTGGTGGCTCTCTGCTGTGCTCGAATCGGGCTGCCGATGGGAAGGGAAACGAGGCCGAGCGCCGCGAGGGCGGCGGTGAACCATGAGATTTGTTGATCCGCCAGCACTGTCGTCACACCAATGTTCGTTCGGACGAGAACGTTCGTGTTCGCGCGGTCGGGCAGGCATTGCCCTTTGTGACTATTCAACTTGCGTTTCAATTGCGCACCGCGCATGAGAGTTTTTTCCTTAGAGCGAAGCCCCGTTGAGTACCCCGGTGCATTCGTTTGTTCCAGGACAATGACGGACACACGCATCGGAAGGACACCGTCCCGTGGCAGTTCCCTAAGCGGCGCTTCCGGAGACAAGAATACCCGCATCCCGGCCGCGAACGCTAGTCGTCCCCAACAAGGCCGCAACCCATGAGCGCAAAAATCGTTCGCGACACGCTGATCCTGCTCACCACGATCGACCCAATCGGGGCGGTCCTGATATTCGCCTCTCTGACGGCGAAGCTCAATGCCCACGAACGACGCGTGCTTGCCGGGCGGGCCACGATCATTGCCGCGGTCGTGCTAGTGGCGTTCCTGGCGCTCGGGCAGCTCGCCTTGGGCGCCATGCATATCTCGCTGAATTCGTTTCAGCTCGCGGGCAGCTTGTTCCTGCTGTTGTTCGGGATTCAAATGACCTTCGGAGACATCACGCAACACTCGACCAGCGAAGGCGCCCCGGGCCAGGATCCCGCGGTGTTTCCCCTCGCCATCCCGGCGATTGCGTCACCGGGCGCGCTGCTCGCGGTCGTGGTGCTCACGGATAACACCGTGCATTCCGTGGGCGCCCAGGCCGTGACGGCCGGAGTGCTGCTCGTGATCCTTGCGCTCACCTACGTTGGAATGCGGTTCGCTGAACCGCTGCTGCGTCTGCTCGGTCAGAGCGGGGGCGCCGGGTTGATCCGCATCCTGGGAATGCTCTTGGCCGCGCTGGCGGTCGAGATGTCAGTCGAGGCGCTCGGCCAACTCGGGGTTATCGCGGTGCCGTAGGGATTCCGAGCCGGTGGCGATCGCTTGCCCGACGCACGTCGCCACACCACGCATAGCATCGCGGCGCCGACGAGGGCCGCCAATCCCCAGGTGTAAAACCGCCAGACCAGCAGCAATTGCCCGATCCCACGTCCCGCGAGTGCCGGGGTGAACAGCCCGGCGAATGCCAGATCGACGGCGCCAGCGCCCCCGGGCATCGGCAAAACACTCTGGGCGAAGAGCAGGGTGAACGAGCCGACAAACAGCATTTTCATGTCGGCCCCCGGGACGCTGGCCGCGAGCACAGGGAGGAGGGCGGCGCGCGACACGATGCTGATGACCGTCCAGAGACTCATCCGGACGAGGATTCCGGGCGTGCGCTTGAAGGCGTCGTGCAGGCAGCCGGCGTAGGAATGCCCGTGACCGAGGAATCGGCTCAGCCAGATGACCAGGAGCACACCCACCGCCGTCGCGAGGGCGACGATGATCATGATCACTCGCGCGAGCGGTATGGTCAGCAACATCGCGATCCGGTGCACCCAAGGACCGCTCACCGCTCCGGGCCAGCGCACGAGTATCAGGCTGATCGCGAGAATCATGACGGCATCGACGCTCAGTTCGGTGGCGAAGGCCGCCAATACTCGCGTCCCGCTCGACGCTTGCTTACGAAACGCGAGAAATCGCAGCGGCTCTCCGCCCCAGCGTGCCGGGGTGATGCCGGCGAGTCCATCGCCGCACGTATTGATGAGGGCCGCGCCCCAGATCGACCCCGGGAGCAGCAGGCGAATGCGAAAGGCGCGCGCGAGAATGTCGACGAGCACGAGCGTCAACAGGACAGCGTGCTGTACCAAACCGATGCGCAAGCTGCTACGCCGCTTCAGCTCCGGCGCGCGGCAGTCCGAACGCCGGAAGCTTGAGACGGAGCGCGGGCCGCTCGGTCTCGAGCGCCGGAACCACGAGTCCCTGGAGCACGAGGCCGAGTATCGCGCCGGTCACGGCGTCGAGGACGAAATGATTCTGTGTGTACACGGTTGCCGGGCCTACCAATATCGCCAGGAAGGTCAAGAGCCACGCGCACCAACGAGGGCAGTGGCGCCATCCCAGCCACGCGAGCGTGATGGCTCCCGCCACGTGCGTGCTGGGAAAGGCCGTCCCCGCCGCGTCGCCGTTCGCCTGGAGCCAATCATTGAGCGCGCGGAACACGCCGCCGGCACCGGGCCCGGCGAACCGCGGGAATTCCGCCATGGCCATCGGCCCGACGGTTGGAGCGCTCGCGTACAGGAGGTACGCCGCCGCATATGTGATTCCCACACGAAGCAGCGTGTCCCGAGTTACCGAGCGTTGTCGGCGCGAAAACAGGTAGACGACCAGCAGGAAGAAGGACAGGTAATAGCCGAAGTAGACCCCCTGCATCAGCTCGCTGAACCAGGCTGCCGGCATCAGCGGAGCCCAGACGGCGTTCAAGTTCACGGTAAAGAACGCGTGGTCGAACGCGGCGAGCAGCGCGTCATTCATTGCACTGCCCACGAGCGCGCAGTGAATCCCGAGCTCTCGCCAGAAAACGAGCAGCCAAAGTGCCGGATACAGCTCGCGCAGCACCGCCACCCAACCTCGGAGTGCGCCGGCGCGACCGAGCAGCACGGGCAGGCACAGGCCCACGAGATGGATGGCGATCATCCAACGCGCAATCCCGCCCCCGGTCTCGAGCGCGAGTGGCAACCACACAACGATGAGCGCCGCATTGTAGAGGAGCAGCACGCCATCGATCGGCAGAAGGTTCATGCTTCCCGCTCGGGCTCGAGAGTTGGGCGAAAGGCGTAGGCTTGCTGCACGAAGTAATCGAGCGGGAAGCGCTCGGGATATTGCACATAGGCGAGGCCGTAGCCCCGCGCCTTCCGGCAGCCGCGGTCGGGGAAAAATGCCGTGCCGAACAGCCAATCCCACCAGGCAAACTTGGTGGCAAAGTTCTTATCGTACGCTGCTCGATCGGTGGCGTGATGCCAGCGGTGCATTTCGGGCCCGTTAACGACGTATTGCAGCGGACCCAGCCGGACGTCGAGGTTCGCGTGAATGAACATGCCCCAGATGGCGCTGATCGCACCCTTGATGACCGCGACCGGCGGCGCGGCGCCGAGCAGGACAATCGGCGCGAATTCGACGGACTGGTTTATCAGGATTTCGAGCGCGTGCGACCGCACCCCTGATAGCCAATCCACCTGCTGTACCGAATGGTGCGCCTCATGCAGGCGCCAGAGCCACGGAACCCGATGCTGCAATCGGTGGAACCAGTAGATGTGGAGGTCGTGGGTGACGAGAAAGAATGCGATCTGGGCGATAACTGGCCACCCGGCGAGCGCGCCCAGGGAAGCGAGAGTGGAGTGAGCGTCGAGGAATTGGATCATCCGTCCGATCACAATGCCCAGGACGTAGCTCTGCACCACGCAGTACAACACGATGTCGATCCAAAAGCCGGTGCGGAATGCCGGCTGCCCACGGTTGTAGGGAAACCGTCGCTCGAGCAGCATGAACCCGACTCCCGACACGACCACCGCCAGGAGGGTCCAGCGCTCGACGGAATTCACGCGTGCGCGCTGAGCGGGGCTGGCGTGGGAGTGCGCCGCAAACGCTTCAAAGCGCCCAGCTCGCTCTGATACACGCGCTTCACCCCGTCTCCCAATCCTTCTTCTATTGCGCGGACATCGCGTACCAGGCGAAACAGGCCGACCACTTCAACCGAGGCTGCCTGGTCCGACCCCCACATGCTGCGGTCGAGCGTGATATGCCGTTCGAGGAACGCCGCGCCGAGCGCGACGGCGGCATAAGTCGTGGCCAGGCCCGTCTCGTGTCCGGAGTAGCCAACCGGCACGCCCGCGTACCGGTCGCGGAGTGTGGCGAGGGTGCGGAGGTTCAACTCCCGCGGCGGGCAAGGATAGGTGGAGGTGGTGTGGGCGATCAGGAGCTGGCCGCCGTCGAGTGTCGCTAGCGCAGCATCGATCTCGTCCATGGTCGACATTCCGGTCGACACCATCAGCGGCTTGTCCGTTTCCTGCATGCGACGCAGCAGGTCGTGGTCCGTCAGCAGCGCGGAAGGCGCCTTGAAGAACGGCGGGTCGAAGGCGGCGAGGAACGCCACGGATGGCTCATCCCAGCAGGATGCCGTCCAGGCGATACCGCGGTCGCGACAGTAGCGGTCGATCTCGGCGTACTGAGAGAAGTTCAGCTCGACTTTCTGGCGGTACTCGAGGTAGCTGAGGCGCCCCCAGGGCGTGTCGCGCTCGATGTGCTGCTGATCCTTCGGAACGCACAGCTCCGGGGTGCGCTTCTGGAATTTGACGCAGTCGCAGCCCGCCGCGACGGCGCCGTCGATCAATTTCTTCGCGATCTCCACCGAGCCGTTGTGATTGATGCCGATCTCCGCGATCACATAGACGGGTTCACCATCGCCGATCGCACGGTTGCCAACCGGAATCCACGCCCGGCGCGGTGGGGGTAGCAGACGCATGCGGGCGCCGGGCGCCGCGCCCGTCTGGTCCGGTCCATCCTGGCGATCGGCCCGCGCCCGCGCGGCCAGAATCAGCTCCGCGACTTCGCGCAACGCTCCCGCTCCACCCGCCGCGCGGCAGACGTGGTCAACGGCATCGCGCACCACGGGCTCGGCGTCGGCCGGGCAGGCGGAAAACCCCACCGCGCGAATCGCCTCGAGATCATTTACATCGTCGCCGACATAGGCCACCTCGCAGAGGTCCAGTTGGCGCCGCACGGCAATGGCCGCGATCGTCCCGAGCTTGTCTTCGATTCCGAGGTGGGTTTCGCTGAGGCCGAGCTTCTGTGCCCGCCGTGCCGTGATCAGCGAGTGCTCATGGGAGATGATGCCGGTTTCGATTCCCGCCGCGCGGAGCCGTTCAACGCCCATGCCGTCGCGACGCGAGAAGCGCAGCAGCTCTTCGCCTGCTTCCGAGTAGTACACGTGCCCGTCGGTGAGCACGCCATCGCAGTCGGTCAATACGAGGCGGACGTTGCCGAGCTCGGTAGAGCCGTTCCTCGAGATCACCATGCGGTAAACCCTCCGTCCACGACGAGTGTGCTGCCGGTCATGTAGCGTGAGGCGTCGCTGGCGAGGAACACCAGCGCACCGCGGTAATCGTCGGGCGCCGCCATGCGGCGGAGCGGCGTACGTGAGGCGTAGCGTTCGATGAAATAGGGTTCCTGCCCGTTCGCGACCCCTCCGGGCACGAGCGTATTCACGCGGACGCCGTAGCCGCCCCAGTGCGTCGCGAGGAAGCGGGTGAGCGCGCCGATGGCGCCTTTGCTCGCGGGATAGGCGGGCGACTTGATGGGTGGCTCCGCGCCGTCGGGACGGACGTACAGCGAAGGATCGGGCCCGACGAGGCCATAGGTGGACCCGATATTGATGATGCTCCCCGAGCCTGCGGCCGCCATCATCGAGCCGAGGATCTGCGACGGCAGGAAGACGCCGGTCACGTTGACATCCATCACCCGGCGCCACTCTGCGAGCGGGACGTCTTCGAGCCGGCGGGCTCGCGCGGCAGTGTCGTGACCCCACTGCTCGACCTTGTCATTGATGGCCGCGTTGTTCACGAGGACATCGAGCCGGCCGAAGCGGTCCTCGAGCATCTGCTGCAGCAGCTCGATGTCCTCACCATCGACCACACTTGCCGGGAACGCGCAGACGGGGCCGTGCGTGCGGGTCTCGAGCTCAGCGGCGACAACCGCGACCCGCGTGTGCGGCAGATCGACGAGCACCACGCTGGCGCCGGCATTCAGCAGGGCCGTCGCGTGCTGTTGGCCCAGGAGGCCGGCAGCGCCGGTCACGACGGCGACGCGTCCCTGGAGCGAAAAGAGGCCGTCGTTCGCGGGCTGGCGGTTCACGCGGGGGCGCGTGTCGAAGTTTGCCGTGCGGCGAAACGAAGGACGAATCGGCTCACCGCGCAGGGCTTCCCGTACCCGGTTGTCCTGGACGGCATCCCGCAGGATGCTCAGCGCTTCCTCATATGCGCCCAGCACGTGTTCGATTTCCGAATCGCCGTGCGAAAAGCTCAGCGTGTGCGTGCCGCTCCACAGCACGCCGCGCCCGATGAGCTCCTGTTGCACCAGCGATTTCATCTCGAGCGCGGTGGCGGTTCCCTGCGCAGGCTCGGCGGGCACATCGAAGGTGACGAGGCTCCGCGCCGCCGGACCGATGCAGCGCGTGAGGTGATCGATGCCGAGCGCGCGGGCGATGAAGTTGTAGCCGTCCTGAAGGCGCTCCCCCTGCGCCGCGAGATGCGCCGGCACATCGTGCGCGACGAGTTCCGAAAGCGTGGCCTGTGCCGCCGCGAGGGAGAGGGCCTCGCCGCCGAAGGTCGTATAGAAGAACACGTCCCGCTCGAGCCGCGCGAGCACATCGCGACGTCCACACAGAACGGACAACGGCATCCCGTTCGCGATCGCTTTGGAGAAGGTGGTGAGATCGGGCGTGACGGCGTAGCGGGCTTGCGCCCCGCCGATGGCGAGGCGGAACCCGGTCCACATCTCATCAAAAATCAGGAGCGAGCCGTTCCTGGTGCAGCGCTCGCGGACTCCGGCCAAAAAGTCCCGCTCCGGTTCTGCGAACGTGACGGGCTCGAGAATCACGCACGCCACATCGGCGTCGAGCGCGCGATCGAGCGACGCGAGGTCGTTGTACTCGAAGGTGTAGGTGAGATCGCGGACCGCTTCGGGGACACCGACGCGCTTGTCGGTGACGGAGACGTACCAGTCGTGCCAGCCGTGATAGCCGCAGCACAGCACCTTCTCGCGCCCGGTAAACGCGCGGGCCAGGCGGATGGCGGCGCTCGTGACATCGGCGCCGGTCTTCGAGAACCGCACCGCCTGCGCGCTCGGCACGAGACTGCGGATCTGCTCCGCGACTTCGACTTCGAGAGGGTGCATGAGGCTGAACGTGATTCCGTCAGCGAGCTGACGGCGGATCGCCTCATCCACGGCTGGATAGGCGTAGCCCAAAACCAGCGGGCCGATCGCCATGTTCAGGTCGACGTATTCGTTTCCGTCCACGTCCCACACCCGCGCACCCCGTCCGCGACGCAGATACTTGGGCGCAACGCCCAACACGTGTTGGGTCGGACCCTTGGCGAGCGTTTGCGTGCCGCCCGGAATGAGACCCTGCGCCCGCTGCCACAGGCGCTCGGATTCGGCGATTGCCGGCACATGGCGGCGCGGCAGCGCCACGGTCCCGTGCGGCACGGTCATGAGGCGATCTCCTCGTGTGCCCTGTGGCGTTCGACGGTCCGCAGCTCGGCGGCGTGATGGCGATACCAGCTCACGCCGCGATACGACGCGTTCAGCGCCGTGACGCGGGGGTGGGAATCGAGGTAGTGGACGATGTCGGCGGCCCCAAACAGCCGATCGGTCGGGTACAGCGCATCGAACACCCGGCGAATCGCCTCATAGTCTTCGATGTAGTCGAGCACGATGCGATGGCTGCGCGAGAGATCAGCTCCGGTTTCGAGCGTCACATTCCCGACGCGGAACAGCTCCGGCTGATCCCAGATGAACGGCGTTGTGTGTTCCCGCTCGAAGTCGCGGTGTGCCCGTTCCCAGGCGGTGTGTAGGGCGGCCACGCTCATGACCTCCACGTCGTTCCCGTCGGGATAGGTCGCTGGGTGCAGGTTGCTCACGAAATCGCAGCGAGGCACGGCTGCGAGGTACGCGGCGATGACGCGGTCCACGACTTCGGGATCGATGAGCGGGCAATCGGAAGGAATCTTGACGACGACGTCGGCGGAGAGGATGCGCGCGACCTGGTAATGGCGGTCGAGCAGATCCAGGGGACTGCCGCGGTAGTACGCCACGCGAGCGCGGCCGCACACCGTTTCGATGTCGTCGTCGTCCGGATCGGTGGTCGTCGCGACGACCACGGTTCCCGCGAGGCGGGCATGCGCGAGCCTCGCGAGCATTTGCTCGAGCACGGTACTCTCGCCCAGCGGCAGCAGGACCTTGCCGGGCAGGCGGGACGAGCCCATTCGCGCCTGGACGACCGTCACGACCGAGGTCGCCGTCACGAGGCGCGCTTCCACAGCACCCGAGGGCGCTCCGCGGCAGCGAGCAACTCGTCACACACGTGCGCGATCCTCCGCGCCGAGGTTCCGCCATTTTGCATCGGTTGCAGGCGCTGGAGCTGTGCGAGATCGAAGTACGAGTGGCACTCCTTGCCGAGCGCGAGGCCGACGTACACGCACGTCGAGTACTGGGTGATCAGGACGTCGCAGTTCGCGATCATGTGATTCGTGTTGCCCGAGGTGAAGATCAGCGCGTCGGGGAGCACCGCGCGCACTTCGGTAGCGGAGCGCTCCACGACTTCATTGGGGTGGAGCTTCACGATCACCGGCCGCCCGGCCGCGAGGTCCCGCGCCCGCGCGAGGAAACGCAGCCGGTTGTCGGGCTTGAACGTCTCGCGCGTGTCCGAGGTCGCGACCAGGACGTAGCCCTGGTGCGGAAAGTCGTTCTCGAGATAGCGCCGGCAGTTGTCGAGATTGGGGATGCCCGTGATCACGAGGCGCTCAGGAGGGATCCCCTTCGAGATGAAGAACTCGCGGTAGCCCGCCGACGCGACGCAGAACTTGTCGTACGCGAGCGAGAGCCCGGTGGCCGCCGTGCTCGAAAGCCAGCGCGGCAGGCCGAGCGAGCGGAGCAGCCGGTAGCCGATGTGCTCGGGGTCGGTCATGCCTTCCTGGACCAGCACCAGCGGCTTGTCGCGCACATTTCTGGGGATGATGAGATCCGAGCAGGTGAGGACCAGATCGTAGGCTTCGCGGGCGCCGCGCTCATCGCGCGGCAGGCCGTGCTCTTCGAGGTAGTGCTCGGCCAGGCGGCGCATGGCGCCGCCCAGTACCGTAAAATCGAGCAGCCCGCGACGCGAGAGGAGTCGGAGCAGCCCATCGCAGTAGTAGGGAGTGTAGAAACACTCGTGATGCGAGAGATAACCGCCGATCTCGTGCATCATGGACGTCTGATGCAGCGAGCCGCAGATGAGCAGAATGCGCCGGCGCGATTGCGTAGCCATGCCGGGACATCATGGTAGGTGCCGGATCCAACGGCACGACCACCGGATCGTCACTGTCCTGTAACCGTTTCCCCACAAACCGTTACCGATTCATGAACTGGTTCATGTCGGGCGCAGCTGCGCGTTGGTTAAGCCGTGGTGGTGTTCGGCTCAGGAGGGTGCTGGAGATCGCCGATCGTTCTCCGGAGAACTCTGATGCGTTGGCGCAGCTCGCGCCACCCGTCGCGGATCAGGTAGTCGGGGGCGTGCCGTTCGCATTGCCGGGCAAACGCCTGTTCGGCTGCTCCGAGTCCCAGGATGTGTGACCAGGTGACCCCCGCGATGCTCTCCTGATATTCCCACACGTCGCCTTCGATGCCCACGTACAGCGTGAACGTGTCAGCGCCGGCGGTGACCGGGTGGCCCAGCGCCCACCCTCGAAAGAACAGCCGGTGCGAATTCTCGGCGAGGAGCACGAGCTCATTCGGGGGTCCGAGCGCGGCGACGAGACGGTCGGGAAGCGATTTCACGATCACAGCGCCGGCCGCTCGTCGCGCATCACGCGCCGCTCGATCTCGAGCGGCGCACTGGCCAGCAGTTTCTGGCAGTCAGGGCACATGCCCCGACCCGCTGTGCCGCGCACCCGTTGATGCGGCGCGACGTAGCGCCCAATCGGACAGCGTGGGTGGAGGTGATAGTTTGGCGACCGAGGCGTGTGCCATGGCATGTACGACATTGCTGGTCCTCCCGGGAATACGTGTTCAGAGCCGCTCACTCACTGGAGCATGAAAGCGGTATCCGGTGCCCCGAACCGCGTCGATCGCGGTCCCTGCCTCGCCGAGTTTTTTGCGCATCCGCTGGACGTGCATGTCGACTGTTCGGGTTGCAACCCGCGCTTTCGTTCCCCAGACGGTCTCGAGCAATTGCGCCCGGCTCTGCACGCGGCCTTCCTGCTGCATCAAGACCCGCAGCAGATCGAACTCCGTGGCGGTCAGGCGAATCTCGCGGCCGTTCACGGAGACCCGATGTTCCGCGGTGTCGAGTGTGAGCGGGCCGGCCCACAAACGACTGCCCCGCCGCGGCGGAGGCGGCGCGAGCAGCCGGCGTAGAATGGCCCGGACTCTGAGCACGAGCTCGTCGGGTGCGAACGGCTTGACGACACAGTCGTCCGCGCCAAGCATGAGTCCCCGAATGCGGTCGTTATCACGAGCGCTGTTCGTGAGCAGGAGGATGCCCATGTCTTTGGTCTCCTCGAGCCCGCGCAGGTCGGGCAGCAGGTCGTATCCCGACGCGTCTTCGAGCGCCGAGTCGAGCACGACGAGCATCGGCCGCTCACGGCGGGTCCTCGCGAGTGCGTCATTGGCGGTAGTGGCGGTGCTGACCGAATACCCCGCCTTCGCGAGATGAAAGGCGGCCAGCGCGGAAATCTCGGGTTCGCTGCTGCTGATCAGGACGAGCGGCGTGGCGTCCCCGGCACGAGCGGGAAAGGGGATGGGAGAAGGGTGAGTGCGCGTGCGCAGAGCGAGTCCGAAGATGCGAAGGAACAGTCCGAACGTGCCGCGGGGTTGTGACTGTTGTGTCACGATCCTGCGTTGCTCCCGTAAAACGTCTCCCCTGGGAATACACCTAGTCCCGATCACGACAACCGGGGCGTTCGCCCCGGTTGCCGTTCGATACGGGTTATTCGCCTTTGTGCTTGAAGTCGAACATGTCCATCAGGTCTCCGATCGCCGGAGCATTGACCGGAACGTAGGGATTCTCGCCCTTCACGATGGGATTGGGGAGGTTGTCCCGTCCGCTCGGCGCGATGGCCTCGAGCCCCCAGTTCGCCTCGACGAACTTGTCGAATGAGACGTGATCCCCGTAGGTGTGCACCATCCCCACACCCTTTGAATAGGGCGAGACCACGATGAGCGGGATGCGGGTCCCGTCGCCGAAGAAATCGAGCGGCTGGACGTAACCCGAATCCCAATACCCGCCGCCCTCGTCCACGGTGATCATGATTGCGGTCTCGTTCCAAAGCGCCTTATTCGCCTGCAGCGCCAGGACAATCTTCTTCGTGAAGGCCTCGAACAGGTCCCACTTGGACGACGCCGGGTGCCCGTCCAGGAACGCGTCCGGCTTGACGATCGAGACAGCGGGCAGCGTGCCGTTCTGGATGTCGGCGTAGAAATCCTGGATGTCCTTATTGTTCGCGCGTAACGCGGGGTTCGTCATGATCTGCGTCGAGTAGAGGAACGGATTGCAGATGTTGCAGTAAGTCGTATCCTCGCCGGTCTCGGCGCCGTTATTCCATCCTTCACCGTAATACTTCCACGAGACGCGGTGCTCGGAGAGCAGCAGGCCGATGTTACGCTGCCGCGTGGGGGAAATCGTGAACTCCTTCGGGCCGAGCGGCGCCGGCTGGCCATTGCCCAGATAGCCGGGATTGTAGTTGTTGACGAGGTAATAGCCGTCTTTCCGGCAATCGCCGCCGCGGAACACCTTATACGGCAGCGACCGCAGGTAGGTCATGACGGAGTCCACGCCGGGCTGGGTCACGTCCGCGCAGTTCACGTACGATCCGCCGCCATAGCCGTCCTGCGTGTACCAGTTGTTCGTGTGCGGCTGCGCGTTGGGATTCTCGATCTGATTGACGGGCGGAGTCGCGGGATTGCCGTTGGCGTCGGCATAGAAAATCGTCTGCCCGTAGCCGAGCGCGAGGTGATTGGCGCCCGTCCCACCCTGGACGGCCTGATGGAAGTTGTCGTTCAGAGAATATTCGCTGGCCAATCCCGTGAGGTAGCTGCCATCGCCGGCGAGCGGGTTGTAGACGCCCATCGCCGTTGCGCCTTCACCAGTTGTTTGGTCGGTAAAGTTCGCGGGGAGCGGGTTACCGTTGCTTCCGGCGCCGACAGTGGTCTCGACCCAGGGAAACAAATCACTGCGGCAGCCGCTCGGATTCATCGGCGTGGCGGCGTGGATGTCACAGTCGAGCTGCTGCCACATCTGGAAGAACCGATGCACGGGGCTCGACGCGTAGTCGTCTTCCGAGATGTAGTGCGTGATCGTGAACGGCCCGTTTGGCAGCACCGGGAAGCGCGGGTCGATCATGTGCCCAGGAGGTAGGCCTGAGCCGCCGGTGGTGAGCAGCTTCACGTCTCCTGGGAGCAACGCCGGTTCGGTCGCCGCAGCCGCCGCGACTGTTGGGAACGGTGCCTTCGATGGCGTGCCGTCGGTGTTGATGCGTGGCAGCGCGCTGTACAGCGCCGTACGCCGGGGATGGAGCGAGTAGGGTCCGGAATCGACGGCCAGCCATTGCGCGGCGCGAGCGAAGTTCGGTCCCGGACTTCCGTCGGCCTTGATGATCCCCTCCGACAACAGATTCCAGACCTTCTGCCCGTGCTTGGGGACGAACGTCCCGAAGAGATGATCGAACGTGCGATTCTCACCGATGATGTAGATGACGTGCTTGATCGGTGTCCGCGTGATGCGATCGTTCCAATCGCCACCCGGCGATGCCGCCACTGCCTGTGACGCGTGGTGAGACGGCACGAGCGCGCCGAATACTGCCCCGGCGCCGATCGTGCATACCGTCATCACGCGCGTGAGCGTTGAACTCCGCATGACAGAGCCTCCTCGACTGATTTCCATCGACGCCGAACAGCAAGGCGAAAGTGGTTGCCGCGCACTTCGGGATCTGGTTCGCGAATGCGAGGACGCTGTAAGCTGGCGAGCGGTGCCGGCTCGCCAGCTCCTCACGCGCGTACGGTTATGATTGGAGATGACGCGGCTCGGCCTCGGGCTCGCCGCCCTGGGGCGGCCGGGCTACATCAACCTCGATCACGCCCAGGACCTCGGAGACAACTACGAGCCGGCTGCCATGGAGCGCCATGCGCACACGGTGCTCGATGCGGCGTACGCCGGCGGCATCCGCTACTTCGACGTCGCGCGCTCCTACGGCAGGGCCGAGGAGTTCCTCGCTTCCTGGCTGGCGAGCCGGCGCATCGCGCCGGGCGCGGTGTTCGTCGCGTCGAAGTGGGGCTACACCTATACCGCGGGTTGGCACGTGACAGCCGATCGCCACGAGGTGAAGGACCACTCGGTGGCCAATCTTCGGAACCAGCTCGCGGAGTCGAAAGCCAAGCTCGGTAGCCATCTCAAACTATACCAGATCCACTCGGCAACCCTCGAAAGCGGCGTGCTGGACGCCGCCGCCGTCATCGACGAGCTCGCGCGTCTCGAGCAATCCGGGGTCCAAGTGGGTCTCACACTCACGGGTACGTTGCAGGCTGAAGTGCTGCGACGCGCGCTGGGCATCCAACGCGGCGGCAAACGGGTGTTCGCTGCCGTCCAGGCCACCTGGAACCTGCTCGAGCGCAGCGCGGCCGCGGCACTCGAGGCGGCGCACAGCGCCGGGATGCGCGTGATAATAAAGGAAGCGCTGGCGAACGGACGGTTGACCGAGCGCAACAGCGATCCGGCGTTCGCGTCCCGCATGGCCACGTTACGGGAAGAAGCGCGACGGTTGGCAACGAATATCGATGCGCTCGCGCTCGCCGCCGTGCTGAACCAGCCTTGGGCCGACGTCGTGCTCAGCGGTGCGGCGACCGCCGCGCAGCTTCAGTCCAACCTTCGCGCGGCGAACGTTCGGTGGGACTCACAGGCCACCGCGCGGCTTGCGGCCGTTACCATGGACGCGAACGAATACTGGCGGGAGCGCAGCGCGCTCCCGTGGAACTAACCCTCTACTCGTGCAGGACTCGATGCACCGCGGCGATCGCCACCGAGCCCTCGCCCACGGCCGAGGCGACACGTTTCATGCTCCCCGCGCGGACGTCTCCCACGGCAAAAATGCCCGGCAGGCTGGTCTCGAGCAGGTGCGGCGCGCGGCGCAGCGGCCAGTGGGCTGCGTTCAGGTCTTCGGCGCTCAGCTCCGGCCCGGTCTTCACAAAGCCTTTATCGTCGAGCGCGAGGCAGTTGACCAGCCAGCGCGTGCTCGGCACTGCACCCGTCATCGCGAACACGTGGCGAATCGGACGCGTCTCCTCCGCTCCAGTGACGTTGCTCTTCCAGCGGACCTGCTCCAGGTGACCATTCCCCTGGAGGTCGACAATCTCGGTGCGCACGTGCTGGCTGATGCCGGGATGATCGTCGATCCGGCGGATGAGATAGCGGGACATCGTGTCGGCCAGTCCTTCGCCGCGAATCAGGACGTGCACGTGTCGCGCGGTCTGCGCGAGGTACACGGCGGCCTGGCCGGCCGAATTGGCGCCGCCGACCACGATGACCTCTTCGTCAGCGCACAGCTGTGATTCCATGTAGGTGGCCGAGTAGTACACGCCGGCGCCTTCGAATCGCTCGAGCCCCGGCAGCGACAGTTTGCGGTACTCGGCTCCGGTCGCGATGATCACCGCGCGGGCCCGCACGCGCGCCCCGCCCTCGCCGAGCTCGATCTCGTATGGCTTGACGTTGCAGGTGATCCGCGTGGCGGGGGCCGCGATCATGACCTGCGCCCCGAATTTCTGCGCCTGACTGTACGCCGCTGCCGCCAGGTCCGGTCCCGAAATGCCCATCGGAAAGCCGAGATAGTTCTCGATGCGGGAGCTCGTGCCCGCCTGGCCTCCCGGTGCCGCGGATTCCACCACCAGCACATCCAATCCTTCCGACGCCGCGTACACGGCGGCCGCGAGCCCGGACGGCCCGGCGCCGAGAATCACGACATCCCGGACCTGCGTGGCGTCGATCGCGTCGTTGAAGCCGAGACACTGCGCGATGGCCTGGTTGGTCGGATTCCGCAGTACGACCGAGCAGCGGCAGATCAACACCGGAATGTCGGCTGCCGTGATGTGAAAGCGATCGAGCAGCTCCTGCGCGCTCGAGTCGCGATCCAGATCGATGAACGTGTACGGGTGGCCGTTGCGCGTGAGGAATTCCCGGATGCGCAGGGTGCCGCTGCAGTGGGTCGAGCCCAGCAGTACGGCATCACTCAGGCCGCGACTGATCATCTGCGAGCGCCGCAACAGAAACACCCGCATGAGGATTTCGCTCAGCTCGCTGTCGGTCTGGATAATGGTCAAGAGCGCGGCGCGTTCGAGCTCGAGCAGCTCACCTGCGGTTCCCATGCGCAGCGTGGCGATGGAGCGTCGTCCGGTGAGCATCGTAGCCTCGCCGGTGAACGTTCCGGGGCCGATGCTCTGGATCAATTCTTCGGGGGACGTCATGCGCACGATGTCGAGCCGCCCCGAGAGCACCACAAAGAAGTGTCGCGGCGCTTCACCGGAGCTGACCAGGACTTCGCCTTCCATTACCTGCCGGCGCCGGCCGTGGCTCGCGAGTCGCGCGATCTGCGCCGCCGTGAGCACTGGAAACGCGCCGTCGGAAAACGTGGGCGCGGGCTGGGGTTGGACTGTTGTCGTCACAGGGCCTCCACGTGCTGCTGAAAGGTCCGGAAAAGTACCTAGAGCGTAAAGAGGCCTTTTGGCGCCGGGATTATCGCACGATCACGACGCCATGCATGTAGGGATGAGGCGTGCAGTGGTAGCGATAGACTCCCGGTGTGTCGAACCGGCGGCTGTACGTCGCTTGGGGAGGGATGACTGGGGATCCGGGGATGCCGCCGTCGAACGTCACCGTGTGGGCGACCGGATCGCCGTTGGTCCAGCGCACGACTTGCCCGGCGCGAATCGTCACCGAATCGCGCTCGAACTTGTACGCCGCGAGCTCGACTTCGGCTCCGAGGGGCCCTTCGGCCGGCGTACCGACGGAGCCGGGCGCCGCGGTGCGATGGAACCAGAGCGCAAACCGCGCGAGGTGCAGGGGAATCGTGAACTCGAACCCGTACAGCACGTGGGTCGAGCCCACCGACATGCCCTGGATCGTGCCGCTGGTCGCGTTACTCGCCTGGAGTGAGAACGTATGCGGTGAACCCGGAATCACGAGGTTCAGTGCGACGCTCCACGCGGTACGCGTGCCGGCAGCGAACACCCAACCGGCGTCGCCCGCCAGCGCGGCGTAATCGGTGAGCCGGACGACCGCACCGGCCCCTGCTCCCGCTCGCGCGGTATCACGCCCGAACGCCTGCGACATTCCCCGTAACGCCCCCGAGAGCGTGACGCGACCCGCCAGATAGTCGGCGCTGAGCTCGGCGTCGGCCGAATGGGCGGCGAAATTGTAGGCAGGCTCGAGCGACACCGTCCAGCCGGGCCTCCGTTCCGCTCCCACCGGGCGCCAGCGCACATAGACTTCGGTCTCGTTCGGGCGGTACGGGTTCGAAACGAGCAGCGAGTTCGTGCTGTAGTGGGTGCCGAGCGCGGCATCGCGGCCCAGTCCCACGGCGAGCGTGAAGGCCGGGAAGTTCGTGACCTTGTGACTGCCGTCGGCGGGCGCGACGTAGAAGCGATGTACGAAGTTGAACTGTACCACATCACCGTCCGGCACCCAGGTGCCGCCAAGATTCGCGGGTCGGTACAGCGTGGACTGCGCCTGGGCTCGAGGAGCCGCCCAGAGGATGGCGAAGAGGAGCGCAGTTGTTGTTCGGATTGACACAGGCTCTCCCGGTGTGCGTCAATCCGGAAAATCCTCGCGGCCCCGGCCGAAGCAATTCCCCTGATGGGGAGCGGTGTTCAGAGAGGCGCCGAATTCAAGTGCGTTCCCGTTCCGCCCGGACGGCCTGCCAACAATACCACGCGGCCACTGTGCGATACGGCCGGAACCGCTCGCCTGCGACCTGGAGCTCCTTGGGCGTGGGAAGAGCCTTGAGGCGGTAGGCCAACGCATAACCCTTCCGAACGCCATAGTCATCCACCGGCCACACGTCCAGCCGGCGTAGCTGGAAGATCAGGAACATCTCGGCGGTCCAGCGTCCAATGCCGTGGACCACGGTGAGTGTCTTGACCACTTCGTCGTCCGTGAGTCGGCCGATGCGACGGAGCGCGAGCGACCCATCCACGATCTTCGCGGCGAGATCCCGGATCGAAGCCGCCTTGGTTCCCGACAGTCCCGCCGCGCGTAGCTTTCGAATCGGGAGCGCGAGTACGGCTTCGGGCGAGAGGCCGCCGGCGAACAACCCCACGAAGCGGCGGTGGATCGCGGCCGCCGCGGCACCGGCCAGCTGCTGGTACAGGATACTCTCGGCGAGTGTGGCGAAGTGAGCAGCGGCGGGCCTCGGAAGGCGGAACGGCGCCGTGTGCTTGATGAGGTTGGCCATGACCCGATCACGCCGCGCGAGCGCCCGAGCCGCAGTCGAGTAGTCGTTCGCGGTCATCGAACGAAGATATCAGGACGCGCCGTTTCACATCCTCGAAGGGGAACAGCTCATGCTGATCGTTCACGTGCACGTTACCGTAAAGCCCGATTGCATCGAAGCGTTCAAGCAGGCGACCATCGAGAATGCGCGGCAAAGCCGCAAGGAACCGGGCATCGCGCGGTTCGACGTGATTCAGCAGCAGGATGATCCCACGCAGTTCGTGCTCGTCGAGGTGTATCGCAACGTGGAAGCCACCGCGGCTCATAAGCAGACCGCACACTATGCCGCGTGGCGCGAGCGCGCGGAACCGCTGATGGCCGCACCGCGGACGCGCCAGCAGTACACCAACGTCTCTCCCGGCGAGGACGGCTGGTAGATGTCGTTCGAGTTTGCCACCGCGACACGCATCGTTTTCGGCGACGGTGCCGTGCAGCAGGTGGCGCCCGCGGCGACGCAATGGGGGCAGAGAGTGCTGGTGGTCACGGGCCGCTCACCCGAGCCCGGAAACCGGCTCAGCGCGGACCTCGATGCCCGCGGCGCTCACACGGTCGCGTTCACCGTCGCGGGTGAACCGGACGTGGATCTCATCAAGCGAGGGTTGCGGGAGGCTCGCGAGGATCGGTGTGACGTCGTCGTTGCCGCGGGCGGCGGCAGCGTCATCGATACCGGAAAAGCCATCGCCGGTCTGCTCACCAACCCGGGCGAGATCTCCGATTATCTGGAAGTGGTGGGCAACGGGAAGCCGCTGCGACATCCGGCTGCGCCGCTCATCGCGGTGCCTACGACCGCGGGGACGGGAGCCGAGGTCACGCGCAATGCGGTGTTGGGCGTCCCGAGCGCGAACGGCCTCAAAGTCAGCCTGCGCAGCCCGCTGCTGCTGCCGCGCCTTGCCGTGGTGGACCCGCAACTGACGCTCGGGCTGCCTCCGGCGATTACCGCGCGCACGGGG
>DATIYM010000020.1:0-151519 GCA_035517615.1 Gemmatimonadales bacterium
GCAGAGGTCTTCGCCGTCGTGGACGGCGGTCCGGGAGTGGCGATTGGGGGAGAGGACGGGCTGGGCGCCGGCGCCACCATCCGCCGATCCGCCGAACCGCCGATTCGCCCGGCTTCCAGATATCGGCCCATCACGAATGCAATTGTCACGGTCGCGGCCCAGGCGAGCGGGACGCGAATCGAGCGCCACACATGCCGCGGCTTCGCGCGCGGTGGGGCAGCCTGCTCGAGGATCGCCGTGGCCCGCGCAATGAGGGCGCGTTCTTCATCGAGACGTGCGGCGCATGCCGCGCACGCTTTGACATGCCGCTCGACTTCGCGGACATCGGCGGGCGTGAGCTGGCCATCCAAGTAGGCATGGAGCGTTCCTTCGTCAACGTGCGGCATGCGCCCTGTCTCCTCTCGCTTCGTACGCTTCGACCAGCCGCCGGCGCGCGCGCGCCAGCGTCGTGCCGACGGCGCCGGACGCGAGCCCCGTGTGTTGCGCGATTTCCTCGTACGACAGCCCGGAGTCCCACAGCAGCAACACTTCCCGGTCGCGCGGCGCCAGCTGCTCCAGCGCCTGCCGCACCCGCGCGCGCTCGAGGTTGGCCTCGAGTGTTTCCGCGGACGAGGGCGCGTGGTCCGGCGCTTGCTGCGACAGGAGCGTCAAATGCCGCCGCTCACGCGCGGCCTTGCGCGCTTCATCCCGTGCCATGTTCGCGGCCACGATAAACAACCACCCCTTCGCGCGCTCGGGCCGGTGCTCGAGCGCGCGCGCGAACGCTTCCTGGGCCAGATCCTCCGCCCGCTCCTGGTCCCACACCTTGCGGTAGAGAAACCGCACCAGGGAGCGGAACGTGGTCCGGTAGAGCTCCGCGAGATCCTCAGCCATGGCCAAACGCGTCCCGCGTTCGTCTCACCGAAACTCCCTCACGATCCGCTCCAACTCCCCGTTGCCGAGCGTTTCCTTGCCGCCGTTCGCCAGTTGCAGGCTCACTCGCTTTCCCGCAACGATCACTGCCGGGGCGAGCCGCGCGGGTCCGACGAGCTCGGGGAGCGCGCCGAGCAGGGCAAAATACGCATCGCTGAACGGGGCGACCGTGACGACCGGAAGCGAGGTCGTGTGGGCGAGATCGGTCCACACGCTATCATGCAAGAAGAACAGCTTCCCGCCCGCTCGCTCGGTGCGCGTACCGCGCGATTCGGTCCGCAGCGCATCCTCGGCGGCCGCCTCGTTCAGGGTCGCCGCACCGGCCGCCGCCGCATCGCGACGTGCCTTCGCGACTGATGCGGCGCCGAATTGTGCCGCGGGTGCCAGCGCGGCCGGCATATCCGTCGGCGGACGGCGCTCGAACGCGACTACCTCGGGCTCGCGCACCAGGTACGACGTGTACTCTGTCAGAATGCCATAGCGCAGCGCCAGATCCTTGAGCTCCGTCGCAAGCTCGGGATTCATGCCGTGCAGCCGCACCTCTCGGCTCAACGCGCCGGCTTTGCGACTCGCCCAGATTTGCGCGACGTACGAGTTCGCGCCCGCCTGAGACTCGAGAACGCGCGTGACGAGATGGGGCCGTGAACCCGCGCGCAGGCCAGACATGGACAGCGACCACGGCTCCCCGTCAGGATTACGATATCGTCCGAACACCACGAGATCTTCTCCGGCAAACAGGTCGGGGAGGTTCCCGGGCTGCACGTCGTACAGCTCGGCGCCGTCCGCGGAGAGCGCAAGATCGGTGAGGACCGGACTCGCGATCTTCGTCGTGAGCTCGCCCACCGCCCGTTCGATGTCCGCGCCGGGGGCAACATACTCGCTCGCCCCGCGCGCCTTTTCCGACAGCCGATCGAGCAGAAACGTGTTCACATCGTCCCCCAGCCCGAACGTGAACACGCGGAATCCATGGCGGGTTTGCTCAGCGGACTCCGCAACGTGCTCGGGATCGGTATCGCCCACCGTGGGGAGCCCGTCCGTGAGGAACACGACCACGCCCAGCGCTCCTTCGGACGGCGGGGTTGAAAACGCTTCACCGAGTGCGGCGGCGATGTTGGTGCCGCCCTCCGCCTCGAGTCCACGCACCCACGCTTCGGCCCGCGCGACGCTGTTCGCGTCCACGGCAGACCATTGGGGGGACTCGGCGCTGACGGCCGTGGAGAAGGCGATCAGCCGGAATCGGTCTCCCGCGTGCAGAGTGTTGAGCAGCTCGAGCAGCGCGGACTTGGCTTGGCGCAGCTTTTCCCCCGACATCGATCCCGAAATATCGAGCACGGCGACAATGTCGCGGCGCGCCGTCCAACTCACCGCGTCCTGCTGCGCGACCGCGGAGGGCGGCGCGATCAGCGCCATGAAGTATCCATCGAGCTCTCCAGGACGCCGCTCGGTGACGACCGACATTCCCGGCAGGCCGCGGGTCTCGCCGAACGGGAGGAACAGCTCAACGTCGCCGTTCGCATTGGAGTCGGCGAGCGTGGCCTCGAGATGGCCGTTATGGCGGCTCAGGTTGAGCAGATGGGTCGGGGAATAGGGATCGCGCACCTGGGTCGCACTGTCCACGTCAATGTGCATGCTGCGTGGCGCGGCGGTCGGGTCCTTCGTGAACCGGAACCGCCACGCATCGCCGACGCGGTCGAGCAACTGGGTAAATCGCAGCGTGATCTTCCGCGTCTCTCCCGGGTTGATCGGGAACACCCGAGCCCGGATCATGCCGTGGCCGGCCAGCTCGATCAATGCGGGATCGCGTCGCCTGCGCACGATCTCCTCATAGATGCCGCGCGCCCGGGACGCGTCCATGACTTCGCCCTTGAGCTCGTGGTCACCCTGCCACAGCGAGAAATCGCTGAAGACCGACTCGCCGGGGAGCGCATAGAGATACGTGCCTTCATTGATCACGGACCCCGAGTTGCGAAACCACTCCTCCACGGTCACACGAGCCACCCGTCCGGTAATCGCGACGTCGACCGCACCGCGAACTTTTTGGATTTGGCTCGCTTCGATCCACCCTTGCCCGGCGAGAGGGTGGGCGGCCGGTAGAGTCGATAACAGGGTCCCGACGATGAGAACCGGTATTGAGCACCGCATGGCACCTGCTCCTGGTAAGAGATGCCATGAGAGACGTCTTTGGGCCCGAAACCAACACAACCCGCCGCCGGCGTCAGGCCGGCGACACTGCGCAAAGATTCGGGCCGGTCTCGAGCGATTCGATGTCGGCTTCGGAAGTGTCGATCAGCCCAAGGTTTACGAGCTTGAGGGTCCGATAGGCTGCGGGCGGAACGGTGTAGTGCTCCGCGAGCCAGCGCAAGAATGATGGTTCGTCCCGAAAGGCCAGCGCGGGATTGGTGTCGAGCACCGTACCAAAGGTCCGGGCCACGGCGCGGTCAGCGCGACGCTCGGATTCGCTCGCGTAGTGGGCGGGAAGGATGACGTGCTCGCGCGGCCACGCCTGTTTCGCGTGGGCGAGACTGCGCCAGAGGAGTCTCGCCCACGCATCGGGGGCTCCACCGAGGTCCGGCCGGCCAACGGATGCGACGAACAGGAAATCACCGGTAAGGATGTAGTGATCGTCGGCGATGAGCGCGATACTGCCGAGCGTGTGGCCGGGTACGTGATCGATCGTGATCGCCGCGGTGCCGAAAGCGATCGTGTCGCCCCGCCCGACGGGCTGGTACGACAGTTTGCCCGGGGTTGCATCGAACGGTGACGTGGCGTCGTCACGGTGCAGGAAATACGGAATGCCGAAGCGTTGGGCGGCGGCTCGGGCGCCGCTTTGGTAGTCCGCATGTACGTGCGTGTCGATCACGGCGACGGGTGTTGCCGAGAGGCGTTGCAGCACCGCTTCGTAGCGGTCGAGATGCCGCCCGGGATCGACGAGCAGAGCATCGCCGTCGCTCGCCAGGATGTACGACAGCGCGCCTTTCCCGACTCGATCGAGCTGCACCACGTGCGCGATTCTGCCGGTGGGCTCGAGCGCGCGTTCGATGTATACGGCCTCCCACGCCGCCATGCCACCCTGCACCGAATGCGCGTCAATGCCTCGAGCCGCCAAGAACTGGGCGACGTCCCGGCTCGAGTTCCCGTGACCACACACCACGGCGACGGGGCGGGATCGATCGATGCCGAGGGATGCAAGCGACTCGTCCTTATAGATCGCGGACGCCGTGCGAGCATGAAAGTCGAGCCCCGCGCCGAGCGAGATGTGCTGCTCCGCCACTCTGCGTGCCGAGCGCACGTCCAGGACCTGCACCGCCTCCCCGCGGTCGAGCGCTTGGGCGAGTGTTGCGGCCGGTAATTCGGAGGGAACGGCCATGGAGTAGAGTGTCACGCGGGAGTTGACAAAGCGCAACCGCGCCGTATTTCTCACGCCTCGAGTCGCAACCACAAACCAGGGGGAACGTTCCAATGCGGTGGACTGTGCTGACCATGATTGCTGCCGTGCTGCTCGCCTGCGGAGGCGAGAAGAAAACCGAAACCGCGCAGTCGACGGGCGCCCCACCCGCGCCTCCCGAGAGCGCTGCCGCCGCACCCCAGGCCGCTGCCCCCGCCGCTCCGGCGGGACCCGTCGTCGAGGTAAAGATGACCGGCGACGGAACGAAGAAAGCCGCCTTTGAGCCCCACACGCTGACGATCGCGCCGGGGACGACGGTGCGGTTCACGAACGTCACCGGCGGCCCGCATAACATCGCCTTCTGGCCAGATTCCATCCCGGCGGGCGGCGCCGCCGCGCTCAAGAACGGCATGCCGAACCAGCTCACGGATCTCGCCGGACCATTTCTCATGAAACCGAACGACACCTATGATGTGTCGTTTGCCGGCGCGCCGGCCGGGCTCTACAAGGGGTACTGCCAGCCGCACCTGGCGCTCGGGATGAAGATCGCGATTACGGTGAAGTAGTCCGCGCTCGCGTTGCGAGCGACGAACGGCCCCGGGGCATCGCTCCGGGGCCGCTTGCTTGAAATGACGGGAGCAGGGCTGGGTTTTCTCGTGGGCACGGCGTGAGGGGCGGTGAATGACGAGCATTGGGAAACGGCGTCGACTGACCAGTGGCGTGTCGGCATCGCTCCGGGTGCGCACGGCCACTTCGCATTCCCCGTGTCCGTGCCGTTCTGAACGATGGGCCGCTCTTCATCGTCAGACGTCGTCGCTTAATGCCTGGCGATCGACGCAACGTCGTGATACATCAGCGCCACGAGCATGATCGAGCGGTGGTTAACGAGATGGGTCAACGCTCGGGGGGTGGGGACTGTCGCATTGCGTGTCGGGATCAGCGCTTCGCGCTTTGGGACACGTAATTGCACCTGGCGGTCAGCTGTTTGCGCGTGGCGGTCAGCTGTTTGCGCGTGGGACTCGTCGCAATGGCCGGACCACTGCCCTAATCGGGCGAAGTGATCGACGAATCGTCGTGAGATGTTCCCTATTTCGACTTTTGGGTAAGGTATCGCGAGCCCGAGGTCCCCGTACACGGCCGCGGGGGTTGGTGACGGTCCGCAGCCCCGGTTAGAATACGGCCGTGATTCGCCTATTCCCGTTCGTCATCGCCGTCACGGTTCTGGGCGGCGCCGATGCGACCTCCGCCCCGAAGACTCCGGCCGCAGCCGAAGCGCGCGCGCTCGTCGATACGAAGCGGCAGGAGATCTATATCGATCTCGCCCCCGTCGACCTACCGGCCCACACGCATCACCACATGCTCGCGCAGCCGCCGGTGGCCATTCTCAAGCTACCGGTGAGCGGGTCGATTTATGGCTTCCACGTGATCATGATCGACAGCGCGGGCCATCAGATCAGCTCGGCGTTGATTCACCATTTCAACCTGATCGATCCGGATCACCGCGAGCTGTTCTTGCCGATTTCGCGGCGCATGGCCGCCGCAGGCCATGAGACCGGTGCAATGACGATCCCCTGGTTTTTCTTCGGGTTCCCGATCAACCAGGGCGAGCGCGTGCTGGCGAGCGCGATGCTCGAGAATCTCACGGACACGTCGTATCCGCAGGCGCGGATCCGGCTGGTGCTCGATTACACGCCTGCGGGACGACCCTGGCCCTTATTCAAAGCCGAGCCATTCCAGATGGACGTGGCATTCCCGGTGGGCGACAAGTCGTTCGACTTGCCGCCGGGCCGGTTTTCCAAGTCGTACGAGGGATCGCCGGCCGTGCCGGGAACGATCGTCGGCATCGGCGGACACGTCCACGCGTACGCCGACTCGCTCGAGTTTGTCGACGTGACGTCCGGGACCGTCATTTACCGGACGCGTCCCATCACCGATTCCGCCGGCGACATCCTGGGCGTGCCGGTCTCGCGGCTGTATCGCTGGAACCGGCTGGGCACGCACATCGAGCCCTCGCACCGCTATCGCGTGACGGTCTACTACACGAATCCCACGGGCGCAGCGATTCCGGACGGCGGCATGGGCGTGGTGGGCGGCCTGTTCGTCCCGGACCGGGGCGTGAGGTGGCCGGCAACGAATCCGAACGATTCGCTCTACCAGCAGGACTATCGTCATGCGGCGCGGCTCATTCCCGAGAGCGAACACGGAATGGACATGCACATGACGACCGAGCATCACATGCCCGCGATGCCGGGGATGCCCCATCACGGAGCCGCGCATCCCAGTGCGCCGTGACGCGTTCGCTCACGCGGCCCCGTGCCGGGAGCGTGCGTGAGCGAGCAGGCGGGGGTGTTGTTCGATTTCGGCGGTACGCTCGATGCGGACGGGCTTCCCTGGGCCGCGCGGTTTTACTCCGCGTATCGTGCGGCGGGCGGCTCGGCCAGTTTCGCGACCTTCGAGCCGCTGTTCAAGGTTTCCGACCGGGCGCTCGAACGCCTTCCCGCGATCCGCACGCTGGGCTTTCAGGCGATGGCGCAGGCACAGGCGCGACTGTTGTGCGAGCTCGTCCCCGACGGCGCGGCACTTGCGCCGGAGCGCGTTGCGGAGCGGTTCCACGCCGATTCCGTCGCCGTCGTCACGCGCAACCGCCCGCTGCTCGAACGATTGCGCCGCGCGTACCGGCTGGGCATCGTGTCCAACTTCACGGGGAATCTCGAGCTGTGTCTCACCGAGCTGGGGTTGCTCGAATTATTCGCCGCCGTCGCGGATTCCGCGCTGCTCGGCGTCGCGAAGCCTGATCGCCGCATCTTCACGGAGACGCTCGAACGGCTCGGCCTGAACCCCGCGTCGACGTGGATGATCGGAGACAATTTCGAGGCCGATATTCGCCCCGCCGCGGCGCTGGGAATGAAAACCTGCTGGATCACTCCCGCCGAGCGGCGCGCGCCCGGGGGCGTCTCACCCACGGCGCGCATCCAGCGCCTGATGGAGCTCGCCGAGATTCTTCCCGAGGCGGCGTGCACGGCCTGATCCTCGCGGGCGGCGAGGGCTCCCGCCTCGTTCACGAAGGAATTGAAACACCGAAACCGCTCGTCCAGGTCGGTGGCCAGCCGCTGATCGTGCGGCTCCTCGAGCAGCTGTCGGCGCTCGAGTGCGAGACCCTGACGTGCATGGTGCGCGCCGACCTCACCGATGTGTTCGCGGTACTTCACGGTCGCGATTTCGGCCGGCCGTTCACGGTGGTGTCGTGCCGCACACCATCGTCGCTGCACACACTCGTCGGGGGACTCGGCGCCGTGGGCGAGGGAAACGTCTTCTGCACGATGGTCGACAGTGTGATGCCGTCCGCGGACTGGCGCGCGGTCTATGATGGCGCGACGACGGCGCTCGCCCGCGGCGCCGACGCGGTGCTCGCTGTGACGCCATTCGTGGATGACGAGTCTCCTCTCCACGTGCGCACCGACCCGAATGGATTCGTTCTCGAGCTGCCGGATTCGCGTGAGACGACCGTGCCGGCCGGAACACTCGTGACGGGGGGGGTGTACGCGTTCTCTCCTGGAGCGCGCACGGCCGCCACGAATGCTCTGGCGCGCGGCGTCACCCGCATGCGCGGCTTTCTCAGGGATTTCGTCGCGCGCGGCGCGCGCATCGCGACGCTGTCGGTGGCGCGCATCATCGACGTCGATCACGCGTCCGATTTGCGTCTCGCGAATGTCTGGATGACGTCGGCCGGGCCGGGGCCAAAGGGGTAGGGGACCATCACCACGTTGATCAATGCCTGATCTCGTCGCCATTTATCGGCGGTCGTCATACTCTCCGCTGCAGCATCGCAGCAATGACACCGCCATTCTCGCGGACACGGCCGCCGAGCTCGAGCGTCGCGGCTGGCGCGTGACGAACACGCGCGAAGAAGACGTCGAGGAAGGCCGTCTGGCGTCGGGCACCCTGTACCTGAACATGTGTCAGGGCTCGCTCGCGTCGGCGCAGCTGATGCCGCTCGAATACGACGGCGCCCTGGTGGTCAACCGTCCGACGAGCGTGCTCAACTGTCACCGGCACCGGCTCGTGAAACACATGGCCGAGAGCCGCCTCGCGTTTCCGCGCACCATCATTCAACCGAGCTCCGCGCCGCCGCCGTCGAGCGACGAGCTGCGCGCGCTTTCTCCCGACGGGCAAAAGATCTGGATCAAACGGGGCGACGTCCACGCGGAACGCAAGGAAGACGTGGTGGCCGCGCTCCCGGATCAGATTCCCGATTTGCTGCGCGAGTTCGCGGCCCGTGGCATTGCCTGGGCGGCGCTGCAGCAGCACGTGGCGGGACCGGTCGTCAAATTCTACGGCGTCACCGACGGGCGATTCTTCCGGTGGTACGACGCCGAATCCGGGTATGGGAAACAGCGTCCCGAGATCGACGAAGACCGGCTCAAGGCGCTGGCGTTCGACGCCGCCGCCCAGATGGGGCTCGAGATATTTGGCGGCGATGTGGCCTTTCCCCGGCCCGACCGGCCGGTATTGATCGACATCAACGATTGGCCGAGTTTCGCGCCGTTCCGCGAGGAGGCGGCCCGCGCGATCGCGGCGTACATTCAGGACCGCATGGAGAACAGGACGTAGCGTGCTCGAAGCCCAGCGATTGATCCAGGTTCCAGGTCCGTTATCGAAGACCTTCTTCGATGCGGAGGCGGAGTATCTCGCGCCCGGTACCCAAAGCGTGGCGCTGTTCAGCCAGCTCTGTATCGACCACGGCGAAGGGGCCGTGCTCTACGACGTCGACGGCAATCGCTATGTCGATTTGCTCGCCGGCGTGGGCGTGGCGAGCCTCGGATATGCTCATCCCAAGTACGTGGCCGCGCTCCAGCGGCAGGTCGCCCGCATCCACGTGGGCAGCTTCACGACGGAGCACCGGGCGGCGCTCGTCAAGCTGCTCGCGGAGCTCGCGCCGGGCGATCTCAATCGTACGCAGCTGTACTCGAGCGGGGCGGAAGCCGTCGAGGCCGCGCTGCGGCTGGCCAAGTCGCACACCGGCCACACCGAGGTGCTCGGGTTCTGGGGTGGATTCCACGGCAAGACGGGCGGCGTGCTGCCGCTGCTCGGGTCCAACTTCAAGCACAATCTCGGCCCCCTCATGCCAGGGGCGTACATCGCCCCGTATGCGTCGTGCGCACGCTGCGCGTTCGACAAGACGTTCCCGTCGTGCGAGTGGCACTGCGTCGATTTCCTGCGCCGCAAGGTCGAGCTGGAGACGACGCGCGACGTCGCCGCCATTATCGTGGAGCCGATCCAAGGGACGGCCGGCAATATCGTCCCCCCGCTCGGCTATCTGCGGCAGCTCCGCCGTCTCGCCGACGAGCTGGGCGCGCTGCTCATCTGCGACGAGATGATCACGGGCTTCGGACGCACCGGGAAGATGTTTGCCGTGGAGCATGAAGGCATCGTCCCCGACGTGCTCACCGTGGGCAAGGGATTCGGCGGCGGCTTTCCCATGAGCGGCATTATCGCGCGCGAGGAGATCGCGTTCGCCAAGCCGTTCGCGAACCCGAGCGGCAGCTCGTCGTCCTACGGCGGCAACCCGCTCGCCGCGGCGGCAGCACGGATCACTGTCGAGACGATCGTCGAAGATGGGCTGGTCGAGCATTCGCGCCGGTTGGGCGCGCTCATGCTCGAAGAAATGAAGAGCTGGGAGAGCGAAATCCCCATCGTGAGCGACGTGCGCGGCCGCGGGCTGCTTCTCGGCATGGATCTGGTAGTGCCCGGGACGCGGAAGCTCCTGGACAAGAAGATCAGCCGATGGGTGTTTGACACATTGCTGGCCCGCGGTGTGCTCGCCATGATCTACAACCCTGAAGTGCGCATCAATCCGCCGCTCGTGATCGAGGACGACCTGGCGTTGGGTGCGCTCGCGACCATGAAGGAAGTGCTGAGTGAAGCTGCCGAACGATTTGTCCAGTAAGGGCGTGGCGGTCGAGGAGTGGATTGATCTCCACTTCTACCGCCGCATCGGGATCAAGATCGCCCGCGCGCTTCAGCCGACGGACATCTCAGCCGATCAGGTGACGCTGTGGGCGATTCTGATCGGCGTAGTCGCTGGCCACCTCTTCGTCTATCGTGATCCGTGGGTCAACGCGATCGGCTTCGTGCTGTTCGTCGTGTCGGACATCTTCGACAGCTCGGACGGCCAGCTCGCGCGGCTGCGCGGCAAGTCGACGCGCATGGGACGCGCGCTGGACGGGATGGGCGACAACATCCGGTTCGTCAATCTCTACATTCACCTGCTGATTCGGCTGAGCCTCGCCGGGTGGCACTGGCACGGGTTACTGCTCGTCGCGCTCGCGGGTTTGTCGCATTCGATTCAGTCGATGTCGGTCGATTTCATTCGCAACGCGTTCCTGCTCCTGGGCGAAGGGAAGGGCAGCGAGCTCGATCTGCCCGAGGACCTGCCTGCCGAGCCCAAGGGATTCTTCCGGCGGATCGCGGCGAGCATTTATGCCGCGTACGTGCGGACGCAGACCCAGCTGTTCCCGCGCACCCTCGAGTTGATTCGCGCGCTGCGCCGCTCCGCGGTGCGGCCGTCGTTCCGCGCCGAGTATCGCGAACGCCAGCAGCCCCTGCTGCCGATCTGCAGCTGGCTGGGCCAGAACATCCGGTTCGCGTTGCTCGGGCTCACCGCGGTCGCGGGGCATCCCCAGGCGTTTCTGTGGACCGAGGGACTCGCGATGAACATCGTGCTCGTGCTCCTGCTTTCTCTCCACGAGGCCAACGCCGCCACCCTCTCGAGCTCGCTCGAGCGGGAGGCGAGCGCCTACTGACGTTCCCGCTTCGCGACCAGGCCGTCCCCTGAAACGCTACCGCGGCGCGATCATCGGCTCAGGCGCGATCGCGCGGAACGCGCACCTGCCCGCATTCCGCGAGGGTACGGCCGACCGGATCGAGATCGTGGCAGTCGTCGATCCGGCAGACGTTCCGCCCATTCCCGGCATCCCGCTCGTCCAACGCCGGGAAGATCTCGCCACGCTCGGCCCGCTCGACTTCATCGACATCTGTACGCCCACGAGCTCGCACGTGGAGCTGACGCTGTGGGGGCTCGAGCACGGCATGCACGTCGTGTGTGAGAAGCCGGTGGCGCTCACGCGCGACGAAGCGGAGCGCATTGCCGTTCGAGCGCGCGCGAGCGGCCGGGTCGTGATGCCGTGTCACCAATACCGCTACAATCCCGCGTGGCTCCAGGTGCGCCGCTGGCTCGACGATGGAGCCATCGGACGCTGGCACCTCGCCGAATTCTCCGTGTACCGCCCGTTCGCCGACCAGGGCTCCCAGGGCGGCCAGCCGTGGCGCGTACAGTCGGGAGCGGGGCGGGGTGGGGTGCTGCTCGATCACGGCACGCACCTCATTTATCAGATCCAGGACGTCGCCGGGCCTCCCCACGGCGTGCAGGCGTGGACGGGCCGTCTGCTGCACCAGAGTTATGAAGTGGAAGACACCGCGAGCGTGTTGCTCACCTATCCCGACAGGCTCGCGCGGCTGTTTCTGACCTGGGCGGGGCGCGGTCGAGAGAATCACATTCGCTTTATCGGCCCGACGGGGGCGATCGAGTGGCAGGGCGGCGAGCTGCGTCTCGAGCGCGACGGCCGGATCGAACGATTCGATTTTTCGCGCGAGCTCGACAAGGCATCCTACTGGCGCTGGTTCGCGTGCCTGTTTCAGGACTTCGTGGCTGCCATGGATGCCGGAACCCGCGAGGATGCGCTCCAGGACATCGCGCAGGTCGCCGCGGTCCTCGAACAAGCGTACGCCACCGCTCCCGCCCGCTCATGAGCGGCCGTGCCCGGCTGCTGCTGTTTGCGGCCGGTTCCGCTGTTTTCGTCTATCTGATTTCTCGCATCGGCGTTCGCGTCCTGATCGACGACGCGCGGGCCACGGGCTGGATGTTCGTGCCGATCGTGCTCCTCTACGGAGTGGCGTACGCATGCAATGCGGGCGCCTGGGCGCTCGTGATGGCGGGGGAGCCGCGCCATCCGCCGTACGGACGCGTGTACGTGTTCACGGTCGCCGGGTTCGCGCTCAATTTCGTCACGCCCATGGTCAACGTCGGCGGCGAGCCGTATCGCATGGCGGCCGTGGCGCCCTGGCTTGGCATCCGCCGCGCGGCCGGAGCGGTCATCCTGCACAACGTGCTGCGGGGTCTCTCGTTTCTCTTGAGCTGGCTCACGGCGCTGGGCCTCGCGTTCTTCATGCTGCCCGGCACTCCGGTGATCCGCGTCGGGCTCACGATCGCAACGCTCGTGCTCCTCGCGCTGACGGGCCTGCTCTTTTCGGGTCACCGGCAGGGGGCGCTCGAGAAGACGCTCAATTTGCTGCATCGCATTCCGGTGCTGCGCCGCGTGGGCCGCGCCATCGAGCCGCGGCGCGAGGTGCTGGTGCAGGTCGATACCCAGATCGCCGATTTCTATCACCGCCATCCCCAACGGTTCGCCGCCGCGCTCGCGCTCGAGTACCTGAGTCGCGTGATCTACATGTCCGAGTATTATCTCATCGGCCTGAGCATCGGCATCTCCCTGAGCTATTTCCAGGGATACATGGTCGGCAATCTTTCGTCGCTGTTTCAGAACCTGCTGTTTTTCATCCCCTACGAAGTCGGATCGAAGGAAGCCTCCCTGTATGTGTTGTTCGACATGCTGCATTTCGATCCGCAGCTCGGGTTCTACACGGCCATCGTGACCCGGCTCAGAGACCTGGTGTGGATCGGCATCGGGCTGCTGCTCGTTTGGAGCACGGGACAACGCGCCGCATCCCCCCGACCGGAGACCCTGCCATGACGATTGTCACGCATTTCCTCGCCACGACGCTCGGTGTCCAGGCGCTCGGGCTCGAAGGGCGGGAAACCGCGCTCGCGTATGCCTTCGGAATGGGCATCGACGTGGACCACGCCGTCAAAGCGCCCTTCTATCTCCGCGCGGTGGGGCTCAAGAACAAGAAGGATTACTACTGGCGCTCGTCGCTTCAGGAGCCGATTGCGCTGGCCTGGATCATTCCCTTGGCGTGGTATTTCGGCACCATTGTGCCGATCCTGTTCTTCGTGATTCACATCGCGATGGACTACAGCGTGCGGTTCGAGAAAATGCCGTTCTACCCGTTCTCGCCGTACGTGACGCGCGGCTGGCTGACGGGCATTCCCGACCGCGTGAAGGAGGGAGTGCTGTTCGTGGTGCTGCTCGCCGCCAACATCTGGCTGTTCATGGCGCGGCGTAATGTTTGATTTCGCGCCGGGCATCGGCCGGTTCTCCGACCGGGTGCTCGGGCCGCTGATCCGGGTTGGGCACGAGCGGCTGGGGCTCGAGCCGCGCGGCGCGAGCTGGAGCGCGTTTGTGGCCAGTGTCGTGGCGGCGGCGCTGATCGCCACGGGGCGGCTGTACGCCGGGCTCGCGTTCATGGCGCTGGGGCAGGTGCTGGACGGCGTGGATGGCGGGATCGCGCGGCGGTACGGGCTGCAATCGGATGCGGGACGGCGCCTCGACGAAGCGCTGGACCGCACATCCGAAGCGGCGATCTTCCTCGCGTTCGCGGTCACGGGCCTGGTGTCGCTCAAGCTCGTGCTCCTCGCACTGATCGCGATCTTCCTGCTCTCCACCGTGTCGCACCGTTCCCGATTCGACCCGGGGTTCAAGCGGTTCGCGCTGTACTTCGGGGTGTTGCTGCCCTACCCGTTGCTGTTCACGGTGATCTTCATCGCGAACCTGGCGGGGTTTGTGGTGGGGATGCTGATCATCGACTGCCGGTTTCAGGTGCGCATGGACGAGCTGGGAGGCGATCTCGATACGGTGGCCTCGCGGGCCGCGGCGTTAGAGCGGCGCGGGGGGGACGGGACTCTCGAGATTGGCGGTGCGCCCGACCGGAGCCGGGAGCGCTCGCGCGCGTGACCAGCCGGCGCTGATCGTCGTCAACACCGCCACGCCCAGCAGCACGCCCGAGAGTGCATCCACGCCGTAGTGGAATTGGCCGTATACCACGCCAAGGATCAAACCGATCGTCAGGGGCAGGAGCGTAAGCCCGAGCGGCCTCCAGAAGCGCAACGCGCACAGCATGGCGACGAGCGCGCCCGCCACGTGCGACGACGGGAACGCCGCCCCCCACGAATCCCCCATGTTGAGCAGCCGCTGCGCCGCACGCGCGGGCCAGACCTGCGTGGCCGCATTGTGGGCCAGGGCGAAGCTGTAGCGCGGTCCCGCCACGGGGAAGAACAGGAAGATCAAGTAGCAGACGTAGAACGTCGTCACGACCGCGAAGATCGTGGCGCGCGCCGCATCACGTCGGCCTGAGAGCCAGAGACCGAGCGGGGCAAACAGCACGATCGCGTAGTAGGACAGATAGCAGATGTGCAGCACCCAGGAGAGCACCGGGTTCGGCATGTCCCGAATCCAGCGGTACGAGATCTGGCTGCCGAACACCCACCGTTCGAGATGCTGAATGGCCCCGTCGTGCGCGTAGCCAAGATCGAGGTTGAGCACGCCGACCTCGGCATACAGCGCGAACAGCAGCGCGCAGGGGTACCATGTGCCCACGATCTCTCCAAAGTGACCGGCGGCGCGGGCGCGCGGCGCCAGGACCACGAGTGCCACCACGAGGGCATGCGCGACGAGCAGCCACTTCCAGCCGCTCGAATCCTGACTTGCGAACAGCAGCACCGCGCTCGTCGCGACGGCGATGTACAACAGCGTCGCGAAGTCGACCGCCGTGTGATTCCGTTCACCCGTCACCTGAGCCACCCTTCCTGACGATACCAGCGCGCCGTGCGCTCGAGCCCGGTCGCGAGATCGATCTGTGCACGCCAGCCTGTATCCCGCGTCAGCGCATCGGCGCGGCAGGTCCAGGCCGGGGCCAGAAATTCCGGGGCCCGCTCCGCCGAAAGCACTGAGGCCTGACCCGCGACGCGCGCGGCCGCCCCCACCACCGTCAAGAGCACGCGCGCGATCGGAACCGGAATGGGGATGACGAACGGCTTCGCATGCCCGACCGCGCGCGCCACTTCGAGCCCCAGGCCGCGCGCGGTCGTGATCTCCGGATGGGCGGCGAAATATACCCGGCCCTGGGCTCGAGCGGTCTCCGCGGCGGCAGCGAGGGCCTGCGCGAGATCCGCTCCATGAATCGCGGAGAGCTCCTGCGAGCCGTCACCGAACAGGGGCAGCACGCCCCGATTCGCCAGGGCGAAAATGCGCAGTGTCGCGCGATCCCATTCTCCATATACGATCGGTGGTCGCACGATCGTCCAGGGCAACCCCGCCGCGCGCACCAGCTCCTCGCCGGCCCGCTTGCTCTCGCCATACGGCGTGACGGGGTGGAGCGGGGAGGACTCGTCGAGCGGGCGTCCCGGGACCGTCGGGCCCGTTGCCGCAATGGACGAAACGAACACGAAGCGCTGCACCCGCGCCGTCCGATTGGCCTCCTGGGCAGCGGCGAGAACGTTGGCGGTGCCGTCACGATTGGCCCGGATGAACTCCGCGGCATTCCGTCCGGCGATCACGCCGGCGAGGTGAATGATCACCTCCGCGTCGGCGCACCCCTCACGCAACGCTTCCGTCGTGTGCAGGTCGCCGCGGGCGAGCCGTACGCCACGCGATTCGAGCCCGGCGCATTTCTGCGGGGAACGAACCAGGCAGGTGACGTGATGACCGCGGGCGAGCAGCGCACTCACGAGGTGGGTTCCAATGAAACCCGTCCCGCCCGTGAGAAAGACTTTCACAACGGCTTGTCGTACACTCGGTAGGTCTTGTAGGGAACGAAGCCGAGCCGCGTGGACGCGTTCACCATGGCGGCGTTGTCCTCGAGGATCCAGCCGGCTTCGGCCCAGTGGTATCCCTTCGCGGTGCCTCTTTCCCAGATATGGTGGTACATGAGCGCGTCCACGCCGGTCTGGCGGTACTCCTTGAGGACGCCGAGGAGCAGTACCCGGAGCCGCGTCAGGTGGCGCGCGTTCCAGAGAATCCTGAGAATGCCGGGGAACAGCCGTCCGGACGGATTTTTCTTGAGCGCGACGTTCAAGTCGGGCAACGCGACGCCGAAGCCGATCACTTTGCCCTCGCGCTCGGCGAAAACGACCAGGTCGGGGACCACGACCGGCTTGAGCTGCTTGGCGAGGTGCTCGATTTCCTTGTCCGTGAGCGGGATGAAGCCCCAGTTTTTCTCCCACACGTCGTTGTACAACTGCTTGATCAGCTCGACCTCATGGTCGAACCGCTTCATGTCGAGTGACCGCAGCGTGATGCCCTTGCGATCGGCCAGGACTTTCGCCGCCCGCGTGAGCCGCTCGGGAACGCCGTGGTTGGTGGACTGGAACGCGATCAGGTCCTTGGCCTTCTTGAATCCGTAGTGCTCGTGCAGTGTGACGTAGCCCTCGGGGTTGTGCGGCATCATGAGGACCGGCGGCGTATCGAAGCCGTTCACGAGCAGTCCGCAGTCGTCATTGATCGACGGATTCATGGGCCCGCGCATGGTGTCGAAGCCGCGCTGCTTGAGCCACACCGCGGCGCGGTCGAACAGGGCATTCGCGACGGTCTGGTCCTGGTCGGCGCACTCGAAGAACCCATAGAATCCGACGCGGTCGTGGTGTTCCTTATTGTGGGCGTCGTTCTTGATCGCAGCGATTCGCCCGACGACCTTGCCGTCCTGCCGAGCCAGAAAGCACTGCACCTCGGCGTGCTCGAAGAACGGATTTTTTTTGGGGGAGAGGATGGTGCGGACATCCATGCGCAGCTGCGGCACCCACAGCGGGTCGCCGCGATACCGGTCGTATGGAAAGGCGATGAAGCGTTCGAGATCGCGCCCGTTCGAGACGGGCACGATCTCTACGTTACTCAGATAACCCCCAGCTCGGTTCCGAGCCGGGCGAAGGTGTCGAGCGCCTGCTCGATTTGTAGCGGGGTGTGGGTGGCCATCAGGCTCGTGCGCAGCCGGCATTGCGAAGCCGGGACCGCGGGCGGGACCACGGGGTTCGTGAACACGCCGGCGTCGAACAGCTTGCGCCAGAAGAGGAACGTCTTCTCGAGCGGACCGATCAAGACCGGCACGATGGGCGTCTGCGTGGGCCCGATATCGAAGCCGAGGGAGCGCATGCCGTCCTGGAGGATCTTGGTATTGGCCCAGAGCCGCTCGCGGCGCCAGGGCTCCTGCTGCATGATGTGGAGCGCCTCGAGCACGCCGGCCGTGTTGGACGGCGGGAGCGCGGCCGTGAAAATCAGCGGCCGGCAGTGGTGCCGCAAAAAGTGGATGACCGTCTCGGAGCCGGCCACGAAGCCACCGATCGAGGCGAGGGACTTGGAGAACGTCCCGACGATCAGGTCGACCTCGTCGACGCGATTGAAATGCGCTGCGGTGCCGTCGCCCCGCGGGCCCAGCACGCCGACCGCGTGGGCGTCGTCCAGGGCCAGCGCCGCGCCGTAGGTCTGCGACAGTTTGAGCAGCGCGGGCACGTCGGCGATGTCGCCCTCCATCGAGTACACGCCGTCCACGATGATCATCATGCCCGTGCTCGAGCCGACCTGTTGCATCCGGCGCTCGAGGGCCGCGAGGTCCCCATGAGTGAAGCGAATCGTCTCGCCGTGCGACATCTTGGCGCCGTCGACGATCGAGGCGTGATCAAGCTTGTCGAGGAACACCACGTCCCCGCGGCCGACCAGCCCGGAAATGACGCCCAGGTTCGCTTGATAGCCCGTGGAGAAGACGAGCGCCGATTCCTTGCCGAAGAACTCTGCGAGCTCCGCCTCGAGCTGCTCGTGCAGGTCCAGGGTTCCGTTCAGAAACCGACTGCCGGTGCAGCCTGAGCCATAGCGCTCGAGCGCGGCGGCGGCGGCGGCGAGCACGGCGGGGTGGTGCGTGAGACCCAGGTAGTTGTTCGACCCCATCATGATCCGGGGCTTGCCCTCGATCATGACGACGGTGTCTTCGGAGCGGGAGATCGGTTTGAAGTAGGGGTACAGCCCCGCGGCCTGTACCTCGCGCGCCTTGGTGAAGCTCCTGCACTTATCGAATAACGCGATGTTCTGGAGGGTCTCAGTGCCCACGATGGTGCCTCAGCCTGGGGTTGAAACTGGGGTAGAGCTTAGTCGTCACTCCGACAAATGGCAAGGTGCCGATCTCACAGTGAGTTAGCATGCGCCAGGTGAGTCGCATAACTTGTACCCCTCTTCATTCAAATGGAGTACGGTGCGCCGCGCGGGCGCGTTCATCTTGTTCTTGTACGCGCCGCCCTCGATGGTGGCTGCGCAGGATTCCACGCGCACGTTCTATCGCGCGGGTTGGGGAGACGTCGCGTCGGTGGGAGCGGCGGGCGTCTCGTACTTCCTTCCCGCCGCGCTCAATCTGCCGAAAAACGGTCCGTCATGTGTGCCGTGCGATCCGGCCACGCTGCCCGCCATCGATCGCGGGGCCATCAACCCCGAGTCACAGTCGCTCGATGTCGCGAGCACGGTGACCCTCGTCGCCGTGGGCGGGTTCACGGCATTCGAGTCGCTGCGCGGACTCACACCCGAGCAATGGCACGGCAACTTCGCGGTGCTGGCGAACAGCGCCAGCTGGACCGCGGCATCCGTGGAGTGGATCAAGGTGCTGGTACATCGCGCGCGGCCGGTATTGTACACCAGCGCGGCGCCCGAGGCAGCGACGGATCTGGACAACGTGCAGTCGTTTCCGTCGGGGCACACGGCGCTGGCGTTCGCCGCGGCCACCACGTACGCCGTGCTTGCCGCGCGCCAGCATTTCCCCCAGCGGACACGCAACTCGATCATCCTGTACGCGGGTGCCACGGCCGTCGGCGTGCTGCGCGTGCTGGCCGGAAAACACTTCCCCACCGACGTGCTCGCCGGCGCGGCGCTCGGGTCGGGCATCGGCTGGGTCGTTCCGATCATTCATCCCACGCTGCCCTGAGTGCCTGACGACGCCAGAGTGGACGAGCCCGAGCTGCCGCGCGTCATGGGGCTTCGGGATGTCGTCTTGTTCAACATCTCGGCCATCGTGGGGCTCCGATGGCTCACCACGGCCGCACAGTTTGGGTTCGCGAGTCTCGCCCTCTGGGTGCTCGCGATGCTCATCTTCTTTCTGCCCTCGGCGGCGGCGGTCCGTGAGCTGACCGATCTCGACCCGCGGGCCGGCGGGATCTATCGCTGGGTGAGTCAGGCGTTTGGTCCGCGACACGGGTTCATCGCGGGCTGGGGATACTGGGTCAACAATCTCTTCTATTTTCCGTCGCTGCTCGTGGCCACCGCGGCGATCGCCGCGTATATCGGAGGCCCGGGCGCGGTGCATTTGCAGGACGATGCGCGCTTTGTGGCGTGGATCTCGCTCGCCGGACTGTGGATCGCGGTCATCGCGAACCTGGTGGGACTCAAGGTCGGGCGGCAGCTGCAGAATATCGGGGGATTCGGCGTGTGGGTGCCGGCGTTGATGTTTGTGGCGCTCGCGCTCTACGGATTCACGCGGCGTGGATCTGCCACCCCGTTCACGGCGTCTCAATTGCTGCCGCGGAAGTTCGACTTCGGCCTCATCAACTTTTTCGCGACCATGACGTTTGCGTTTGCGGGACTCGAGCTGGCCCCTTCACTGGGTGGTGAAATTCGCGACGCCGCGGCCACGGTGCGGCGCGGCGTCGTCATTTCCGGGTGTGCGATCGTCGCCACCTATGTGCTCGGGACCTGGGCGATGCTGGTGGCGCTGCCGCCCGACCAGGTGAGCATCACGAACGGAATGCCGCAGGCCACGGCGGCGTTGATTGCGCGCGCGGCCGACCCGAGGCTGGCGCCGCTCGCCATCGTCGTGGCGATGCTCCTCGTGCTCGGGAATATCGGGGGCGTCGGGGCCTGGCTCGCCGGGTCGGCACGCCTGCCGTTCGCGGCCGGGATCGATCGCGCGCTGCCGGAGGCGTTTGCGCGGGTGCATCCGCGCTGGCAGACGCCCCATGTGGCGCTGCTCGTTCAAGGGGTCCTGGCCACCGTGTTCGTGCTCGCCGGGCTCTTCGGGGCCACCGTACGGGACGCCTACGTCACATTGACCAGCACCACCATCATTCTGTTCTTCATTCCGTACCTGTATCTCTTCGCGGCGTACCTGAAACTGCGCCGGAACCGGACCGTGACGAGCGCGTGCACCGGATGGATCGGGCTCGCCGCCGTCGCGCTGTCGATCGCCCTCTCGATCGTGCCGCCGGCCGTGGAGCAGCCGTGGATCTTCGAAGCAAAAGTGATTGGCGGCACACTGGTGTTTCTCGGCCTGGGCGTCGGTCTTGCGGCGCGCGGTGTGAGAGCCCGTACAGCGGCGGGTGTCCCATGAACGCCATCATTCCCCGCATGGCCTGGCGCGTGCTGCTCGTCTCGGTACCGTGGGCGGTGACCGCGGGCGCCCAATCACCGGCGCAGTTGCCGCGGCGCGAGATCCCCGGGCACGATTTCAGCCCCAATGGCGTCTGGCGCGGCCGGGTCCGCCAGGTGCGCGCTCGCCGCGCACAGCTGCTTGCGGCGCGACAATTCTCGGCGCTCAACGCGCGACCAGCCGCCCCGCTGCCGCCCGGCGCGGCGCTGACTACCGTCGTGAGCGGCTCCGTGGTCGAGCCCGTGGTCCTGTTCAAGTTCCGAGACACGCAAGGAGCGGCGCTTCACGGCGACAGCACCGCGTACGATAGTGTGCTCTACGCCACGACCCCGCCGAACGGCCGTCCGTATACGGTCCGCACCTACTACCAGGAATTATCGACGATCAGCGGGAGCGGGCCCTTGATGACGATTACCGGGACGGCATTCTCGTTCGTCACGCTCGATTCGAACGAGGCGTACTATACGGGCGCCGCCGGATCCTGCACCGGCAATCCGTTCGGCACATCGAATTGCAACGGGCTGTTCAGTTTCAGCGCGTACACCCACATGCAGGGGGGCCTGCGGGAAGCACTCGCGAAACTCGACGCTAACGTTGACTGGACGCAGTTCACCTCGCACGGCGACACGCTCGACCTCGTTGTGTTCGCGCACTCGGCCAAGGACGGGGCGTGTGGCGGATACAGCTACCCCAACGCCTCCCAGGCGAACACGACCAACAACCACCTCTGGTCACACCGCGACGTCCTGCAGACGCCGTATCAGACGCACTCGATCGGACCCGGCGGGCACCCGCTGACGGTGGTCGACTACATCCTGGAGAGCGCGGTTGGCGGCGCGAGCGCGTGCGACACGACGCAGCTCATGCCGGTCGGCACGGTGGCCCACGAGACGGGGCACGGGTTCGACCTCCCCGATCTGTACGACACGCAAGGGTCGTCCGAGGGTGTCGGCGAGTACAGTCTCATGGGCAGCGGCAACTACACGTCGCCCTTCAGTCCGTCGCGCATGGACGCCTGGTCGCTCTCCCAGCTGGGATGGGTCAACGTCGTCCCCCTCTCGTCGCGCGGCGACTACCAGTTCTCGAGTGCCGGGACATCGGACACCGTGTTCTATGTTCGCCCCACCGGCTCGAATCCGCGGGGCGAGTACTACCTCATCGAGAATCGTGAGGGCGTGCAGTCGGACAGCTCCATGATTCATTTCCACTGCCAGGTGTGGTACAACACCGCATCGCCGCCGCCGTGCGGCGGCGGGATCCTGATCTATCACATCGACTCGACCCAGGTCGCGAATCACGGATTCACCGTCGGTAACACGGTGAACTCAGGAGCGATTCACGGCGTGGAGGTGGTCCAGGCGGATGGGCGGAGCGACCTGGATCTGGGCAGAAACCGCGGCGACGCCGGAGACCTCTATCCGGGGCCGACCGCCAATACCACGCTCTCGGTCAGTACCAACCCCGCCGCCACGAAGAACGTCGATCATTCGTTCGCCGGATTCGTGCTGGACTCGATTCATGCGGTCGCCTCGACCATGGCGTTCCGGCTGCGGTTCGGCCAGCCCAGTCTCATCGAGGCCACCGATACGCTCGCCGTCGTGCAGGTCGATGCGAAGAATTTCACCGTGTACCGCGATCTCCTGGACAGTGGATCCGTGCACACCATCGCGATTGCCGACACGCAGTACACGGGCAACGGGCGCACGAGGGATGTGTTCGTCTCGTGGAACATCGGGGGAACGAATCCGCGCATGTTCACGATGGGGGCCGCGCCCGACACCATCATCGCGAACCTGGCGTCGATTCATCAGCTCACCTATGGCGGGTCGTCGTCGCGCGCGGATGTGACGGCGAGTCCCACGGCCGATACGAGCGGCATCTTCCTGGCGCAGGGCACCACCGTCACGCTCACGGCCACGGCGGAGTCCGGTTCGGTGTTCGCGGGCTGGAGCGGTGATACGACGAGCGCTGCGGCCACGCTGGTACTGTACATGCCGCACCCGTATACCGTGACCGCGAATGTGGCCGGTCCCTACACCCTCGCGAGTCTCGTGGGGGAGCTTGTCGGCAACGGGATTCTGACTACCGTGGACGTGAATTATCTGGACCAGAGCGGCAACAAGAACGGCCAGTTCGATGTGGGGGATTTCCTCGCCTGGTTGAAGACGAACGGCGCCGCGCCTGCGGCTCCAGTGAAGCAGGCGGCGCGGCGATGAAACGACTCGCGCTCGTCCTCGTGCTTGCCCTGGTGCTCGCCTGCAGTCAGGACAACGCGCCAACGGCGGGGATCCTGAACGTCTCGTTCTCCACGCCGAACGCCGGTGGGGATGGAGCGGTGCTGCTCAGCATCGCCGGGCCGCAGGCGCTGACCAGCGCGGCGACGGCGTCCGGTCTCACGCTCTACTCGCTGGGCGCGCCCTACGGCACGACCAATCGCTTCATCATCGTCGGGACGCTGCCCTCGTCCACGATTCTCACGATCGGCGTGGCGGACGTCTCGAAGGCCAGCTCCTACACGGTCTCGATCAGCCAGGTTGCCGCGAACGATTACTCGCTGCGCAGTCTCGTCGGGTACTCGGCGGCGATCACGCGCTAAGTCACTCACTCCGTCGTACAAACCACCCGCCCTCCGCCAGGGCTCCCGTAGCGGTCACGACCGCGAGCGTATCGGGACCGGCGCGCGTGGCGCGAATCGCGATCGGCTCCGCGTTGCCCCGCGCGAACGGAATCGTGAACCGCACATCGCTGTCCGCGACGATGCCGCGGATCGGTCCGAACGTGCCCGGGCGCGCGCCCATATCGCCCGCGAACCAGCGGGCCACGTGCCCGATGAACTCGTTTCCTCGAATCGAATCGATTGCGATGGTGAGCATGAGCCCTGCGCCCGACTGCGGCGTGGAATCGGGACGGTGTTGGCGCGCGCTCACATACTCCCACATGCCGAGGAGACGGAGCGCGCCGGAATCGGGTCTCAGGGACTGGGCTTCGGGCGGGCCGGGGGGGCCGGGGGGGCCGCTCGTGCCCGGCTTCGGTTGATGACAGGACGACAGAGCCCCCCCAGCGGCCGCTGCCGCCAGGAGGGCTTGCAGAACCAGTGCGGGCTTAGTGCGCGCCCGAGAGCGCGGCCGTCTTCTGGGCCACACCGTTCAAGAGCGACGTGAACGAGGCGATGAACTTCTGCACGCCTTCCTTCTCGAGCTCGAGCGTCGCCTGGTCGAGGTTGATCCCTACCGTCGCGAGCTTCGCGATCTGGTCCTTGGCTTCGCGGATGGCCTGCGCCGTGATGCGAACCTCGGGCTTGCCGTGGTCGCGGTAGGCGGCGAGCGTGTCGGGCGGCAGCGTGTTGACCGTATCCTTCGCGATCAGCGCCTCGACGTAGTAGACGTCGGGGAGAGCCGGATCCTTGGTGCTGGTGGATGCCCACAGGGGGCGCTGGACCCGCGCGCCTTCTTTCGCGAGCGCTTCCCAACGGGGCCCTCGGAACACCTGCTGGAACGCTTCGTACGCCACGATGGCATTCGCGATCGCGATCTTGCCACGCAGCGACTTGGCGGTGGCGTTCCCCTTGTCGAGAATCGGGTCGAGCTTTGTGTCGACGCGGCTCACGAAAAAGCTCGCGACCGACGCGATGCGGTTGATGGGCTCGCGCTTCGCCCGCCGCTGCTCGAGCGCCGTGAGATACGCCTCCATGACCTGGCGATGCCGTTCGACCGAGAAGAGCAGGGTGATGTTCACGTTGATGCCGCGGGCGAGCGAGCGCGTGATGGCCGGCAACCCTTCGGCCGTGCCGGGAATCTTGATCATCACGTTGGGCCGGGCGACGGCGATCCAGAGCCGTTGCGCCTGCTCCACCGTGGCTTCGGTGTCGTTGGCGAGGTCGGGCGACACTTCGATCGAAACGAAACCGTCCTGCCCTTCGGTGCGGTGGTACAGCGGCAGGAACCGGTCGCAGGCCGCCTGGACGTCCGACACCGCCATCTGCTCGAACACGTCGGCGGGTTTCCGTCCTTCGTCCGTCAGCCGCCGGATGTCGGCATCGTAGCGGTCGCCCGTGGCGACTGATTTCTCGAAGATCGTCGGATTGGTCGTCATCCCGCGGAGCCCGTCCTTGTCGATCAGGCGCTGGAGCTCACCGCTCTGCAGCAGATCGCGCGTGATGTAGTCGAGCCAGGGACTCTGGCCCAGCTCGCCCAAGCGCACCAGCGGATTCATCGTCTCGTCCTCCCGGGGGTGGTTAACGCAGGCCGCCTGCGACCGCCAGGTCGGCATCCTGGAGCATGCGCTCTTGCTTCAGCGCGAGCGCGCTCGCCTTCACTAGATAATACGTCAGCACCAGCTGGGTGACGGCCAGCGGATTGGAGCGGCGCTTGCGGTCGCCATCGTTGAACACGCCGAGCTGGTCGGAGCGCAGATGCTTGGCCGCGGGCATGTGGTCCCACATGCGGTCTTCGATCGCGCGCGTGGCGGCGTCGGAGATGTTGCCTGAGATCTCGAGCAGGTCGGTGCCCTCTTCGCCGCGCTCGAGGCGCAGGTACGGCGCGTTGCCGTTCTGCTTTCCATCCGCCGCGGCGAACGCCTCCTCCAAATCGGGGAGTGGAATCGGGTGGCGCAGGATGATGCGCACGTTGAGCTTGGTATTGTCCTCGGTCTTGCGGTATTCGACGCCGGGATAGAACGAGATCACCATGTCGGCCTTTTCGCGCTGCGGCATGACGTAGGTCTCCGAGTCGTGCCGGCGATGCTCGAGCTGCTTCATTACTTCATCGCGGGTGTAGCCGCGCTTCGAGGTGTCGCGGTTCACCTTCCAGGCGATGCGCAGCTCGGGATCGGGATCGAGGAACACCGACACGTCCCACTGGCGGCGCAGTTCTGCATTGAACAGGCCGTGCAGGCCGTGCATCATGACGATTTGCCGGGGCTGCACGATCTCGGGTTTCCCGAACGTGCCGTCGGTGTGATCGTAGACCGGCTTGAAAATCATCTCGCCGCGGCGGAGCAGCGCCACGTGCTGCGCCATCAGGTCGAGGTGATTGCACTCGGGATCGAGCGCCGTGATTTTCTTCGCGGTGCGGCCGATCCGGTCGTACGAGTGATAATCGTCCATGCAGATGTCGGTGACGCGCTCCTCTCCCAGGATGGAGACGCATCCGTTCGTCAGTGTGGATTTCCCCGCGCCTGAATCCCCGACGAGGCACAGCATGATCGGACGTCCCGCACGGAATGGCATGGCCACCTCGCAGTATGGAACTGACTTCGTGAAATAATTCACAAGTAGGATGCGCCACGCCGTGACCCGGCGCTACGGGCGTTCAGGTTAGGAGCAATGGGTGGGGCGGGGGGAAGGGGGACGCGGGAACGGGAGCCTTCCCCCGGCGACTGTTCCCTCTTCCGCTTTCATAATCGGGCGCTACTCTTGTGAAGCTGCGCAACGCTTTACACGAAGCCGCCACGAGCCGCTCGCGATCTCATCGTTCTCGCGGGCGACCCGGTGCGTGTCGTCACCACCCTTTCTGGGGGGATCACCATCCCCCCGGGCCCGTGCGGTAAGGCAGGTTGCGCATGGCGCTCGATTCTCGATATCGTAGTGGACGCTTGTGAAAGAATTCACATACTTGGAGGCCTTCCAATGGCTGGGTCTGGAAACAACAAGAACGTAAAGAAGAGCCGCTGGTCGGCCGGCGTGACGCCGTATGCCGAGATGGGCTACTACAAGCCCGAATACGAACCCGCGGCCAGCGACATCCTGTGCGCGTTCCGGCTCGTCCCCCAGGAAGGGGTCGAACCCATCGAGGCAAGCGCCGCAGTCGCCGGCGAGTCGTCCACCGCGACGTGGACCGTCGTATGGACCGACCGGCTGACGGCCTACGAGAACTATCAGGCGAAATGCTACAAGGTCGAGCCGGTCCCCGGCACCAACCAGTACATCGCCTACATCGCCTACAAGATCGACCTGTTCGAAGAGGGCTCGATCGCGAACCTGACGTCTTCCATCATCGGCAATGTGTTCGGGTTCAAGGCGCTGAAATCGCTGCGGCTCGAGGACATGCGCATCCCGCCGCATTACACGAAGACGTTCCAGGGCCCCGCGCACGGCGTCATCATGGAGCGCGAATACCTGAACAAATACGGGCGCCCGCTGCTCGGCGCGACCGTAAAGCCCAAGCTCGGCCTCTCCGCGCGCAACTACGGCCGCGTGGTGTACGAGGCGCTGCGCGGCGGCCTCGATTTCACGAAGGACGACGAGAACATCAACAGCCAGCCGTTCATGCGCTGGCGTGACCGCTTCCTCTTCAGCATGGAAGGGGTGGCGCGCGCGATGGCCGAAACAGGGGAGATCAAGGGCCATTACATGAACGTGACCGCGGGTACGATGGAAGAGATGTATGAGCGGGCCGAGTTCGCAAAGGCGATCGGCAGCGTGATCTGCATGATCGATCTCACCATCGGGTATACCGCGATTCAGTCCATGTCCAAGTGGGCGCGCGCGAACGGACTGATCCTGCACCTGCACCGCGCGGGCCACGGGACGTACACACGCCAGAAGACGCACGGCGTGAGCTTCCGCGTGATCGCGAAGTGGATGCGGCTCGCCGGAGTCGATCACATTCACGCCGGCACCGTGGTCGGCAAGCTCGAGGGCGATCCCAACGCGACCCGCGGCTTCTACCGCACGCTGCTGTGCGATCAGACCAAGCCCGACCCCACGCTGGGTCTGTATTTCGAGCAGGATTGGCACTCGATGCCGGGCACGATGCCGGTGGCGTCAGGCGGCATCCACGCCGGCCAAATGCATCAGCTGCTGCACTATCTGGGCGATGATGTCGTGCTCCAGTTCGGCGGTGGCACGATCGGTCACCCGGACGGTATCGCCGAAGGCGCGGCCGCCAATCGGGTCGCGGTCGAGGCGATGGTGCAGGCGCGCAATGAAGGACGGGACTACCTCAACGAGGGCCCGGACATTCTCGCGAAGGCCGCCAAATGGTCGCCGAGCCTGAACAAGGCCCTTGAGGTGTGGAAGGACATCACGTTCAATTTCGAGTCGACCGACGTGCCCGACGCGGTCGCGACGCCCAGCCTGGTCTGACACCTAGGAGCCGACGATCATGAAAGTCACTCAGGGTACGTTTTCGTACCTGCCCGATTTGACGGACGCGCAGATCAAGGCGCAAATCCAGTACTGTCTCGACAACGAATGGGCGATTTCGATCGAGCATACCGACGACCCGCATCCCCGCAACTCGTACTGGGAAATGTGGGGGCTGCCGATGTTCGATCTGAAGGACCCGGCCGCTATCATGCTCGAGCTCAATTCGTGCCGGAAGACGTTCCCGAACCGGTACATCAAGGTGAACGGCTACGACCGCCGCTATACGAAGCAGACGGTGGCGTTGAGCTTCATCGTCAATCGTCCCGCGGAAGAGCCCGGGTTCCGGCTCGACCGCCAGGAGAGCGCGGACCGCCAGGTTCGCTACACCCTACACTCGTACGCGACGGAACGCCCGAGCGGCAAGCGGTACGGCGAAGGGTAGCCGATGAAAGAAGTCACAGCGGTCGGCACGGCGCCGGACACCCTCCCGACGGCGCCGGGGAGCGCTTCTGAAATTGTCGACCTCGACGCGGCTTACCGCGGCTCGAATATCCAACAGGTCCTGGACGAGCTCGAGAAGGAGCTGATCGGGCTCGGGACCATCAAGGGCCGGATCCGTGAGATCGCGTCCCTCCTGCTCATCGCCCGGTTGCGGGAAGAACAGGGGCTGACGACCGACAAGCCGACGCTCCACATGTCCTTCACGGGCCATCCGGGGACCGGCAAGACCACGGTCGCGCTGCAGATGGCCAAGATCCTTCACCAGCTCGGCTATGTGCGCAAAGGCCATCTCGTCGTGGCGACGCGCGACGACCTCGTAGGTCAGTACGTCGGCCACACCGCCCCGAAGACCAAGGAAGCGATCAAGAAGGCGATGGGCGGCGTGCTGTTCATCGACGAGGCGTATTACCTGTACCGGCCGGAAAACGAGCGGGACTACGGGCAGGAAGCGATCGAAATGCTGCTGCAGTCAATGGAAAACCAGCGCGACGACCTGGTCGTGATCCTTGCCGGCTACAAGGAGCGGATGCACACGTTCTTCCAGGCGAATCCGGGCTTTCACTCCCGAGTTGGCAATCACTTGGACTTCCCGGATTACACGCTCGAGGAGCTGATGAAAATCGCCGAGCTGATGGTCCAGAGGCAGCACTACGACCTCGACGAAAAGGCGCGGCGGGCCTTCCGGGAATATCTCGTCCTGCGGATGCGCCAGCCGCATTTCGCGAATGCGCGGAGCGTGCGGAACGCGCTCGACCGGATCAAGTTGCGCCAGGCGGCCCGGCTGATTGCGCGCGGCGGGAGGATCCCGCGCGAGGAGCTCGCACACCTGGCCGAGGTGGACGTTCGGGCGAGCCGTGTTTTCCAGGCCGGCACCGTCGGCACGAACGAAGACTAGGAGACCGTCATGCAATTCTGGGCCGGACGTCCGCTCATGCTCTGTCTCGTGGGCGATTCGGGGGCGGGGAAGTCGACGCTGTCGAACGGCTGCGTGACGCTGCTCGGCCAGGATCGCGTCACCGACATCTGTCTCGACGATTACCATTCGCTCGATCGGGTCGGACGCGCGGCGAAGAAGATCACGGCCCTGCACCCGGACTGTAATTATCTCGATCTCATCGCCCAGCACATGCGCCTGCTCCGCACAGGTCAGCGCGTGTTCAAGCCGGTCTACGATCATTCCGACGGGACCTTCGGGCCACCGGAGTTTGCGGTGCCGCGCGACATCGTGCTGGTCCACGGTCTGCACGCCCTGTACACGCCGGCGTTGCGGCAAATCTGGGATGTGTCGGTGTTCCTCGATCCTGATCCCGAGCTCCGGATCGACTGGAAGATCAAGCGCGACGTCTCGAAACGCGGCTACACGCGCGAAGAAGTGGTGCAGCAGCTCGAAGAGCGCCGGCATGATTCCGAAGCGTACGTGATGCCGCAGCGCGAGAAGGCCGACATGGTGATCTCCTTCTGTCCGTCGCCCGAGTACCGCAAGACCAAGGACTCGTCGCGGCTGAACGTGCAGATCACGTTGCGGCATCCCATTCCGCTGCCGGACGTGGAAGACGCGTTCCGCGTGGCCGGGGACACGAACGGCGAGCCCCCGCTCAAGCTGCACCGCGGCGCGGAGGGGACGGACCGGCTCGAGATCTCGGGGAGGATTTCCGACGCGGTAACGCAGGAAGTCGAGCGGCGCATGTGGAATCACATGCCCACGGCGCGCCATCTCAAGTCCGACCGCCTCGGGCTGTTCATGGACGGCGCGGTCGAGCGGCGGTCGAATCCGCTCGCCGTGACCCAGCTCGTGCTGACCTATTATCTCGTCAAGATGACCGCGCTGATCCTGAAACAGGAGCAACTGCGCCAGGAAGCCGCGGCGTCGGGCGGATCCACGCTCCACTAATGAACCCCGGGCGGCCTTCGCTCGGCGCCCCGCCGAACGAAGCCACTCGCCAGGCGCAGCTCGACGCGATGAAGCGCCGGGCTACGGGTCTGCTCGCTGTCGCGGCGGCGATCTTCGCGGCCGCGAGCTGGTGGCAGGGCCGCTACCCCTGGCTCGGGTATGTACGCGCCACCGCCGAAGCGTCGCTCGTGGGTGGATTGGCGGATTGGTTCGCGGTCACCGCACTGTTCCGGCACCCGCTCGGCATCCCGATCCCGCACACCGCGATCATCGCGACCCGGAAAGAACGGATCGGCCGCATCCTCGGCAACTTTGTGCAGAATCACTTCCTCTCGCGTGAGGTAATCGCCGACAACCTGCGCGCCGTGCGGCCCGCGGCGCGGGCGGCGCGGTGGATCGCCGATGTGGACCACAGCCGGCGCGTGTCGCAGCAGATCGCGGGCGGTCTCGTGCGAACCCTCGAGGCGTTACCCGACGCGGAGCTGCGCGACGTCGTGCACGAGCTCGTGAGCGCACGGCTCCGCGCCACACGCGTCGCGCCGGCGCTCGGCAGGACACTCGCCCTGGTGCTCGCCGGCGATCGCGAGCGGGGGTTGTTCAATGAAGCGCTGCGCGTGACGTCCGAGGCCGTGGAGCGGAATCGCGACGTCATCCGGCAGAAAGTCCGCGCCGAGAGCCCGTGGTGGCTGCCGGGCGTCGTCGATGAGAGGATTTACGAACGGGTGATCGGTGCGATCGACAGCCTGCTCGGCGACGTGCGCCGCGATCCCAACCACGCGCTTCGGCTCACCTTCGACACCGCAGTGCACGATCTGATCGATCGGTTGCAGCACTCGCCCGAAATCATTGCCAAGGCGGAAACGCTGAAGGAAGAGTGGCTCGCCGATCCCGCCGTGGAGGAGCTGTCCACGCGACTGTGGGAAGCCATGCGGGCTGCGATCGCACGCTACGCCGCTCGAGCGGATGGGGCCGCGGCGGGTCCGCTCGAGCGCGGGCTCGCGGAGCTCGGCAGGACGCTGCTCGCGAACGATGCCGTGCTCGCCGAGGTCGACGAGCTCGTGATCGACTTGGCGGCGAGTGTAGTCGAGCGCTATCGGGTGGAAGTTGGCGACTTGATCGCCCTCACCGTCGCGGGCTGGGACCCCGAGGCCACGTCGCGGCGCTTCGAGCTGGCCGTAGGGCGCGATCTGCAGTTCGTGCGCATCAACGGGACGCTGGTGGGCGGTCTCGTGGGGCTCGCGATATATGCGTTGTCACGGGCACTCGGTTAGAAAACGCGTTCCGCGCCAGAATGCCTTTTCAAGGCCATTTTGCCCGGATTCGAGCCCCAGATGACCGCCCAGCACCGGTGAAGCCACCCCACCTTTTCGGGTGGACTTGATTCCGCGCGAAAGACGGGTAGTGTTTAGACACGCAACGCAAAGACTTTGCGATGCGCTGGCGAAGAGGTTGACCCCCGTGGAGTGATCCCGGGGGTCTTCGTTTCTACATCCGACGCCGCACCGCGTAGCTCACGACAATCGCATCGGCGATTTCGTGCAGCGATTTCCGCCGATCCTGACTTTCCCGCTGCATCATCTGAAGTGCCAGGTCGTCGGTAATCCCGAGCTCGGTCTGCAGGATCTCCCTGGCCCGCTCGATCACTCGCGTGGTGTCGAGCCGATCGGCGAGCAGCGTGTTCTCGCTTGCGAGGCGCGCGCGCTCGACCTCCGAGCCGGCGAGGAATCCGAGCGTGGCGACGACGCTGATTTCGCGATCGGTGTACGCGTGCGGGGCGCGATCCTGCAGGTTGATGACCCCCACCAGGCGCCCGCCCGAGAACAGCGGCACCGAGAGGAATGCCTCGTAGCGATCTTCGGGGAGCTCGTTGAACCGTTTGAACCGCGGGTCGGCGTACGCACCTCGCGACAGCACAACCGGCTGCCGGTGCTCCGCCACCCAGCCCGTGATTCCCTGGCCCATCGGAATGGTGAGTCGACCCACGACGTCGGGGTGGGGGTTCTTCGAGGCGCGCAGCACCAGCTCGTCCTTCTCCAACACATAGATGAAGCAGGAATCGCACTTCACGACCGTAAGAAGGAAGGCGACCACGTCTTGCAGGACCTCATTCAGCGGCGCGGCATCGGCGATCCGATGGGCCACCCGATTGATCAACGCGAGTGCGGAGTCGTCGGCCATGGCTTCGATCGAGGTCATCGGTCCTCCCGGGGCTACTCAAAGTTACTTGCGCTAACAATTATGTGCCGTTGATGCAATATTGCCGTAACAAGTTGCACGAATCTAGCAGAAAAATCAATAAGTGATGTAAAAATCGTGTAAAAACTGTGCAGTTCTATTGACACGAAGGCATCCTGCCTGGTATACTGCTGCATGCGTGTTCGGGATTCGAGAGTGGCCCGGTCCTGTGTACCGACGCTCCCCTCGTCGGGAAACAGGCGTAAGGCGTGGGGGCGCGCCGGGCGCTCGCTCGCAGGCAGACGCCGTTTGCTGTAGGCGCGGGATAACCGCGGCGGGTTGTTGCGAATCGCTTAGGCGACGGCGAGCCGCCGGCCGACCGCCCGGATGCGGAAGGCCAGCACGATCTGCACGATGCCGATCGCGAGGGCGAACCAGGCGATCAGCGCGAGAACCGTGAGCAGAGTCAGACCCGGGTAGGCGATGGCGACGATGGCGAGGACGAGCGAGAGAACCCCCACGATCACGCTCCACATGCTCGACACGCCCATGCGGCGCTGCATGCCCGCGAGCATGAACAGGGCGACCCCGGCGAACACCATCCACGCGGCCACCCAAACCACCACGAAGATCAGCGAAAGGACGGGATGGATGAACGCGATCACGCCGAATGCGGCGCTGATGAGTCCCTGAATCAAGAGCACCCACCAGCGCGAGAACATGCCGCGGAGTCGAAACGCGTAGACCAGCGCCACGATTCCGTCGAACAGCGCATAGGCCGCGATGAAGGCCGTGAGCGCGACGAGTGTCGCGTGGGGCCAGCCGAGCGTGAGGATCCCGAACGCGAGCGCGAGCAGGCCGCGCACCAGGAACAGCCACCAGTGGTGACGGACTGCGGCCGAGATGTCGGTGGGGAGCATGGTGGCCACGCTCGTGTTATACGCGTAATGGCGGCCGCGCGCCACCCCCGAAATACTCCAGTAGATGAGGCCTTCTTTACTGAGATTTCCCCCGGCCGATTCGTCTCGCGGTCAAGAGGCCGAATGCGATACACAGGGCGTCCCACGCGCTGAACAGCCGGCCGAGGCGAGCCCCCTGCTCCGGCCTCGGCCATCATCCGCATGCTCAACGCGAGACCGTTGGTGGCCTTGCTCGTATCGCCCTGCGCGTGCTCCACGGTGAAGGTCAACGCTTTAGCGAGCAGGACGCTTAGCAGCGTGAGGGGCAGCGCGTGCCCCGGTCTCCGAGCTTGGCGAACCCGAAGTGAATCTGACAACTCGTACGTCACGGTAGTGACGCGCGACCGCAACACCGGAGGTGGCCACAGTCGCTCGCCGTTCCCTGACCGAACCTTGGTTTCCGCGATAGCTTAGTGGCCACCGAATCACACTGCGAGGTCGTTGTATGTCGTTTCGCCGGCTGATGACCGCACTCGCGTTGGCGCTGTGCGCTGCGCGATGCGCTGATCATCCCACGGCCGCTGTGCCTGCGTCGGCAGCCGGTCCACATTTCCTGCGCTGGGCGACGAAGTCCGCTCCGCAATTCAAAGCGAGCGGCGCCGCCCTGGCGTCTCCGCTCAGTCTCGATCAGTACACGGTCTCGTTCTGGGCGGTTCGCGGCCAGTCACGGTCGGTGCAGCTGAATTACCGGGACGTGTCGGGCGATACCAGCCACCCGTTCCTGATCCTCACGATTTCAGACCCGGAATTCGTCCCCGATTCCGGTGCGCCTGCCGCGGGTGATTCCCTCGTGGATTCCACGCTGGTTCCCGCGGGTGATTCCGGTACGAGCGCCGGGGGTGATTCCACGGCGGATTCCAGTGCGCTCGCAGCGGGTCACGCGCTGCCGGAGCGCTTCGCGCGCGCCAGCAGCCGTGCCGTGTCGCTCGCGGAGGGTGATTCGGTCTTAGTCACACTCAGTATCGACACCGCGAAGATCGGGGTGTTGCTCGAGCCGACGGGATTGCGTTTCGGCACGCCGGCCCGGCTGCAGATCTGGTATGACGGCGCCGGCGGCGATCTCAACGGTGACGGCGTTGTGGACGAGACGGACAGCTACATCGAGAGCCAGCTGTTGTCGATGTGGTATCGCGAAGGACCGGATGCCGGGTGGGAACAAATCTCTGCCGAGCACCTGATCGAGGACAAGGCGTTCCTCGTCGACCTGCCGCATTTCTCCGAGTACGCAGTGTCCTGGTGACCGGAAAGGTTACGCCTACGATCGACGCAACCGTCGTTGAAAAAGCCCGCGCGTTGTCGGCCGTCGGCCATCATGCCGAAGTCGTCGCATATCTGGGTACGCGCACCAGTCGCGAGCTGACGGAGTCTCCCAACCTCGCCCTGCTGTACGGGACAGCCCAGGCGCGGCTCGGGCGTCACGAGGAAGCGCTGCGCTGGGTGGAGCTGGCGATCCAGCAGTCGCGCACGCAGGACGAGCCGGCGCTCGAGCGGCACGCGCTCAACGTTCGCGGTGCGATTGCGCTGATCAGCGGGCGGCTGGACGAGGCCGCGGAGTACTTCACGCAGGCGCTCATGGCAGCGAGCCGCGACGGGGATCACGCGACGACCGGCCGCTGCTCCAACAACATCGGGATCATCAGCAGCCTGCGCGGTCGGCATGCCGAAGCACTCGGCTCGTGGCAACTGGCGCTCGCCGCGTTCACCAGCGCGCGACTGCGGCAGGGGGTGGCGGAGTGCCATCACAATATCGGCATTGCCTACCGCGAGCAGGGGACGCTGGGCGAGGCACTCGCCGCGTCCGACCGCGCGGTCGCGGAGGCGCAAGCGGCGGGAGATCAGACGCTGTGCGCGCTGACATTGCGGGGCCGGGCCGAGATTCGGGTCGCGCAGGGCGAGCTGGAGCTGGCGCGGCGCGAGCTGGCGCAGGTGCACGAGATTCGGCGCCACGTGCCCGATTTGTTGAGCGAGGCCGAAGACATGCGTGTCGCGGCCGCAGTGGTCGCCGCCGAGGGCGACCTGACGGCCGCGGAGCTGCTGCTCCGGGAGGTCATTGCCCGCGCCGAGCCGAAGGATCGCGCACAGCTCCTGGCTGAAGCCACGCGCGATCTCGCGCTCGTGCTGCGCCGTGCCGGGCGTACCAGCGAGGCGCAATCGGCGGCGCGGACCGCGAAGGCGGTATTCACCCGTCTCGGCGCGGAAGGGCAAATCCGCGCCCTGGCGGGTCACGAGTGGGACGGCGCATTCCAGGAGGCGCTGCGCGGCTCCATGGCGCCGCTGCACGTGGCGCAACAGCTGGCGGATGCGGGTCACTACGTGCAGCTCTTGACCTACCTGAACGAACGAACACAGGACGAGCTCGAGCAGTCGCCGATGCTGACATTGTTGTGCGGTATCGCGCACAGCCGTCTCGGACGTCTGGATCTGGGTCAACACTGGGCCGTCGTGGCGCAACTCCGGGCGCGCACGCTGCGCGACCGAGCGCTGGAAGTGCGAGCGCTCAACGTCTGCGGTGCGATCGCGGTCGAGCGGGGCGGGATTGACGAAGCGGGGTATTTCTTCACGCGCGCGCAAGAAGAGGCGCGGTGGGAGAATGACGTCGTGACGGTGGGGCGCTGCGCGAACAATCTCGGCATCATCGCGAACATGCGCGGCGATCACGACCGCGCGGTCACCGCCTACGAGAGCGCGATCGACGCGTATCGCCAGGCTGGATACGAGCGGGGCATCGTCGAAACGCAGCACAACCTCGCGATCACATATCGGGACATGGGACGGCTGGATGACGCACGGGCCTTGGCCGCGAGCACCGTGGCCGCGGCCGCGCGATTGGGCGACCGGCAGCTCGAGGGGCAGGCGCTCGCCGGATTAGCCGAGATTGAAGTGGAAGCCGGCAACACCGCAGAGGCGATCCGACTGCTCGAGCAGGCGACGGCGGTACACCGCGCGCTCAAGGACGACGTGCGCGAGGCCGAAGACCTGCGTATTCTCGCGCTGGTGCTCGGCAAGGGCGGGGGCGGCAAAGCGGCTGAGGCCGAAGATCTGTTTCGACAGGTGATCGCGCGCGCGACGGAACACAAGCGTCGGCTGCTCGTCGCGACGGCGCAGCGCGATCTGGCAGAGCTGCTGCTGCGTCTCGGGCGGGTGTTCGATGCGCGCGCCGAGGCGGACGAGGCCCGTGCGGCGTTCGAGCGCATGGGAGCGTGGGTCGAGGTGGCGAAGGTGGATGCGCTGTTCGAGGATGGTGCCGAGGCCGCCACGCCGCCGTCTGCGGTGAAGAAGCCGCGCAGCGCTTGGCGGACGGCACGGCGCTCGCGAACCAACCCGACATCCGAATGACGTTTGAGCGCCCGACGCTGCTCGCGCTTGTCGTCCTACTCGCGCTGGTTGCGTGCACCGACCTGCCGACAGGGGTTCGGTTTGCAGCGCCGGAGGTATCGGTCGCGAGTATCCCTACCGCTCACCTTCGAGAATTCAAGCGGTCGAATTACGCCATCGCGTGGTAGCCTCCCTCGAAGCGTGATATCCTCCCCGCTATCTTTTAGCGTTCTAGGGGCGGTAGCTCAGTTGGGAGAGCACCTGGTTTGCAACCAGGGGGTCGTGGGTTCGAATCCCATCCGCTCCATGCAGCAAGTTGCCGCGTGGACTTTTTGGTACGGCAACCGGGTGCACCAGGCGACTCGCTAACGATTCGTTCTCGAGCTGAATCCTCTCTTCAGAGTTTGGCGCCTTATCTCGCGCCACGAGTTAGTTCCGGAGGGCAAGCAAGAACCCCGCATTGAGACGACGCACGGGCTTGCAAGGGGTGCGTTCGGGCTCCATGATAGCCCGGTCCCCGGGTCCCAACGTCGCCCTGACGCCGCGGTTCCGACGCCACTCCGATCCGGACCCTCCTGTCCGTTCAGCTGCGCTGAGGAGGTCGAGATGAGAAAATCCATGATTGGGTGGATCCCGCTGCTGCTGCTTGCCTGTAATACGAACGACACGGTGCAGAGCACTACCCCCCCCGCGCCATGCACATCGACCGGCACGTTCTCGCTGTTGTGCGCCATCCAGGTGCCGGGGAATCCGCTCGTCAGCGTGGCGAAAGTGTGGACCGATTCGAGCAATGCCAGGGTGTATCTCGCGGATCAGTCCAATTCCGCTGTCGATGTCATCAACGCGACGGGCTACTCCTACGTCGGACGGGTGCCCGGATTCGTCGGAGCCGCGACCGGGGCGAGCGGCGGCACGATCACCTACGGCGGCGGCACACCCACCTCGAATGGCCAGGGCCCGAACAGCCTCGTACCCACCGGCAACGGGAAGATCTGGGTCTCGGACGGCAATACCATGGTCCGCGTCGTGAACGTGGCGACGCTGTCGATCGACACGTCCATCAGCCTGGCGGATACATCGTGCGACGGCGGCACGGCCACGACGCATTTCTGCGGGCGCAACAACGAAATGACATACGATCCGAATGACTCGATCGTCATGGTGGAAACGCCGAACCCGCTGAGTCGCGCCTATTGCGTTGCCAATGCGGCGTCGTGCGTGAGCGCCGCCGCCATCAGCTATCCCACGAACCCACCCCAGACGGCGGCGTCGTACGCGAGCTTCATCAAGAACAAGGCGCCGTACCCGATTCTCGGCCGAATCGCGTTCACCGATGTGAAGGGCACACCAGAAGCGCCGGTGTGGGAGCCTGGGGTCGGTGGAACGGGCCGGTTCCTCGTGCCTGTCGCGACCTGTAGTGGCGCGGCGGGCGCGACGGCATGTCCCGCTGCTGGAGCGACGCAGTACATCGCGGTGATCGACCCGAAGAACCTCGCGACCTACGGCGCGACCGCGGGCGTCATGGGCACGTACTCGAGCGCCACGGCCGGCACGTACCTGGTCCCGAGCTGCGATAATCTTGGATCCACCGGTCAGACCGGGATGATCAACGATATGTCGATCAATCTGGCTGCGCACACGGCGATCATGCCCTCCTGTGGCCACGAGGTGGTCGTCAATACGCTGACGGGCGCGGTGCTCAACAATGTCGCCATCCAGCAAGTCGGGTCGAGCGACGAGACAGCCTTCAATTCCGGCGACGGGAACTATTACGTGGTGGCCACCGTGCCGGCGGGCCAACCCCTCGCAGGGTATACGGCGGTCGGTCAGGTGAGCGGGACGACGGGCCTGTGGATTCAAAACATCACGAACACCGGCGGACGAACGCCCTCGGCATATCAGCCGACCAGTCGCATATTTACGGTCTCGGGCGTCTCGACGGGCCAGGTGGCGAACACCGCCACCGACACCACATCCTGTGTCGCGTTTGGATACAAGGGAACGGGGTGCGTGACGGTGTTCGGAAAGTAGCCCGCTAGGTCTTCACCCAGTAAAGCTGTGGCGCCGGGTCTACACGACCGGCGCCAATTTTTTTCGGGAATTCTCTTGACACCGCCCGACTCGCGGGCAGGTTAGCTGTTCGCCTGTCAGTCGCGTGCCGCTCCGCCCCCACGCCCGGCGCGCGAACGCCGTTTCACTTTTCGAGGAGGGTTGCATGCATTCTCGCGCCCGCGTCGCGGCGTCCCTCGTGATCGCCGCCGTCGCACTGAGTTGTGAACGGACCCAACAGCCCGCATCACCGGACCTCTCGATCGCTCTCGGCAAGAGTCACGAGCCGTCGAACCCCTGCGTTGCCGACAGAGATCTCGATCGGAAGACGGCGTCCGTCGAAATTCTCTGCGGCGTGCAGGTCGCCGGCAACCCGCTGATCAGCGTCGCCAAAGGCTGGTTTGTCGATGCAACGAATGCCTACTACGTAGACGATCAATCGAATCGCGGCGTGGATGCAATTGACCTGCGCAGCTACACCTGGGTCGGACGGATTCCCGGATTTGTCGGCGCCGCCACCGGCGCGAGCGGCGGAGCAATTACGTACGGCGGCGGCACCGCCACGAGCAACGGCCAGGGGCCGAACAGCATGGTGCCGGTCGATGATCATCGGATGTGGGTCTCCGACGGGAACAGTCAGGTGGCCATCGTGAACCTGCATTCGCTCACCGTCGAGTCGTGGATCAGCACCGCAGCACCGCAGTGTGACGGCGGGACTGCGACCACCCATTTCTGCGGCCGCGTCAACGAGATGACCTACGACCCGGATGACCAGATCATCTTGGTCGAGAATCCCAACCCGCTCGACGAAGCGTTCTGCACGACGGCCGGCAACAATTGCGCGTCGACCGCGGCCATCAGCTTCCCGACGGCGTCCCCACAAAAAACCTTGGCGTCTTACGCCACGTTCATCAGCGCGCGCCACCCGTACCGCGTTCTCGGGCGGATCTGGTTCGCCGACGTTAAAGGCACGACGGAAGCACCCGTATGGGACCACGAGACCCACCGCTTCCTGCTGCCCGTGCCCACGTGCAGCGGCGCCACCGGTGCGACTGCCTGCACGGCCAGCGCCGGCGGCACGCAGTACGTCGCCGTCATCAATCCACGGATCTTTAGCGAACACCACTTCCGCGAACTCACGTGGACGCAGGCCACCATGCCGAGCTTCGCGATACCCGACTGCGCGCACCTGATGCCGGGCATCACGCCGGGGACCGGCATGATCAACGATATGGCGATCAACGAACGCGATCAGACGGTGATCATGGAAGTGTGCGGCAAGGGTGAGCTCGTCTTCAACGCGCACAACGGCGACGTGGTGAACGTCGTGACCGAGATCTCGAGCACCGACGAATCGTGGTTCAACCCGGGCGACCGGCGGTTCTACGTGGTGGCCACCGCTCCGGGCGGCGCTACTCCCGGCAACGCCAATACCACGTCGCTCGGCGTGATCGACGGACGAACCGGGTTGTGGCTGCAGAACGTGCTCGATGTGGGCGGCAAGATTCCCGCCGCGAGCGACTTCCCTCAGAACCGCGCGCTGACGACGGTTACGGTTCCGGTCGGGGTCGACCCCACGCGTGACAGCACCGCATGCGTCGGGTTCGGATTCAAGGGCACCGGATGCGTCACGGTGTTCGAGCACGAGGACGATAAGCAAAGCAATTGGGGATGGTGACCGCGGCACCGAGCCGGTAGGCAGAAACGTCGAGAGCGAGAGACGTGACGCGTCTCTCGCTCTCTTCGTTTTGCGGTAGGACAACTCCGGCGTCAGCGAAGATCCGAGATGCCGAGCTCGTTGTGACAGCCCACCACCCCAGGAACCGCTCGGGCGGTCCGTTCGGCGGCAAGCCGCTCGCGAAAGCTCGGGACGGTTCCCGACAGCGTCACCACGCGTCCATCCATGTCGACGTGAACGTCCGATGCGTCGAGCAGCGGTTCGGCTGCCAGCTCGTCGCAGACTGCCTGTTGCAGCTCGCTCTCGAGTACGCGCAAATCATCTTCGGCGAGCCACATCTCGATGCTCATGCCACCGCCCATGGTATCCCCCAGGTTGCCAGGCACACGCATCATAGAGGATTGTGGATGAAGAACGGGTTAACCCGGCCGCAAGATTACCCGTGATTCGCGGCCGCGCGCCGGTGCCGCGGGTTGCAGATGATGCGGCGGAGCGGGCGGCGGCTCGGTAACTTCCGCGTCGATATCGGTATCCTGAGGGGCACAGCGCGGCGCGACGAGCGCCGCGCCCCAGGCCAGGGCAATGGCCAGGACGGGTACCCACCAGCGCGGCTTGGCAGCCTGCGAATCGAAACGCGACGGTTGCACGTGCGTGTCCCATAGCAGGAACCATGCCTTTCGGCCATGCGTACGGGTGGCCGGCTCAGCCGGGGAAGCGTCGTTCCAGCGCGACGGTCTCGTTACCGCGAGGAGACGGCGCCGTCTCGCCCGCACCACGGCCGGCCGTGACCCCGGCACCTCGACGACAGCTGCCGCCGTACAGCGGTGCGGGCCATGACCATGTTTTAAGAGCGTTTCACGTCCGTTTCCCGATCGCTTCAGAGGGGGCGCCGCATCATTGTCTCGTGACTCGGGAAGGGAGCGAGGCAATGAAGCGGGTACTCGTGATATTTGCGGCGGCGCTCTTGGCGAGCGGATGCGGTACCTCTGGCAATCCCAACGCCCCGGCGTTCTCGAGCTGCGGGGGCTGGCACAGCGTGAATCTCGTGGACAGCGCGGGCGTGGCCGTAGGCGACACCTCGATCTGCATCCAGCCCGCGCAGTAGGAGTAGCGTTACTGCGATCCTCCTGTGAGGCTCGACACAGCAGGCGACGCATAAGCGTCATCGGTCCCCCGGATGGGTGCCTCCGGCGCCGCCGACGTGCTACATTAGGCGTGCGTCTCATGCCGCATTCGGTCCGGTATTCCGCATTCCTGCTGCTCCTGTTGGTTCTCTGCATGTCCGGTCGGGCAGCGGCGCAGCACGACAGTGACTCTGTCGTGAGCGTGCCACAAACCGTCCTCACGGGAATAATCCAGGATTCCCTGTCGCAGCACCCGCTCCGCGCGGCCATCGTCCGCATCGTCGAAACCGGCGCGTCCACACTCACCGATGACGGCGGCCGCTACCGGGTTACCGCGCCGACGGGACCGGTCACGATTGAGATCCGGCGCATCGGCTACGAGCCCCTCACCGTTGCGATCACGCTGCGCGGCCGGTTTATGGCGCGGGACATTGCGCTGCGACCGATCCCGATCGGGCTCGCCGCGGTGACAGTGACGGACGTCGACGAGTTCGCCCGCCGCCTCATGCAACACGCGATCGCCCGGAAGCACGAGGTGTTCCACGCCGCCCACGATTACCAGTACGAGACATATGTGAAGTTCGTCATTCGGGATCTGGACCAGCATCCCGATTCGGCGCAGTCCGTGCTGTTGATCACGGAGACGCGTACCACTGCGTACTGGGAGGAGCCGAATCATTTTCAGGAACGGATCATTGCTCGCCGCCAGACCAGCAATCTCGCGGCGTTGAATAACCTGGTCGCCGGCGGCGAGTTGGAGGATTTCAGCCGCGATCGCATCGAGATCCCCAAATACTCCATCGTTTCGCCGATCGCAGACGATGCGTTCGACTATTACGACTACCATCTCCTCGACACACTCCACGTCGATGGTCGCCGTGTCTATCGCGTCGGCATCGAACCCAAGAGCCAGGTCACGCCGTTGTTCGTGGGCATGGTCGACATCGCGGATTCGACGTACGATATCCTGCAGATGGACGTACGCGGCAACGAGGTCGTACGCGTGAACGGAACGAAGAATCTGCGTTACCGGCAGCGGTTCAAGGACGTCGGCGGCGGGCGGTGGATGCCGTATGACATTTCGTTCACCGGGGAAGTGCTCATCCTGCCGCTCCCCGGGGTGCCGACGCATATGGCGTTCGAGCACCGCGCCTTGCTCGACGGCTTCGAGTTCAATCGCAGGGACCGGCCGGCGGGGCTCAAGGAATTCCGCCTCGTGGTGGACGATGCCGCCGACCATCCCGATTCCTCGCGCTGGACGGGTCCCGGTGCCATCCCGCTGACGCACGCAGAGCAGGCGGCATGGCAACGCATCGATTCGATCGCCAACTTGCCGCCTGATCTTTCGTACCGGCTACTGCGGGGCATGGGCTCGGCATATCACCTCTCCAAGGATCCGGACTTCTTCCATTTCAACCGCGTGGACGGCGCGTATCTCGGCGCCGGCGGGACCTGGGACAAGCTTCCCGGCGTGATGGTCGATGGGAAGCTCGGGTACGCCACGGGGAGTGACACGTGGCAATATCGAGTCGGCGGAGGACTCAGGATTTCGGAGTCGCAGCGCACGTGGCTCGAGGCGCACTACTACGACGAGACGCTCAACCGCCCGACATTCATCTCTCGGGACTATAACCCGACCTACCGCGCCCTCCTTTTCCGGCTGGACCCGCTCGACTACTATCGCGAGAACGGCACGGTGGTCTCGCTCAACACCAAGCTGCTCGACTTCACCGATTTCACCCTGCGCTATCGGGATGCACGAGAAACGAATCTGCCCGTCGTCACGGACTATTCGCTATTCTCGGTGGCCCGTCCCCAGCGGCCCAATCCGACCATCTTCGAAGGACGGATGCGCTCTCTCGGGGCGTCGTTCGCCTACGACTCCCGCCCGCTGCTCAGGTCCAAGGGACAGGACTACTACCTCGAGGAGTACGGGGGGACGCGGACGCGCATCGCCCTCCAGGTCGAAGTATCCGACCCGGAGCTCATTCCCAGCGACTTCGATTACCGGCGATACGCGGTCCAGATCGAGCGGCGGCAGCGGACGTTCAACCTCGGCATCACGACGGTGGTCGCGGCGGCGGGGATTGCGACCGGCAACGTGCCGCCGCAGCGCTACTTCGTCGTGGATTACGGCATGAAGGCGCTGACATTCCAGGGCAATGGGTTCAACACGCTGAGCGAGACGAACTACACCGGCACGCGCGGCGCGATGATCACGATCCGCCACAACTTCGACCGGCTGCTGTTCGCCAAGAGCCGCATCCCGGTCCTTCGGGATCTGCCCTATACTCTCAGTGTTGATGGCGGCGCGTTCTGGACGTCATTTGCGAACAGCGATAATCCGCCCGCCTTCGCCAATTCGCCCATCATCTCCGCGCAGCACGCCTATACGGAGGTGGGATTCGGGCTCGGTAACCTGACGCCATTTCTGGCGCCGTTCAATTTCGCCGCGCACTTCACCTGGCAGTTGTCGTCCTATCCGACGAATCGATTCACGTTCGGCTTTGGCCTGACCCCGCCGTAGTCCTCTAGTTTCGAGTAGCTTCCCCCCGAACCTCGGGTGTTGGGGAGCGTGCGTTGACCGGTTCCATCGCGACTCTGGTTCTGGCGCTCGCGATCATCCTGATCGCGGGAAAGCTTGGTGGCAGTCTTGCGGCCCGTCTTGGGCAGCCCGAGGTGCTGGGCGAGCTCCTCGCCGGCATTGTCCTGGGAAATCTGGCGTTGCACGGGAATCACTGGTTCCGCGGCTTAGGGACCGATCGGACCGTGGACGCCTTTGCCCAGCTCGGAGCTGTCCTGTTGTTGTTCGAGGTGGGCGTCGACTCGACCGTCCCCGACATGCTCAAGGTCGGTTCACGGGCTGCCGCGGTGGCGCTGTTCGGCATTGCGGCGACCTGGGCCCTCGGATGGGCAGTCGCCATTGTGCTCCTGCCCGATCGCGGTTCGTCGGTACACGTGTTCCTCGGTGCCACGCTCACGGCCACGAGTGTCGGAATTACCGCCCGGGTATTCCGCGATTTCGGCCGCTCCCGCTCGCCGGAAGCGCTCATCGTATTGGGGGCGGCGGTGATCGACGACGTGGTAGGACTCGTGATCCTGGCGGTGCTAACGAGCGCGATCGCCGCGGGGGAGGCGGGGGTCCCGTTCCAGCCCTCCGGCATCGCGTGGCAGGCGTTGAAGGCGGTGGGGTTCCTGTTCGGCGCGCTGTTGCTTGGCGTTCTCACATCACGCCGGCTGTTCGCGTTGGCCGCGCGGCTCGCGGCCCGTGATCTGCTGGTCGTCACGGCGCTGGCTTTCTGCTTCGTGCTGGCGTACTGCGCGTGGCGCGTCGGACTCGCGCCGATCGTGGGCGCGTTCGCCGCCGGGCTGATCCTCGAGCCCGCCCACAGCGAGCTGTTTGCGCACCGTGGTGAGCGACCGCTTCCCGAGCTGCTGCGGCCGATCGGGAGTGTCTTCTTCCCGATCTTCTTCGTGGTTACGGGACTGCGCGTCGATCTCGCCGCGTTCGGAGACACCCGCGTGCTCGGTTTGGCGGCGCTCCTCACGGTAGCCGCGGTGCTCGGCAAGCTGGCCTGCGCGCTCGGGGCGCTCGGCGCACCCGTCAATCGCTGGACGATTGCACTCGGGATGGTACCACGAGGCGAGGTTCAGCTCGTGTTCGCCAATATCGGACTCACGCTCGCCGTGCAAGGCGCGCCGATCTTCGATCGCGGCCTGTTCTCCGCTGTGGTGTTCGTGGTCGTGCTCACGTCGCTCGTCACGCCGATCGCGCTGCGCTGGACCTTCGCGCGCGACCCCGCCCGCGCCGCTCTATAGCTCGATCTGAACGCCGACCTCGAACACTTGCTCCGGCGGAATGCGAAAGAACGCGGTGGCGCGCAACGCGTTGCTGGACATGAACGCAAACAGCTGGGCACGCCAGCGCGGCATGCCCGAGCGATCGGTGTGGATCAGCGTCTCGCGGCCCAAAAAGAACGTGGTTGCTTCCAGATTCAGGTGCAGCTTGAGCGCGCGGCAACTCATGAGGATTTCGAATAAGTCGGGGTCTTGCATGAAGCCGTAATGCGCCGTGACCCGGAACAATCCGTTCGGAAATGCCTCGACCGTCACACGTTCGGTTTCCGGGACTTGCGGGATTCGGGCGGTGCGCACCGTCAGCAGCACGACCTGCTCGTGCAGCACCTTGTTGTGTGCCAGGTTGTGAATCAGGGCGGGGGGCGTCGTGTCGCGCGGCGCGCTCGTCAGGAAGACAGCGGACCCCGGAACCCGCGGCGGCGGGTCGTCCTCGAGATCCGCCCGTAACATGTCGAACGGGATGCTCTTCTCTCGTGTGCGCTGCACGAGCAGGGCGCGCCCGGTCTTCCAGGTCGTCATCAAGCACAAGGTCGCCCCCGCGATCACGAGGGGAAGCCAGCCTCCCTCCGGGATCTTGAGCAGGCTCGCGGCCAGGAACGCCAAATCGAACACCAGGAAGAACCCCGCCACGCCCATGCCCTCGATGCGGCTCCAATGCCAGCGCGTGCGGCTCAGGATGTACAGCAGCACCGTCGTGATAGTCATTGTGCTCGTGACTGCCACGCCGTACGCCCCCGCCAGACGACTCGAAGACTGAAATCCGAGCACCAGGCCAATCGTGCAGACCATCATGGCCGCGTTCAGGACGGGCACGTAGATCTGACCGATCGCGGCGGATGAGGTCTGGGTGATTTTGAGTCGCGGCGAAAATCCCAGCTGCACGGCCTGACGCGCGAGCGAGAACACGCCCGAGATCACGGCCTGCGACGCGATGATGGTGGCGATCGTCGCCAGCGCGATCAGCGGGGCGAGTCCCCATCCGGGAGCGAGGGCATAGAACGGATTGACGAGTGCGGACGGATTCGTCAGCAATGCCGCCCCCTGCCCGAAGTAATTCAGCAGCAGCGCGGGGAGGACCAACCCGAACCAAGCCCAGTGGATCGGCCGCCGGCCGATGTGTCCCATATCCGCGTACAACGCCTCGGCGCCGGTGACGACGAGAAACACGCTGCCGAGTGTCACAAAGCCATGGCCGCGGTTGCGAACGAAGAACAAAACCGCTTCGTGCGGACTGAGGGCGGCGAGGATCGCGGGGTGGTGCCAGACCGCGGTCACGCCGAGCACGCCGAGTACGGAGAACCAGACTGCCATTACCGGACCGAAGATCGCGCCGATGCGCGCGGTCCCGCGACGCTGAATGAGGAATAGCGCCAGCAAGAGACCCACCGTGAGCGGAACGACAAACGGCAGGAGTCGAGGCGCCGCAACCTCGAGTCCCTCGACCGCGCTCATCACCGATACCGCGGGCGTGATCACGCCGTCGCCATAGAGCAGCGCGGCGCCGAACAACCCGAGCGCCAGGACCAGCTGTTTCTCCGACTTGCTCAGGCGGTGCTGGCCGCGTTGGATCAGGGCCATGAGCGCAAGAATGCCGCCTTCACCACGATTGTCGGCTCGCAGCACGACCAGCAAGTACTTGATCGAGACGACGAACACGAGCGACCACACGATGAGCGCGAGAATCCCTACCACATTGCTTCGGGTGGGGGCCAGCGCATGTAGTCCGAGGAAACATTCGCGCAGCGCATACAACGGACTAGTACCAATGTCGCCGTACACCACTCCGAGAGCGGTCAAGGCGCCGAGCGCCAGGTGGCCCGCGACAGGAGTGTGAGGACCTGAAGGCCGCGGCCGACCCACTAGCTAACCTGAGCCGGTCCCTCCCGCGCAATCGCCACTTTCGGCGTAAACAGACGGCGCAGGCGTCCAAGCATGGCGGACGGGCCCCTGTAGCCGCCGCGCTGCATGCCGTGCTGCATCATCTCGCGAAGCTTCGCCGCCTGCCGGCGCGCCAGCTCCGCCTGCGCGGGATTGCGCGCGAGCAGCCTGGCCTGTCGCGTATGCTCCTCGGCCTTGGGCATCACGCGCAGCCGCATCCATAATTCTCCTGCCTTGAGCTGGGCGATGTAGCTCGCGGGCTCGAGCTGCACGGCGGTGCGCAGCTCCTCGATCGCCTGATGCACGTCGAGGTCCACACACAGCGCCATGCCGAGCAGCACGCGCAACGTGGCCACCTGCGGGTAGGCCTTCACTGCGCCGCGAAGCTCGGCGACCAGGCTCTTTCGTTCGCTTGGTTCGAGCAGATGCGGATCCGCGAACATGCGGGTCAGCAGTCCGCGCGACTCGCGCGTGATCGCCGTGACGGGAAGCGAAGTGACTTCGAGCGCGGCGCTCCGAATGATGATTGTCTCACTCATAGGGCAGTGCGTTCCGTGATTGGGGAGAAGAAACTCGGCAGGCAAGGCGCCAGGCCTTGCCTGCCGAGCGCTGCCAAATCAAGCCACCGCGAACTGCTTCTCGGCCTGGATCATGACGTCGGGCTCCGGCACCAGCACGAACTCCGGATAGCCCAGCTGGCCCATCTCGGGAAGATCGAGTCCCTTCAACTCGGTTGCCGCCGAAACGCGGTGTCCGATGAAGTACTCGAGCGCGTAGTTCAGCACGAAGCTGAACGTGAAGACGAACCCGAGCAGGGTCGAAATCCCCACCAACTGCGCGGCCAACTGCCCGGCGTCTCCGTAGAACAGCCCGGTTACCGACCCTGAAACGCCATTCCAAGCGCCGCCATAGTTGCTCGTCCCGTCGGCAAAGAGACCGACCGCCAGAACGCCCCACAGGCCGTTCGTTCCGTGCACCGAGATGGCCCCCACCGGGTCATCGACCTTCATGACGTTCTCGATGAACGCGACGCTGACACATACCAGGACGCCGGCGACGAGACCGATGATGGCGGCGCCGATCGGGCTCACGAATCCGCTGGGCGCCGTGATCGCGACCAGGCCCGCGAGCAGCCCGTTGCCGCTCATCGAGGCGTCCGGCTTTCCCTTGAAGATCCACATGTACAGGAGCGCGCCAAAGGTCCCCGTGCAGCCCGCGAGCATGGTATCGACGGCAATCGTTCCGATCCGCAGGTTGCCGTTCGTCGCTGCGCCGAGCGTGCTCCCCGGGTTGAAGCCGAACCACCCGAATGCGAGGATGAAGCAGCCGATCAGCACCGCGGAGATGTCGTGCCCGAGAATGGGGTTGCTCGAGCCGTCACGATTGAACTTGCCGATGCGGGGGCCGATGAGCAGGCAAACCGCGAGCGCCGTGATGCCGCCGACGGCGTGCACGACGCCCGATCCCGCGAAGTCCGCGTAGCCGTGGCCCAGGCCGAGATTCGATCCGAGCTGCGAAAGCCAGCCGCCGCCCCACGCCCAATTCCCGTACAGCGGATACGTGAGCGCCCCCATCAGGACGGACGAGACGGCGAACGCGAAGAATTTCCAGCGCTCGGCACAGGCGCCGGTGACGATGGTCAGCGCGGTGTCCATGAAGACCATCTCGAACAGGAAAATCACCATCACGCCCACGTCATACGCGTGACCGGACAGTAACAGTCCCACGGTCCCGAAGAGTCCCCACGTTTTGCCGAACAGGGACATGGTGTGTTCGCCCGCGAGCGGAGCGAGCCCGCCGAGATTCGTGTTGCCTGCGGCGCCGCCCATCTGAATGGCGAAGCCGACCAGCCAGTACGCGAGCAGCCCACATCCGTACACGAAGAAATTCATCATGTAGGTGTGGTTGGCGTTCTTGACCCGGCACAGTCCGGCTTCCACCAGCGCGAACCCGGCTTGCATGAACATGACCAGGAAGCCGGTGATCAGGGTCCAGACGAAGTTGATCGCAATGGTACTCTGGCCGAGCTGGTTCGCGACATCGCCGATGGTCCGGCCGACCTTGGGATCGGAGGGCGGCACGTCGTTGATGGTGCCCGTGACCGTACCCCCCGGATCACCTTTTTGCAGGTCGGCGGGCGAGGGCGCCTTGGCCGCCGCATCCTTCAATTCCGCCGTCGTTGCAGAGACGGGGGCTGCAGGGGCGGTGGCCGCAGCGGGTGCTGGCGCCGCCTGCTGTGCGCCGAGCGCGGCGGTATACGCCACGGTCGATGCCGTGCAGACGACGAAACTCAACACGAGACGTCGCGCGAAAGTCATGAATAGGCTCCGGTAGTGGTCCGTATGGTCGTGGTTGCCGATGAGGTGCTGTCGTTACGCTTTCCAAATCGCGTTCTTGTTCACCGCTCTCGGCAGGAGCACGACCATCCCGAACAGACTGATGGCAATCCCCACCAAAGCGAGGACGATCCGTCCTCCAGTGCTCGAGACGATGTGCAGCCCGCCGAGCGTCACGAGCCAGCCAAGCAGGGCAACGAAGGCGCCGCCGAGCTTGGCTCCTTCCGAGCCCGCGCGCTGTGCGGGCTTGCCTTCCTCCGGTTTGATCCGTCGCATGCCGAACAGGCTGGCCACCAGTGCGACGGCACCGGCCACGAACGCCAGCTTTCCAATTCCCGTCGACCACGTCGCGATTCCCACGCACCCCACGGCGAGCGCGACGAGGAAAAATGCGAACGAACGTCCCTGTGCCTTGTTTGCGGCCATCGAAATCTCCTCCTCGACTAGGGCGAGGACTCGGGGCCCGGATGTTCACGGCGCGCGACCGAGCCCCCGGGTAGGCTCGCCGCGCGAAGAATTGCCTAACGCGCCGGTTCGGGGTTCTCGCTCCGAACGGGTAGCGCGAGGAAGAGCACGAATTCCACCGCGATCATCAGCTCCATCGCGATGGGAAGCTGGTTCTGGAGCCGGAGCACCAGAGCGAAACCGACGAGCGTGAACCACTGCCAGCGCGACCGCCGCAGGCGCTCGATCCGGTTGGGCAGGCGAAGCAGATCGCCCAAGCGGAGCGGTTGGCCCGGCGTCACCGGTCCGCGCGCCCGCATGAAGGCCACGGCCAGGAACCCGGCGAGCAGCAGGGCAACGAGCGTCGACTTCAGGTCCATTCTGCGAGCGCTCCCAAGAAATCACCGTTTTATGCCAGTCGAACGCCGAATTGTGCACTAGATGCAGCAAAATGTCAATTGAGTGCCAAAGATGCGACAAAAAATGGTCTTTTTGAGACGTATAACTTGTAGAATGTGCTCGAAATACATATCATTCAGTCTGCACCACTAGCCCCCATCGCTCGCCACGGTCACGAGGGAGGCATCCCGGTCCGATGTTCTCGTTGATGTTGCCCGACGCCCCGGCGGCTGCCGCAGTCGCCGCGGTCGATCCCGTGTCGCATGTCATCCTCATGCTCGCGGTGGTGCTCATCGCCGCGAAGCTCGGCGGAGAAATCGCGGAGCGGCTCGGCCAACCGGCTGTGCTCGGCGAATTGGTCGCAGGCATTCTGCTCGGCAACCTCGATCTCGTCGGGCTCCGCTGGGTGCAGACGATTCCCGGCGATCCCACTATCGATGTGTTGGGCAAGCTCGGCGCGGTGCTACTGCTCTTCGAGGTAGGACTCGAATCCACCGTCGCCGACATCATGAAGGTGGGGGGGCGTGCGTTTGTCGTTGCGGTTCTCGGCGTCGTGACGCCGTGGCTGCTCGGATGGGGTGTGGGCGCGCTCGTGCTCCCCGATGCCTCGCCCTACGTACATGCCTTCCTCGGGGCGACGCTCACCGCAACCAGTGTCGGCATCACGGCTCGGGTGCTCCTGGACCTCGGGCGGAGCCAATCTTCGGAAGCGCGCGTGATCCTCGGCGCCGCCGTCATCGACGACGTGCTGGGGCTGTTGATTCTCGCGGTGATCACGAGCGTGATTGCGACGGCGAATGCCGGCGCCGGCGTATCCTACGGCGGGTTGGTCGCCATCTTCGGAAAGGCGACCGCGTTTCTGGTGGGCGCACTCGTGATCGGGCGTGCCGTGTCACCGAAATTGTTCGGTGTGGCCGGACGCATGCGCGGCCAGGGGCAGGGCGTGTTGCTCGTGACCGCGCTCGTGTTGTGTTTTCTGCTCGCCTATACCGCCTCGATCGTCGGCCTGGCGCCCATCGTGGGAGCCTATGCGGCGGGGCTCATCCTCGAGGAAGCGCACTACGTCGACCTCGTGGCGCGCAGCGGGCGCTCGTTGCAGGAGCTCGTGCGGCCGATCGCGACCTTTCTGGTCCCGATCTTTTTCGTAATCATGGGCACCCGCGTGCGGCTCGAGACGTTCGCGCACCCCGACATCCTCGGCCTCGCGGCGCTGCTCACGCTAGCGGCGATCATCGGCAAGCAGGCGTGTGCGCTCGGTGGACTTGGCGCGCCGCTGAACAAGCTGGCGATCGGTATCGGTATGATTCCACGAGGCGAGGTCGGGCTGATCTTCGCCAATCTGGGCCTCGCGCTCACCCTGCACGGCACGCCCGTCGTCGATCCGGGGACCTATTCGGCGGTCGTGATCATGGTGGTCATGACGGCCCTTATCACTCCGCCGGCACTCAAGTGGGTGTTCGGGCCCGCGCCGGAGCCCGCGGCCGTGCCCACGGAACCGGCGTGGCTTGGACCTGTACCGCTGCTCGCGGGGGCAGCGGGGAGCGTTGCGGGTGCGCCGCACCGCTTCCGGTGGGACACGTATCGCGAGACACAACCCTGGCTGCACGCATCACGACCGGGGAAGCCTGCTGCCAGACCGCCCAGCGCATCGTCACGCCCTCCGAATGGGGGTAGATCATGACCGCGACAATCGAAAAGACCGGCGGCGCCACGAAGGCCGACATTCTGAGCCTTTGCCGCGAGCAGGATGTGTCCTTTCTGCGCCTGCAGTTCACCGACATCCTCGGCGTGAACAAGAACGTGGAGGTGCCGGAGAGCCAGTTCGACAAGGCACTCTCGGGCGACGTGCGGTTCGACGGCTCCGCGATCGAAGGGTTCGTCCGGATCGAGGAATCCGACATGGTGCTCAAGCCGGACCTCGACACGTTCCGGATTCTGCCGCCGGGCCAGGAAGGAGGGCTGATCGGGCGCCTGCTCTGCGACATCTACCATCCCGACGGCTCGCCGTTCGCGGGATGCCCGCGCCAGACGCTCAAGCGACAGATCGCGCGGGCGGAGCACCTGGGATACGAGGTGATGCTCGGCGTCGAAGCGGAGTTCTACATCTTCCAGCTGGACGCCGATGGCAAACCCACGACGAAGACGCACGACAGCGGCGGGTACTTCGATCTGGCGCCGATCGACCGGGCAGACGACATCCGCCGGCTGATCGTGCGCGATCTCGTCTCGCTCGGATTCGACGTGGAGGGCGGCCATCACGAGGTGGCGCCCGGACAGCACGAAATCGATTTCCGCTACGCGAGCGCCCTCGAGACCGCCGACAATCTCGCCACGTTCCGTTTCGTCGTACGCAACGTGGCATACCGGCACGGCTACCTCGCCACGTTCATGCCGCAGCCGATCTTCGGGCAGGCAGGATCCGGCATGCACACGAGCCACTCGCTCTTCAAGGGCGAGACGAACGTGTTCTACGACGCGAAGGCCCAGTGGGCGCTTTCGCCCGTGGCGTTGCACTACATCGGCGGCCTGCTCAAGCACGCGAAAGGATTCTGCGCGGTCACGAATCCGCTGGTGAACAGCTACAAGCGGCTGGTGCCCGGGTACGAAGCGCCCGTGCACGTCGCCTGGTCGATGCGGAACCGCTCACCGCTCATTCGCATCCCGGAGCGACGCGAGATCGGGACGCGCTGCGAGGTCCGCATGCCCGATCCCTCGGCCGATCCGTACCTGTCGCTTGCCGTGCAGATCGCCGCCGGACTGGACGGCGTGGAGCACAAGACGCCACCGCCCGATCCGGTCAACAAGAACATCTTTGAAATGAGCCACCGGGAGCGGCGGCACTTCCGCATCGACGACTTGCCGCGCGACCTCCACGAGGCGCTCGAGTACCTCGAACGCGACGAGGTGATCCGCAGCGCGCTTGGCGAGCACATCTACGAGCGGTTCCTGGAGGCGAAGCAGCGGGAGTGGCAGGAATACATCGGGCGCGTGAGCGAATGGGAACTCGAGCGCTACCTCGGCCTCTATTGAGCGCGGAAATGGACGTTCTGCACGAATTCCAGCGCCTGTTGCGAGTGCTCGGCTCGCAACTCAGGTACGGTACCCTGTCCCGTGCTCCCCTGCGCTTGGTTCGGCTCGCCTTCGAAGAGGAAACGGTCCGATGCGATTGGCTGTTGCGCCCGCCCGATGTCCTCGACCACGGACTCAATCCAGAGTGGCGGGACCGCCGCGTCGCAATCGAGGCGCTGCACGACGCGCTCACCATGCGTGAACTGGTCTTTACCACCCTACCGCAGGCGCGCTTTGGCGAGCTTCGGGCTTTCTCCGAGTCGAGCGGCGCGGCCCGGATTCTCATGATCGCCGGGAACGTCTCGCGCGAAGCCGAGCCGGGACATCGGACCCCCTCGATGGTCATGCGGGCTCTGTCCTGTGGCTTCCGTTTTCGTCTCAGCAACGGCTTCCTAGAGCCCCTCGAGTAGTAGCCGACCGCTCGACGGCACCGCCTCGCCTTGGCATATTGACGCCTGGGAGGACGTGCCTCGATGACGGTCTATCTGAACGGTGAATATCTAGATCGTTCCCGCGCACTGATTTCCGTGGACGATCGTGGCTTTTTGTTCGGTGACGGGGTCTATGAGGTCACACGGGCATGCAACGGGCGCCTGTTCGAGTGGGAACGGCACGTTCGCAGGTTGCGGCACAGCCTTGCCGGGCTCAGTCTCACGTTGCCGCCCGAGATCGATGGTGCGGCCTTGAACGCAATTTCCGAGCGATTGTTGCGCGAGAACGGTCTGGAATCGGGACATGCGACGGTCTACCTGCAGATCACGCGCGGTGTCGCGGTCCGCAAGCACCAGTTTCCCGCACCCGGCACTACTCCGACCATATTCCTGAGCGCGGCGAGACTGACCGTGCCGGACGACGTGCGCGCGGCGGGCGCGCGCACGGTCACGACGCCCGACTTGCGCTGGTCGCGTTGTGATCTCAAGACGGTGAATCTCCTTCCCAACGTGCTCGCCAAGCAGCAGGCCGTGGCCGCGGGAGCCTTCGAAGCCATCATGGTGCGCGACGGGATCGTCACCGAAGGCGCCAGCTCGAACGTGTTCGCGGTCATCGGTGGGGAGGTGCGTACCCATCCTCTGACCCCTCGCATTCTCGGCGGCATCACCCGCGAAGTGGTACTCGAGCTGGCGCCCGAGCTCGGGCTCAGAGTGGTAGAGCAGCCGGTCGCCGCGACGGACTTCGTGCGCGCCAGCGAAGTCTTCATCACCGCGACGACCGCCGACGTCATGCCGGTGGTGCAGATCGACGGCCGAGCCGTCGGCGACGGGCGGCCCGGGCGGATTACCCAGCAGCTTGCCGCGGCGTTTCGCGAACGGCTCGAGCGAGTCACCGCCGATGCGGCGGTGTAGGGAAGCCTCATGCCGCTGAGTGGCCTCCTGGCGCTCCTCTATTCGCTCGCGGGTTCCGGGGCGCCGAGCATGCCGCACAACGGCGCTCTCGCCCCGCACCATGACGCGGTGTTTCCTGTCGGCACCGGTCTGGCGATCCGGTTCGTGCATTCGCTCAAGAGCGGTGCGGATTCGGTCGGCACGGTATTCCTGGCACAGACGCTCGAGCCGCTCGCCAGGGATCACTGTGTGCTCGTCGAACCGTATCAGCGTGTGGCGGGGCGGGTCGTGGTCTCTCACCACGGCCACATGTTCGGCGGGAGTGGCGCCCTCGGTCTGCGGTTCGATTCCCTCGAGGTGGGGCGCGATCGCTGGATCTCGATTGACGGCGTGCTCGACACGCTGGAGTACACCCCGAATCGCTACGTCAAGGACAGCGGCGTGGTCTACGGTGGACGCGCGTCGCTCACCCGGCGAGCCGTCCCCGCGGGGCTCCTCACCGTGGCCGACGTCGCCGCGCTGCCCACCGTGCTGGTCAGCGGTTACTGGCTTGCACGGCGTGGGCCGGCGGCAGAGATCGTGGCCGGCGAGGTCGGCAGGATTCGCCTGACCGAGCCGCTCCAGGTCGGCGCGGCGCATTGTGGTCTCGGCGCCAGCGACACGAGCGGCATCGCCGGATTACCGGAATTCACACCATGGAGCGAGCCGCGTAACGGCCGCGGGGCCGGCGATCAAATGAACGTGGTCCTGCTTGGAGATGGACGTGACATCGACAACGCGTTCCGTCGGGCCGGATGGGTGGGGCCCCAGAAGGGGTCGTTCGGCTCGGTGACACATGAGATCGTGGCCGGGATCACGAACCATCCCGCGGTCGGCGCTCCGATCAGCACGCAATATTTCCAGGGACGACGGCAGGATCTCGCCTACCAGCTGGACGGCCTCACCGCGAAGTCCCGCCATCACATCCGGCTGTGGTCCCTCGACGACGCGCGCACCATATGGGTCGCCACGGCCAACGAAGATGCCGGGTTCTCCGTCAATCCGTTCAAGGGACGATTCACTCACCACATTCGTCCCGCGATCGATAACGAACGCGAGCGCGTCATCAAAGAGCTCGAGGTCACGGGCTGCGCCACGCTCGTCGACCGCGTCGTGGTTCCCGGGGCCGTGCTCGAGGGGAAGAACGCCAGCGGTCAGCGATTCGTCACCGATGGTCGCACCGCCGTACTCGCCGTCCATCGCTGCGAGGCGGCAAACAACGTAGCGGCGCGACGATGATCAGTATGCCGGATGACGACGAGTCTGCCCTGGGGGATGGGACGGCGGACTCCGAGGCGACCGTGTCATGCCCCTACTGCGGCGCGTCGAATGACATCGCGCTCGATGCGGGCGGCGGCGCCGATCAGGATTACGTGCAGGATTGCGAGATCTGCTGCCGCCCCTGGCGGCTGCGCGTGCTGTTTGGTCCGGAAGGGCACGCGCACGTGAGTGCGGAATTGCTGGACTAGCGGGCGGTCATGAGCGGTAATTGGCGGTACTAGGCGGTACCACTCTAGCCCTGATTACCGCTCACTACCGCTCGTTCCCGCCCGGTCACGTTTGTGCCGTTTCGAATCGCTTCTGCACCTCCGGCCAGTTTACCACATTCCACCAGGCAGTCACGTAGTCGGGCCGGCGATTCTGGTATTTCAGATAGTATGCGTGCTCCCACACATCGAGCCCGAGGATCGGGACCTTTCCGTCCATGAGCGGGCTGTCCTGATTGGCGGTGCTCGAGACTTCGAGCTTCCCACTCGCAAGGGTAAGCCATGCCCAGCCGCTGCCGAACCGGGTGGTCGCGGCAGCAGCCAACGCTTCCTTGAACTTCGTGAAATCCCCGAACGTCTTCTTCAGCGCGTCCGCGAGTTTGCCCGATGGCTCTCCACCCGCGCGGGGCGCCATGATGGTCCAGAACAAGGAGTGATTGTGATGCCCACCTCCGTTGTTCCTGACCGCCGTGCGAACGTCCTCGGGCACGCTGTTGATCTGGCGGAGCAGGTCCTCGAGCGACTTCTTCTGCAGCTCGGGATGCTTGTCCAGCGCGGCGTTCAGGTTATTGACGTACGCCGCGTGATGCTTGTCGTGATGGATCTGCATGGTCTGCGCATCGATGGTCGGCTCCAGCGCGGCAAAGTCGTACGGCAGCGGCGGCAGCGTATGCGCCATGCTATGCTCCTTCGCGGAATGAATGGTCGCGGAATATTCGAGAGTAAAGGATGATGAACGATACCCGGGCGGCCCTGTTCGCGCTCGCCATGTGGGGGTGCACCGCAGACAGCGCACCACCGCTGCGCCTCGCCACGCGCCTCGCCCCGGGCGATCGTGCGATCGAAGCCGCGAGAATCGAGGTCTTCTCGAGCGAGCGGCCTGATCTCGTGATCGATCGGGTTCCGGCATCTCGGGCGTCCGAGCCCGGCATCGATTTGGTGCGGGTGGACGGCAATACGTTCGCGGCCGCGCGAGACCGGGTGCCCCTCCTGGACCTGGCGCCCTATCTCGCACGCGTCGATATCAATCTGAAGAGCTACGACTCTGCCGTGGCGGGGGCATTCGAGCGCGGGCGGGGCGTGTACGCGCTGCCGCGCGGCGCCTCCCCGCTGGTCCTGCTCTTCAATCCGGCGCTGTTCGACAGCGCAGGCATCGCGTATCCCTCCGCTGACTGGACCTGGGACGATTTCCTCGCCGCCGCTGCGATCCTCACGCGCGATTCCAACGGCGACGGCACGCTGGATCAGTGGGGGACGTACTTCGACCCGCATCCCGCGATCTGGCTTGCCTGGATCTGGTCGGGCGGCGGCGACGTGTTCTGCGCACGTGATGTCCCGCGTGCGACCGGATGCCTGGACTCCCGTACGACGCAGGCCGCGATCCGCTGGTACGCGGCGTGGCCCAACGAGCAGCGGATCGCTCGAGCGTGGACCGCGGGATCGGAGCAGGAAGCCTTCAGGATGTTCGCCGCCGGCCGGGTGGCCATGATCACCGTCGATCACACGGTGGTACCGATGCTGCGCGAGCTCGAGACACGCGAGGGATTCCGGTTCGGCTTTGCCGAGCTGCCGCACCGTGACGGGTTCGCACCGCGCACCGTACTGCGCGTCGCGGCGTATGGAATTCCGGCCCCCACAAGGCGACGCAAGCTCGCCGTTCAGCTCGCGGCCGCCCTCGTGGACTCCGCCGCGCAGGAAGCGACCGCGAGTCTGGGGTACGAGCTCCCGGTTGTTCCCCAGGTGCTCGGCGCGCTTGCGGCGAGGGCCGACAGCCTGGGATGTGAGGACGTTTTCATTGGGGCCTCGTCGCACGCCCGATTGCCCTGGGGCATCTCAGTCCAGAAGTGGCCGCTCGTGGACGCGCTGCTGGAACGCATGATGGTGCGGATTGCCTCGGAAGGCGGGGGCGCCGCCGAGGATGTGGTGCGGGAGACGGCTCGGGCCGTGGACCGGGTGCAGGCCGAGCGGTGACGCGCGGCCGCACGATGATATTCGTCTCAGGGCTCGTCGGTGGCGTGCTCATGTCCGGGGTATCCCGGCTCATGTCGGTCGAGTGCGCGAAAGCGTTTGCGATGCGCAGCGCCCTCGTGATCTCGGACTATCTCACGGCCGTCGCACCTGCTCCGCCGGGATCAGCCTCGGGGCGCTCGGGCTACGACGTCGGCCAGCTGCTCGCGCACGCTCGCGCACTCGACCTCCTGCCTCCGTGGACGTCACGCCTCGAGGTGTACCATGGGACCGCGCCGCTCGTGCACTCGACAGCAACTCCGCTCAGCCCGGAGCAATTTGGGCGCATCCGCCGACTCGAGGTCGCGGAATGGCGTCCGGGCAGCCATGCGGCTCTCGTTCCGCTCACCGACCGCGATCACTGGGAGGTGCTTGGCGCGGTCGAGGTCGTGCCGCCGACCGCGGGGCCCGGGTGGTGGCTTGGCCTGATCGGTCCCGCGTTGCTGATTGTGCTCGCGTTCGCGGCGGGCCGTCCCCGCGGGGTGGTGCTCGGAGCTTACTGGACGGTGGTGCTCGCGCTGGCCGGAATCTCGGTCTGGCGGATGCACGCCATCGTGGGTGCGCTCGAGGCCAGCTGGACCGAGGCAATGCACGGGCTCGCGGAGGGTCATGCGCTCGCGGTCAGCGCGATTCCGGCGCTGCACCTCGAAACGACGGCGTGGACACTGGTGCTGATTTCGCTCGCGCTGCTCGGACCGGCCGCCGCTACGGGTGCCGTGGTGCTCGAGCCGTCTGACTCCGGAAGCTGAGCTCCCAGGACAGCTCGCCGCGCGTGCCCGCGGGCCATTCGAGGCGGGTATGGCCGCTCGAGAGACTCGAGACCATGCACGCTGTGTCGGATTTGCACTCCATTACCCGTAGGGTCGTGGGAACGGAGACCGTCACGGCATAGACGCGTCCATCGAGATTGGTCGCGCGAGCCGCGAGAACGCGCCGCGGTGCGTCCCAGTGCTCGTCCGCGACGTCGTGCATTCCCTGGATCACGTGCCGGCTCGTACCAACCAGCTGCGGGCGGCTCGTCGCGCGACGAATCCCCACCACCAACGCGCGGTGCGCCGGAATCGTTGCGCCGATGGTGTCGGTGATGTCATCGAGCGGCGCCGCGCGCCAGACGTCGTAGGCTGTGAAACGCTTGCCACTCAATCCCAGCGAGGTCGTCGTCACACTCTGGGCCGCCGCGGCATCGCGCCAGTTGGCGAGCAGCACCGTCCACCAACCCGGCGATCCTTCGACGATCCACAGCGTGGGCGGCGCGTCGCCGCTCGCCCCACCGTTGATCACGCGCGCGGCGTGGGTCGCGGCTGGAAGGATCCGCTGCAGCACTTCGAGTCGTTCGGCCGGCAGCTTGGTCAGGTCATCCGAGCAAAATATGACGCCGGCGCTCAGAGCCAGCGTGCTGGCCCACAGCTGTGCTTCGTCCAGTGTGAGCGGTTCCCGGACCACGACGCAATCCGGATCGTTGATCCAAGCGCCGCGATTGTAGAAGCTGCGACGCGCGATGTTCGGTGCAGCGGGCACAATGGACGACCAGGCCGCGTCGACCCTGGGGCCGATCCGCATGGCGTCGACGTGTCCCACCGAATACTCGAGCGGAGCGCCGGCCCCGAGGAGGAGGGTATCCGAACCGGCTCCCTCGCGCAGCGCCTCCAGCGCGTGCCGGTAGGCTTCCGCGTCGGTGAGTCCGCCGTAATGGGCGGTGGCCGGCCCCGACATCGTCTCTGCGTCGCCCACCACCCATGAGAGGAGATCGAGCCTGAGGTACTCGTACCCCCAGTCTTGACGGGCCCGCCGCGCGAGCGAACGGAGCCAGTCCTGGACTGACGGATGGGCGGGATCGAGCGCGAACAGCTTTCCACCCCATTCTTCGCGAGTGTCCCACACAATGGGGACGGATCCGTCCGTGTCCTTGAGCAGCCAGTCGGGCTGGGCGCCGGGTATGCCGGATCGCTCCGAGACGACGCACGGAGCGATCCAGAGGCCGGGGAGCAATCCCCGCGCCCTGACCTGATCGGTCAACCAGCGGTGTCCGTGAGGGAACTTGCCATTGCACTCCCAGTCACCCACGGCGCGCTCGTATCCCTGGTCGAGCTCAACGAATCGAAAGGACCGCTGGTCGAACTGTGAGGCGCAGCGTTCCACCTGCGCGAGAAAGCTGTCCTCGGTGATCGCACTGCCAAGCTCACCGCGCGACGCCCATCCAACCGGTACCGAGACGGCGTCGATGCGCTCGCGATCTATAATGGATTGCGGCCGAAACAATGCGCCCAGCGCGGTCAGGCCGTCGCCGTCCGGATCGTACGTCAGCCGGAGCAGGGACGAGTCACCCTCGGGGCGGAGCGGGCGCGACGGAGTCCAGTCGCTGGCGACGTCCAAGCCGTCGCTCGCGAGCTGCACCCGGCCGGTCCCGGGATCGTCGGCCTGAAATCCAAGCGCGAGCCCGCGCCCCACTCGGGTCAGACCCACGGCGCCCCGGCTTTCGAGCCGCGGCATCTGGTCCATGTCGGAGAGTTGCAGCAGCGTTGCGTCACTCGAGGACGTAGAACCGTCGACGAGGGCCCAGAGGGGAGCGTCCCCCGCCGTTGCCGAAGGCAGGATATCGGAGGCCGGCACCTGAAAGAAGCGCACGCCCCCGATGGTCGGGAGTGTGCGATCGGGGTACACCCGCACGCTGATTGACGCCTGTGGTGGGGCGGTATCGGTCGTGCAGAAGAATTCGGCCTCGAGCACCACCCCCACCGCCGTGGATCGACCCCGGACGATGAGGGATTCGCCGCCCGGGGGCCTGCGGGTGCCGAGGGTACTATATTCCAGCTCGGACAGGCTGATGAAACGATCCGCGATCCAGGCGCCGATACCGGCGTTCCTGATGACGGGAACGGACTCGGGGGTGCCCTGGTAGAACAGCGACCACTGCCGTTGCCCGTCCAGTTCGAACCGCAGCCGCCCCGCCGCAGGCTGGAGCGGGACTAAGGGTGGGCCACGTCGGGTTCGAAACAGCGGAGCGGATACGGCTCCAGTGAGGAGGATGAAGGTGCGCCGGTTCATGGTCCCAATGTTGGTAGCCTCGGGAGCTTTGTCTACGCCGTTGGCGGCGCAATCGGCCTCGCTTGGATTCGCCGCCACCGCGGGGGGCGGATACCAGGTCGAGGCGCTGGACGTCGGCTACATGCACGACATCCACGCGATGTTCTTCCGCTCGGCCACGCTTGGGTTGCGCGTTGGGTCATTCATTGACGAGGGTGCGATCGTGGGCGGCGCTCGCGGCATCGTAGGCGCGCTCTGGTTCTCGACACGCACTGGTCTCGTGCATCTTGCGGACGTGGGAAACGAAACCAATCCGCAGCCGTTCGGGTGGGACGTGACCTTCGAGGCCAGCGGGTATGCCAGCTCAGCCCCGCCCGACAGCCTCTCCTCTCCCTGGGCCGCCATCTCAATCCTGCCGGGCGTTCGCCTGGGGGACGGGCCCGGAGCTCACTATAGCTTCGTGGCGGGTCCGACGGTGTTTCTCGGCCACAAGACCGACGTCCGCGCCTTCATCGGGCTGCGGTTCGAGATCCCGCTGGCGAAGCAAAAACCCCATCCATAGCTTAGCGGCCGATGGCCGCACCGCTCGTCGAATCTGATCACCCAGGCCTCCGCATTCTCGCGGACGTGGCCGCGGTGTTTTCGGGGGGCTTCGCGTCCGAGGACGCTCTCATTGCCGTCATGACGACGCTGCGGCGGGGCTTGGGGCTCCGCCGCTGTCGCTTATGGATTCGGCACGCGAGCGGGCTCGAGTACACGCCGATCAGTGCGCCGGGGGACGAGCTCCATCCTCCCGGATACGGCGCTCACGCCCCATCGGCGGCTCCCCCGATCGCGGAATGGATCGACGAGGGACCGCGGGTGGACAAGGCTCGGTCCGGATTGCTGCTCCTCAGGCTGCCGCTCATTCACGAGGGAGAGGCGCTGGGGCTGCTCGAAGCGCTGATACCCGACGGACGTACGCAACACATGGCGCACGACGTACTCGTCGTCGTCGCGCACATGCTCGCGCCGTTGATTGCGGCGACCGAGCTGTCGCAGGACCTCGCGTCCGAGGTGGCCCTGCGTGCGCGCGAGGTCGAAACGCAGCGCGGGTTCGCTGCGCAGATCGTCGACTCGCTTCCCGTCGGCCTTTACGTGATCGACCGCGACTACCGGATCCGGGCCTGGAACCGGAAGCGGGAGACCGGGACGCAGGGTGTCTCACGCGAAGAGGCCGTGGGGCGTGAGATCTTCGAGGTGCTCGACCGCCAACCGCGCGAGCTGCTGCAACGGGAATTCGACCGGGTGTTCGAGACGGGCGAGATGCAGCAGATGGAAATGGACTCGCGAGCGAGCGGAGACATGCGCTATTACCGCATCACGAAGATCCCGATGCGGCAGGACGAAGGGGACATCACCCATGTGATCACGATCGGCGAAGACGTCACGGAGTGGCGCGCCGCCCAGCTGCGGCTCGCCGAAACCGAGAAGCTCGCCGCGGTGGGCCAGCTTGCGGCGGGAGTGATGCACGAAATCAACAACCCGCTCGCCACGATTCTCGCGTGCAGTGAGGCGCTGGGACTCAGAAACGAAGAGCTGGCGCCCGGCATCCGTCAGGCATTCGAGGAGTACCTGAAGATCATCGACACTGAGGTTCAGCGCTGCCGCCGCATCGTCGACGGACTGCTCGACTTCTCCCGGCCGAAGAGCGGAGAGAAACGCCCCGTCGATGTGAACGCGCTGGTCGAGCAGACGCTCTTCCTGCTGAAGCATCACGACCGCTTCAAGAAGCTACTCGTCACACGCGAGCTCTCCGCCGGCCTTCCCGAGCTGCGTGCGGACCCCGAACGGCTGGTCCAGTGCTTCATGGCGTTGATGCTCAACGCCATGGACGCGATGAATTCACGCGGCACGCTGACCGTGAAAAGCGGGCTCAATCCGGAGCGCGACGACGAGGTGTTGCTCGAGTTCATTGACACCGGTATGGGCATCAAACAGGATGATCTTCCCAAGATCTTCGAGCCCTTCTTCACGACCAAGGCGCCGGGCCGGGGCACCGGACTCGGGCTGTCGATCGTCTATGGGATCATCGCCGAGCATCGCGGCCGGATCGAAGTCGAGTCGCAGGTGGGCATCGGCTCGAATTTCAAGGTCTATCTCCTGATCGGATGAAGATCCTGGTCGTCGAAGACGACTCTACCGTAGGGCAATACGTCTCGCGCGGATTACAGGAAGCAGGCCATCAGACGGACCTGGTGGCGGACGGAGCGGCGGGGCTGCATGCCGCGACCACCGGGGCCTACGATCTCGTCGTGCTGGACCTGCGGTTGCCCGTTCTGACGGGAGTCGAAGCGCTGCGCGCGCTCCGAGAGCAGGGGAACAGCGTCCCCGTGCTCGTGCTGACGGCGCAGGACACCGTCGAGTTCAAGGTGCAGGCGCTGCGCCTCGGCGCGGATGACTACGTCACCAAACCGTTCTCGCTCGACGAGCTGCTGGCGCGCGTCGAAGCGCTGGGGCGCCGGCCCAAGGCTCTCACCGCCCCCGTGCTGCGCGTGGCCGACCTCACGGTCGATACGGGGAGCCGCGAAGTGCGCCGCGCCGGCAAGCCGATCGAGTTGACTCCCAAAGAATACGCGGTGCTCGAATACCTCATCCGCCATCAGGGGCGCGTGATGTCGCGGACACTGATCACCGAGTACGCGTGGAACTATCATTTCGATCCCGGCACAAACATCGTTGATGTCGTGATCAATCGCCTGCGCAAGAAGATCGATTCCGGCCGGGAGCCGAAGCTCGTGCATACGGTTCGTGGTGTCGGGTACATGGTCAAAGGGGAAGGGGCACCGCGGTGAGAACGATCCGCGGTCGGGTGACGGCCTTGTATTCGATCGCGCTGACGATGACGCTCGCCGCGTTCGCCGTGGTCCTTTATATCAGCGGACGGCGATCCTCTTACGGGGAGCTCGATGAACGCATCCGCTCCGAGGCCGAGCTCGGCGCCGGGATCCTGGCCGAAAGCTACCGGGCGCGCGGCCCGCTGGTGCGCATGGACGCGACCCGGCGTCCCGTGCTGATCCCCGATGTCGCGGCGCTGCTCGAGGTGGTCCCCGACTACCTCATCGTCACCGCGTCGGACGGCAGCCTGTTGTACGCTTCCGCCGATGCGCGCGCGCTCACGTTTCAGGAAGTTGATAAGCTGCGGGGCCTCGTGACGACATCGCTCGGCCGCGCCGGGCCGGACGCCGTGCGGTTCGGACCCGAAGGGCCGACCTTGCATTATGTCGTGCGCCGGGTGCCTGAGCTTGGCGCTCCGAACGGCGCGATCTTCGCCGCCGCGGACATCCGAGCCGCGGAGCTCGAGCCACGTCAACTGCTGTCGCGATTCGCGATCATCCTGCCGATCGGGCTGCTGCTCGGCATCCTGATCGGCTTCTGGATCGCACACAGCGCCCTCGCGCCCATCGACCAGATCATCACCGAGGTTCGGGAAATCACGGACGGGCGGAGTCTGCATCGGCGTCTGGTCGAGCCCATGGTGAATGACGAGCTGGGGCGGCTCGCGAACACACTCAACGAGATGATGGCGCGACTCGAGCGGAGCTTCACGGCGTTGCGCCGCTTCACGGCGGATGCGAGCCACGAGCTCAAGACCCCGCTGACCGTGCTGCGGGCGGGAGTCGAGCGCGCGATGACGACGCCGAGCCTGCCGCAGGACACGCTCGCGTTGCTCGAAGAGACCCTGCAGGAGATCAAGCGGATGTCGGAGCTGGTCGATGCGCTGCTGACATTGGCTCGCGTTGACGAGGGCCGCGCCCCCCTGTACCGCGAGCCGGCGGATCTCCGTGCAATCGTGCTCGAGTCCCGCGAAACGGGTGAGCTCTTGGCCGAGCAGGCGGGCGTGCACATCGATTTCGGCACTCCGGAAAACCCGGTGGTGATCCCCGTCGATGCGGAGCGCATTCGGGAGCTAATCCTCAATCTTCTGACCAACGCGGTGAAATACACGCCGGCCGGAGGGCAGGTCTCGCTCGAGCTGGGCCGATCCAACGGACATGTCCGGCTGACCGTGCGGGACACGGGGATCGGCATCGCCCCCGGCGACCTGCCGCATGTGTTCGACCGCTTCTGGCGCGCGGATGCAGCGCGGACGCGCACCGGAGGGCGCGCCGGGGCGGGGCTCGGCCTCGCCATTTCCCGCTGGATCGTCGAAGCGCACGGCGGCAACATCGAAGTGACGAGCCGCCCGGGCCGCGGAACTACCGTGACAGTGACACTCCCGGGCTAGGGAGGATTGTCATCGGATTGTAATCTGGTGGTACTGGCGCCTTCCGCCGGAATCAGGGTACTTGAAAGTGTGTTCGAGAACCTGATCGAATCCAGAGGGAAAAAACAGAGGAAGAAATTCCTCGGCGTGGGCTTCATTTCTCTCGTGGTACATACGGCCGTCATCGTGGGCGCCGTGTTCGCGACGCTGCACGCGGGGCAGGGCGACACGAAGGTCAAGACCGATACCACGATGGTGTATCTGGAGCAGCAGCAGCAACAGCAGAAGCCGCCGGAGCCGCAGCCGGTGCAGCTCGATGTGCCGCTCAAGGGGTTTCAGACGATCATCGCCCCCACCGAAATTCCCACCAACATTCCGCCCGTGAATCTTGCGGAAAAGTTCGATCCCAAGGACTACTCGGGCACGGGCGTGGAAGGTGGAACGGCGAACGGCGTCGTGCCGACGGGGAATGAAGTGTTCATGGAAGCGATCGTCGAAGAGAAGCCGGAGCGGCTCGCCGGCCCGCCGCTCGTCTATCCGGAGCTGCTGAAGCAGGCGGGCGTGCAGGGCGAGGTGGTGGTGCAGGCCGTGATCGATACGCTCGGCCGCGTCGAGCCCAGCTCGGTGCGCATCATGTCCAGCTCCAATCCTGGTTTCAACGAACCGGCCCGCAACGTCGTACTCAAGTCGCTGTTCCGTCCCGCGCGCGTCCATGGTCGTGCGGTGCGGGTGCTCATTTCCCTGCCAGTCCAGTTTCGCCTAACCCAAGGTCGCTGAGGACTCCATGCCTTCGTTATACGATCTGTTCATCTCGATGGGCCCGTTCGCCAAGGGCGTTGTGCTGGTGCTGGCGATCATGTCGCTCATCTCCTGGACCAGCGCGTTCCAGAAGCTGTACCAGCTCTGGCAGTCGCAGAAGCAGACACGGACATTCGCGCCCGAATTCTCGCGCTATCTCAAGGAAGACCAGCTCGACGGGGCGATCACGCTCGCGGAAAAGCAGAAGCGCAGCCACGTGGCGCGCGTGCTGGGTGGCGCGCTCGCCGAGGTAAAGCCGCTGCTGCGTGATCGGGCGACGATCACAGCGGCCGACATCAACTCAGTGGAACGGTCGGTCGAGCGCGAGATGCTGATCGAAGCCGCGGACCTGAAGCGCGGTCTGGGCATTCTCGCGACCACGGGCGCCACAGCGCCGTTCGTGGGACTGCTCGGAACGGTCATGGGTATCGTGAACGCGTTCACGGGCATGGCCGCCTCGGGCGGCGGCGGGTCGCTCGCCTCCGTGTCGGCGGGTATCGCGGAAGCGCTGATCACGACCGCGTTCGGCCTGCTCGTCGCGATTCCCGCGGTGTGGCTCTACAACTACTTCACGACCAAGATCGACTTTCTCTCGGTCGAGATGACGTACACGTCGAAGGAGCTGATCGATTACCTGATCAAGAGCGTCGGCTCCGAGTTCGGCCGGTCGATCTTCACCAAGGAATTCCAGGCGCAGAAGCCGTCCTCCGGTGGCCCTGTCAGCCGCTAGCGCCCGCGCGGCCGTCAAGGCCGACATCAACGTCACGCCGCTGATCGACGTGATGCTCGTGCTGCTCATCATTTTCATGATCGTCACCCCGATCATCACGGCGGGATTCCAAGCTACGATTCCCCGGGCGGAGAACCCGGAAAACCGTCCGGAGCAGGCCGACGAGATCAGGCTCGGGATCGATCGCGAAGGCAAGTTTTATCTGGACGTCGGCTCCGGGCCGCGGGCAGTGAGCGATGCGGACCTGCCCGGCCGGCTGGTCTCGCTGTACGAGAGCCGCACCAAGGACAAGATTCTGTTCCTCAAGGCCGACCAGAACATCGACTTCGGACGGGTTCAGCAGGCGCTCGAGATCGCGCGCAAGGCCGGCGTGCGCGTCGTCGGAGCGATCAGCGAGCAGAAACAGTCGCTCATCGCGAAGAAGAAGAAGAAGGAGAACTGAGCATGGCCATGGGATCGACGGGCGGGGGCGAGGGCCTCTCGGCCGACATCAACGTCACGCCGCTGATCGACGTGCTGCTCGTGCTGCTCATCATCTTCATGATCACCCAGCCGCTGTCGCGCAAGGCGTTCGACGTCCAGGTTCCACCCGAGCAGCAGGCGAAGTCGAAGCAGCAGCCATCGGCGCAAATCGTGCTCGAGCTCACGGCCGACGGCGGCTACACGATCAACAAGCAAGTCTATTCCGAGGGCCAGCTCGACCAGGCGTTCCATCAGATCTACGACACGCGACCCGCCAAATTGCTGTTCATCAAGGCGGCACCGAGTCGGAAATACCTGGATGTCATGCACGCGATGGATATCGCCCACGGCGCCGGGGTGCAGGTCATCGGGTTTACGCCGGCGGACCAGGGCCAGGCCCAGGCGCACTAGCGCACGTCGCTTCCTCGTCCTCCCTCCCTCCACGCTTCGCTCCCGCGCCGGCCGGCGCGTTCCGCGTCCCGGGCGGGCATTGCTGTTTCAGTGGCGTTGCATGCCGCCTTGCTCATCGCGGTTTTCCACCTGCATGACCGCCTGACCCAGCGCGGGTCGGGAATCGGGAATTCCGAAGGCCGGCCGAGCGACGGTCGGCGCGTGAATTTCTTCGCGCTCCCCGCCGCGCCGGCTCCCGCCCCGGTCTCGCTTCCCGAGGCGCCGCACATCGCGCTCACAACCATTCCGACACTCTCAACCGTGGAGATCGACGTGCCGTCGATCGCGCCGCGCCTCTCCCCGGTTCTCCCTGAAGTCGGAATGATGGGGGCCACGGGGGCGGGAGCTGCCGGCGGCAATGGGGCTGGTCCCCCAGGCGCTGGCGTCGGAGCAGGGTCTGGCACGGGAGGCGCGGGCGACTACATTTCCCCCGCCTCGCCGCGTACTACGTATGTGCCACCGCTGGCGAAGGTCCCCGGCAGCCTCGCCGGCCGCACCTATCGCGTCAAGTTCTGGGTGGCGGCCGATGGAAACGTCACGCGGGTCGAGGTCGACCCGCCGATGCACGACGAGCCGTACCGCCGGGAGTTCCTGGAGCGCATGAAGGCGTTTCGCTTCTATCCCGCGCACACGCGCGATGGGACGAACGTCGCGAGCGTCTTCACGGTCGCCATCACACTCGGAAACTAGGAGCCATCATCTTCTATGCTGATCGTCCTCGTCCTGGCGATCTCGATCTTCGCCCTGGCCGTTGCCTGGGGTCTGCGCGGCTACGTTCTCCGGCAAGACAACGGCACCCCCGAAATGCGGCGCATTTCCGACGCGATTCAGGAGGGCGCGGAAGCGTTCCTACGTCGCCAGTACCGGACCATCGCGACGCTCTCCATCGCGCTGGGCGCGGTCATTTACGTCCTGTACGCGTTCATCCGGAAGCCCCATGGGGACGAGCCCAGCGCCTCCGCCCTCGCGCTGACCACGACGATCTCGTTCCTGTTCGGCGCGACGTGTTCGGGGGTCGCCGGGCTCGTGGGGATGTACGTCGCCGTGCGGTCCAACATCCGGAGCGCTAGTGCGGCGCGGAACAGTCTGAATAAGGCGATGCAGGTCGCCTTGCGCGGCGGCGCGGTCAGCGGACTCTTCGTCGTGGCGATGAGCCTCTTCGGCGTCGGCATCCTCTACTACATCCTGAACACCATCGGCTTCGCCCCCACCAAGATCCCGCTCATGATCGTCGGCTACGGCTTCGGCGCGTCGTTCGTCGCGCTGTTCGCGCAGCTGGGCGGCGGAATCTATACCAAGGCCGCGGATGTCGGCGCGGACCTGGTGGGCAAGGTCGAAGCCGGGATCCCCGAAGATGACCCACGCAATCCCGCCGTCATCGCGGACCTGGTGGGCGACAACGTCGGCGATTGTGCGGGCCGCGGCGCCGACCTGTTCGAGTCGACAGCGGCCGAAAACATCGGCGCCATGATTTTGGGCTCGGGCCTGGCGCTCGCCAACCCGGGTGCCTTCCGCCCCGATCAGATCGTGGGCGTGATGCTCTTCCCGCTGGTCGCCCGGGCGTTCGGGCTGATCGCGTCGATCATCGGCGTGCTGATCGTCAAGGCACGCGAAGACGAAGATCCGATGCAGGCGTTGAATCGCGGCTACATGATCACCGCGGTGCTCGCCGCGATCGGCTTCGTCGGTGGCACGTACTGGCTGCTCAATCCTCCCGGACAGCCCGACGCATGGTGGCATTTCGCCCTGTGCGGCATCATCGGCATCGCCATGTCGATCGCGTTCGTCTACATCACGCAGTACTACACGGAATACCGCTACCGTCCCGTCAAATCGATTGCCGCCGCGTCGGTCACGGGACCCGCGACCAACATCATCGCGGGATTCGCGGTCGGCCTCGAGTGCACCGCACTGCCGGTGTTCACGATCTCGATCGCGATCATCGCGTCCTACCACCTCGGAGCGTCGAGCGGCCTCCAGCATTCCGGGCTGTTCGGCACCGCGGTCGCCACCATGGGGATGCTCGGCACGGCCGCGTACATCCTCGCGATGGACACGTTCGGCCCGATCACGGACAACGCGGGCGGCATCATCGAAATGTCTCACCAGCCCGAAGAGATCCGGCGCCGTACCGATCGGCTCGATGCGGTCGGGAACACCACCAAGGCGCTGACCAAAGGGTACGCGATCGGCTCTGCCGCCCTCGCGGCCTTCCTGCTCTTCTCCGCGTACCTCGACGAAGTCGCCGCGCTCGGCTCGCCGCTCGCCGCGGTCGACATCTCGAAGCCCGAGGTGTTCGTGGGCGGGCTGCTGGGCGCGATGCTCGTGTTCTGGTTCTCGGCGCTCGCGATCGGCGCGGTGACCAAGGCAGCGGTGGACGTCATCAAGGAAGTGCGCCGTCAGTTCAAGGCCGATCCCGGAATTCTCCAGGGCACGTCGCGGCCGGACTACGGCACCGCGGTCGATATCGTGACCGTCGGCGCGTTGAAGGCCATGGTGGCGCCCGGGCTGCTCGCGGTCGGTATGCCGATCGCCGTCGGACTGTTTTTCAAAATCTTCCATCTCGGCGCCGAGACCGTGGCGGCATTCCTGATGGTGGGGACGATCGCCGGCATTCTCATGGCTACGCTGCTGAACAATGGCGGTGGCGCCTGGGATAACGCCAAGAAGTTCATCGAGATGGGCGAGTACGGCGGCAAGGGAAGCGACGCCCACAAAGCCGGCGTGGTCGGCGATACGGTGGGCGATCCGTTCAAGGACACCGCCGGGCCGTCGCTGCACGTGTTGATCAAGCTGCTCAGTACCGTGACGCTGGTGTTGGCTCCACTGTTCGTATGACCGGACAGCGGGAAGCGAGAAGCGGGAAGCGTAACCGCATCCGCTTCTCGCTTCCCGTTTCTCGGTTCCCGCGTTTCACATGATGCGCCTGCTCCGCCGCAAGCCGATCTCGGAGCTGCTCGCCGAGACCGACACATCGCTCAAACGCTCGCTGGGCGCCGGCGACCTGATCATGCTCGCGATCGGGGCCGTGATCGGCGCGGGAATCTTCGGATCAGTCGGCACGGCCGCGGCCGGTCAGTACGACGCGGCGGGCAATCTGGTGCGGAGCGGGGCGGGCCCCGCACTGGTCCTGTCGTTTCTGCTGCTCGGCGTGTGCTGCGCGCTCGCCGGTCTGTGTTACGCCGAGTTGTCGGCGATGATACCGCAGGCCGGGAGCGCGTACGCGTACACCTACGCGACGCTGGGCGAGATCGTCGCCTGGCTCATCGGCTGGGACCTGATTCTCGAGTACGCCGTTGGCAATGTCGCGGTCGCCATTTCCTGGGGCGACTACCTCGAGTCGCTGTTACGGTCGTTCCACATCGTCTTTCCCGCGTGGCTCACGACCGGCTACCGCACGGCATTGCTGTCACCCGATCCCGCGATCCACGGGCTGCTGGACTCCGCGCCCCACGTGGCCGGGATTGCGTTACTGGTCAACGTACCGGCATTCACGATCGTGATGCTGATTACGTGGCTGCTCCTGCTCGGCGCGCGCGAGAGCGCCACCGCCAACAACATCATGGTGACGATCAAGCTCCTGGTGCTCGCGCTGTTTGTCGTGGCCGGCCTGCGACACCTGAAGCCGGCGTACTATCACCCGTTCGCTCCGAATGGATTTCGCGGCATCCATCAGGGTGCCGCGATCGTGTTCTTCGCCTATATCGGCTTCGATGCGATCTCGACGGCCGCGGAGGAAACCAGGAACCCGCAGCGCAACCTGCCGCTCGGCATCCTCGGCGGTCTCGCGATCTGTACCATCATCTACATGATCGTGGGGACCGTGCTCACGGGCCTGGTGCCGTACACGAAGCTGGGCGTGGCGGATCCGCTCGCCGCGGCGCTGCACGCCGCTAATCTGACCACCGTCGAGTGGATCGTGTCGCTCGGCGCGATCGTCTCCATGACCGCCGTGCTGCTCGTGTTTCAGTACGGCCAGCCGCGCATCTTCTTCGCGATGGCGCGCGACGGACTGCTGCCGGCCTGGGCCGCCAAGGTGCATCCGAAGCACCGGGTGCCGCACATCACGACGCTCGTGACCGGCATCTTTGTGGCCCTGTGGGCGTTGATCGGCGACGCGGGCGAAACCTACGACCTGACCAACATCGGGACCCTGTTCGCGTTCGCGCTCGTCTCGATCGGCGTGCTCGTGCTGCGGTACACCGATCCGGATCGGCCGCGCCCGTTCCGTGTGCGCGCCGTCTGGTTCGTCTCCATCGCGTCCGCGTTACTGTGCGTTTTCGTGATGGGCGGGTTGCCGCACCAGGCGTGGGAGCGCTTCGGCATCTGGCTGGTGCTGGGAATGGCGTTGTACTTCGGGTGGGGATACCGGCACTCGGTGATCAATAATTAATAATCAATGGTCAATGAACATTGATTATTGAATCTTGATCATGCGTTATTGCGCAGCTCGACCGCCATTCGCAGCGCCGCCACCGCGGGATCCACCATCAGCAACACGGGCTGCGCACGTGCCGACAGGCTTCCCAGCGCCTCCCAGAATGCTGTAGCGAGGGGGGAGCGAGGGTTGAGCAGGCTGCCCGCGACCGCAACGGGAATCGGATCGGCTCCGGGGAAGTAGCGCTCGAGCGAGACGACAAGCGCGGCCAGCTCGCGCCCCGCGTCGTTCACGGCCCGGCGCGCGACCGCTTCGCCATCTTCCGCGGCGTTGAGCACGTGGGGAGCGAGCGCCGCGATCTGGGTTGGGGTCGCGGTCTGCGCCCAGCGCACCAGGGCGTCGAAGCGCTCGAGCCCGAGCGCGCTCAACAGGCGCGCGGAGAGCGTCGAGCCTTCGGCTAGCCCGTCGATGGTCCGCGCCGCCTCTGAGAGCGCGCGACGCCCCAGCCAGTAGCCGCCGCCTTCGTCGCCAATCTGCCACCCGTAGCCCCCCGCTCGGTACACACGACCCTCGGCATCGCGCGCGTACGCGATCGAGCCCGTGCCGGCGCTCACCACCACGCCCGGGCCCCGGCCGAACACGGCGATGAGCGCAACTTCCCCATCCGGTACGACTCGCACTGCTTGCGCCACGCCTGCGTCGACGAGCGCGCTCGCGAGCTCCGCCTGCTCCTGGACCCGGCCTGCTCCAGCGGCCCCGACCACCGCGGCGGCCCCGGGGAGTGCGCTGCCGGCTGCCGTCGCGGCTCGGCGCGCGGTATGAGCGATGATCGCCGCGGAAACGGCCGCGCCACTCGGGCGAACGGCCGCCGGCGGGCCTTCGGCGCGCGCGCGAATCACGAGGTCAGCTCCCGCGATGACGACCTCCGAGTGTGATGCGCCGGCGTCGATGCCGAGGAAGATCATGCGCGGACCGTAGAGGCGAGTAGACCAGTCGCGAGCGTGATCGCGGTGCCAAGCGGCACGTACCATGGCCAGGCGAGCGATGGCAGCCAGCGGATCGGAAATCCCGGGATCACGGCGCCAAGGACGATGGGAGTCATGAGCAAGACACTCACCCCGATTGCCATGATCGCGTCGCGCTGCCGCGCGCGTGACGAGATCCCACCGAGGATATACGTCCCGAGCAATGCGCCATACGTGATTGAGGCAATGCTGAGCGCGAGTTGAACCACGGGCGTGTTCTGCTGCCGCAGCGCGAGCGCGCCCGAGACCAGCACGGCAGTCCAGAGGACCGTCAGCCAACGCCCGACGCCGAGCAGGTGCGCGGGATCGGTCCGGCCGGTGAGTGGCGCGTAAAAATCGTGAGTCGAGGCCGAAGCGAGCGAGTTCACCGCCGAAGCGTGGCTGCTCATCGCGGCGGCGAGAATTCCGGCGATCACGAGGCCGGCAAGACCGGCGGGAAGCTGGGTGATCACGAAGCTCGGATAAATGGCATCGCTCCGCATGTCCGGGTGGTCGGCGCCCGCGAGCCACAGGCTCGTGCCTACGAGAAGAAACAGGGCAAACTGCAGAATGATGAACACCCCGGAGCCGATCAATGCCCGCTGCGCATCGCCCAGCCGTCGCGCCGCGAGCAGCCGCTGCACGATCAGATGGTCGGTGCCATGCGACGCCGCCGAGAGTAACGCGCCGCCGATCATGCCACCCCAGATCGTGTACACGGCCGTGAACGAAACGCGCGGATCGATGGCAACCAGCTTACCGGCGTTCCACGCGCGGCTGAATGCCCCGATGCCTCCCGCGAGGTGCGTCGCCACGATCACCGTGGCGATCCCTCCCAGCACATACACGCACAGCTGAATCACATCGACCCAGACGACTGCCCGCAGGCCTCCCGACCAGGTGTAGATCAACGTCACGAGACCTATGGCGAGAATTCCCAACGAAAAGTTCCAGCGCGTCACGAGCGCGAGCGGGATCGCGGTGGCGAACACCCGCACACAATCTGCCAGGGCGCGCGTCACGAGAAATACTCCCGACGCCACGCGCCGGGCGTGCGGGCCGAAGCGCCGCTCGAGCCGCTGGTACGCCGTGTCCTGCGTGCCCTCGAAGTATCCGGGGAGCAAGAGGGCGGCGACCCCGATTCGGCCCACCAGGTACCCGAAGCCGATCTGGAGAAACGTGAGATTGCCGCGCGCGCCAATCCCCGGAATCGAAATCACCGTGACTGCGGACGTTTCCGTCGCGACCACCGAGAGCATCAACGCCCACCACGGCAGCCCCCGGTGGCCGAGGAAGTAGTCGGTCGCGTCGCGCTGCTTCCCGGCAAAGAACAGCCCCGCCACGAGCACGGCGAGGCAGTACGCGACGATGACCGCGATGTCGAGTGGGCGCAGCGGCGGTTCCCCCCCCTCCTCCTAAAGCAAAGGGCCCGCGCCGTACGCGGGCCCCGCAAGCCAACCGTTACCAGGAGGAACGATCAAACCGTAAACGAGGATCCGCAGCCACAGCCCCCCGTCGCATTCGGATTCTCGAACGCGAACCCGGACTCCTGGAAGTCGCTCTTGTAGTCGATCGTGACGCCGTTCAGGTATTGCGCGCTGAAGCTGTCCACGAAGCAGCGCACCCCGCCCGTCTCGATCACGAGATCGTCTTCCATGGGCTTGTCTTCGATGTTGAGGCTGTACTTGAAGCCGGAACAGCCCCCCGGCATGACGCCGACGCGCAGCCCCGCCTGCTCGGGGGCCACGTTCTCGTCCTTCATGAACTTGAGCACTTCGGCCCCGGCCCGGTCGGTCAGGGTAAGCGTAATTGGGGTGGTCCCCTGCGTAGTCGCCATTGCGATCCTCCTGTCTGACAGCAACTTAGACGCCTCGAATCGGCGTGTCAACTCTCGCCCTCGGAGTGCTTCATGCGGCTCAGTTTAGCCGATTGGTGCGTGGTGATCCTGTATTTCCTTTTCAACGTCGCCATCGGCCTCTACTACAAGAGCCGGGCGGGACGCGATACGGGGGAATTCTTCCTCTCGGGTCGCAATGTGCCCTGGTGGCTCGCGGGCACTTCGATGGTGGCGACCACGTTCGCCGCGGACACACCGCTCGCGGTCACGGGCATGGTGGCGAGGAACGGCATCGCCGGAAACTGGCTGTGGTGGACGTTCGTGGCGAGCGGCATGCTCACCGTGTTCTTCTATGCGCGGCTGTGGCGGCGCTGCGGCGTGATGACCGACGTGGAGTTCTCGGAAATTCGCTATGCCGGTCCACCGGCCGCGTTCCTCCGCGCCTTTCGCGCCCTGTACCTCGGCATACCGATCAACTGCATCATCCTCGGCTGGGTGAATCTCGCCATGGTGAAGATCGTCTCGCTCGTGTTCGGGATCGGCAAGACCGAGGCGCTGCTCGTCGTTCTCGGACTGATCGTGCTCACCTCGACGATCTCCACGCTCTCGGGGTTGTGGGGGGTGCTGGTCACCGACCTGTTCCAGTTCGTGATCAAAATGGGAATGGTGATCGTGCTCGCCGTCGTTGCGGTCGCGGCCGTGGGTGGCATCGACGCCATGAAGGCGAAGCTCACGACTCTTTCGGGCGCGCACGGCTCGGTACTGAGCTTTGTCCCGGACGTGGGTTCGGCCTGGATGCCGATGATCACGTTCCTGGTCTACATCTCGCTCAACTGGTGGGCCACGTGGTACCCGGGAGCGGAGCCTGGCGGCGGCGGGTACGTCGCACAGCGGATGTTCAGCGCGAAAGACGAAAAGAACTCGCTGCTCGCGACGCTGTGGTTCAACATCGCGCACTATGCCGTCCGGCCCTGGCCCTGGATTCTCGTGGCGCTCGCGTCGCTGATTCTGTTCCCGAACCTCGCGGACCCGGAGACCGGGTACGTGCGCGTCATGATCGACTATCTGCCTTCATCGCTCCGTGGTCTGATGGTCGCGGCCTTCGCCGCGGCGTACATGTCCACCATCGCGACCCAGCTCAACTGGGGCGCGAGCTATCTGGTGAACGATTTCTACCGGCGCTTCGTGCGCCGCGACGCCGCCGAGCGGCACTACGTGCGCGCCTCCCAGGCCGCCACTGTGTTGCTCACCGTCATTTCGGCCGTTGTCACGCTCTACATGGGGTCGATCGCCGCCGCCTGGAAGCTGCTCATCGTCACGGGAGCGGGAACGGGTGCGGTACTGCTGTTGCGCTGGTACTGGTGGCGGATCAACGCCTGGAGCGAAGTCGCCGCCATGATCTCGGCGTTTGTCGTTTCGGTGCTGCTCCAGACCGTGGGCCATCTCGATTCCGACAACCCGGTCGATTTCGCCTGGATGATGATCATCACGGTCGCGATCACGACCGTGGTGTGGCTCGCCGTCACATTCCTCACGCCTCCCGAGCGGGACGAAACGCTGGTGGCGTTCTACCGGCGCACCCGTCCGTCGCGCGCGGGATGGGGGCCGATCGCGGCCAAGGCGCCGGATGTCATCGCCTCGGCGGACGGGATCGCCAACCTGATCGATTGGATCGCGGGCTGCGTGCTGATCTACGGCGTGCTCTTCGGTGTGGGAAAGCTGCTGCTGCACGAATTCGGCGCGGGCGTCGCACTGCTCGCGCTCGGAGTCCTCGCGGGCGGCTACATCTATCGTGATTTGTCCCGACGCGGATGGCAAACGGTCGTGGAGTAGCTACAGCTCCGGGTGCGTGAGCGCGTCCACGACCAGATCGGCCACGTGCGGGCGGACACGACGGATGGTGTTGTTGGTGCGCGTCGGGTTGACGCGATTGGTCAGCAGGATGATGAACAAGTCGCGATCGGGGTCGATCCACAGTGACGTGCCCGTGAATCCGGTGTGGCCGAACGACCGGGGCGAGAGGCGCATCCCGGCTGACGACGCCGAATCGCGCGGCTCGTCGGGCGTGTCCCACCCGAGGGCGCGCGAGGAGCCTGGCGGGAGATTCTGGCGCCGCGTGAATTCCGCGATCGTTTCGGCGTGAATGAGCTGGAGCGTGTCCCATGAGCCGCCGCCGAGCATCAGCTCGGCGAACCGCGCGAGGTCGGGAGCATTCGAGAACAGGCCCGCGTGGCCGGACACGCCGCCCAGCCGGCCCGCGTTTTCGTCGTGCACTTCACCGCGCAGCATCCGATGACGAAATACCGTGTCGGCTTCCGTCGGTGCAATGTGGGATCGCCAGGATGCAGGCGGCAGAAAGCGGGTGGACCCCATGCCGAGCGGCCGGAACACCCGCTGCGTGACGAACGAATCGAGCGGCTCTCCCGAGAGCCGTTCGACGATCTGCATCAGCAGGATGGCGCTCAGATCCGAGTACACGTATTGCTCGCCCGGCGGCGTCACGAGTGGCGTCGTATCCACGAGCGCCAGCGCCGTCTCACGCGAGCCCGCTTCGCTGTAGAGCGGCCGCCACGCGGGAAGTCCCGCCGAGTGCGTGAGCAGGTGACGCACGGTCACGCGATCCTTGCCGGCCCCCCGGAACTCGGGGAGATACTGCTGCACCGGCGCGTCGAGCTCGAGCTTTCCCTGATCGACGAGCAGCATGCACGCCGTCGTGGTCGCGATGACCTTCGTGAGCGACGCGAGATCGTAGATCGTCGTGACCTCAACGGGCCGGGGATCGTCCACGCTGTACTGGCCCACCGCCGCGAGCAGCGCGATCCGTCCGTGCCGTCCCACGGCGACCACGGCCCCCGGAAACGCGCCGCTCTCCGCTTCCACCCGCAGGTACCACACGACGAGGCCAAGCCGCGTGCTGTCGAACCCGACCGCTGTGGCCGGCGCGGCGGGCACGCCTTCGCCGCGCGGCGGCGAGGACCGGTGCAGGCAGCCGGACACGCAAACGGCCAGGAGGACAGCGGTCACGCCTGACTTCACGGGCTCGAATCCGGCACGACGACGCCGTGCCCCACGGGGTAGTCGGGCGGAATTCGAATCGGCAGGTGGCCGGCGATCGGGACTCGGCCCAGCAACGCGAGACCGACTGCGCGCTCCGACACCCGCACACCGCTCCAGGCGATCAGGTACGACTTGACCGATGGCGTCTGATCGAGCAGGTACGGACTGCCGAGCGAGACGAGCACGGTGGCGCGCGTCGAATCGGTAGCCATGATGAGGTGCGCCAGCGAATCGGGGAGCGCGATCGTGCCTTTCCACGAGAGTGGGCGGACGTTGGCGACGAACACCGTGCGGGCGCTCCGGGCGATCACCGCGCGCGCCGAGTCATACGAAGCGGTCCCGGACATGGGCCAGAGGCGGAAATATTCGACGGTGTCGCCGCCGCGGCGCAGCTCGTCGACAATGCGCTGGCCAACATTACCGTTCAACTCGTCCGCATAGGCCACGAGCGATAGCCGGCTGCGTCTCGAGCGCAGCGCGTGCAGTGGGCCGCCGATGTCCCGGACCAGGGTGAGCGCGCGTACGGCAAGGTCTTTCGCCTCATCCTGATACTGGCGGCTGCCCACGATCGCCATGAGCGAGTCGAAGGGGGCGTAGCGCTGTCTGAACAATCCCAGGCGCCGCTTGACGAGCAGCACGCGGCGCACCGACGCATCGAGCCGCTGGGCGGGAATCCGTGCGGACAGGACCGCGTCGGTAACCGCCGCAACCGCCGAGTCGGGATCGGATGGCATGAGCAGCAGATCCGATCCCGCGAGCAGCGCGCGGATCGCGGCCTCGCCGGCGCCATAGCGCGAGGAGATCGAGCCCATCATCAGCGCGTCCGTGACCACGAGCCCCTGGAAATGCAGTGAGTCGCGCAGCAGTCCGGTCAGGACGGCGGGCGAGAGGGTCGCGGGTTCGTTCGAGCCGGTGAGCGCGGGAAACGCGATATGCGCGCTCATGACGACGCCCGCGCCCGCGCTGATTCCCGCCCGGAACGGGACCAGCTCGAGCGAATCGAGCCGCCGGAAGTCGGCGGTGATCACGGGCAGTCCAATGTGCGAATCCTGCCGCGTATCGCCATGTCCCGGAAAGTGCTTGAGCGTGGCCAGCATGCCGTGCTCCTGGAGGCCGCGCACGTACTCCTGCACCAGCACGCCGACGCGCGCCGGGTTCTCGCCGAACGAACGGACGTTGATGATCGGGTTCAGCGGATTGTTGTTGATGTCGGCGTCGGGTGCGAAGTTCACGTGAATGCCTACCGCACGCCCCTCGACGGCCGCGGCCTCGCCGATCTCGTATGCATCATGCGGGTTGCCGGTGGCGCCGACCGCCATGATCATCGGGAACGATGTGCCGCCCGAGAGCCGCATCCCCGCGCCCCACTCGAGATCCGCGGAAACGAGCAGCGGCAGGGGCGAGCGCCGCTGCAGCGCGTTCAGCTTGGCCGCGATATCGAAGGGTGATCCTGACGAGACGATCAGCCCGCCCACTTCGAGCGAATCCACCCAGCGCACCGCGACCTGGAACTCCGAATCGTCGAACGCCGTGTATGCTCCCGACAGCCACGGCATCACGAGCTGCGCTACCTTCTGGCGCGTACTGAGGCGCGACAGCATCGCTTCGACGTCGGGCGACGAGTCTGTTCCCCCCGCACTCAGAGCCGGAGTGACGACCTCGCTCGGCTGCGCCGCGGGCTTGGCCCGCGCGCTGCAGGCCGCGATGGCGATGAGGAGGAGGATATAGTGCGTTCGCATCAGCTTGTGATGCTCTCCCTGGGCGCGTGTCTGATCGCGCCGTCTCACGGTTCGGAACCCGTGCGGCCGGGCATAACCGTCTTGCTCGCCGATTCGACGCGGCTCGTGGCTGGGAAGCGCGTTGGATTGCTGAGCAATCAGACAGGGGTGGACGGGGCAGGACAGCGTGATGTGGACCTGCTCCGGTCCAGCTCGATCCATCTGGTTCAACTCTTCAGCCCCGAGCATGGATTTGGCGGCACCCTGGACCGCCCCGTCACGAATTCAATCGATTCTGGCAGCGGTTTACCAATCTATAGTCTCTATGCAGGACCACATACACCTGCGCCTCCGCTCCATGGCCTCGACGCCGTCCTGATCGATCTCCAGGATATCGGCGCGCGCTACTACACCTACGCCGCGAGCGCTGTGATCCTGATGCAGCAGGCCGCGCGAGTCGGGATTCCCGTGGTCGTGCTCGATCGGCCTGATCCGATCGGCGGCGTCCTGGTGCAGGGCAACGTACGGGCATCGCCTGCGCCCGCCACAACGCTGATCAGCTTCCTTCCGGTCCCGATGCGTCCCGGGATGACGCTCGGCGAGTTGCTGCGGTTCGCGAACGACACGCTGCGAATTCATGCGCGACTCACGGTCGTGCCCATGACGGGCTGGCACCGCGACATGTATTTCGACGAGACGGGGCTGCCGTGGGTGAACCCGTCGCCTGCGATGCCGAATCTGGAGAGCGCCATCCATTATCCCGGCACCTGCCTGTTCGAGGGAACGAATCTCTCGGTGGGGCGGGGAACGGCGCTGCCGTTTCAGATCGTGGGCGCGCCGTGGCTCCGCGCGGATGCGATCCTCGACCGATTCCGGGAGGCCGGGGATCGCAGGAGCGATGTGTTTCGTGGAGTGGAGCTTTCAGCGGACACCGTCACGCCGGTATCGCCGAGCGACAAGAAGTACGGCGGTGTGCGGATCAATGTTATTCGCCTGCGTGTGACTGATCGCGGCACCTACGACCCGACCCGCACCGCGCTCGCGTTGCTTGTCGCGATCCGGGCCAGCGCTCCGGATTCATTCGCATTCAGCGCACAGCACTTCGATCTCCTGGCGGGTGGACCCGAGCTGCGCCAGGCGCTCGCACAGGGGCGAACGGGCGCAGCGATCTGGCACGATTGGGAGGCGCCGCTGGCAAAGTTCCGTAAAGTTCGACAGAGGTATCTCCTTTACTGACTCCTGCTCGCCGCTCGCGGGCGAGGCTTAACTGCTTGCTCGACGCGCACTTCTCGGGCTCGGCGCCCTTCCGCCCATTTCCACCGGCGGTTAGGTTCTCCCCGCAATGAACTTGATTCCCCAGGCCGTCCGCAGGAACGCGACTAACCTGCTCAACCCGCTCGTGCTGTTGTTGATCCGGATGCACGTGCGTCCCAACGCCATCACCACCGTTGGCACGCTCGTCGTCATCGCCTCGGGTGTGGCATTCGCGTTGGGCCGGGCGCACTGGGGCGGATTCCTGCTGTTGTTCAGCGGTATTTTCGACATGCTGGACGGCCGCGTGGCGCGCGACGGCGCCGCCGGAACGACGTTTGGCGCGTTTTACGACTCGACGCTGGACCGCGTCGGCGAATCGGCCCTGTATACGGGGATCGCGGTCTTCTTTCTGAATGGCGGTGTCGCGCCGAACCTGATGGCGACGGGAGTCATCGTGGCGTGCGTGGCGCTCGCCGGCTCGCTGATGGTGTCGTACACGCGGGCCCGCGCCGAAGGGCTTGGGCTCGAGTGCAACGTCGGCGTTGCGCAGCGGGCGGAACGGCTGCTCCTCTTGGGCGTACCAACGCTGGCATTGGGGAGTGGGCCCCACGGCACGCTCCTCTTCTGGATCACCGCCGTGCTCGCCGCCGCGACCATGATCACGGTGGCGCAACGCGTGATCCACGTCGCGCGCCTCACGGGGACCGAACTCGGACGCGCGCCGCGTCCCAGAGATACGCTGCCCGGCCACGCGCCGGCGTTGCAATCACGGAAAGGAACCTGACGTGCCCAAGCGCTCGTCGCGTCGAGAAATCGCTCCGGCCAACGGGAAACTCGGCGTCATGCTCGTCGGCCTCGGAGCCGTCTCGACGACCTTCGTCGCCGGGGTCGAAAACATCCGCTGCAAGAAAGCCCTGCCGATCGGCTCGCTGTCGCAGATGGGGACCATTCGCCTCGGCAAGCGCGACGAGAATCGGTCGCCCAAGATTCACGAATTCGTGCCGCTCGCCGAGCTGGAAGATCTCGTGTTCGCGGCGTGGGATCCGATTCCGGACGATGCGTACACCGCGGCGGTGAAGGCCGGGGTGCTCGACCGCCCGCACCTCGAGCCGATCGCCGACTTCCTCAAGCGGCTGCGGCCCATGCCGGCGGCGTTCGACCAGCAATACGTGAAGCGGCTCCAGGGCACGAACGTGAAGCGTGGCAAAAGCAAACGCGATCTCGCGGAGCAGCTGCGCGAAGACATCCGCCAATTCCGCAAGACTGCGGAGCTCGATCGCATCGTGGTGATCTGGGCGGCGTCGACCGAGATATTCCTGACGCAGGGTCCGGCGCATCAGTCGGTGCAGGCCTTCGAGAAGGCGATGGAGCAGAACGATCCCTCGATCGCCCCGTCGATGCTCTACGCCTATGCGGCCCTCATGGAGAACGTCCCGTTTGCGAACGGCGCACCGAATCTCACCGTCGACATTCCGGCGCTGGTGCAGCTCGCGGAACAGCGCGGCGTGCCGATTGGCGGGAAGGACTTCAAGACCGGCCAGACCATGATGAAGACCGTGCTGGCGCCGGCGTTCAAAGCGCGGATGCTCGGGCTGTCCGGCTGGTACTCGACCAACATTCTGGGCAACCGCGACGGCGAGGTGCTGGACGATCCCGAGTCGTTCAAGACCAAGGAAGAATCCAAGCTCGGCGTGCTCGAATACATCCTGCAGCCGTCCATATATCCAGAGCTGTATGGCAACGTGTTCCACAAGGTCCGGATCAACTACTACCCACCGCGCGGCGACAACAAGGAGGGCTGGGACAACATCGACATCTTCGGGTGGCTCGGTTACCCGATGCAGATCAAGGTCGATTTTCTCTGCCGCGATTCGATTCTCGCCGCCCCGATCGTGCTCGATCTCGCGCTGTTCTTCGATCTCGCGCAGCGTGCCAAGATGTCGGGGATTCAGGAGTGGCTGTCCTTCTATTTCAAGAGCCCGCAGACCGCGGCCGGCCTCTATCCCGAGCATGACCTCTTCATCCAGCAGACCAAGCTCAAGAACACGCTGCGCTGGATGATGGGCGAGGAGCAGATCACGCACCTCGGAATCGAGTACTACGAGAAGGTGTGACTCTCGCCCAACTCGCCGTCACCGCCGTTGGAGTGGCAGGGATCGCGGGGGTGCTGTGGTATTTCCTCTTCTCGAAGGGTCGGGCGGTCGCCGCCGCGGCGCGGAACGGGACGCAGGAGATCCGCGTTGTGGTGAAGGGCGGGTACACGCCCGACACCGTGGTGGTCGAGGCGGGAAAGCCCGTGCGGCTGCAGTTCTATCGCGACGAAACGGCTGACTGCTCCGAACGCCTCGTCTTCCCCGATTTCGACGTCGACGTGGCGCTGCCCGCGTTCGAGACCACAACGATCGAGTTCACGCCGCAGGAGGCCGGTGAATTCGCGTTTCGCTGCGGCATGAACATGCTGAAGGGCTTGCTGGTGGTGGAGCCCGCGAGCCGCGATCGCCGTCCCACGGCATCACCGCATAAACTGCATCAGCATTCGACCGCATGAGTAAAGCCCGCATATCGCTGCCGATCGAAGGCATGAGCTGCGCGAGCTGCGCCGCGACCGTTCAGGAAGCGTTGAGCAGCGCCCCCGGCGTCACCGGCGCCACGGTGAACTACGCCACGGGAAAGGCTTCGGTCGAGTACGACGATGCCGAGACCCGGGTCGGCGATCTGATCCGCAGCGTGCGCTCGAGCGGCTACGACTGCGGCATGGCCAACGTCACGTTCGGCGTCGAAGACTTGCACTACGCGCCGAGCGTGGCGCCGCTCGAGCAGGCGCTGGCGCGCGTAGCGGGTGTGCAGCGCGCCGCGGCCAATCAGGCGACGGAGTCGGTCACGGTGGACTATGTGGCGGGGACCACGACGGCCGGGGACCTCGAGCGCGCGGTCCAGGACGCCGGGTTCCGCATCGCCGCCCCGATTCCCACTGAAGACCCGCTCGAGCGCGAACGCGTGGCGCGGCAGCGGGAGATTGACGCGCTCACCGGTAAATTCGTCGTCGCGGCCATTGCGGCGGTGGTCGCGATGATCGGATCGATGCTGCTCATGACCGACGCCAATGGCCCCGGAACCATGCAGCAGTACGATCTCCTCGACCGGATCCTGATGCCGTTTGCCGTCCCGTTGCGAGCACTCATCGATCCGCACTCCGCCATCGATCCGTCACTGTTGCGCATCGCGCTCGCGATCGTCACGCTGCCGGTGGTGCTCTGGTCCGGGCGCCAGTTCTATCGCGGCGCGTGGAGCGGCTTCAGGCATCGCACCGCCGACATGAACACCCTGATCGCGGTCGGGACCGGTGCCGCATATCTGTATTCTCTCGCCGCGACCGCCAGCCCCGCGCTGTTCACGAACGCGGGCCTGCCGGCCGACGTGTACTACGAGTCCGTTGCGGCGATCATCGCGCTCATTCTTCTGGGCCGGCTGCTCGAAGCCCGGGCCAAGGGCCGGACCTCGGAAGCCATCCGCCGGCTCGCGACCCTGCGGCCCAGCATCGCGCATGTGCGCCGCGACGGCCGCGAGGAAGACGTCCGGATCGAAGCTGTGGTCACCGGCGACGAAGTGGTCGTGAAACCCGGCGAGAAGATCCCGATCGATGGCGTGGTGATCGAAGGCGAGTCGCCCGTGGACGAGTCGATGTTGACGGGCGAGCCGATCCCCGCAATGAAGCGCCTCGGGGACGAGCTGATTGGCGGCACCGTCAACACGAGCGGCGCGGTGGTGATGCGCACGACGCGCGTCGGGAAAGCGACGGCCCTCGCCCAGATCATCGAGCTGGTCGAGTCGGCCCAGGCCACCAAAGCGCCGATCCAGCGTCTGGCTGACCGCCTGGCGGGCGTGTTTGTCCCGATCGTCATCGCGCTCGCGATCGCGACGTTCGTGGTCTGGTTCGATTTCGGTCCCGCGCCGGCGCTCGTGTTCTCGACCGTCGGCCTCGTGACGGTGCTGATCATCGCCTGCCCGTGCGCGCTCGGGCTCGCCACGCCCACGGCCCTGCTCGTGGGAACGGGGAAGGCGGCGGAGTACGGCATTCTGATCCGCAGCGGCGATGCGCTCGAGAAGCTGGCCCGCGTCCGCACGGTGCTCCTCGACAAGACCGGAACCCTCACCGAGGGAAAGCCCGCGGTCACGCATATCGTGGCGGCGCGGCGGCCGGATGGCACCCCGATTCCGCCAGCCGAGGTCCTCAAGTGGGCCGCGTCGGTGGAGCAGCGCTCCGAGCATCCCCTCGCCAAGGCCGTGCTGAAAGCCGCGTCCGACAAACGCATCGAGCTCGTGGCGGTCGAGAAATTCGCGACCATGGAAGGGCGCGGCGTGCGCGGGACAGTAGACCGCCGCATCGTGGAGGTGATTTCGCTGCGTCACGCGCGTGAGCGCAGTCTCGAGCTGGGCACGCTCGGCCAGGATGCCGATCGCCTCGCCGGCCAGGGTAAGAGCCCGGTCATCGTGGTCGTAAACAACACGGTCTATGCCGTCATCGCGATTTCCGATCCGTTGAAGCCGACCTCGCGTGCTGCCGTTGCGCTCTTGAAGAAGCGCGGCCTCGAGGTCGTGATGGTCTCGGGAGATTCCCGGAAGGGCGCCGAGGCGGTCGCGAAGGAAGTGGGGATCGATACCGTTGTGCCGGAAGTGCTGCCGTCGCAGAAAGCGGACTTCGTCCGGAAGATGCAGGAGCGAAAGCGCGTGGCCATGGTCGGCGACGGATTGAACGATGCCCCCGCGCTTGCCCAAGCCGATGTCGGCATCGCGCTCGGCACCGGCACCGACATTGCCATGGAAGCATCCGACGTGACCCTGATCCGGGGCGACCTGCGGGGCGTTGCGGTCGCGTACGATCTGGCGCGACGGACCATGCGTACGATTCGCGAGAATCTCTTCTGGGCGTTCATATACAACATGGTCGGCATTCCGATTGCGGCCGGCGTGTTGTATCCGTTTTTTGGGATCCTGTTGTCTCCCGTCATCGCGAGCGCCGCGATGGCCTGGTCCAGCTTGAGCGTGGTCCTGAACAGCCTGACTCTGCGCCGCTTCAAGCCCGCGTTGGCGGGAGGACAATGACGTGCGCTACTTCCATCGCTCCCAGCTTTCCACGGAGCTCGTGCTCGGCGCGGCCAAGCAATTCTTCGGCGCCCGCATGGTGCCGGCACAGGAAGCGCCCCGGCGGCGCGCCTACTCCGGGTCGCTCGGCAAGGTGGCAGTTACCGCGCGGCCGGAAGGCGGCCATTACACCTACGTAGAAGTGGCGACTGATCAGGCGGGGGAATCGGAGCTGGACCGCCTGGCGCGGCGGTTTCTGGCCGAGCTGCACCGGCAGGCCGAGCCAGGGCACCAGCTGCGGGGTGCCTACTAGCCGGCGAGTTTAGCCGTGTAACCCGCGCGTTCCACCGCGGCGACGAGTTGGCCCGTGGTTACGCTGTCATCCTCGAAATCGACGTCCGCCTCTCCCGAGCCCAGATCCACCACTGCCGAGTACACGCCCGCCGTACCGCGCAGGGCGCGCTCCACTTTGGCCTGGCAGTGGCCGCACGTCATGCCGCTCACCCGCAACTTGATATTCGCCATTGTCCGATCGTCTCCCGCGCTTGCCTTCGCCGCTCTCGACCCCGAGCTTCCCCGTCCACTATGATTGATAACATGGCTTCACGCGCCCTTGCTCCCGCTCCGGCGTCGACCTCGACGGCCACGGCCATTCCGGCCGGGCTCACGCGCGAGCAGTTGCTGGAAATGTACCGCTACCTGCGCCTGACACGCTCGCTCGAGGAACGGCTCACGGCGCTGTACCGTCAGGGGAAGGTGATCGGCGGATTGTTCCGCTCGCTGGGGCAGGAGGGCGAGTCGGTTGCCTCCGCGTACGCGCTCGAGCGAGGGGAGCACAAGGATTTTCTTTCACCGCTGATCCGGAATCTCGGCGCGATGCTCGTGATGGGCGCGCGGCCGGTCGAGATTCTCCGGCAGTACATGGCGAAAGCGACCTCCCCCAGCGTGGGCCGCGAGCTGAACGTGCATTTCGGTGATCTCGTGCTGGGGTTTCTCGGCCAGATCTCGCACCTTGGAGACATGATTCCCGTGATGGCGGGGATCGCACTCTCGTTCAAGATGCGTGGGGAGGCGCGTGTCGCGTTGGTGTACATCGGGGATGGAGGCATGTCGACCGGCACGTTCCACGAAGGGCTGAGCTTTGCGGCGGTGCAGCGCGTGCCGCTCGTGGTGATCGGCGAGTACAACCAGTGGGCGTATTCCACTCCGCCGGAACGACAGTTCGCGGCGCAGCATCTCGCCGACCGGGTGCAGGCATACGGGATTCACGCCGAGACCGTGGACGGGAACGACGTACTGGGCGTGTACGCCACGACCAAAGCGGCGGTCGCGCGCGCGCGCAGCGGCTTCGGGGTGCAGTTCGTCGAAGTGAAGACCTACCGTCGCAAGGGACACGCGGAGCACGACAATCAGAGCTACGTTCCGTCCGGCGAGATCGATCGCTGGGCGCGGGAGAATGACCCGATCGATCGATACGTGAAACGCATCGTGGAGCGTGGTTGGGCGCCGGCCGCCGCGTTGCATGAGATCGATCGCGCCGTCGCCGCCGAGATCGAGACCGCCCTCGTGTCCTGCATCGACGACCCGCCTCCGGACGCCGCATCGGCGCTTCCGGGCGTCCTCGCGCACCCGGACGCCGCGCCGCTGCTCTGGTACCGGCGACTCTAGTGCCCGAGGTGACCTATCTCGAGGCTCTGCGCCAGGGCCTGCGGGAGGAGATGGAGCACGACGAGCGCGTCTTCATCCTCGGTGAGGATGTCGGGCTGTATGGCGGCGCGTTCAAGGTGACCGAAGGATTTCTCGAGCGCTTCGGGGAATCGCGGGTGATCGATACGCCGATCGCCGAGGCAGCCATCGTTGGCGCGGCGGCGGGCGCGGCACACATGGGACTCCGCCCGGTCGCCGAGATGCAGTTCATCGATTTCATTTCCTGTGCCTACGACATGTTGACGAACTACGTGGCGACGGCGCGCTACCGGGCCGGGCTGCCGACGCCCATCGTGGTACGGGGACCGTGCGGGGGATACGTCCGGGGTGGTCCGTTTCACTCGCAGAACGTGGAGGCGGCCTTCTTCCACACGCCGGGCCTGAAGATCGTCTATCCCGCGACCGCGCGAGATGCGAAGGGTCTGATCAAGAGCGCCGTGCGTGATGACGATCCGGTGCTCTATTTGGAACACAAATGGTTGTACCGGCGGATCAAGGAGACGCTGCCGGAGCAGGAGGAGGTGCTCACACCGATCGGTGCCGCGCGCCTGGCGCGGGAAGGGAAGGACCTTTCCATCATCACCTACGGCGCGACGGTGTGGAAGTCGCTCGAGGCGGCGACCGAGCTCGCGACCACCGACGGCATCTCGGTGGAGGTGCTCGACCTCCGGACACTGCTGCCGCTCGACGACGCGAGCATCATGGCGAGCGTGCGCAAGACCAATAAGGTTCTCATCGTGCACGAGGACACGCGGACCGGAGGGCTCGCGGGGGAAATCACCGCCCGAATCAACGAGCAGGCGTTCGAGTGGCTCGATGGTCCAATCATGCGCGTGACCGCGCACGACGTGCCGCTCCCGTACGCGCCCACACTCGAGGACTTCGTGCTGCCGCAGACGCAGGATATCGTGAAGGCGGCGCGATGGCTCGCCAAATACTAGCACGGGTTTGCTATGGCTCGCATTGAAGTGTTGATGCCCCAGATGGGGGAGTCCATCGCCGAGGGCACCGTCTCGAAGTGGCTCAAGCAGGTGGGCGACGCGGTCGAGCGCGATGAGCCCCTGTTCGAGATCTCGACCGACAAGGTGGACGCGGAGATTCCGTCGCCGGCGGCCGGCGTGCTCGCGGAGATGAAGGTGCAGCAGGGACAGACGGTGCCCGTGCAGACGCTCGTCGCGGTGATTGAGACTGACAAGGGCGCGACCGTCGCTGCGGCGCCCGCTCCGGCGGCAGCCCCCTCCGCAGCGGCGCCCCCGCCGCGGGCGCCGGCCGCTCCGGGGGTCGCCGCCTCTGCGGTCGCTCCACAGCCCGTCGCTCCGTTGGCAGTCGCGCCACCCGCCACCGACACCGCCGAAGACCGGCTGCGCAAGAAATCGACGCCCCTGGTACGCAAGATCGCCGCCGAGCATCACGTCGACATTGGCGCGATCCCGGGAAGTGGCCTGGGCGGACGTGTCACGAAGCAGGACATCCTGAGTTTCATCGACCAGCGCCCCACGCGCCCAGCCGCCGCCTCACCGGTAGCCGCTGCACCATCAGCCGCTGCACCATCAGCCGCCGTCGAGCCATGGCCCGGCGACCGTGTCGAGCCGTTCTCGAAAATCCGGAAGATCACGGCGGATCACATGATCATGTCGCGCCGCATCTCGGCGCACGTGACGAGCTTTTTCGAGGTCGACTACACCCGCGTGGCGGAGCTGCGCGCGAAGCACAAGGCGTCGTATCTCGAGCGCGGCGTCAAGCTCACGTTTCTCGCGTTCATCGCCAAGGCTTGCGGCGAACAGCTCCGCAAGCATCCCATCGTGAATGCCGCGGTGGCGGGAGAGCAAATCATCTACCGGGCGGACGTGAACATCGGGATCGCCGTCGCGCTCGACTGGGGGCTGATCGTCCCGGTGGTGAGGCATGCCGATGAGCTCTCGCTCATCGGTCTCGCGCGCGCGATCAACGATCTCGGCGAGCGGGCCCGCACCAAGAAACTGTCTCCCGATGATGTGCAGCGGGGCACGTTCACGATCACGAACCCCGGCGTGTTCGGGTCGTACGCGGGCGCGCCGATCATCAATCAACCCCAGGTCGCGATTCTCGGCGTCGGTGCCATCGAGCGCCGTCCCAAAGTCGTCGTGCTGGACGGATCGGAAGCGCTGGCGATACGCACCATGGGCATGGTGTCGATGTCGTACGATCACCGGGTGGTGGACGGCGCCGACGCCGATCGCTTCCTCGCCGACGTGAAGGTCCTGCTCGAGAATTTCCCCGAAGGCGCCGTGTGAGCACCCGCGATTCGCTTCCCCGCGTGCTCACGGCGTCGCGGGTCCGGGTGCCGCCCACGAGCGAGGCCGATTACCTTGCGGTCCTCCGGCAGCTCGCCCAGTTCGCCGTGGCGCGGGGGCAGCGGATCTGGGTGTTTCGCAGCGCCAAGGATCCGCAGCTGTTCATCGAGTTCTCCGAGAGCCCGACCGAGATGTCGCACCGCGCGCAGGCCTCGAGATTGCCGGAAGAGCTGAAGCTCGAGCGGCAGCTCCAGAAGATTGCCACCTACGCTCCCGACGCGTGGGAGCTGTGGACCGAAGTCCCGCTCGCGCTCCCGGAAGAACCCGAGCCGGAACTCTGAGGGCGCATGGCGCGACGCACTATCGTTGTCAACGGCGAAACGTGGGACGTGTACCCCTCGGGGCGCGTGACCATTTACAACAAGGATCAATTCGGGCTGGAGTTCGAGTACGGCACGGGGCCCGAGCGCAAACGGCGCTTCACGCGCTATTCGCCGGTCGGCAGCCGGATGCCCGATGCGTCGCTGCAGGAGTTGTCGGAGCACGAGCTGCGATCGCTGTTCGCCCAGTCTCAGCCCGCATGGACATCCCCGGAGGGCTCCTACGGCGTACGTTGACCTTCACTGCCACTCCACCGCGTCTGACGGGGAGTCGCTACCGGCGGACGTCGTGCGGCACGCGCAACGCGCCGGCTTGTCGGCGATCGCGCTCACCGACCACGACACGACCGATGGCGTCGCCGAGGCCGCGCGCGCCGGCGCGCCGCTCGGCGTGCGGGTCATCTGTGCCTGCGAATTCAGCACGCGGGCGCCGTGGGGCGAGATGCACGTGCTCGGCTACTTTCTCACCGCGGAAGACGATCGGCTTCAGTCCTTTCTGGTCGAGACGCGGGCGGCGCGGCGCCGGCGCGGCGAGCAGATGGTCGAGAAGCTTCGGCAGCTCGGGCTCGATATCGCCCTTTCCGACGTGGCGGCGCGTGCCGGGGCCGGCGCCGTGGGCCGGCCTCATGTAGCTCGCGCGCTCGTCGATCGAGGGATCACGCGGGATATCAACGAGGCGTTCGAACGGTTCATTGGGAAGGGACGGGCGGCGTTCGTGGAGAAGCCGCTCCCCACGCTCGACCACGTGACCGCGCTGGTGCGTGAAGGGGGTGGGCTGTCGGTCGCGGCTCACCTCGGCGATCACGGCACCGAGCCCCAGATTCGCCAGTTCGTCGAGCAGGGCCTCGATGGCGTCGAGGTCCGCCACCCCAGCCATTCGGTGGCGACCGAGGCCCGGCTCACCCGCATCGCGAATCGCCTCGATCTCGTGATCAGCGGCGGCTCGGACTGGCACGGAGAAACAGAGTTCGGGACGTCGCACGCCGCTCTCGGAGGTCTCGACATCCCGTCCGCGTGGCTCGAGCGACTCGAGGCGCGGCGCGATCAACCTTCCACTTCCGTCGCGAAGGGAACCGCATGAGCGAATTGCTGCCGGTCGGGTCGAAGGCTCCCGTGTTCGCGGCGCAGGCCTCCGATGGTCGGACGTATCGTCTGGAGGACCTGCTCGCCCATCAGCACGTGGCACTCGTGTTCTATCCCGGCAACGATACCCCCGGGTGAAACCGTCAACTCTCCGCCGTGCGCGATGAGCTGACGTTGTTCACGGGTCGTGGGATTCAGCCGTTCGGGGTCAACCCGGCAGGGCTGGACAGCCACGAGAAATACGTGAAGAAAATGAACTTCAATTTCCCGCTGCTCACCGATCCCGATCGCTCCATCGCGCGGGCGTATCATGCGCTGAAGGACGACGACAAGGGCATTCAGCGTACCGTGTACGTCGTCAAGCGCGACGGCACGATCGCCTTTGCCCAGCGCGGCGCCCCGCCGGTGAACGACATCGTGGCCGCCGTCGAATAGCGACCCGTGCCCCCGGATTTTCGTGGCAAGACGGTTCTGGTCACGGGGGTTGGCCGGGTGGGCCAGGTGGGGCACGCGGTGGCGCAGGCGCTGGGCAAGGCCGGAGCGAACCTGGTCATCGCGGACATGAATGCGACGGCGGTGGACGACCGCGCGCGGGAGCTCGCGCAGAGCGGCGTCGCCGTGCGCGGCGCGGCCGGGGATCTCACCAAGTCCGAAACCGCCCGGAGCGCCGTCGCACTCGCATCGAGCACGTTCGGCGGGCTGGATGCGTTAATCAACGTCGCGGGCGGCTTCACGTACTTCGGCTCGACACTCGACGCCGCGCCCGAGATCCTCGACCGAGAGCTGACCATCAATCTCAAGACGGCCTTTGTCGTTGCCCAAGCCGCGCTCCCGGCGCTGCTCGCGCGCGGCGGAGGTTCGATCACGAACTTCGCCTCGGCCGCGGTCTTGAGAGGCGATCCGCAGATGGCGCCGTATCTCGCGGCGAAATCGGGCGTCGCCGGCCTCACCCGCGGCCTTGCCCGCGAATTCGGCCCACGAGGCGTACGGGTCAATGCGGTGGCCCCGGGCACGCTGCGTACCGCCGACAACCAGCGCGACATGCGGGAAGGCAACGTGCAGTGGGTCGAGCTGGCCGACCTCGTGGCCGTCGTCCTGTTCCTGGCGAGCGACGAGGCGCGCGCCGTCTCGGGCGCGATCATCCCGGTCGGCGCGGGAGCGTTCTGACGTGCAGCTCGAGGGTCGTCGCGCGCTCGTCACCGGGGCGGCGCGAAGGGTCGGGCGCGCCCTGGCCGTCGGATTGGCTCGAGCCGGCTGCGACGTCGCCGTTCACTACCATGGCTCATCCAACGAGGCCGAAGCCACCGCACGGGCGATCGAGGAGGTGGGACGGCGGGCGGAGCTGGTCCGGGCGGACCTGCGCGACCCCCGCGCTGCCCAGGCCATCGCGGGGACAGCCGCGCGTACCCTGGGCGGGCTCGAGATCCTGGTGAATTCGGCCGCCATCATGACGCAGCAGCGGGTGGACGCGGTCACCCCGGAGAGCTGGGACGAGACGTTCGACTTGAACCTGCGGGCCGTGTTCTTCGTTTCGCAGGGAGCGATCGCGCATCTGCGGCCGGTGCGCGGCCGCATCGTCAACATCGCGGATGTGGCGGCGTTCGAGCCCTGGCCCGAGTACGTGCCGCACTGTGTGAGCAAAGCGGGCGTCGTGATGTTGACGAAAGGACTGGCGCGCGCGCTGGCCCCGGATATCGCGGTAAACGCCGTCGCCCCGGGAGCGGTCCTCGTCCCCGAATCATGGAGCGGCGCGGCGCGCGACCACGTCGTCGATACGACCCCGCTCAAGCGTCTGGGCACCCCTGAGGACGTCGTCCAGGCGGTGCGCTATCTCCTCGAAGGCGGCGATTACGTGACCGGAACGACCCTCGTCGTGGACGGCGGAAGGCTGCTCAGATGACCAGGAACATCGAGCCGTTCTATTATTAGGGACCATGACTCAGAACCCAACCAGTTACGACGTGATCATCGTTGGCGCCGGGCCGGCTGGCTTGTGCGCCGCTCTATATGCCGGGCGCGGGATGCTAAGAGCGCTCGTGATCGAGCGCGGGGCTCCGGGCGGCGAGCTGCTCAACACCGATCTCATCGAGGACTATATCGGCTTCGAGAGCATCAAGGGGGTCGAGCTGGCCCAGAAGATGGCCGAGCACGCGCGCAAATTCGGGGCTGAATTCCTGACCGACACCGTGGAGCGCATCCAGCGGCTGCCGGACGGAGGCTTCGAGATCGCCACGGCGCGCGAGCGAGTGTTCCGCGCACCGGCCGTGATCCTCACGGCTGGCGGTACACCCGTAAAGCTCGGCGTGCCGGGTGAAAAAGAATTCGCAGGGCAGGGGGTGTCGTACTGCGCCGTATGCGACGGTGCGTTCTTCAAGGGCGAAGTGCTCGCCGTCATCGGCGGTGGCGACGCGGCCGTGGAAGAGGCGGACTACCTCACCCGGTATGGGAGCAAGGTCTACATCGTCCATCGGCGGCATGAATTCCGCGCGTCGAGGATCATTCAGGAGCGCGCACTCGCGAATCCGAAAATCGAGGTGGTTTGGAACAAACGCGTGCTCGAGATCGTGGGACGCACGCAGATGGTCGGCGACGAGCTTCCCGGGGTGAAGCATCTCGCGCTCGAGGACACGCTCACGGGCGCACACTCGCAGCTCACGGTAGGCGGCGTGTTCATCTTCATTGGCTTCAAGCCGAACACCGGCATGCTGACGGAGCACTTCCGCCACGATGTGGGGGGCCACTTCATCACGGATGAACGAATGATGACGTCGATTCCGGGGCTGTTCGCCGCCGGCGACGTCCGGAGTCAGCTGACCCGCCAGATCACGACGGCGGTTGGTGATGCCACGACCGCCGCGCTCGCGGTCGAGAAGTACCTCGCGGTGCTGCGCGAGAAGGGCAAGACCGAGGCGGCCGCGATCGTCTCATGAACGTCGTGCAGATCCCGAACGGGCAGCTGGTCCAAAACTGCTATCTCGTGGTTGACGAAGCCGCTCAGGTCGGGGCGATCATCGATCCCGGAGAAGACGTGGATCTCATCATGCGGCAGGTGGCCGCCGCCCGCATGACACCGCTCGCCATCTGGATCACCCACGCGCACGTCGATCACGTGCTCGGAACCGGCAAAATACGCGAGCGCATCGGCAACCCGTCCCTGCCCATCGCGCTCCATCCCGCGGACCGGCTGCTGTACGATCACATCGTGGAACAGGCGCTCGCATTCGGCATGCAGGCCGATCGCTTGCCGCCTCCGGATCGCGATTTCGTGCCGGGGGAAGTGCTCGAGCTCGGGAGTCTCGCGTTTCAGGTTCGTTGGACGCCGGGACATTCACCGGGGAGCGTCTCGCTGGCCGGGCATGGTGTGGTATTCACGGGAGACGTGTTGTTCCAGGGCTCGATCGGCCGCACGGACCTGTTTGGGGGGGATTACGACACGCTGATGCGCAGTATCGAGCGGGAGTTGCTCGCGCTGCCGGATGATACCATCGTGTACAGCGGCCATGGACCCGAAACCACGATTGGGCGCGAACGCCGGCACAATCCATTCCTCACCGGCGCCGCCCGGCCGGTCTGACGACCGTCCCACGTGCCTGCGCTGCGGTGGCATCGTGCAGCGCAAACCGTGGGGCTGCAAGAATCCCTGTCCGCAGTGCGGCTTTCTCTACCCGCTGGGGGACTGTTCTGACTGACAGCCGCCGGTCGAGGTGAGTCATCTCCTCGCCCTCGCGCTCCTCGCGATCGACACCCTCGTGCGCGCCTGGCGCATTCAACTCGCGGTGTGGGCGTCCGGGGGCACGCTCGATTTCGTGAGCGCCGTACGGCTCAACCTCTACGGTGAAGCGGCATCCGCGCTCACGCCGAATCGGCTTGGAGGCGAGCCGGCCCGCTTTCTGGGACTCAACGAAGCCCGCGTGCGTCCGGTAAAGAGCCTCGTCGCGATCGGTGTGGAAGTGACCGCCGAATGGCCCGTGTTCGTCCTGCTCGGCGTGTTGCTCGTCGCTTATTACGTGCCGGACTGGCACATTGCCGCGCGTCACTGGCTCCGCCGGCATCGCGCGGAGCAGCTGGTGGCGGTGGAAGTCGTGGCGCTGCTCGTGCTGCTCGTGATTTACGCATTGCAACGCATGGCGCGCGCGGGCATGATCCGGCATCGCGTGCGCCGCCAGTGGCGCGTGGCGCTGGCGCACGTGCGTCGCGCGCCGGTGTGGGCGTTAGCGCTGGGCATGATCCTGACGGCTATCAGTATCGCCGCCCGGTCCTTGATCCTCCCCGCACTGGCCATGGATCTGCGGCCCCGACCGCCGTTCGCGCCGATGTTCTTCGGCGCGCTGGCATTGTTGCACGCGCCTCTGGTCCTGCCGCTCCCGTCGGGCGGCGGCGGCATTGAGGTCGCGTTTCTCTCGGGGTTCGCGGGGGACTTCGGGGAGCATCAGGTGGGGATGCTCGTGCTGTGGCGGTTCTACACGACCATCCTGCTCGCCGTGCTCGGCGGCATCGCGCTGATTCGGAGCGTCGGCTACCGAGCGGCCACGGAGCTGTTCAAGGTCGGCTGGGTACGCCGCCGCAAAGAGCCCAAGGCCTGAGCGCGCTTACCTCGTCGGCTCGACTCGCAAGCTATCGTTGAATCGATTGAAGTATTCCGTCATGCCGATCACGAGCGTGATCTCGACGATCTGCCCGTCGTCCCACGCGCTCCGCAGTCTCGCGAACAGCTCATCCGTCACGTCGTGGCCGGAATGATGCACGACGTCGGCATACTCGAGTGCGGTACGCCATCCGGGCTCGAGCGCTTGCAGCGCATCCGCCTCGCCCCGATCCTGAATGGCGTCGAGCAGCTCCGCGCTTGCTCCTTTCCGTCCTGCCAGGACAGTGTGCGAATTCAGTCAGTAGCGGCAGTGGTTGACGTGCGAGAGCCGTACCCACAGCAGCTCCTTCAGCAGTGCGGGGACGGTCCCTTCATTCATCACGGTGCGGAAATGCGCGATCATCGTTTGCAGGTGGAGCGGCCGGATCGCCACCGTGCGAAACATGTTGGGGACGTTCCCCCTCTCTCTGAGATACGTCTCAAAGATGGGCCTGACGTCTTCCGGGGCCGCATCGGGGGCGAGGGGCGGGATTCGGGGTGCGTTCATGGGCTGTGGCTCCGCGGGGTTCGCGACTGGGGGTGCCTGGCGCATTATCGTGAGGCGGGGGAGAGCCGTCAAACGGGCTGCAGAACGCGCGGGCCGCCGTATTCTGCGGTAGAAAACGTCCCATCCTGAACGGCTTTGCTACGCGTTTCAGGGCTGGCCCGCGCTTTGCCTTTCAGGAGGTCGCATCGTTCTCCGTCCAGGGCAAACCACGGGTGACCGTGGGACGCAAAGCCACAGGGTCTCGACGCAATCCGTTGAGACAGCCTAGCCGCCGGGAGTCGGATCGAAGCGGGCAGTCCGCTTCGGCCCAACACGCTCTCACGCCCTGCTGAATGGGGCGGAGGGCGTTTGCGTTTTCCTACACTCACTCAAGGAGGAACGCATGTTGGGTCGTCGCGGCTTCACACTCATCGAGCTGCTCATCGTGGTGGTCATCATCGGCATTCTCGCCGCCATCGCGATCCCGAAATTCGCCAACACGAAGGAAAAGGCGTACATCGCCTCGATGAAGTCCGACCTTCGGAACCTGGTTACCGCCGAAGAGGCCTATTTCGCCGACTCAGTGAAGTACTCGACCCAGGTGTCCTGCGCCAATCCGCCCGCCGCGGGTAAGGTGGCGTTCTGCACGACGACCGGAAACACGCTGGGCACGCCGACGGTGGGCACGGGCACGCAGGCGGGGTGGACGGCGAGCATCACGAACCTCAACACCACGAAGAGCTGCGCGATCTACGTGGGGGCAGTGACCCCCGCGGCCCCGGGGCAAACTACCGATCCGGAGGGCGCGCCGGTCTGCCGATAATCCTCCTGGCTGGGTAAGTCGGTCTCATCGAGCGGCGGCCGGTTCGGCGCCGCTCGACGTTTTATCCCTTACATTCTTGCCATGCCCGACTCGTGGCTCGATACGGACGGCCCCCGTGCGGAGCGCACCAGCGCTCCCGCGCGGGCATTTCGCATCGAACGCGATCCGCTGGGCGAGCTCGCGGTCCCCGTGGACGCGCTGTATGGCATTCAGACCGAGCGCGCGCGGCAGAATTTCCCGATCTCCGGGCTGCTCCCGCTGGCGCGGTTCGTCACCGCCGTCGTCGCGATCAAGAAAGCCGCGGCACTCACCCATCGGGAAACGGGCCGCCTCGAGCGCCGGCTCGCCGACGCGATCGTGCAGGCGGCGGACGAGGTGCTCGGGGGGGAACACCGTGATCAGTTCGTGGTCGATCCCTATCAGGCCGGGGCGGGCACCTCGCACAACATGAACTGCAACGAGGTGCTCGCCAATCGCGCCAACGAGCTGCTCGGCGGCCGCCGTGGCGAATACATGCCGGTTCATCCGAACGATCACGTCAACATGGCGCAGTCCACGAACGACGTGATCCCCACGGCGATTCGCCTCGCCGCCCTGCTCGAAATGGCGGCCTTGCTGGAAGCGCAGGAACAGCTCGCCAGGGCGTTCCTCGCCCGGGGCCAGGCATTCGATTCGATCCTCAAATCCGCTCGCACCCATTTGCAGGACGCCACTCCGATTCGGCTCGGCCAGGAATTCACGGCGTACGGACGCATCTGCGAGCGCAGTCGCGAGCGAGTGGCCCGTGCCGCCGATCCGCTGCGCGAGCTGGGCATTGGCGGCAGCGCGGTCGGCACCGGGCTCAATGTCGAGCCAGCGTACCCGAAGCTCGTGGTGCGGCATCTCCAGGAAATCACCGGGCTCACGCTCCGCGAGGGATCCGACCGAGTCCAGCTGATGCAGTCTCTGGGAGATGTGACGGGGTTCTCGGGTGCGCTTCGCGCCTACGCCGCGGACTTGGGCAAAATCGCAAGCGATATCCGGCTGCTCGCGTCGGGTCCCCGCACCGGGTTCGCCGAAATCAATCTGCCTCCCGTGCAACCGGGATCGAGCATCATGCCGGGAAAAGTGAACCCTTCGATCGCCGAGATGGTGAACATGGTGTGCTATCAGGTGATCGGAAATGACGTGTGCGTAGGCGTGGCGGCTGAAGCGGGACAGCTCGAGCTCAACGTGATGATGCCGGTGATCGCGCACAACCTCCTGTTCACCATGATGATTCTCGCGAACGCGACCCGCGTCTTCGCCGAGCGCTGCGTCTCCGGGATCACGGCCGACGCGGAGCAGTGCGCCTACTGGCTCGAACGCAGTCCCGCCATCGTAACCGCCCTCGCGCCGCGGATCGGCTACGCCGAAGCGGCGCGGCTCGCCAAGGAAGCGGTGGCTCAGAACGTCACGGTCCGGGAGCTGGTCAGGCGCAAGGGCTTGCTCAGTGATGCCGAACTCGACCAGGTGCTCGACCTCCGTGCTATGACTGAACTTGGGGTACCTGGAGCCCGGCCCCCAAAGCCTGCGGGCGACGCCGGGCATTGAAACCCGACTTATCGCATCGCATATTGAGGCATGCGAATCACCACCTGGGGTGAATACGGCCTGATCGTCTCCGTGAGCCTGGCACGGCGGGCGGGAGAAGGTCCGGTCGCCGCTCGGGAGTTGGCTGAGCAGGAGCGGCTGCCCCATGATTACGTCGAACAGATCCTGCTGCGCCTGCGGCGTGCGGGTCTGGTGGAGTCGGTTCGGGGAGCCAAGGGCGGCTACCAGCTCGCCCGCTCGCCCGAGCATGTCACCGTCAAAGACGTCATTTCCGCCTCAGAGCACGTCACCTTCGAAGTCAACTGCGACGCCCATCCTGTCGACCCGCACCGATGTAGCCGGGACGCGTCGTGCAGCATCCGGCCGGTGTGGCGGATGCTCGAACAGCGTGTCAACGAGCTGCTGTCGAGCATTTCGCTCGCCGACCTGACGACGCACGACGAGCCGACCGTCTATCAGATTACTGGAGTAATGGTCGGGAACTAGCCTCACTACAACATCGTTTTTTTTCTGATCCCAAACCCGACTGGCGACGTCGGGTTTCGATCTCGTATTTGGATCACAGGGGAGACACTATGGTGGACTACGCGCATCCGGAGGTGCTGGTCTCGACAGCATGGGTCGGCGAGCATCTCCATGATCCCGACATCCGGCTGATCGAAGTCGATGTCGACACGACGGCATACGATTCGGGCCACATCGAGGGAGCGGTGGGCTGGAACTGGCAGTCACAGCTCAACGACCGGCTGCGGCGCGACATTCCCGACGCGCGCGCATTTGCGGACCTACTGAGCGCGGCTGGAGTGACGCCGAAGACTGCGGTCGTGCTGTACGGAGACAACAACAACTGGTTCGCCGCGTTCGCATTCTGGCTGCTGCAGCTGTACGGCCACAAGCGCGTGCGGCTGATGAACGGTGGACGCGCGAAGTGGGTTGCCGAGCAGCGCGCGCTCGTCACCGCGCCAGCCAACGTAGCGCGCACGAACTATCCCGCGCCAAAGCGGGCCAACACCGCGCTGCGCGCCAAGCGCCCGGATATCGAGCGGGCGCTGCGCGGCAAGTCGATCGGTCTCGTGGATGTGCGTTCGCCCGCCGAATTCGTGGGCGATATCGTTGCTCCGCCAGGAATGACCGAAACCGCACAACGCGCGGGCCACATTCCCGGCGCGCACAACGTGCCCTGGGCTCAGGCGGTGGCTCCCGATGGCACATTCAAACCGCGCGAAGAGTTGGAGCGCTTGTATCGTCAGGCGGGCGTGCTCGACCGTGACGAGGTCATCGCGTACTGCCGCATCGGCGAACGCTCGAGCCACACGTGGTTCGCGCTCAAATACCTGCTCGGCGTGGACAAGGTCCGAAATTATGATGGCTCGTGGACCGAGTGGGGCAATCTGATCGGGGCGCCAATTGTGAAGGGGAGCGAGTGAAAACGGCGGCGGATCGGCGGACCGGCGGACCGGCGGTCCGTGGAGACTTCATCGAGCCGATATTGTGGAGTCTTGTTGGGAACACGCCGTTGCTCCCGCTCGATCCGCCGATCCGCCCATCCGCCGGTCCGCCCGTCTTTCTCAAGGCCGAGTGGTTCAATCCGGGCGGCAGCGTCAAGGATCGGCCGGCCCTGTTCATTTTGCGTGATGGAGTGGCGCGACGCGCGCTGCCGGGAAAGCGCCTGCTCGATGCCACGAGCGGGAATACCGGCATCGCGTACGCGATGCTCGGAGCCGCGGCCGGCATTGGCGTGACGCTGTGTGTGCCGGCAAACGCCAGCGTTGAGCGCAAGGTGCTGCTCGAGGCCTACGGCGCCGACGTCATCTACACCGATCCACTCGAGGGGACGGATGGCGCGATCCGCCGCGCGCAGTCGCTTGCGGCCGCGGAGCCCGACCGCTACTGGTACGCCGACCAGTACAACAATCCCGCGAACCCGGAAGCGCACGCGATCACCACCGCTCAGGAGATCTGGCGTCAGACCGAAGGCCGCGTCACGCGGCTCGTCGCCGGACTGGGCACGACCGGAACGCTCATGGGAACGGGTCGGCGGCTGCGCGAGCTGAGCCCGAACATCGAGTTGGTCGCGGTCCAGCCCGAGGGGCCGTTTCACGGGCTCGAAGGTCTCAAGCATCTGGCTACCGCCATCGTCCCCGGCATCTACAATCCCTCGATTCCCGACCGCACGGAGTTCGTCGCCACCGAGGCTGCCGAAGCCATGGTGCGCCGACTGGCGCGTGAGGCCGGGCTATTTGTGGGCTGGTCAGCCGGTGCCGCCGTGGTCGCGGCCGAGCGGCTTCCGGGCTCCGCGCTGACCGTCGTGATTGCCCCCGATTCGGGCATGCGCTACCTGAGCGAGCGCGAGCGGGTCGAGGGCACCGCGCTATGACGCTGTTCCTGGACGCGAACTTCGTCGCGGCAATTCGCCGCCAGGGCGAAGCGGACTATCCACGAGAGACCTGTGGCCTGATGGCGGGATCAAAGCGAGGCGAGAGCACGCGCGTGACGCGTCTCGTTCCCGTGACCAACACCCGGACCGATTCGGCGCACAATCGCTATCTTATCGACCCAGAAGAATACCGGCGGGCGCAGATCGAGCTCGACGCCGCGGGTCTCGAGATCGTCGGTATCTATCATTCGCACCCCGACCACCCGGCGCAGCCATCCGAGTTCGATCGGGAACATGCGCTGCCGTGGTGGAGCTATGTGATTGTGAGAGTCGCGGCGGGACATGCGCAGGAGGTTCGCAGTTGGCGACTCGTGGACGATCGTTCGATGTTTCAAGAGGAATCCATAACGCAAGACGAACGGAAGGTTGCATGGCAGTCACCGTCCTGATCCCCACTCCACTCCGTCCGTTTGTAAACGGAAAAGACGCCGTCCAGCTGGAAGGCGGCAGCGTACGCGAGCTGCTCGAGCGGCTCACGCGCGACCATGCCGAGCTCGGCCGCCATCTATTTGCCGAAGACGGGCGGCTGCGGAGCTTCGTGAACGTGTACGTGAACGATCGGGACATCCGCCATCTGGCGCAGCAGGACACGCGCGTGAGCGCGGGCGATACGGTGTCGATCATCCCCAGCATCGCGGGTGGGGCGGGAACGATCAGCGTCACGCGCAAGCCCGCCGCGGCCCGGTCGCTTCCCAAGCTTTCGCACGAAGAAATTCTGCGCTATTCGCGCCATCTCATTCTCCCCGACGTGGGACTCGAGGGCCAGCGCAAACTCAAGGCGGCTCGCGTTCTGCTCATCGGCGCCGGTGGACTCGGCTCGCCTGCCGCCCTGTATCTGGCCGCGGCGGGCGTCGGCACGATTGGCCTCGTGGACTTTGACGTCGTGGACTCGACCAATCTCCAGCGTCAGATCGTGCACGGCACATCGACGGTGGGCGTGTCCAAACTCGAATCGGCGCGGCGCCGCATCAGGGATTTGAATCCGAACGTGCAGGTCGAGGGATTCGAGACGCGGCTTACCTCCGAGAACGCGCTCGACATCATCAAGGATTTCGACATCGTCGCCGACGGAACGGACAATTTCGCCACCCGCTATCTCGTGAACGATGCCTGCGTGCTGCTCGGCAAACCGAACGTGTACGGCTCGATTTTCCGCTTCGAGGGACAGGCGTCGGTGTTCTATGCCAAACAAGGGCCGTGCTATCGCTGCCTCTATCCCGAGCCGCCGCCTCCGGGACTCGTCCCGTCCTGCGCGGAGGGCGGCGTGCTGGGGGTGCTGCCCGGAATCGTGGGCTCGATTCAGGCGCTCGAAGCGATCAAACTGGTGATCGGCAACGGCGAGACCCTCATCGGTCGACTGGTGCTGTTCGACGCGCTGCGGCTCAAGTTCCGCGAGCTGAAGCTCGAAAAGGATCCCAATTGCCCCATCTGCGGCCGGAATCCGACGATCACCTCGCTCATCGACTACGAGGCGTTCTGCGGCGTCACGCCGGAGCCTGGGTATCCCGGCGCCGAGGTGACCGCGCTCGATCTGAAGGAAGAGATCGACGCCGGCAAGCCGATCGTGGTGCTCGACGTACGCGAGCCGCACGAAGCGGAAATCGCGACCATCGAGGGCGCCAAGCTCATTCCGCTTGGTGAGCTCCCCGATCGGTTACGTGAACTCGATGACCACGCCGAGATCGTCACTCATTGTCATCATGGTGCCCGCGCCGCCAAGGCGCTCGAGATTCTCCGGGCCGCGGGATTCCAGAAGGCCCGAATGCTGGCGGGTGGGATCGACGCGTGGGCGGTAAATGTGGATCCGGAGATGCCTAGGTACTAAAGACGTCGAGAAAAAGACGTCGAGAAAAAGACATCCGCCACTACCCTCGGGCGCCTCACCTCAATGCCGAAGGGGGGACTCGAACCCCCACGGGCTTGCGCCCACTGCGCCCTGAACGCAGCGCGTCTACCAGTTCCACCACTTCGGCCGAAGGGAACGGGAAAAGATAGACGGCGGTATAACTGCAAGTCAACTATTGGCTTGACCACCTCCTGGCGGGTTTCTATCTTGCCGATCTCTCGGTGGACAAGCTCTCCATAGCCCGGAATCCGCGGGCGCGACACGACTATCATCTCCTGGAAACCTGGGAGGCCGGCCTCGTCCTCACGGGCACGGAAGTGAAATCGCTGCGTGATCGGAAGGCGAGTCTGGGCGAGGCGTACGCGCACGTCCAGAACGGAGAAGTCTGGCTCGAGGGCATGACGATCTCCCCGTACGGACCGGGTAGCTATAACAACCCTCCCCCGGCACGCTCGCGCAAGTTGTTGCTGCACAAACGCGAGATCCGCAAACTGATCGGGGGAACGACGCAACGGGGTCTGACACTGGTCCCGCTCGAGCTGTACTTCAAGGATGGAGTAGCGAAAGTGGCCATCGCGCTCGCCCGCGCCAAGAAGGTTCACGATAAGCGCGACGAGTTGAAGCGTCGCGCGATCGATCGCGAGCTGGCGCGCGCGTTTCGCAACCGGGGCAAATCGTGATGCTGGTCCTGCTCGCGGCGCTTCTCGCCCCCGCGCAGATCGCGATTGCCACGCCGCGGGGCCAAACGCTCGTTCCGGTAACCACGGAGCGGGGCGGGGCCGCGGTGCCGCTGCCTCCACTCATTTCGGCGCTCAATCTCACCACGACGCTCGACGGCTCCGAGGCCACCGTAGGGTTGGACGGTGCGATTTTCATCTTCCAGCTGGGCATGCCGTTCGTGCGCGCGCGCGGGGCCATCTATTCCATGTCGATCGGTCCCTATCTCGCGCGCGACACGCTGTTCCTCCCGCTCGACTGGGTGGCGGTAACGATTCCTCAGGTGCTTAAGGGCCGCTACCGCTGGGACGATGCCACGGCACGGCTCGAGGAGCTGCCCCAGCCGGCCGCGAGCGCGGTGTCGGCCGTGCTGTCGAACGCGCCCAACCCGCTCACCGGACTCAGGCTCAGACACATCATTCTCGTCGACCCCGGCCATGGCGGCGCGGACCCCGGCAACCCGGGGCTCTATTTCCCTGGTGGACTGGTCGAGAAAGACATCACGCTGAACGTCGCCAAGCTGCTGCGGGCCGAACTGCTGCGTCGCGGGCTCGAAGCGCGCCTGACGCGGACGCGCGACACGTTGATCGATCTGGCCGATCGCGGCGCGTTGTGCAGCGGCGACTGCGACTTGTTCGTCAGCATCCACGTGAATTCAATGCCGCGGGGTCAGCACCAGTCGGCGGCGAGCGGCGTCGAGACCTACTTTCTGTCCGATGCGAAAACCGAAGATCAGCGCCGCGTGGCGCAGATGGAAAACGACGCCATCCGTTTCGAGACCGATGGGTCGAATGCGTCCACGGGTGACCTGGGGTTCATCCTCCGCGATTTGCAGGCCAACGAATACCTCCGCGAATCGGCCCGGCTCGCGCAGCTCGTGCAACAGCGCGTGAGTCTCGTGCACCCGGGCGGGGATCGCGGCGTGCAGCAGGCGGGATTCATGGTGCTCACCACGGCGCGGCGCCCGGCGATCCTGGTCGAGACCGGCTTCGCCACCAACCGGACCGATGCCGCGTTCCTCGCGTCGAGCCTCGGGCAGCACAAGGTGGCCAGCGCGGTGGCCGACGGGATCGTCGCGTATCTCCTCGAGTTCGAGCGTAAACTCTCCGGAATGACCGCCGCGGGCCGGGCGCCGCAGTGAGCGCGGTCCGGCGTGCAGGCCTTTGTCTCCTGCTCGCGCTCGGCACCCAGACCGGATGCGTGTACTTCAACGCGATGTGGAGCGTGAACCACTATGCCGGCCAGGCGCGGAGCGCGGAGCGCGCGGGCCGCAACGATGAAGCGCGCGCCGCTTGGTCGGAGACCGCGATCCGCGCGGAGTCGCTCGTGGCTCGCCATCCGCACAGCCGCTACGTCCCGAAGGCGCTCGTGCTGCAGGGAGAAGGGCTGGCCGCGAGCGGTGGATGCGATCGCGCGATGGTCCCGCTCACCCGAGTCCTCGCCACCGTGTCGAACACCGAGCTGCGCGAACGTGCCGCGCTCGCCGCTGCCGGATGCTCGCTCGAGCGCAGCGACATCGCGGGCGCCGACAGCCTTGCGGGAATGGTCGTAGGCTCGTCCGACCGGGGGCGCGCGTCACGGGCATATTTCCTCGCGGGGCGCGTGGCCGAACTGCGAGGCGATCTGCGCGTCGCCGAGCATGCATACGCCGGCTCCGCCGATCCGAACGCACGCGTCTCGCGCGCGCATGCGCTACTCGCGCTCGGCGAGCCGTGGACCGGGGTATTCGACACCCTGCTCGGGTCGCACGTGTCGGAAACGGAGTGGGCCAATCTCCTGGACCACGTTAGCCGCACCACGTCCGCAGACAGCGCCAGCGCCGTCCTGGACCAGGTGCTCACGCGCACCCGACTGGGCGCGGGATCCCGGGCGCGGCTGCTCGTAGCGGATGGGAATCGGCTGTTCGCCGCCACCGCGTGGACCAGCGCTGCGACCCGCTACAAGACGGCGGCGGGGCTCGTGCCCGATTCCGTCATCGGGCACGAGGCGGTGGTCCGTGGGATGTGGGTGCGAGCGGTAACGTCGCGCACGGTGCCCGACTTGCGAGCGGTTCGCGCAGACTTGTCGCGCCTGATTCCGAGTCTGGACGGAGGCACCGCCCAGCTCGCGAGAACGCTCGACGGCGTTCTCGGTCGCGTGCTGCTCGAGGATGACGCATCCGACGTGGCGCGGTTACAGGCGGCGGAGGTCGCGCGTGATTCGCTGCACGCGCCGGAGCTTGCGGGAACGATGTTCCTGGATTTCGCACGCGACCGCCCCAACTCGCTCTTTGCCGCGAAGGCGCTCCTCGCGGCCGCCCCGCTGCGTCCCGATGTGCGCGATTCGATCTTCGACGTCCTGGCGGTGACCTATGCCGGATCCCCGTACACGCTGGCGTGGCAGGGTGAGCCGAGCCCGGCGTACGCGGCGGCCGAGGATTCGCTTGCCATCGCGCTGGGCGGCGCGGCGCCGGAGCTGCCGCTCGCGGTTGGTGTGCCGGTTCCCGTGCCCGGCCGGCGCGGGCCACCGCTCGATTCGTTTGGCGAAGCAACTCCCGCGGCGGATGCGGTTCCTGGCCCCCCCGTGCAACGGGCCGGCGATCCCAAGCCGGGACGAAAGCGCGGCGCGCAGCCGCCGCCCGCGGACCTCCAATGAGCGCGATCGAGTTCCTCGGCGCGACGTTCCAGAATCCGGTCCTGCTGGCCGCGGGCACCGCTGGGTTCGGCCGGGAGGTGGAGCGCGTGGTCGCCCTCGAACGCCTCGGTGGCCTGATCACGAAGGCCGTGACGCCCGAGCCGCGCCGCGGCCACCCGAGCCCGCGGGTCGCGGAATTCCGCGGAGGCATGCTCAACGCGATCGGGCTCGCCAATCCAGGGATCGAGGCGGTCCTGCAACATGAGCTGCCCTGGCTCGCCGCGCACGTCAAACGGGCTCGTGTCATCGTGAACGTCGCCGGCGCCACGGTAGACGATTACGTCTGTGTGCTCGGTCGATTGAGCGCCGCGCCCGGAGTCGTAGCCTTCGAGATCAACGCGTCCTGCCCCAACACCAAAGCCGGTGGCCTCGAGTTCGGGGCCAGTCCCACGGCACTGGGTGAGCTGGTGGGACGCTGCCGCGCGGCCACGCCCCGTCCGCTCATCGTGAAGCTGTCGCCCGTGCTACCCGACATCGCGGCGATGGCGGAAGTTGCCGCGCACGAGGGGGCGAATGCCGTGAGCGTTGTGAATACCTTTCCAGGCGAGAGTGGCGGACGACTCGGAAATGGAGTGGGAGGCGTGAGCGGACCCGCACTACTGCCGCTGGGCGTGTTGGCGGTACACCGGATTGCCGGCCGACTCGACCTGCCGATCATCGGCATGGGGGGAATCCGGACCGGGCAGGATGCCCGGGAGTATCTCGACGCGGGAGCGACGCTGGTGGCGATCGGCACGGCCGCGCTGGCCGATCCGCGCGTTCCGGAACGGGTCGTGCGCGAGTTGACCAGTGGCTGAGCTGATCGTGGCGCTCGACGTTCCGAGCGCGTCTCGTGCCCTCGAGCTCGCCGACCAGTTGGACGAGCTGCAGTGGGTGAAGATCGGTCCCGTCCTGTTTGTGCGTGAGGGTCCGGCCATCGTGCGGCAGCTCATCGCCCGAGGCATCCGGGTCTTTCTCGATCTCAAGTGGCATGACATCCCGAGCACTGTGGCGGATGCCGTCGCGGCCGCGCGCGAGCTCGGTGTGTCGCTCGCGACGGTGCACTGCTTCGGGGGCCGCGCGATGTTGGAGGCGGCCGTGCGTTCGGGCGGCGACGCGCTCCCGCTCGTGGGCGTGACGGTGTTGACCTCCCATCACTCCGCCGATCTCGCGGCGGTGCTGGGGCGCGGCGTGCCCGATGTTGGTTTTGAGGCTGAGCGGCTGGCGCAGCTCGCGATCGCCGCCGGTCTCCGGGGCGTCGTGGCTTCGGGGCATGAGCTTGGCATTCTGCGATCGGCACTTGGCACCGAGCCCTGGATCGTCGTCCCGGGAATTCGCCCAACGGGAGAATCGCGCGACGATCAGGCGCGTACCATTACCGCCGCCGAAGCCGTGCGCCGCGGTGCGTCGCACCTGGTCGTCGGGCGGCCCATCACGGCGGCGCCGAATCCATCGCGGGTGTATCGAGAGCTCGTGAACGCGCTGTGAGAACGCTGGCCGCGCTGCTCGCGCTCGTGTGCATGGACTCCCGGCTCTCGGGTCAGGCCACGCTGCCCGACGCCGCTCAGCAGGCGGCGACGGCCTGGACGGCTCACAACCCCGAGGCGCTGGTCGGCTCGAGTAGCCGCGTGGCCCTGGAAATTCCCGGCGCGGATCCTTCCGGCCCGCTTCCTCCGGCCCAGGCGATCGAACTGCTGCGGCGCTATCTCAGGCCGGCGCGCGAACAGGGCGTGTCGATCCGGACGGTCAAAGAAGACGCTCCGGGGTCCGGATTTGTCGTGCTCGAACGCGCGTATTCGCTGGCCGGGACAAGCGACGTGCGGCGGGAGACGCTGCTGCTGCGGTACCGCAAGGCTGGCGCCGACTGGCAGCTCACCGAATTGCGGGCAGCGCCGTAAATCCATTGCATGGCAAGCCCTTGCGTGGCCTTCTGAGCCCGTCTATAATGCGTGACTCGGAAAGAAAATCCCGCACAAACGGAGCGACGGATTGAAGGTTCGTACCAGCGTCAAGCCGATCTGTGAGCACTGCAGGGTGATCAGACGGCGGGGAGTCATTCGCGTGATTTGCAAGCGCAATCCCAAACACCGCCAGCGGCAGGGTTGACGATCAATGGCCCGTATCGCCGGTGTCGATCTACCGCGTGAAAAGAAGGTGCTGTACGCCCTCCCGTACATCTTCGGTATCGGTTCGAGCAACGCCAAGCGGCTGCTCGCGGAAACGGGGGTGAATCCCGACACTCGCGTGCGCGACCTGCGCGACGCCGAAGTTGCACGGTTGCGGCAGGTGATCGAGCGGGACTACAAAGTGGAAGGCGCGCTGCGCACCGAAGTGGCGATGAACATCAAGCGCTTGATGGACATCGGCACGTACCGGGGCACGCGGCATCGTAAGGGGCTGCCCGTTCGCGGGCAGCGGACCCACACCAACGCGCGCACGAAGAAGGGACCGCGGCGCGCCATCGCGGGCAAGAAAAAGCCCCTGCTCAAAAAGTAAATGGCCCAAGCGAAACCAGCAGGCGCCAAGCGCGCCAAGAAAGTCGTCGAGGCGGAAGGCATCGCGCATATCACGGCTACGTTCAACAATACGCTGATCACGATCACCGACATGCACGGGAACGGCATCACATGGGGTTCCTCGGGTAAAGCCGGCTTTCAGGGTTCGAAAAAGTCGACGCCCTTTGCGGCGACCGTTGCGGCCGAGCAGGCGGCGCGCGAGGCCCTGAATCTTGGCGTACGCCGGGTGCATGTGCGTGTGCAGGGTCCGGGTTCCGGGCGGGAGTCGGCGATTCAGGCGCTCGCCACCGCGGGCCTGCAGATCCGCTCGATTCGCGACGTCACGCCCATTCCCCATAACGGGTGCCGGCCGCCCAAGAAGCGGCGGGTCTGACGTGGCGCGCTATACCGGTCCTGTGTGCCGCTTGTGCCGCCGCGAGGGCACGAAGCTCTTTCTCAAGGGAACGCGCTGCCTCACGGAGAAGTGCGCCGTCGAGCGGCGGGCCTATCCGCCGGGGCAGCATGGGCAGTCGGGCGGCCGGCGTCGCAAGGCGTCGGAATACGCCAAGCAGCTGCGTGAGAAACAGAAGGTCCGGCGCATTTACGGGATCTCGGAGCGGCAGTTCCGCAACATTTTCAATCGCGTGCTGAAAGAACCGGGGGTCACCGGCGAGGCACTGCTCGTGGCGCTCGAGAGCCGCCTCGATAATCTCGTGTACCGGCTGGGCTTTGCCGTTTCGCGCAAGCAGGCGCGCCAGCTCGTGCGGCACCGTCACATCGCGGTCAACGGCCGGATTCTCGACGTACCCTCCTATCGGGTCAAGCCCGGCGACGAGGTCAAAGTCGTGGAGGCGAGCCGGGAGTTGGCGCAGGTCAGGGCGGCGCTCGAACAGTCGGTGCGAGGCCAGCCTGTTTCATGGATCCAAGTGGACACCGAGAAGGCGCTGGGAAGGATGACGGAGCGGCCAACGCGTGACGCCATCCCCATCGCTGCGCAAGAACAGTTAATCGTCGAGCTCTATTCCAAGTGATCACTACTCTCGATTTGACGGGACTCGTTCATCCGCACCTGGTCGAAATGACCAAGCGGGAGGACAACCCGAATGCAGCCGAGTTCCGCCTCCAGCCCCTGGAGCGCGGGTACGGATACACGCTGGGCAATTCGCTCCGTCGCATGCTGCTCTCCTCGCTGCGCGGCGCCGCGGTCTGGGCGTTTCGTCTGGAGGGCGTCGTGCACGAGCACCAGACCATTCCCGGCGTGGTGGAAGACGTGCATCAGATCATTCAGCGCTTGAAGCAGCTGACGCTGGTGCTCGCGCCTGAAGCCGAAGAAGCCGTGCTCCACGTGCGCCGCCAAAAGGGGGGGGCAGTGTACGCGCGCGACATCGAGCCGAACAGCGCGGTCACGATCGTCAATCAAGACCTGTTGCTGTTCACCCTGCAGGACGACCGCGAGTTGTCCGGCGAGTTTTACGTCAACAAGGGTCGTGGCTACGTCGAAGCGGAGCAGCACCCGCTCGACCGCTCCATGCCGGTCGACGTGGTGCGAGTGGATTCGATTTACAATCCGGTGCGCCGTGCGAACTTCACGGTCGCCGAGACCCGCGTCGGCCAGCGGACCGACTACGACCGTCTCACGCTCACGGTCGAGACGAACGGAACGATCTCGCCCGAGGATGCGGTCGCGTATGCCGCGGCACTCGCCCAGGAGCACTTCCGTTTCTTCGTCGATTTCGGCAAGGTCCCCACGGTTGCGGCGCCGTCCGCGGGCAACGGGGGGGCGTCGAGCCATCTGCGCGAGGTTCTGAACCGCAGCATCGACGATGTCGGCCTCTCGGTGCGCTCGGTCAACTCGCTCAAGAACTCGAACATCCGGACCCTGGGCGATCTCGTGCAGTACCGCGAAGAAGACCTGCTCAAGGTCAAAAACGTGGGCGAGAAGGCCCTGGGCGAGATCGCCGAATTGCTCCGGCGTGAAGGGCTGAACTTCGGAATGCGCACGGAAGAGGTCGATGGCGAATTCCGTGTGGTCGATCCCGGAACGACGCCGCAGGCGCAGCCGACGGATGGCGTTCCGGTCGAGGGGGAGTAGTGCGCCACCGCGCCAAGGCTCGGCAGCTCTCCCGTACCGCGAGCCACCGCAAGGCGCTGCTCGCGAACATGGCCACGAGCCTGTTCCGGCACGACGGCATTGTGACCACCGAGGCCAAGGCCAAGGAGCTGCGGCCGTACGCGGAGCGGCTGATCACGCTGGCGCGGCGGGGCGACCTCCACGCGCGCCGGCTGGTCGAGGCACGGCTCAAGGATCGAGACGTGGCGCACCGGTTGTTCAAAGACCTGGGACCGCGGTTCGCCTCGCGGCCCGGGGGGTACACGCGGATCATCAAGTTGGGCCATCGCTCGGGCGACGGCGCCGAGTTGGCTCGGATTGAATTACTGGGTGAGTGAACCGACCACAGGCCGCCGGAGAGAAAAAAGGGGGGGACCCAAAAGGGTCCCCCTTCCTTATTTTATCACGCCTTCACGACGCGATTGGACTTGAGGCAGCTCGTGCAGACCCGAAGACGCCGCGTCGCGCCGTCCACCCGTGCGCGCACACGTTGCAGGTTCGGATACCAGCGGCGGGGGGTTTTGTTGTTGGCGTGACTGACGTTATGCCCAGTTACCGGGCCTTTGCCGCAGATGTCACACACTCGAGCCATAGGGACCGTATCCAACGAGAATGAGCCGGGAACGACCGCGACCATCCAGAAACGCGAGGGGCGGGCCGCATGCAAGGCGCGAAACCTAAGGACGCCATTCGTTTGGAGCAACCCCGCACGGCCCTGATCACCGGCGTCACGGGGCAGGACGGCTCATATCTCGCCGAGCTGCTGCTCGAGAAAGGCTACACTGTCGTGGGCGTGGTGCGACGCACGTCTCACGATTCGTATGAACGCATCGGGCATCTGCTGGACCGGCTGCAGATCGTTCCCGCGGACCTGCTCGACCAGCATTCGCTCACGGCCGTGGTGCGCGATGCCCAGCCGCACGAGGTCTACAACCTCGCTGCCCAGAGCTTCGTCCCAACTTCGTGGGCCCAGCCCGTGCTCACGGGCGAGTTCACCGCCCTCGGCGTCACGCGGCTGCTCGAAGCAGTCCGCCTGGTGTGTCCCTCCGCCCGCGTGTATCAAGCCAGCTCGTCGGAGATGTTCGGGAAGGCGGTCGAGACGCCCCAGCGCGAAAGCACGCCCTTCTATCCGCGCTCGCCCTACGGCGTGGCGAAGGTGTACGGACACTGGATCACCGTGAACTACCGTGAGTCGTATCAGCTCTACGCCGTCAGCGGGATCCTGTTCAATCATGAGTCACCCCGCCGGGGGCTCGAGTTCGTCACCCGGAAGGTGACCCATGGAGTGGCCCGCATCGTCAAGGGGAAGGCCGGAGAGCTGCGCCTCGGCAACCTCGACGCGAAGCGCGACTGGGGGTTTGCCGGCGACTACGTGGAGGCCATGTGGCGTATGCTGCAGCAGCCCGCCCCCAACGACTACGTGATCGGGACGGGGGTCGCGCATACCGTGCGGGAGTTGTGCCAGCTGGCGTTTTCGCACGTTGGCCTCGATTGGCAGAAGTATGTGAAGGTGGATTCCTGCTTCGTGCGCCCGGCGGAAGTCGACACGCTCCTTGCCGATCCCTCCCGGGCGCAGCGCGAGCTGGGATGGCTGCCGCGCACCACGTTCGAACAGCTGGTGCGGATGATGGTCGATGCGGATCTGGAGCGCCTCGGGTGAGGGTGCTGGTTACCGGGGCGAACGGGTTCGTCGGCACCCGCCTCGTGCGCCGGCTGCTCGCCCGCGGGGTCGAGGTCGTCGCGGGTTACGGGCGCGGATCAGGCAGCGCACCCCCGGACGCTTCCGGGGCGCGGTGGGTGGCGCTCGAGATCACGAATCCCGCTGCCGTGCGCACGTTCGTTGATGTCCCGTGCGACGCCCTGTTCCACCTGGCGGGGATCGCGTCGGTCCGGGAGGCGAATCAGGCGCCCGGGCAGGCATGGGCAGTGAATGCGCTGGGCACGGCGTACGTGGCCGAGGGTCTGGCTCGGGCTCGCGAAGCGACCGGCCGCGACCCGGTGATGATTTTCGCATCGAGCGCCGAGGTGTACGAGCCTCAGTCGGGACGCCCGCACCTGGAAACCGACCGCGTCGCTCCCACGACTCCCTACGCCGCGAGCAAGCTGGGAGGGGAGCTTTCGACGCTGTCGTGGTGGCGCGGAGCGGGCCTCCGCGCTATGGTCGTGCGACCGTTCCCGCACATCGGCGCCGGTCAGGCGCCCACGTTCTGGGTGGCGCAGCGCAGTCGGGTGCTGCTCGAGGCCAAGCGGCGGAACGCGCCGGCGGTGACCGTTGGGGATCTCTCACCCATCCGGGATTTCCTGCACGTGGAGGACGTGGTTGACGCATACCTGGGGCTGCTCGAGCACGGCAGGGCGGGGGAGGTTTACAATATCGCGTCCGGCCACCCGATCGCGCTCGAGGAAATGCATGCAAAGCTCGAGCAGGTGATCGGCGTTCATCCGCTGCATGAGCGCGCGCCGCAGGAGGTCCGCACGGATGCGCGACCGTACCTCGTGGGCGACGCGTCCAAGCTCCGGGCGGCCACCGGCTGGGTTCCGCGACGCTCGCTCGAACAGGTTTTGGAAGAGGTAGTCGATGCCCAGACGGTCTGAGCTGAAGCGCATTCTGTTGCTCGGCTCCGGTCCGATCGTGATCGGACAGGGAGCGGAATTCGATTACTCCGGCACGCAGGCCGTCAAGGCGCTGCGTGAGGAGGGCTGCACGGTCATTCTCGTGAATTCGAATCCCGCCACGATCATGACCGATCCCGAGCTTGCCGACCGCACCTACATCGAGCCGGTGACGCCCGAATGGGTTCGCCTCGTGATCGAGCGGGAGCGGCCCGACGCGCTCCTGCCTACGATGGGTGGTCAGACCGCCCTGAACGTCGCGATGGCGCTCTCGCGGGACGGGACCCTCGAGCGGTTCGGGGTCGAGCTGATCGGTGCCAACGCGCGTGCGATTCAGATGGCCGAGGATCGGGCGGAGTTCGCGGCGGCGATGCGGCGCATCGGCCTCGCCGTTCCGGCCGGCCAGACGGTCTCCACCGTCGCGCAGGCGCTCGAGGCGGTTGGCGAGCTTGGCTATCCCGCCGTGATCCGTCCATCGTTCACCCTGGGCGGGACCGGGGGTGGGATCGCGTTCAACCGTGCGGAGTTCGAGGAAGCCGCGGATCGCGCGCTCGAGCTATCGCCGGTGCACACCACGCTGATCGAGCGCAGCGTGCTCGGGTGGAAGGAATTCGAGCTGGAAGTGATGCGCGACGGTCGCGACAACGTGGTGATCGTCTGCTCGATCGAGAACGTCGATCCCATGGGGGTGCACACCGGCGACTCGATCACCGTCGCGCCCGCCATGACGTTGACCGACCGCGAATATCAGCGGATGCGCGACTCGGCCATCGCCATCATTCGCGAGATCGGCGTGGAAGCGGGGGGATGCAACATCCAGTTCGCCGTGAATCCCGCGGACGGCGAGATGCTCGTGATCGAAATGAACCCGCGGGTCTCGCGCAGCTCCGCCCTCGCGTCCAAGGCGACGGGCTTTCCCATCGCGCGCATCGGGACGAAGCTCGCGCTCGGGTATACGCTCGACGAGCTCCCCAACGACATCACGCGCACCACGCCCGCGTCGTTCGAGCCCGTGCTCGATTACGTCGTGGTGAAAGTGCCGCGGTTCGCGTTCGAGAAGTTCCCCACGGCCGACTACCGGCTCACGACGCAGATGAAATCCGTCGGCGAAGCGATGGCGATCGGTCGCACGTTCAAGGAGGCGTTCCAGAAGGGCCTGCGCGCGCTCGAAGCGGGCCGGTCGGGATGGGTCACGAGTCAGACACTCGCCGATGACCGGCTCACGAGCGACTCGCCTGAAGACCTGCGGGTCGCGCTCCGCACGCCGACTCCGGAGCGGGTATTTCAGATCAAGCGCGCGCTCAAGGCGGGCCTGTCCGTCGATGTGATCGCACAAGCGTCCGGCATCGACCCGTGGTTCCTGTACCAGCTCGAGGAGCTGATCGCGGCGGAAGACTGGTTCCGTCGCCTCGACGTGACTGGCGCGCCGGAACTGAGACGCATGAAGCGGCTGGGCTTTTCCGACGCGCAGCTGGCGGCGCTCCGCGGCACGACGGAAGCGGAGCTGCGGGAACTGCGCTGGCGCGTGGGCGTGCATCCCGCATACAAGACGGTGGACACCTGCGCTGGGGAATTCCCGTCGTCTACGCCATACCTCTATTCATCGTATGACGACGAAAACGAATCCGAACCGCTGGGCGACCGCGCGATCGTGATTCTCGGCAGCGGTCCGAATCGGATCGGGCAGGGAGTGGAGTTCGACTACTGCTGCGTTCGCGCTGCACTCGCGTTCCGGGAGCTCGGCTACCGCACGATCATGATCAACTCGAACCCGGAGACGGTTTCGACCGACTTCGACATTTCGGACAAGCTGTATTTCGAGGCGCTCACGCTCGAAGACGTGCTCGAGATCGTCCGCTGGGAGCGGCCCAAAGGCGTCGTGGTCCAGTTCGGCGGTCAAACGCCGCTCCGGCTCACCAAGCCCCTCGAAGCGGCCGGCGTGTCGATCTTGGGCACGTCGCCGGACGCGATCGATATCGCCGAGGATCGTGAGCGGTTCGAGGCGCTGGCCCGACGCCTGGGCGTGAACCAGCCGGCCAACGGCACCGCGCGTTCGGTCGAAGAGGCCGTGAAAATTGCGAATCGGATTCACTATCCGGTGCTGATTCGTCCGTCCTACGTGCTGGGCGGGCGAGCCATGGAGATCGTGTACGACGAGGGGTTCCTGCGGGACTACTTTCAGCGCGCGGTGCGCGTGGCGCCCGAGCACCCGGTGCTGATCGATCGCTTCCTGGAAGACGCCTTCGAAGGCGACGTCGACGCCATTTGCGATGGAGAGCGCTGCGTCATTGGCGGGGTGATGCAGCATATCGAAGATGCCGGGGTCCACTCGGGCGACTCGGCCTGCGTACTCCCCCCCTACCTCATCGGCGACCGTCAGGTCGAGGAGATGCGGCGCCATACCAAGGCGTTCGCCCGGGCGCTCGGAGTCGTGGGACTCGTGAATGTGCAGTACGCCATCAAGGACGGCGTCATCTACGTGCTGGAAGTGAACCCCCGGGCATCGCGAACCGTTCCCTTCGTCAGTAAGGCTACAGGCGTGCCCCTAGCCAAGCTTGCCGCGGCGGTGATGGTCGGTCGCAGTCTGGACGAACTGGGCCTGCCCGATGACCTTCCCGTCCCGGGGGTGGCGGTCAAGGAGGCGGTGTTCCCGTTCACCAAGCTGCCCGGCGTAGATACGTTGCTCGGGCCGGAAATGCGGTCTACCGGCGAAGTGATGGGGTTCGCCGATAGTTTCGGCATGGCGTTCGCGAAGGCGCAGATTGCCGCGGAAGGAAGTCTCCCGCTCTCGGGGGCGATATTCGTGACGGTGAATGATTCCGATAAGCCGACCGTCGCGCCCATCGTGCGCCGGTTTCACGAAATGGGATTCCGGATTCTCGCCACGGACGGCACGCAGAAGTACCTGCGCGCACGCGGGATCCCCGCCGAGCGGGTCGGGAAAGTCCACGAGGAGCGGCCGAACGCGATCGACTTGATCGTGTCGGGGGAGATTCAGCTGCTCATCAATACGCCGCTCGGCAAGTTCACGCAGGCCGACGATTATGCAATCCGGCGCGCCGCTCTGGTGCACCGTGTGCCTTATACCACGACGATGTCCGCCGCGAGTGCCGCAAGCGACGCGATCCTCGCGTTGCGTTCGCGGGCGGGCAGCGTGAGGAGTCTCCAGGAATGGCACGAAAAAACAGCTCTTCCAAAGCTCGAGGGTCCGGGAAGAACGGTGGCGGGTCTCGGAAACAGGCAGGCCGTCACGGGGCGGTAGCGGCCGCGCCGGCCAAAGCCGCGGCGAAATCCGAGTCGAAGCCCGCGGCCGCGCCGCCGCCGGCGAAAATCAAGTTTCGCGGCAAGATGCTCGAGAACGAGCCGCTGGCCCGGTACACCACGTACCGCATCGGCGGTCCGGCGCGCTATCTGCTGACCCCCGGCGAGGTCGAAGACGTCGAGAAAGCGCTGCGATTCGCGGAGGAGAAAGGGGTCCCCTGGATCGTGCTCGGACTCGGTTCGAACGTGCTCGTGAAGGACGGCGGCTTCCCCGGGCTCGTGATCAAAATGGGCAAGGGGATGGACAAGTTCGAGATGAAGGGCGCCACGGCGATCGTCGGCCCGGGCATGCCTACGCCGATTCTCGCGCGGCGGACCGCGGAAGCGGGTTTCGTGGGCGTGGAGCGATTCATCGGGATTCCGGGAACGGTGGGCGGCGGCGTCTACATGAACGCGGGGGCGCACGGCGCCGAGTTCGCGGAGGTCGTCACCGAGGTGACGGTGATGGATCCCAAGGGCAAGATCAAGCAGCTCGCCCGCAAACAGATTCCGTTCAAGTATCGCACGAGCGGCCTGGGCCAGGTGATCGTGCTCGAGGCGAAACTCGGGCTCGGCGAGGAGGTGCCCGCGAAGTTGAAAGAGATTCAAAGCCGCCTGTTGCGGTGGCGCAAGGCGGGGACGCCGTTCGACCAGCCGTGTTGCGGGTCGGTGTTCAAAAATCCGTCTGCGACGAGGACGGCGGGAATGCTCATCGAGGAAGCCGGCCTGAAGGGCTTCCGGATCGGCGGGGCGCACGTATCGATCCTGCATGCGAATTACATCGTGAACACCGGGAACGCGACTGGATCTGACGTGCTCAAGGTCATCGATCACGTGCGCAAGACCGTGTCGAAAAAGCTGGACGTGGAGCTCGAGCTTGAAGTGAAAGTGATCGGCGTCTGAGCGTGGCCGCTCGGGATTATTTCGTGCACGAGTCGAGCTACGTCGACGACGGCGCCCAGATCGGGTCGGGCACGAAAATCTGGCATTTCTGCCATGTCATGCCGAGGGCGGTGATCGGGGAACGCTGCAATCTGGGCCAGAACGTGGTCGTCATGCCGGGCGCGCGGCTCGGCAACAACGTGAAGGTCCAGAACAACGTCTCGATCTACGAAGGGGTCGAGCTCGAAGACGACGTATTCTGCGGCCCATCCTGTGTCTTTACGAATGTGCGCACCCCGAGAAGCCACGTCTCGCGCAAACACGTCTACGAGCACACGCTCGTGCGCCGCGGCGCCGCGATCGGGGCGAATGCCACGATCGTCTGCGGGGTCACGCTCGGGGAGTACGCGTTTATCGGTGCGGGCGCCGTGGTCACGTCGGACGTGCCGGGTTTCGCGTTGATGGTGGGCGTGCCCGCACGCCGGGTGGGGTGGATGTGCCAGTGCGGCGAGCAGCTGCGGCTCGCGTCCGGAGCGGCGACTTGTGCCGTCTGCGGGGCGCGCTACGCCGAGAGCGCGGGAACGCTGCGGCAGACCGCGCCTCCGGTACAACCCGCCGCCATCGCCGGCCGGTCGGCCGGCTAGCGCACCCCTGGTGAACGTTCCGCTGCTCGATCTCGTCGCGCAGTACCGCTCGATACGAGACGAGGTCCTTCCGGCGCTTCAGGCGGTCATCGAATCGCAGCAGTTCATCATGGGTCCCGCCGTGGGACAGCTCGAGACCGCCGTCGCGGCGCTGTCGCACGCGCGGTTCGGGATTGCGTGCGCCAGCGGGACCGACGCGTTGCTCCTGCCGCTCAAGGCGCTTCAGTTCGTTGCCGGCGACGAGGTCATCACTACGCCGTTCACGTTCTTCGCCACCGCGGGGGCGATCCACAACGCGGGCGGCCGGCCCGTGTTCGTGGACATCGAGCCGGATACGTTCAATCTCGATCCGCGAGCGGTGGACGCCGCCGTCACCCCGCGGACCCGCGTGATCCTTCCCGTTCACCTCTACGGACAAATGGCGGCGATGGAGCGCGTGCTCGCGACGGCGAGCCGCGCGGGCGGAGTGAAGGTGCTGGAAGACGCCGCCCAGGCGATCGGCGCGCGCCGCTCGATCGACGGCGAGTGGCGGATGGCGGGTGAGCTTGGCTGGGTCACCGGGTATTCGTTCTTTCCGAGCAAGAATCTGGGCGCCTGGGGCGACGCGGGGATGATGGTCACTTCGGACGAACGTACGGCCGAGCGGCTGCGCAAACTGCGCCTGCATGGCGGCGCCAAGCAATATCACCATGAGGAAGTGGGCACCAACTCCCGGCTCGACACGATGCAGGCCGCGGTGCTGCTGGCCAAGCTGCCGCATCTCGCGGCTTGGTCGGCCCGGCGCCGCGAGCATGCCGCCTACTACAGCGCCGCGCTTCAGGACGTGGCGGGCGTGCGGCCTCCGGTGATTGCCGCGAATAACGAGCACATCTTTCATCAGTACACGCTGCGCGTGGAGCGCCGCGATCAGCTGCAGGAGCATCTCAAGGCGCGCGGCATCGGCAGCGCGGTCTACTATCCGCTGCCCCTGCACCTGCAGCCCTGCTTCGCGGATCTGGGCTATCGCCGTGGACAATTCCCCGAGGCGGAGCGCGCAGCGGCCGACGTGCTGTCGCTGCCCGTTTATCCCGAGCTCACGCGCGCGCAGCTCGACTACGTGATCGACGCGATCGCGGGCTTCTACGCATGAGCCGGATTCGTCTGGGCGTGGTCGGGGCGGGCGCGTGGGGGCGGAATCATGTGCGCACGGTGGCGGCGCTGGCGGAGGCTGAGCTTGCCGGCGTGTGCGACACCGATGCGAAAGTCCGGGAACGCGTGGCGCGGGCGTACCCGGGAGTGTTCGTCACGAGCGAGTTGCCGGCGCTGCTCGAGCGGGTTGACGGCGTCGTGATTGCCTCGCCGGCCACGACCCATGCTAGCGTGGCGCTCGCGTGTATCGCGCACGGCACGCCGTGCCTGGTCGAGAAGCCATTCGCGCTCTCGGCCGCCGATGCGGCACGCGTGGCGCGCGAGGCTGCGGCGCAGCATACGCCCGTTGTGGCGGGCCACTTACTCCTGTTTCATCCGGCGATCGAGCGGCTGCGTTCATTGCTCGACGCGGGCGAGCTTGGTAAGATCTTTTACCTGTACGGGTTACGGGTTAACCTCGGCCAGGTTCGGGCCGACGAAAATGCGCTGTGGAGCTTCGGTCCGCACGATGTGTCTGTGGCACTCTACTTGCTCGGCGAGACTCCAGTCCGGGTAGCCGCGCAAGGCCGAGGCTATCTCCAGCCCAAGGTCGAAGACGTCGTCTTCGTCACTATGGATTTTGCGAGCGGTGTGCTGGGCCAAATGCAGCTATCGTGGCTCGACCCGCACAAGGAGCGAAAACTCACCGTGGTTGGGGCGCGCAAGATGGTCGTGTTCGACGACATGGAGGCGCGGGAAAAGCTGCGCATCTATGATAAGGGCGTGGACCGGCCGCCCGAGTACCGTTCCTACGGTGAAAGCCTCGCGATTCGCGAAGGTGACATTTTCATCCCCAAGATTCCCAATGTCGAGCCGCTCGCGGCGGAGCTGGCGCATTTCGTCCGAGTGGTCCAGCGCGCGGAGCCGCCCCGGCCCGGCGCGGCCGCGGAAGACGCCGTGCACGTCGTGCGGGTGCTCGAAGCCGCGACGCGTTCGCTTGCACGCGGAGGAGTTCCAGAGGCCGTATGAGTTCTGCTTCTGCCCCCGCAGTGATGGCACAGTCCCCGAGTGATGTGTTGCTCACGAAAGCTCACGATCATACGGCGCTGATCGGGATTGTCGGGCTGGGCTACGTGGGACTTCCGCTGGCGATGGAGTTTGCGCGCGCCGGATTTCGCGTGCTCGGATTCGACGTGAGTACCCGGGTGGTCGACGGCCTCAACGCCGGGCGCTCGCACGTCCAGGACGTTCCGTCGGCCGACCTCGCGCGCTGGACCAGCGCGCGGCAATTCACCGCCACCACGGACCTGCTGCGTCTGAAAGAGCCGGACGTCGTATCGATCTGCGTTCCCACGCCGCTCTCCAAGACCAAGGACCCGGACGTCAGCTACGTGCTCGCGGCAACCGAGTCCGTCAAGCAGACGCTCCGGCGCGGCCAGCTGATCGCACTCGAATCGACCACGTACCCGGGGACGACACGGGAACTGATGCTGCCCGCGCTCGAGAGCACCGGTCTCAAGGTGGGAGTCGATTTCTTCCTCGCGTTTTCGCCCGAGCGCGTGGATCCCGGCAATCCGAAGTGGAACACGCACAATACCCCCAAGGTCGTGGGCGGCATTACCGAGGCGTGCCGCCGCGTGGCCATGGCGGTCTACCAGCCGGCCATCGAGCGCCTCGTCCCCGTCTCGTCCACGGAGGCCGCGGAGCTCGTCAAGATTCTCGAGAACACGTTCCGCTCGGTGAATATCGGGCTCGTCAATGAGATGGCGATCGTGTGCGACAAGCTCGGCGTGAACGTGTGGGAAGTCATCGACGCGGCCGCCACGAAGCCGTTCGGGTTCATGAAGTTCACGCCGGGTCCGGGCGTGGGCGGTCACTGCATTCCGCTGGATCCGCATTACCTCGCGTGGAAGATGCGGACCCTGAACTACCGCACCCGCTTCATCGAGCTCGCGGGCGAGATCAACGCCGCGATGCCGGAGTACTGGGTCGGACGCGTGGTGGACCACCTGAACGAGCACGGCAAAGCCGCGCGCGGCAGCCGCGTGCTCGTGTTGGGCGTCGCCTACAAGAAGGATATCGGCGATATCCGCGAGAGCCCCGCGCTCGACGTGGTGCGGCTCTTGGAACGCCGCGGCGCCGTGGTCTCCTACCACGACCCCCACGTCGCCGTCCTCAAGGAAGAGGATATCGACCTCAAGTCCGTGCCGTTGAACGCGCAGACGCTCGAGGCCGTGGATTGCGTGATCATCGTGACTGATCACGCGGGAGTGGATTACGGTCTCGTGGCCCGACACGCGAAGGTCGTGGTCGACACGCGGAATGCGCTCCCGCGTTCGCGCCGGGATGGCGGCGCCGACGGCGGAGGAACGAGCGCGTGAAGGTTGCCGTTGTCGGAACGGGGTATGTCGGGCTCGTGGTTGGTTCCTGCCTCGCGGAGACCGGCAACGATGTCATCTGCGCCGATCTCGATGCGGGGAAGATCGCGAACCTGCGGGAGAATCGGCTGCCCATCTACGAACCGGGGCTCGAGCCGATCGTCATCCGAAACCAGCGGGTGGGGCGGCTCCAGTTTACCACCGACATCGGAACGGCCATCGAGCGATCGGATGTGATCTTCATCGCGGTCGGGACGCCCCAGGACGAGGATGGCTCGGCCGATCTCCAGCATGTGCTCGATGTGGCGCGGGCCATCGGTCGTCACATGAACGGCGCCAAGACGATTGTCACGAAGAGCACGGTTCCGGTCGGTACGGCGGAGCGGGTGCGGGCGGAGATCGCCCGTCTCACGAAGTGCCCGTTTCACATCTGCTCCAACCCGGAGTTCTTGAAGGAAGGGGCCGCGGTCGAAGACTTCATGAAGCCCGACCGGGTGGTCATCGGGGTCGACTCTCCCGAAGCGAGCCAGATCATGGGCGAGCTGTACGCGCCGTTCGTCCGCACCGGCAATCCGATCATCTTCATGGATATCCCCTCGGCCGAGATGACCAAGTACGCGGCGAACGCGATGCTCGCGACCCGCATCTCGTTCATGAATCAGATCGCGCAGCTGTGCGAAGTCGCGGGCGCCGACGTGACTCGCGTACGCAAGGGGCTGGGGACGGATCGCCGGATCGGGCCCGCATTCCTGTTCCCAGGGCCCGGGTACGGGGGCTCGTGCTTTCCCAAGGACGTGCAAGCGCTGATCCGGACCGGGGAGGAGCGCGGCGTACCGCTCGAGATCCTGAGGGCGGTCGAATCGGCCAACCAACGGCAGAAACTCGTGCTGTTCGAAAAGCTGCAGCGCCACTTCAATGGCTCGCTCGCCGGATCGACGATTGCGGTCTGGGGGCTCGCGTTCAAGGCCGAGACCGACGACGTACGCGAAAGCCCGGCGCTGGTGCTCATCGAGGCGTTGCTCGAGGCCGGCGCGAAAGTCCGGGTCCACGATCCCGCGGCGATCGAGTCCGCCCGGCGTCACCTCCAACATCGCGTGGTATACGCCGCCCATGCCTACGAGGCGCTGGAAGGCGCCACGGCGCTCGCGATCCTGACTGAATGGCTCGAGTACCGCAATCCTGACTTCGACCGCATCAGAGGGCTGCTCTCGCGTCCCCTGATCGTCGACGGGCGGAATCTCTATGATCCGGACCGCATGGCCCGACTGGGATTCACCTACGACAGTATCGGACGGCGACTCGCGTGCGCCTCCTCGTAACCGGCGCCGCGGGATTTCTCGGGTCGCATCTCTGCGACCGCTTGATTGCCGCCGGGCACCGCGTAGTGGGGGTAGACAACTTCATCACGGGATCGCAGGCCAATCTCGCCCACCTGAAGCACAATCCGAATTTTCAGTTCGTGGTGCACGACGTCACCAACTTCATCGATGTCTCGGGTCCACTCGACGGCGTGTTGCACTTCGCGAGCCCCGCGAGTCCGGTGGACTACCTGGAGTATCCGATTCAGACGCTCAAAGTGGGCTCGCTGGGCACGTACCGGGGCCTCGGGTTATCCAAGGCGAAGAACGCGAGGTTCCTGCTGGCCTCGACCTCCGAGGTGTACGGCGACCCGCTGGTGCATCCGCAGCCTGAGAGCTATTGGGGTAACGTCAATCCCGTGGGTCCGCGCGGCGTGTACGACGAAGCCAAACGCTTCGCCGAGGCCATGACGATGGCATACCATCGCTTCCACGGCGTCGACACGCGCATCGTGCGGATCTTCAACACCTATGGGCCGCGCATGCGGCCCCACGATGGACGGGTGGTCTCGAACTTCATCGTACAGGCGTTGCAGGGCGAGCCGCTCACCGTCTACGGCGACGGGTCGCAAACCCGCTCGTTCTGTTATGTCGACGATCTCATCGACGGGATCGTGCGGTTGTTCGAACGCGGCGAGGCCGAGCCCACCAACATCGGGAACCCGAACGAGTTTACCGTTCGGCAGTTGGCGGAACAGGTCCTCCGGCTCACGGGTTCACGGAGCCAGATCGTCGAGCGTCCCCTGCCCACCGACGATCCCAAAGTCCGCAAACCCGATATCCGGCGCGCCTGCACGACGCTGGGATGGGAGCCCCGTGTGGCGCTCGAGGAGGGTCTCACGCGGACCATCGAGTATTTCCGAACCACAATTCGCTAAAAGTTCCACGCCGACCTTCGGGGCTCTCGCCCGGCAGGCCATTCGTTCCGCCATTCCCTGTCTATATTAGAACCGGCCTTTTCGGCACGGGATGAGGCGTACCAATGGACGTGAGCCCCGAACACCTCGTCGAGCAAGCGCTGGAACGGTTCCAGCTGCAGGACTACTATGGTGCCATCCACCTTCTCGAAGAGGTGGTCGCCACCGGCCGCGCATTTGCCGACGCGCATCATTTGCTGGGATTGTCGTATTCGCTGGTCGGCCAGTCGGAACAGGCGCTCTCGCAATTCGATCGCGCGCTCGAGCTCAATCCGCGCTACGTCGAAGCGCTGATTCATCGCGCCATCGTCCTGAACGAGGTGGGGCGGGAGGACGAAGCCGACGCCATGTTGCGGCGGGCGGCCCACGCGGGGGCCGAGTACCGCCAGGGCTTTCCGGCGCACGTCGCCGCAAAGCTCGCAAACCAGCACGCCGCGCTGGCGGACGCGTATGTCGAGGCTGGCGGCCTCAACCAGGCCGTCGGCCAGTACCGGGAAGCGCTCGATCTTGGACCATCGTTCCACGATTTGAGGTATAAGCTCGGGCGCGTGCTCCTCGAGGCGGGACGAGCACTCGATGCGCGGGACGAATTCACCGCGATCGTGCGCGAACGGCCCAGTTATCTCGACGCCGCCGCCATGCTGGGTCTCGCGTGCTACCTCGCCGGCGACGGACTGTCGGCGCGCGCCGTCTGGGAGGAATGCCGCGAACGGCATCCCGAAGACCCGCGGGTGGAAGCCTATCTCGCCATGTTGGCCCGGAGTGACGAAGCCCCTCCCACGGTGGCCGCCGGTCACGGGGCTCCGCGCGCCGGGAATGGGGGCGGCGGACCGCTCCACTCGCCGAAGGGACCGCGCAGGAACACGCCGTGAAGTGCTTCACCGCCGTGGTGGTGCTCGTTGGCCTCGCCTGTGCCAAGAGCGCCGCCGACCACGAAGAGCTGGGTGATCGCGCGTATGCCGCTGGATCGTACCGCGACGCTCTCGCCGAATACCAGCTGGGATTGCGAGCGCAACCCACCGCTGATCTGCACGCCAAAGCAGCGGCGGCCGCGTTGCATGCGGAGGACTGGGGGCTCGCCTCGGCTGAATACCGGGCCCTGGCCGAGCAGGACCACTCGAGGTTGGGTGAAGCGGCCGCGGGGATCGACCGGGTGGCACGGGCGGCCCTTGCAGCCAAGGACCGGGCCGATCTGGGGACCGCCTTGCGCGACATGCTCGCCATCTCCCCATCGCGTCCGCTGGGGCGCTATGCCCGTGTGGCAGCGCTCGATGCCGCGGATCGAGGAGATACCGCCGCGGCGCTCAAACTGCTCCCCAAGGCGGTTGCCAGCGCTTCGGACGGGCGCAACGCAGACTCGCTGCTATACATCTATGGTATGGCAGCCGCCCGGGGTCGGGACTGCGGCACGGCCGTGCCTGCCTTCGAGGGGGTACTGCGCCGCCAGCACGAGCCGGCGGTGTCCGACGGCGCGCGCGAAGGGCTGGCCCTCTGCGCGTTGCAGGAGGGCCAAAGTCGCTTGTCTCAAGGGCAGCCTGCGGAAGCCGCAGCCTGGTTCAAGCGCGCCACCGCGCCCGGCGCTCGGTCCGACGTGGCGCGGGCGGCGTACCTCGGTTTGGGCGACGTTCAGCTGGCACAGGGAGACATTCCCGCAGCACTCGAGAGCTATCAGCAGGCGCTGGTAGGCGGCAATCCGGGAGACAGCATCACGGTGCGAGCACAGGAGAAAATCAACGCCTTGGGACGAGCTGAGCCTCCGAGCCCGACCAAGCAACTATGAGATTCCGGCGCGTAGGTCCCACGTTGGCGGTGACGGCACTTGCCGCATGCTTCGCGCATCGGGCTCCGCAGCAGAGCCGGGTCATGCACGGGGACGCAATGCTCGATCTGACCGAAGCCCGCGCGGATTTCAGGCGCGGCGACTTCAGCAAGGCGCAGCTCGAGCTGCGTCGAGTGCAGTTCGAGCTGGCCGCGTCTCAGCCCGAGGTCGCGGAAGTCCGCTACCTCATCGCCGAATGCGATTTTCAGTTGGGCGACCATTCGGCCGCGGCGCTCGAGTTTCGGAAGGTGGCCGACGAGTACCCGAGCAGCCCATTTGCGGCGCTCTCGCTGTTACGGTCCGGCGATGCCAATCTGCGTCTCTGGCGCCGCCCGGAGCTCGACCCGACACCCGGTCAGACGGCGCTCGCCACCTATCAGGAGCTGCAGGGCCGGTTTCCGGGCACCCCTGCCGCCACCCGGGCTCAGCTCCACGTCCGGCAGTTGAACGAGTGGTTCGCGGAGAAGGACTACAAGACCGGGATGTTCTACTTCCGCCGGCATGCCTACGACGCGGCGATCATCTATTTCAAGGACATCATCGCCACGTTCCCGAGCGCGAAGCAGGTTCCCGATGCGCTGCTGCGACTCGTGGACAGCTATCATGCAATCGGGTATGCTGCCGAAATGCGCGAAGCGTGCGATAACATGCGTCGCTACTACCCCAAGACCTCGGGGCTCGACCACCACTGCCCCCCCTCCCTCACCGCTCCCTCGTCCGCACCGCCCGCCGCCGCTGAAGTCGGCCTCGATTCGACTGCACACACGCAATAGCGTGGAGGCGTTGTTCGGGGGTTCGTTCGACCCGGTGCATGTGGGCCATCTGATCGTTGCCGAAGCGGCCGCCGAGGTGCTGGGCGTACCGGTCCGCTTCGTTCCCGCGCGCGAGCAGCCGCTCAAGCGGAATGCAGCGGCTTCGGCCGGGCAGCGCGCCGCCATGCTCGACCTGGCCATTGCCGGCAATGCGCGGTTCTCGGTCGACCGAATCGAACTCGAGCTGCCGCCGCCCTCCTATACCGTCCGGACGCTGCGGGCGCTGTCACAACGAGAACCGGGAAACCGGTTTGCGTTACTCTTAGGGGCGGACGCCGCTCGGGAGCTTCCCCAGTGGTGGGAGGCCGACGCGCTGAGCGGGCTTGCGGAGGTGATCGGGCTGACCCGTCCCGGCGCTCCAGTTCCCGTCGGGGGACCAATCAGTCGGACCGTGCCGGTCCCGGCCATCGATATTTCTGCCAGTACGATTCGGGAGCGGGTCGCCCGGGGCGGCTCGATTCGCTATCTCGTACCCGACGCGGTCCGCGAGTATATCGCGGCGCAAGGGTTGTATCGTTAGGAGACAGATGTTCAAGCCGCTGGTCACGAAACTCTTCGGTACCCGCTTCGAACGTGAGTTAAAGCGGATCCAACCGATCGTCGACGCGATCCACGAGCACGAGAAACGGCTTGGTGGGCTCGCGGAGGCGGAGCTCCAGACGCAAACCGCGAAGTTCCGCGAGATCATCGCGCAGCGCACCGGGGGAACGGCCGCGGAAGTGGGCCGCCTGAAGCAGGCCAAGCACGACTGCCCGGACGCCGACGAGCGGCAGGCACTCGATCGCAAGCTGAACGAGGCCGAGGCGCGACTCACCCGTGAGACCGAAGCTGCGCTGCACGATATCCTGCCCGAGGCCTTCGCCACCGTTCGGGAAGCCTGCCGGCGGCTCGTCGGAACGGAGGTCGTGGTCACCGGCCATTCCCTGAAGTGGGACATGGTTCCCTACGATGTGCAGCTGATCGGCGGCATCGTGCTGCATCAGGGGAAGATCGCGGAGATGGCGACCGGGGAAGGGAAGACCCTGGTCGCGACGCTCCCGCTGTACTTGAACGCGCTGGCTGGCAAGGGCGCACACCTCGTCACGGTCAACAATTATCTCGCGCGCCGCGACTCTCAGTGGATGGGGCATCTGTTCAAGTGGCTCGGGCTCACGGTCGGATGCATCGACGATACCGATCCCGCGACCCCGGCACGCCGCGCGGCGTATCAGTGCGACATCACGTACGGCACGAACAACGAATTCGGGTTCGACTACCTGCGCGACAACATGGTGTTCACGCTGAACGAGCGGGTGCAGCGCGGGCACAACTACGCGATCATCGACGAGGTCGACTCGATTCTCATCGACGAAGCGCGGACGCCGCTGATCATTTCCGGGCCCGTCGGCACCGAGTCGGACGAGAAGTACGCGCAGTACAATGCTCAGGTCGTGCAGCTCGTGCGCAAGCAGAACGCGGTCGTCAACGACCTGATTGGCCGTGCCGAGCCGCTCGTGGCGGACGAAAAAACGGCTTACGATGGCGCCGTGCTGCTCTATCAGGCGCAGCTCGGCATCCCGAAGAACAAGCGGCTGCTGAAGCTTCTGAACGAGCAGGGCGTGAAGTCGCTGGTGCAGCGGGTGGAGCTGGACCATCTCGCGGATCGGAAGCTTCCGGCCCGCGAGCAGAAGATGCGCAATCTCGAGGACGAGCTGTACTTCGTGCTCGACGAGCGCGGGCACACGGCGCATCTGACCGACCAGGGCGTCGAAACCATGTCGCCCCAGGACCCATCGCTCTTCGTGGTGCCGGATATCTCGCAGCTCGTGCACGAGATCGAGCGCGACGACACGCTCACGCCCGCTGACAGGATCGAACGGCGGCGCACCGTGGAGGCGGAGTACGCGCGCAAGAGCGAGATCCTCCACATCATCCACAAGCTGCTCCAGGCCCACGCCCTGTACGAGAGGGACGTCGATTACGTCGTGCAGGAGGGTCAGGTCTTCATCGTCGACGAGTTCACCGGGCGGCTCATGCCCGGACGCCGCTGGTCGGACGGGTTGCACCAGGCGGTCGAGGCCAAGGAAGGCGTGGCGGTGCGCGAGGAGTCACAGACGCTCGCCACCATCACCATCCAGAACTACTTCCGGATGTACTCGAAGCTCGCCGGCATGACCGGCACGGCGGAAACCGAAGAGACCGAGTTCTTCCAGATCTACGGGCTCGAGGTGGTCGTCATTCCCACAAACCGCCCCGTGCGTCGCATCGACAAGCACGACCTCATCTACAAGACCAGGCGCGAGAAGTACAACGCGATCATGGATGAGCTCGAGCGGCAGAACAAGCGCGGACTGCCGGTGCTCGTGGGCACCGTGAGCGTCGAGGTCTCGGAGACGCTGTCGCGCATGCTCAAGCGGCGCGGGCTGCCCCACGAAGTCTTGAACGCCAAGTATCACCAGCGCGAAGCCGAGATCGTGGCGCAGGCGGGCCGCGCCGGCGCGATCACCATCGCGACCAACATGGCCGGCCGCGGTACGGACATCAAGCTCGGCGCCGGCGTCAAGCAGTGTCGGGTGTGCGGGATCCAGTCGCGCGATCCGGCATTCGGGCAAGTGAGCGAGCAGCCGGACCTCTCCCAACCCGAGGTGAAGAAGCTCGGCTGCTACGACGATCCGCCTTGCGGACTGGTGATCATCGGGACCGAGCGGCACGAGGCACGGCGCATCGATCGTCAGCTCCGCGGCCGGTCCGGCCGCCAGGGAGATCCGGGACAGAGCGTGTTCTATCTCTCGCTCGAAGACGACCTGATGCGGCTGTTCGGCTCGGATCGCATCGCGAAATGGATGGACCGCACCGGCGCTGAAGAAGGAGAGGTTATCACCCATCCCTGGGTGACCGGCGCGATCGGCCAGGCGCAAAAGCGCGTCGAGCTGCAAAACTTCCAGGCCCGCAAGAAGCTGCTCGAGTATGACGACGTGATGAATCAGCAGCGCGAGGTCATCTATTCGCTGCGCCTGTTCGCCCTCGAAGGCGGCGAGGAGCTCAAAGCCGAGGCGAAGCGGATGATCGATGCGGCCACGGAACGGCTGGCGGACGACCTGATCGACGATGAGCCGGACGCCCATGCCTGGGACCGTGGCCAGATGGAAACCGAGTTCCTGCTCAAGTTTCTCCTCACCGTTCCCGGCATCACTGACCCAGGCGCGATTCGCGATCAGGCCGGACTCGTCGCGGCAGCCCGGCACGCGGGGACCGCGGCCTTCAATGCCAAGCTCGACTACTTCCACGAGGTGGAACAGAAGGTCGGCGCGGTCCGCCTGGGCGAGCAGGCGCTCTCGCACGTCATGCTCGGCGTGATCGACGAGAAATGGAAGGATCACTTGTACGACCTCGATCAGCTGCGGGCCGCCATCCAGTACCGCGCCTGGGGGCAGAAAGACCCGCTGATCGAGTACAAGCAGGAAGCCTACGAAATGTTCGTGGGACTGATGAACGATGTCCGGACCACGTTCACCGAACGCTGGCTGAAGCTGCAAATCGAGCTGGGGCCGCCGCCCGCTGCACCTCCCGGCGGCGGCACACAGACGGGCCCCGCGGGAGGTCGTCCTCCTTCCGTGCCCAACGCCGGCGGGCTGGTGGGCGGCGGCAAGCCGCGCCGACCCACGCCGATGGTGGCGCGCAAGGCAGAGGCGGAAGGACTGGTGGGTGGTGGCGGTGAGGCCGGTGAGCCCGCTCGTCAGCCCGCGTCGGCACCCGCCGCAGTCGCTCCGAACCCGTACGCCGGGGTAGGACGCAACGACCCGTGTCCGTGCGGAAGCGGGAGGAAGTTCAAGAAATGTCACGGAGCTGCCATCTGAACCCCGTACAATGAAGAACGCGGAAGGCGGAACGCGGAACGTAAGCCCGCCCTCCATTCCGCGTTCCGAGTTCCGAGTCCGCGTTGTTCCGGTACGGCTACGTCCTTGTTTCGCCCTACTTTCGTCTCGTGCCGCTACATCTGTCGGAGCACCCGACCCCCGATCGCCCTCGCGAGCGCCTCTGGACGGCCGGCCCGGCTGCGTTGACTGGGCAAGAGCTTCTGGCCATAGTCCTAGGTACGGGATGCAAGGGACACGACGCGCTCGCGGTGGCTGGGGCGCTCCTGAGCAGGGTGGAGGGCTCGCTGCGTCGCCTGGCAACCCGTCCGGCGGCGGAGTTGGCGGGGATCGCCGGGGTGGGGCGGAGCAAGGCGGCGCGGATTGCCGCGGCGCTCGAGCTGGGGCGCCGCGTCGGTGCCGAGGTCGCGCCACCTCCCGAGCGCATCCGGACGCCGGCGGACGTCCACCGCTACTATGCGGCCCGGTTCCGCGATCTCGCAGTCGAGGAGTTTCATGTGCTGGCACTCGGGAGCCAGAGTCACGTGAAGGGTGATCTCCTGATCACCCGAGGGATTCTGAACAGCTCGCTGGTGCACCCTCGCGAGGTGTTCCGGGCCGCCATCGCCGAAGCCGCGGCGGGGATCATCGTCGTGCACAACCATCCGAGCGGCGACCCGACGCCCTCGGCCGATGACCGTGCCGTCACCCGGCAGCTGGTCGACGCGGGCCGGCTGCTCGACGTACCGGTGCACGATCATGTCATTGTTGGAGGCGAGCGCTACATGAGCTTCGCGGAGGCGGGGCTGTTGTGACCAGCGTGGTCGCGGTACTCGCGCCCGAGCTGGCGCGCGCCGTGTCGGCGCAGCGCGAGCGGCTCGACTTGGACCTCGTGACGCGCGCGTACCGCGTGAGCGCCGAGGCGCACCACGGGCAGAAACGCCGTTCGGGAGAGGACTTCGTCTCCCACAGCGTGGCGGTCGCCACGATTCTCGCCGAGCAGCAGATGGATTCGACCACCATCGCGGCGGCCCTGCTGCACGATGTGGTCGAGGACTCGGATGTCCCGCTCGAGCAGATCCGGCAGGACTTCGGCGCCGAAGTCGCGACGCTCGTCGATGGCCTGACCAAGCTGTCTTCGCTCACGTTCCGCTCGAGCGCGGAAGAGCAGGCGGAGAACTACCGCAAGCTGCTCCTCTCGGTCGCCAAGGACGCGCGTGTCATCATCATCAAGCTCGCCGACCGGCTGCACAACATGCGGACCCTCGAGCATCTCGAGCCGGAGAAGCAGCGCCGCATCGCGCTCGAGACCCGGGAGATCTACGCCCCGCTGGCCCACCGCTTCGGCATGGCGGGCGTCAAAGCGGAGCTCGAGGACCTGGCCTTCAAGTTCCTCGAGACGGACGACTACCGGCAGCTGTCGCGTCAGGTACGAGCCAAGAAGGCCGAACGGCAGCGCACGATCGACCGCCTCCAGGTCCCCCTGGTCGAGGAGCTCACCCGGGCGGGGCTCGAAGGGTTCGAGGTTACGGGCCGCCCCAAGAATCTCTGGTCGATCTACAAGAAGATGCGCAAACGCGGCAAGCCATTCGACGAGATCTACGATCTTCTGGCAGTCCGCGTGCTGGTGAACTCGATTCCCGAATGCTACCACGTGCTCGGAATCATTCATCATCGCTGGACGCCGCTCCAGGAGCGGATCAAGGACTACATCGCGAGCCCGAAATCGAATGGCTATCAATCCCTGCATACGACCATCTTCGGCCCGCAGGGACAGCTCTATGAAATCCAGATCCGCACGCGCGAAATGCACCGCACGGCGGAGTACGGTATCGCGGCCCATTGGCTCTATCACGAGCAGCGCGGCGGCCGCGGGGGCCCCGATGAGCTTGATCGGCATCTCGCGTGGTTCCGCCAGCTGATCGAGCTGCAGCAGGACGCGCACACGCCCGAGGAGTTCCTCGAGTTCCTGAAGATCGACCTCTATCAGGACGAGATCTTCGTGTTCACGCCGCGCGGTGACGTGAAGCGGCTCCCGAAAGGCGCCACTCCGCTCGACTTCGCGTTCGCGGTCCACACCGAAGTGGGCCAGCACACGCAGGGCGTGCGCATCAACGGCCGCATCGCGCCGCTGCACCGGCCGCTCGCCAACGGGGATACGGTCGAGATCATCACGAGCCCGCAGGCCAAGCCGTCGCGCGACTGGTTGGCGCACGTCCTCACCGCGCGTGCCCGGCACAAGGTCCGGCAATGGGTCAAGCAGGAGGAGCACGAGCGGAGCCTCACGCTCGGCCGCGAGATTCTGCAGCGCGAAATCCAGCGCCGGCGGCTCGAGGCGCCGGACGAGGAGCGGCTGGCCAAAGCCGCCATCACGCTTTCCATCGGGAATGCCGAGCAACTGCAGGCCGCGCTCGGCCGCGGCGATCTCCCGATCGGGCAAGTGATGCGCGCGATCTATCCCGATGCGGCGGCCGAAGATCTCCAGCCCCCCAAGCCGACCGCGTTCGGGCGCATGATCGAGCGGCTGCGGCTGGGCCGCGGCATCAAGATTCAGGGCGTCGATGGGCTCATGGTGCGCTACGCCCAATGCTGCCAGCCGGTGCCGGGCGATTCGGTGGTGGGATACGTGACGCAGGGTCGCGGCATCTCGATTCACCGCAGCGATTGCCCCAACCTGCTCGTGCTCTCGGCCGAGGCCGAGCGCCGCGTGGAAATCGATTGGCAGGAGTCCGAGGGCGAGACGTTCGTCGTGCGCTTGAGCGTGACGGGTGAGGACCGCCGCGGGCTGTACGCCGATATCTGCGAGGCGATCAGCGAGTCCGGAACCAACATTCGCTCCGCCGAGCTGGCCACGCGTGATGGCGCCGTGTTCGGGACGGTCCTCGTGGAAGTGGAGAACCAGAATCACTTGAACAAGGTGATCAAGGCGATCCGTCGCTTGAAAGGCGTCACCGACGTCGCGCGTCACGACGCCGGCGCCGCCGCCTGAGCATGCCGTTCGATCTCGCGAGTCCGTTTGCGCCCGCCGGCGACCAGCCGGGCGCGATCGAAGATCTGTCCTCGGGCTTCGGGCGCGGCGAGCGCTACCAGACGCTGCTCGGCGTCACGGGCTCGGGCAAGACGCTCACCATGGCGCATGTCATCGCCCGGTTCGGCAGGCCCGCGCTCGTGATGTCGCACAACAAGACCCTCGCGGCACAACTCTATGGAGAGCTGAAGAGCTTCTTTCCGCGCAGCGCCGTCGAGTTCTTCATTTCGTACTACGACTACTACCAGCCCGAAGCATACGTTCCGCAGACCGATACCTACATCGCGAAGGACTCCTCGATCAACGACGACATCGACCGGCTGCGCCTGCGGGCGACATCGAGCCTGATGGAGCGGGACGACGTCGTCATCGTCGCGAGCGTCTCGGCGATCTACGGCCTAGGCGATCCGGAGCTGTACCGTCAGCTGCTCGTGACGGCGGCGGTCGGCGAAGAGCGCGGGCGCGACGCCCTGCTCGAGGATCTGGTCCGAATCCAGTACCAGCGCAATGATGTGTCGTTCGAGCGCGGCACGTTCCGCGTGCGCGGCGACACGGTCGAAATCTTCCCGGCGTATGACGAGCAGGCGGTGCGGGTCGAGTTCTGGGACGAGACGGTGGAGCGCATCGCGAAAATCGATCCGCGAACGGGTAACACGATCGTGGAGCTGCCCCGCTGCGCGGTGTACCCGGCCACGCACTTCGTGACCGAGCGACCGCGCATCGAGCGCGCGGTCACCGCCATTCGCGCCGAGCTCAGGGAACGGCTGGCTGAACTGCGCTCGCAGAACAAGCTGCTCGAAGCCCAGCGGCTCGAATCGCGCAGCAATTTCGATATCGACATGCTACTCGAAGTGGGCCGGTGCGCCGGGATCGAGAACTACTCCCGGCACCTGACCGGCCGTGCCCCGGGGCAGCGCCCCGCCTGCCTGCTGGACTATTTCCCCGAAGACTACCTGTGCATCATCGACGAGTCGCATCAGACCATGCCGCAGCTCGGCGGCATGTACGAAGGCGATCGCTCGCGCAAGCAGACGCTCGTCGATTACGGATTCCGGCTGCCTTCGGCCCTCGACAACCGGCCGCTCCGCATCGACGAGTTCATGCACCTCGTGCCGCGGATGATGTTCGTGTCGGCCACCCCGGGAGCAGAAGAGCTCAAGCTTTCCGGCGGCGTGGTCGTGGAACAGATCATCCGGCCAACGGGCCTCGTCGATCCCGAGGTCGAGGTACGGCCGGTCAAGGGACAGGTCGACGACCTGCTGCACGAGATCCGGCAGCGGGAAAGCCAGGGCGAGCGCGTGCTGGTCACTACCCTCACGAAGCGGATGGCCGAGGACCTCACCGATTACCTCCAGCAGCACGGTGTGCGGGTTCGCTATCTGCACTCGGAGATCGACGCCATCGAGCGGGTGGAAATCATCCGCGGCTTGCGGCTTGGCGAATTCGACGTGCTGGTCGGCATCAACCTGCTGCGGGAAGGGCTCGATCTGCCGGAAGTGTCGCTCGTGGCCGTGCTCGACGCCGATCAGGAAGGATTCCTGCGTTCCGACCGCTCGCTGATTCAGACCGTCGGCCGGGCCGCGCGAAACCTGAACGGCAGGGCCATTCTCTACGCCGATCGGGTGACGGGTTCGATGCAGCGGGCCCTCGAAGAAATGAATCGCCGCCGGACGTTGCAGCAGGAGTACAATCGGGCCCACAACATCACGCCTCGCTCGATCGTGAAATCGGTGGACCAGGTGCGCTTCGCCACGCGCGTGGCCGATGCCAAGGCGCCGGCGACCCGTCCCGGTGCGGCGCCCGCTCCGCGTCCCACGAGCGCGCACGAGCGCGACGCGTTGATCCGGCTTCTCGAACAGCAGATGCAGACCGCGGCCGAGGAGCTCGATTTCGAGCTTGCCGCGATGCTGCGTGATCAGATTCTCGAGCTCCGAGCTGGCGAAGACGGCTCTGCTGCACGGCATGCGGCTGTACGCGGACGAGCTCAGCCAGTTCGGTGAGACGCTGGGACGGGAGCTCGCCTCATCCCGTCCGGTCGTGATCGGTTTCTCAGGCGATCTGGGTACCGGCAAGACCACGCTGATTCAAGCCATTTGCCGCGGACTCGGCGCCCAAACCCTCGCCACCAGTCCCACCTACGCCCTCGTGCATCACTACGAAGCCGGTGAACGCCCCGTATACCACGTGGACTGCTATCGCCTGCGCACGCCGCTCGAAGCCCGGGACTTGGGCTTCGACGACATGCTGCGCGAGAACGCCATCATTCTGATCGAATGGCCGGAACGGGCCGGGTCGTGGGCACCAGCGCTGGAGCGTCACTTCCGTTTGAGCCATGTCGACGAGCCTGAAGTGCGCGAGCTGCAGGAGATCCGGTGACCGGCCTCTGGCTCGCCATCGATACCGCGACTGACGTCGCGTCAGTGGCGGTGGGGCCGCCTCCTGCCACCGCCGCCGCTGCGGACGTCCGGGGCGCGCGACGGCATGCGGCCGAGATTCTCCGACTCACCGATTTCGTCTTGCGTCGGGCCGGCGCGGGCGTGGCGGACCTCGATGGCATCGTGCTGGGCGACGGACCGGGGAGCTTTACCGGTCTGCGGATCGGCTGGGCCGCGGCCAAAGGGTTGGCGCAGGAGCCGGGGCCGGACCTCGTGCGCATTCCGTCACTGATGGCCTGGGCCGCCGCCGCCGCTCAGAGGGTCGGACCTGCTCCGATCGCGGTGTGTTGCGACGCCCTGCGCGGACAGGTGTATGGCGCCATGTACCGCATCCATCCCCATCGGGTGGAGACGCTGCTCGCGCCGACCCTGGGTACGATGGCCGAGCTCGCGCGCGCGGCAGCGGAACAACCGGCGCTCGTGATCGGCGACGGCGCGGTTCACTACGCCGACGCGAGCACCGCCTGGTCCGGCCTGGCGCCGATCGGATGGGAAGCGTTGCCTCCATCCGCCCCGCTGCTGCTCGCCCTCCAGGGACGCGAGGGCGCCGGTGAACCGATCACTGATCCGCTTACGGCTGAGCCCGTGTACGGAAGACCGGCCGAGGCGCAGGCGCGCTGGGAAGCCGCTCATGGACGACCGCTACCAGATCCGTCAGGTCGACCTCGCTGATCTGCCCGCGATCCTCGCGATCGAGCGGGCCAGCTTCAGCGATCCGTGGTCCCGGCAGGACTTCGTCGACTGCTTGAACACGGGCGTGCCGTTTCTGGGCGCGGAGCGGCAAGGTCATCTTGTCGGATACATCATCGCGCATTACGGCGCCGACGAAGGAGAGATCCTGAATCTTGGGGTGCAGGAATCCGAACGTCGTCACGGAACCGGTCGCGCGCTCGTGACCGCGATGCTCGATGCCTTGCGTCAGCGCGGGGTGGCCTCCGTGTATCTCGAAGTCCGTGCATCGAATGCCGTCGCGCAACACCTTTATGACCGGCTCGGCTTCATCCAGGTCGGCCGGCGGCGCCACTACTACCGCTTGCCGACCGAAGACGCCGTAGTGTTGCGGGTCGGGATATAGGGTGTCGCGGGAATTGGGTTGTGAAGGCGTATCTTTGATTGACAGAATAATTTGCGATTCATATACTGTGGGGCACCTTGGTGCCCCGCCCGCTTTTTCCGCTGGAGGTCGCTTGTGAGCCGTAGCCTGAATAAAGTGATGCTAATTGGCAACTTAGGGGCTGATCCGGAGGTGCGGAGCACGAACAATGGGTCTCGCGTGGCGACGCTGTCGCTCGCCACCAGTCGCCAGTGGAACGCCCAGAACGGCGAGAAACAGGAAAAGACCGAATGGCACCGAGTTATCTGCTGGAACAACAAGGGTGCCCAGCTTGCCGATCTCGCGGAGAAGTACATGAAGAAGGGCGACCGCATCTACGTCGAGGGCCGGGTCGAATATCGTACGTGGGAAGATCGCGAGAAGCAGACGCGCTACGTCACCGAGATCATCGCCCGCGAAGTGCTGCTGTTGTCTTCACGGGGGGGTGGGGGAGCCGGTATTGGCGACGCTTCTGGAGAGGTGGCTCGCGCCCGCGCCACCGCCAAGGTTGGGGCGGACGGCAAAGTCGAGTCGCTCGATGGAGTGCCGGAGGCCCTGCTCGATGAGGAGGACGACGATCTGCCGTTCTAACCGAGCGGCACTGCTCGCCCTTGTGGCGGTGCCGCTCGTTTGTGGAAGGTTGCTCGGACAGGACACGACTCGGGTCGCGTCCGACACGAATCGCCCTGCCATTCCCGCAGCCTCGAGCACCGAATCTCCCGGTTTGGGCCAGCTACCCGCCACGCACACCGTCGTGCGTGGCGAGACGTTGTGGTCCATCGCGCAGCAGTACTTCACAGACCCGCTACTCTGGCCCGAGATCTACCGGCTCAACACGTCTGGCATCGAAGATCCCCACTGGATCTATCCCGGTCAGGTGCTCACGATTTCCGGTGAGGGACAGACCGCCGCTGCTTCCCCCACGCCTGCGCCGGCAGAGACGGCCGCCGTCGCGGTAGCCCCGCCGGCCGTGGGCAGCGACACCGTGCGAGCCCAGGCGGTGCCGACTGACACCGCCACGGCCGTGGTCGCGGCTGTGCCGACCGATACCAGCACAGTCGAGGAGCCGCCGCCGCCACCTGCTGAAGAAGCGTATCAAACCATCTTTGATCGGCATGCGTCTCGCAGCATCCAGCCGCCTTCCGATGTGCTGCGCGCGTACACCAATCAGCCGTACCGGCCGCTGCGTCGCGGCGAGTTTTACTCCGCCGGCTTCCTGACGGAGGGCGAGCGCCTACCCTGGGGCCAGGTGATCGGACGGACCGAGCAGCCCGCGATTCCCCGGTTGAGCACGCAGTCCGTTGCATATCAGTACGACCAGATCGTGATCGAACCGCCGTCCCGCACGTCGTATCACGTGGGCGACTCGATCCTGATCGCCCGCATCGACCGGAACGAAGGAGATTGGGGCGATGTGGTCGTGCCCGTGGGCGTGGCCCGCGTGCGCGAGGTGGCCAAGAAGCAGCTGCTGGCCGAGATCGTGCTCCAGTTCGGCAGGATCCGCGATGGACGCCTCGCGCTGCCGCTCGAGCCGTTCAAGGATCCCGGCGAAGTCCGCCCCACGCCCGTCCAAAATGGACTGCAGGGCCACATCATCGCGCATCGCGATGTACACGCGCTGGGGCTGGTTCAGCAGATTCTGTTCATCGATCGCGGGCGCGCGGATGGCGTATCGCCGGGCGACGTATTCGAGGCGTACACGGGAGAGCTCGGGAGCCCGTCGGAGGAGTCGCGTGCCTACCTCGAGATCGTGCACACGCGCCAGCATTCTTCGTCCGGGCTCATTCTGAACATCGAAAATCCTCAGCTCAAACCCGGCCTTGACGTGCGGCTCGTCCGGAAGATGCCGTCCTGAACGGCGCGCTCCGGCGGAAATCGCCGGAAGCCGCCATCTTTGTTCATGCTCGCTGATCTCCATTTTGCCGCGTTGGGACTTTACGTACTCTCGGCGGCACTGGCGCTCGCGCCGTTCTGGGGGCGGCCTGGGATCTCACGGAACTGGACGATCGGGACCGCGAGCCTGGGCGCGGTGTTGCACGGCGTTGGCCTGTTGGAGCTTGTGCAGGTGGGAATCACCGGCGTGGTGCCGACGTTGTCGGTGCTGGCGTGGTTCCTGGTCCTGTTGCAAATCGTGAGCGAACTTGTGCTCCGGGCGTCCACCGTGGCGCTATTCACGGCACCACTTGCGGCGGGGCTGGTTGGCCTGGCCCTGCTTCTCGGGTTGGCCCCGGGGGCAGAGCCCTCCGCGGGGCGCAACATGTGGTTTATTTTGCACGTGACGCTCAGCGTGCTGGGCCTGGCCCTGCTGGCGCTCGCTTTCATCTCCGCCGCATTGTATCTGTGGCAATTCCGCGAGTTGAAGGCCAAGCGCTTCGGGACGGTATTTCAGCTGTTTCCTCCGCTCGAGCGGCTCGACCGGCTCAATCACGTGGCGCTGGTCGCGGGATTTCCAGCGCTCACGGTCGGCGTGTTGCTCGCGCTCGGATACGCCCGCCGCTTTGCCGGCGGGCTGCACGTCGACGCCGCGCAAGTTGTCTGGGGCTCGTTCACCTGGGTCGTGCTGGGGTGGACCGTCTGGGTGCGAGTCGCGCGCCGCTGGGCAGGTCGACGGGCGGCCTTCGCGAGTATCGCCGGATTTGCGGCGGTCGTGCTCGTCTACGTGGCGCTGAAGCTCGCTCAACCGGGAACGGAACGCTTGCTATGAACCGGAACGCATGAGCATCGCGGTGCTGGGTGTGAATCACCGAACGGCTCCCCTCGAGGTTCGGGAACGGTTCGCGCACGCCGCCCACGAAGTGCCGAAGTCCCTCGCGCGCGTCCTTTCGGCCGGCGCGACGGGGGGCGTGTTGCTCTCCACCTGCAATCGGACCGAGTTCTATCTCGCCGAACCCCGAGAATCCGTGTCGGATGCGGTCTGGTCGGTCCTCGCCGAACGGCTGGCGGACGGGCAACGCGACGCGCGCGAGTACGGATACATGGAACGCGACCAGGATGCCGTGCGGCATCTCTACCGCGTGTCCGCCGGGCTCGACTCGATGGTGCTGGGCGAGTCCCAGATCCAGGGGCAGGTCCGCGATGCATGGGAGTCCTCTCGCCCTCAGGCCGGGCCGGTGTTGCATCGGCTGTTTCAGTCGGCCCTGCTCGTGGGCGCGCGCGTGCGAACCGAAACCCGACTCGGCACGGGCACCGCATCGGTCCCTTCGGCTGCCGTCTCCGTGGCGACGAAGATTTTCGGCGATTTGACGGGGCGGTCGGCCATTATCCTCGGCGCGGGTGACATGGCTGAGCTCGCGGCCACGTGCCTCGTTGCGGAGGGGGCGCGGGTGGTGATGGTCGCGAATCGCACCTACGAGCGTGCCCGCGTCATTGCCGAGCAGCTCGGGGCGCGAGCCCTGACGCTCGATCAGGCGTGGCCGCATTTTGTCGACACCGATATCGTGCTCTGCTCGACGGCCGCTCCACACGCGGTCGTCACGTGGGAGCGGGTCTCGGCACCGATCGCGGGTCGCCACGGACGCCCGCTGTGCATCCTCGACCTCGCCGTGCCCCGAGATGTCGAACCGTCGGTTGGACAGCTGGAAAACGTGTTCCTGTACGACGTCGATGACCTGCAATCCGTGGCGGGTCAGGCTGCCGCGCAGCGGCGCGGGGAAATTCCGGCGGCTGAAGGCATCGTCAATGAAGAGGTCGAGCGGTTCTGGGCCTGGTACGGTGGGTTGGCCGTGGTGCCGGCCCTCCGCGAGTTTCGTGACCGGTTGGATCAGGTGCGTGCCGCGGAGCTCGAGCGGGCGCTGCGCCGGTTCAAGCATCTGAGCGTCGACGATCAGGCGCAGATCGATCAATTCAGCCGAGCGCTGCTGAACAAATTTCTCCATCAGCCTACCGTTGCGCTGAAAGATGCGGCCGATCGCGGCCGCGCCTACGGACTCCTCGAGGCCTTGAAAGAGCTGTTCGGGATCGGACACGGAGATCACGACGCTTAGCTTCGCGCCCACCATACTGGTCCAGGTCGGGCGTGCCGTCCCGACCACCCCGTGGGATCTCGTCGTCACCTCCAGTCGCGAGACGAAATTTGTGCTCGCGATTCTCGTGGTGTTTTCGCTGGTTTCGTGGTACCTCATTTTTCTCAAATGGTGGCAATTCCGCCGGCTCCGCCGTCAGGCCGACCGGTTCATGACCGAAATCGAGAAGGCGCCTCGCCTGAGTGATGCCTATCACGCCGCCATGCGCCTGCCGGCATCGCCGTACAATCGGCTGCTGCGCGAGGGCGTCAACTTCTTTTCCGAATTGCGGCCCGGCGGCCTGCGCGGAGGCGGTGGTGGCGGTGCGGCAGGCGGCGTGGCCATGGAGACGGAGCGGGCGTTGACGACGACGCAGCTCGAGGCGCTCCGCATGGTGCTCGCAAAGGAAGTGGCCGCCGAACGCGATGCGATGGCGCGGTTCATTCCGTGGCTCGCGACGTTCGGCTCGGTGAGCCCGCTCTTGGGCCTGCTCGGAACCGTGCTCGGCGTGATGGATGCCTTCATTGGCATCGCGGTCGGCGGATCGGGAAACATCGGGGCGGTGGCGCCGGGTGTGGCCGAGGCGCTCGTTACGACCGTGATGGGACTGGCGGTCGCGGTGCCCTCGGTCATGGCCTACAACTTCTTCGTCAATCAATTGGGGCTGTTCGCGGGCGAGCTGGAAGGGTTCGCGCAGGAGATCATCGGCACGATGGCGCGCGAGGGGTGGCTCTAGGTGGCGGGAATGGGGCTGTCGGGCGGCGGACTCCGCGGGCACGGCGAGCTGCCGCTCAACGCCGATATCAACGTCACATCGCTCGTCGACGTCGCGTTTGTGCTGCTCATCATCTTCATGATCACGGCGCCGATCATGCAGGGCGGGGTCGACGTGCGGTTACCCCGCGCCGAGGCCCGGCCGCTCGATCCGCATTCGGGATTGATCGTGACCGTCGATCGAGACGGCAAGATCTACCTGGATCAGACGCCGCTCTCGTATGAGGATTTCCGCGCAACATTACCGGCGTTCGTGCGTACCAAACACCCCACGGGGATTTACCTCCGTGCCGATGGGCGTGTTCCGTATGCGGACGTGGTGCAGGTGCTCGCCGTCATTCGGACCAGCGGAGTGGGGGACGTCGGATTGATCGCCGAGCCAGAGACACTCGATCGATGAAGCGCGGCAGCCGCTCGCCAGTAAACCCCGGAGTCGGCGTGGTCGGGAGCGCGGTCATGCATGCGCTCGCGGGCACGCTGCTGCTGGTGGGCGCCGAGCGCCGGCACGCGGCCCCCCCGGTGTACCGGGTGCAGCTCGTGGCGGCGCCGGAACCGGATGACGCCGCGCAGAAGGCGCCCGAGTCCATCACACGGCCGGCGGCGGAGCCTCCCGCGCCCGTCCCGCGCCCGGCCCGGGAGCCGAAGAGCACGGCGGCTCACGAAGCGCCGCCGCCCCCGCCCAACGCGGCACAGCGTGAAGCCGCGCCCCGCACCACCTCGCAAACCCAGCCGCTCCCAGGAGAAAAGCCGTCGACCGGCAACGATGTCGCGAGCGTTAGTACGGAGGGCATCGCGTTTCCATTTCCGGAGTACCTGGAAAACATCGTGACGCAGATTCTCCAGCGCTGGCAGCGGCCCTACACCGGCACCGCGCTCGACGCCGAGGTGTCGTTTTTCGTGCAGCGCGACGGTTCGATCACCGACCTGCAGTTCGTGAAGCGCTCGGGCGACTTCGAATATGATCTCGAAGCCGAGGGCGCGGTCGAGGAAGCGGGCCGCGGGCGCGCCTTCGGACCCTTGCCGTCTGGCTGGCAGGGGGACGTGCTGTTTGTCCGATTCTATTTCACGGGGCGGTCGCAGTGAGGTGGGGGCGCTGCGTCGTGGCGTTGGCGGGCCTCGTGGCCGTGTCCCGGCCGCTCGCCGCGCAGGACACGGCGGCCATCGACCGCGGCGTGCGTATCGGTATCACGTACCAGCCGGGTGTACGGCCGGGCCTCGTGCTGCTTCCGCCGCCCACGACCCTCGGCCCGGTGCGAGACTCGTTGCGCGCGATTCTGTGGCGCGATCTCGACTACAGCGACCGGTATGAGCTGATTTCGTTTGCGGGAAGCGACTCGATCCAGCTCGGCGCGCCCCACAGCCTCAGCACCCCCCACCCGCGGCCGTCGGTGACGCTCGCCGTACTGAACTATCCGCTGTATCGCGCTTTGGGCGCTGATTTCGCCGTCATCATCGCGGGCCGGCGCTCGAGCGATACCGTGGACGTCACGGTGCATGATGTCGTCGCCGGCGGCGTGCGCCGCGTGTTGTCCGCCCGGTTTCCAGCCGTCACTGCACCGGGGTTTCGCATGGCGGTACACCGTGTTGCCGATCGCATCGTCGAGGCGACGCTCGGCGTTCCCGGGATCGCCGCGACACGGATTCTCTATGTGGCGAGCGGCAAGCTGTACCGGATCGACCAAGACGGCGCCGACATGAAGACGCTGGTCTCGTCCGGCGATCGAAGCATCCTGTCTCCTGCGTGGGATCATGACGGAAGCCGTATTACCTACACCGAGTTCTGGTCGGGGCACGGACAGCTGTTCGTACAGAGCGCGGGCTCCGGCAAGCGCCGCGCGGTGACCGATGGAAAAACGCTCGACTTTACGCCGGAATTTTCCCCCGACGGCAAGACGATCGTCTTCAGCCGCGCGATCGAAGAAGGCACCGACATCTACGCCATCAACGTGCGTGACAACTGCTGTCTGCAACGCTTGACCGTGGGGCGGTTTTCTGACAACTTGTCTCCGACTTATAGTCCCGACGGACAACGAATTGCGTTCGTGTCAACGCGTGCCGGCGCGCCGCAAGTTTACGTGATGGCGCCGGACGGCACCGATCAGCAGCTCTTCGCGCCATTCGACTACGGAGTGACCGGTGCGTCAAATGCTCCCGACTGGTCGCCTGATGGGCAATCGGTGGCATTTCATCGGGAGGTCGGCGGAACGCTGCAGGTGTTCGTGCTCGATGCCCGCAACCGCACGGCCCGCCAGCTTACCTCCCTCGGGCGCAATGAAGACCCGACCTGGGCGCCCGACAGCCGGCACTTGGCATTCATTTCTGATCGCTCGGGCTATCGGCAGCTCTGGGTCATCGATATTGAAACCGGACGGATCCGGCCGCTGCTGCTGCAAAGCGGCGCTCGTCTTCCGGCCTGGTCCCCGCTGCTTCCCGAAGCGGAAGCATCCACCCCCTGATTCTGGAGAGCGCCTGACATGAAACGTCCACTGCTGCTCGCGGTCGGTCTCGTTGTCGCAGGCGCGGCCTGCGGCGGAAAAAACAAACCCGCACCCGCTCCTGCCCCCCAGGCGAATGCGAATGCCGACTCGGCGGCGGCGGCCAAGGCCCGGCAGGATTCGATTGCGGCGGCAGAGGCCCGCGCCCGGGAAGACTCGGAACGGCTGGCGCGGCAGCGGAGCGCGGACTCGCTCGCGGCCCTCGGTCACACCACCGAGGCGGTGCGCGCCATGCTGGGAACCATGATCCACTTCGACTTCGACAAGTCGAACATCAGGTCCGGCGACGCGAGCATCCTGGATCAGAAAATCCAGATACTCCAGGCGAATCCAAACGCCCGCATCGAAATCGACGGGAACTGCGACGAGCGGGGCTCCACCGAATACAATCTCGCGCTGGGGAACCGGCGCGCGAACTCCGCCAAGCAGTACCTCGTGACGCACGGCATCGAAGCCGGTCGCATCGACACCAAGTCGTACGGCGAGGAGCGGCCCCTCGATCCGGCGCACAACGAGCAGGCGTGGGCCCAGAACCGGCGCGATGAGTTCCAGATCATCGGCGGCGGCGACGAGCTCAAGCAGCCCTGAGCATCCCGTTGCGTGCGACGGCCATCCTCTGCTGCGGCGCGGCTCTGCTCGCCGGATGCGCGCTGAAAGGCGACGTCCGGCGGGTCGAGCTGCAGGTGGCCTCGCTCAAGGACTCGTTGCGCGCGGCGCAGGCGGCGCGCAAGACCGAATCCGATTCCGTGCTCGCGGCGATCGCCGGCTTGCGTCAGGCGCTCGCCGCCGAGCATGCATACATGGTCCAGACCCGGGGCGACGTTCGCACCGACATGCTGTCCGTACAGCAGCAGCTGGTCACGATTCAGGAGCTGATGGGCCAGAGCCAGCAGCGGCTCACGGAGCTGCGTACCCGGCTGGAAGCGCAGGCACGCCAGCCGATCCCTGGTGCCGATACCGCGGGTGCGGGCGCTGGAGGGGCCGGAGCAGCCGGAGTGGCGGCGGGCGCCGCCGGCGGCGGTGCGGGTGCGTCCACGTCCGCGGGTCCCAAACCCGACCAGGTGTACGACGCCTCGATGCAGCAGTATCGGCGTGGCGCGTTTGCGACCGCGCGCGCCGGGTTCCGCGAGTTTCTGCGGCTGTTTCCGAATGAGGACCGGGCGTCCGACGCCATGTTCTACATCGGCGAGACGTTTGCCAGCGACAGCCCGGATTCTGCAGCCGCGGTATATCAGCAGCTGATCAAAACCTATCCGACTTCCCCCCGCGCGCCGTCCGCCCTGTACAAACTGGGATTACAGGCGGAGTCGCGCGGTGAGCGCGCGACCGCGCGAACGTACTATCAGCGCATCGTTTCCGGGTACCCGCGCTCTGACGAAGCCAACCTGGCCCGCGACCGGCTCCAGCGACTCGGGAAGTAGCCGCCTCCGCTTCTGGCCCACGAGGGCATCGTGCCTGAAGCAGTGAACCGCGGTGAGATGCCCTTCCTCGATCATGTCGAGGAGCTGCGCTGGCGCATTCTCTACAGCCTGCTCGCCGTGCTCGTCGGAACCGTCGTCGGATGGATCATCGTCGAGCGCGTGGACGTGGTCGGATTGCTGATGCGTCCCATTCAGCCGCTCATTCCCGGCGGACGGCTCAAGTTCACGAGTCCCACCGAGCCGTTCTTCATCACACTCAAATTCGCGTTTGCGCTCGGCGTGCTGCTTGCCTCACCGGTGGTGATCTATGAGGCCTGGGCGTTTCTCTCCCCGGCGCTCTACGACCGGGAGCGGCGCGTGATCGTCCCCGCGCTCTCGGTGGGCGTACTCCTGTTTCTCGCCGGCGCCGCCGCGGGATATTCGTGGGTGCTGCCACGCGCGCTGCGTGTGCTTCTGAGCTTCCAGCAGAGCTCGCTCGAACCGATCATTACCGCGAACAATTACTTCGGGTTCGCGGCCCAGATCATCATCGCGTTCGGCATCGTGACCGAGCTGCCGCTCGTCATCGTGATCCTCACGATGCTCGGCGTTGTCACTCCGGCGTTCCTGGTGCGCAATCGGCGGTACGCGATCGTGATCTCGGCGCTCGCGGCCGCGCTCCTCTCGCCCCCCGATGCCGTCTCGATGCTGCTCATGATGGTGCCGCTCTGGCTCCTGTACGAGGTCAGCATCGTCTGCGCGTGGATCGTCACGCGGCGGCGAAAGCGAGGCGCGGACTCGGGGCGCGGGGATACGAGTCCGCGCGCCGCGCTGATTCTTTTCGTCATGCTGCTCGCGGCGCACGGGGCCCGCGCGCAAGGCCTGCCCGCGCGTGCCGACACGGCCGGGCGGGCACGAGGCGGCGCGCCCGGGACTCCAGGCGCACCGGTTCAGGGGCAGTCGATCGATACCGCAACCGCGCGAAAGCTCGGCCTGCCCACGGGGCCGACGCGGTCCTTCCCGGCGAACGATCCCGTCATGGATTCGTTGCGGAAGCTCAATGGATTCCGTGTGACCCAGTACGTGGCGGACAGCCTGGTCGTCCAAGGAGACAGCCAGACCATCCTGCTCCGCGGACAGGCGTTCGTGGAGCGGCAGGGCACCAAGCTCGAGGCGGATTCGGTACGCTACATCGAAACCGGGTGCCGCCTCGACGCGAACGGCGATCCGCGGCTGTTCGAGTCGGGCACCGTGATGATCGGCGAGGGGATGCGCTACAACACGTGCATCAAGCGCGGGACGGTCCATCAGGCGTTCACGGACATCCGTCAGGGGGGCGTCACGTGGTACACGCGCGGCGATCTGGCCGTGGATTCGGGCGCGACGCGCGTGTACGGCGCGTCCTCGGAGGTCACGTCGGACGATCAGCCGATGCCCGATTATCACTTCGCCACGGGCGAGCTCAAGTGGTTGAACAAGACCGTCATGGTGGCGCGGCCGGCCGTGCTCTACGTGCATGACGTCCCGATCATGTGGCTGCCGTTCATCTTCCAGGACATCCGGCCGGGGCGCCGCAGTGGACTGCTGATCCCGCGGTTCGGGCTCAACGATCTCGTCCGTCCCACCCGCGGATACCAGCGTCACTTCGCCAACCTCGGCTATTACGCGTCTCTCTCCCAGTACCTCGACCTGCTGGCGTCGACGGACTGGTACGCGGAGCGGAACGTCACCTGGCGGGCGCAGGCGCGGTATCGCTGGCTCAATCAGTTCATGTCGGGAGGGTTTACCTACACCCACGTCGACGAGCTGGACACGCCGCTCACATCCACACAGATCGCCTGGCAGCACACGCAAGCCTTCAGCAGCCAGACGCACTTGAACCTGTCGTTGAACTATGCCACGAGCGGGAGCGTGCTGCAGCGCAACTCGGTCGATCCCTTTCTCGCCACCGCCAGCCTCGCGTCGCAGCTCAATTTCGACAAGCGATTCCAGTGGGGGACACTGACCGTCGGCGGCAGCCGGTCACAGGACCTGACCACGAACCTCATCCAGCAAACGTTCCCGCAGTTCAGTCTTACTCCGTCGCCGATCAACATTACGCCCTCGATCACCTGGTCCCCGGGCTTTTCGTTCACGAATCAGCAGACGTTCCACTCCGCCGCGAGCCCGCTTCCCATCCTGGGAGTGGGCGGCGCGATCGACAGCCTCGCGCTGGCGAGCGATGCCCGCCAGACGAGCCTCGGGTTTGAAACGCCGCTCCGGATCGGGCGCTGGAACTGGACGAATTCGCTCACCGTGACGGATCAGACCTCCAACGCGCGTACGGAAGTGGTGCTGGATTCCGGGCGCACCCACGTTCTGTACGGGTCGACGTTCAGCACCGCGCTCGATTGGCAAACCGGCATCAACCTGCCGCAGCTGTTCAGCGGCAGCTGGAAACTCCAGCCGGGGATTCAGATCGCGAACGCCACCAGTGCCGGGCCGTTCATGATCCGAAACCAATATTCGGGCGGAGTATTCGTGGCGCAGGGGAAGCGACCCGAATTCACAGCCGGCTTGACGCCCACGTTCTTCGGGTTCTTCCCCGGATTCGGGCCGCTGGCGCGGATCCGGCACTCCATCTCCCCCATCATCAGCTGGTCGTGGGCGCCGTTGTGGCACGTTCCGCCCGCCTACACCCATGCGCTCGACCCCGCGAATCTCCTGATCAACTCGAGTAACGACGCGCAGCAGACGATTTCCTTCGGCCTGTCGCAGAACTTCGAAGCGAAAATGAAACCCAACCCGAAGGACACCAGCGCGGCCCCGAGAAAGTTTCGGCTTCTGAGCATCAACACCGACGCGCTTTCCTACAATTTCGAGCAGGCCAAGAAGCCCGGCCTCAATGGGTGGCAGACGCAGACGATCGGCAACACGTTCGCGTCCGACCTCGTGCCGAATTTCAGCCTGCGCATCGTGCACGACCTGTGGGCCGGGCCCGTGGGGTACGATTCATCGAAGTTCTCGCCGTTTCTCACGAACGTGAATGCGAGCTTTGCGGTCACGCCGGCCACGTTTCGCGGCCTCGCGCACCTGTTTGGTTTCGGCGGTCCGCCGGGTACGCCCGCCGTGCCACCGCCCGTGCCCCAAGCGGCCCCGGGCGCGACGGGTCTCACGCCCCAGCCGGTAGGAACGAGTACGCCGCCACTGTTCGGCGGCCCTACGAGCAACCTCGCACCACCCGGCGTGCCGGCGGGTGGCGGCGGATTCTCAATGACGGTCGCCTACTCCTATACTCGGGTGCGGCCCACCCCCGGTGCGCCGCCCGCACTGTACGCTCCCCAACCCGGCCAGCAGCAGCTGAATGTGAACATGGGATTCAGTCCGACCGCGAAATGGCAGGTGAATTGGACGACGGTGTTCGACCTCGTCACCAATCAATTCGGAGAGCAGTACATCCGTCTCGAGCGCGACCTGCATCGCTGGCACGCGAGCTTCGCGTTCGTGAAGAGTCCCAACGGGAACTTCGCGTTCACGTTCTACGTAAATCTGCTCGATCAGCCGGAAATCAAGCTGAACTACGAGCAGCAGTCGGTGGCGACCCAATAAAATGTCCTCTGGCGTGGACACCCCATCGTCGGACCAATAGTTAACATCCTGCTGTACCGCGAGTTGCGAATCGGCACGACATCTGCTTAAGAGGCGGTGACCTCCTTCCGGGGATTCACATGCGCGTGTCGTTCGCTGTGTCGCTTGGTACTCTGGCGCTCCTGTTGATTGGCTGCAACTCCACCTCGAGCCCCATGGGCGCGCCGGGAGCGCCGCTCCCCGTGCCCACGGGACTCGCGTCGATTTCGCTGAATCAGGCGATCGATCTGTACTGGTCCGATGACGCGTACAACGCCAACCCGAACCGGTTCCAGGCCTACTACATCTACAGCACGAGCTACGATCTCGATCATGGGTTGTGCGGCACCAGCTGGACGACCGAGGGGAGCACCATCGCGCCCGAGTTCCTGGTTTCCGCGCTCAATAATGGCGAGCCGCGCTGCTATGCGGTCACCTCGCTGACGACCGACGGCGCGGAAAGCGCCAGATCGGCTGCACGCCAGGACACGCCACGTCCCGACGCCCGGAACGTGCTCGTCTACGCGTATCCGGAGGATTCCGCGCACTCGGGGTTCCGGTTCTGGCACGACTTCAACAACAACGGGAACGTCGACTCGGGCGAGCTGGGGCTCGTCGAAAGCGGCAATCTCTCGACCATCGACTTTGTGGTTGACCGGCATGGGGCGGATTCGAGCCTCTGGGTGATTCCCGTGTACGCGAACACGACGATGCAGCAGTACGGATCCGGTCCGGTGGCCGACCTCACGTCGGTGGATTTCGCTCCCGCCAACGGCTACACGGCCGATTCGGCGAAGGTGCAGCCGGGGTACGCCTATGTCTTTCAAATGATTGACGGAACGATCCTGCACTACGGCGCGATCCGGCTCACCCACGTGGGGCGGAAGTATTTGATTTTCGATTGGAGCTTCCAGACCGACCGCGGGAACCCGGAGCTGCAAGTCCGGCGATAAGCCGCGGAGCCCGTGCCGTGCCGGCGCCAGGCGGACCTCGGTTCGCTTGGCGCCTTGCCGTTGTGTGCTCTAGCTTCTCCGCATGCCGCCCCTCATTACCCTCGACGGGCGATCGTTGTCGATATCGGATGTCGTCGCCGTCGCTCGGGCCAATGCCAGGGTCGCGATCGCCGCCGGCGCGATCGACGAGATGGAGCGGTCACGGCGAGTGATCGAAGCCGCCGTTCGGGACGGGCGGACGGTCTACGGAGTCACGACGGGATTCGGGAAGCTGGCCCACGTACGTATCCCGAGCGATCGACTGGAGCAGCTGCAGGTGAATCTGATTCGCAGTCACGCGTCGGGCGTGGGCGAGCCGCTGGCCGTGGATGCCGTTCGGGCGATGATGCTGCTGCGGGCGAATGTGCTCGTGCGGGGCACGAGTGGTGTGCGGCGCGTGTTACCGGAGCTGCTCGTGCATATGCTGAACCATGGTATCCACCCGCGGGTGCCTTCCCAGGGAAGCGTGGGAGCGTCGGGAGACCTGGCGCCGCTCGCGCACCTGGCGCTCGCGATGATCGGGG
>DATIYM010000021.1:0-45651 GCA_035517615.1 Gemmatimonadales bacterium
GCGGTGGACGTTGCCAAGGAGGCGGCCGACATCATCCTGCTGGAAAAGAGCTTGCTGATTCTCGAGGAAGGCGTGCTCGAGGGCCGGAAGGTGTTCTCCAACGTGCTCAAGTACATCCGCATGGGAGCGAGCTCGAATTTCGGGAACATGTTCAGCGTCCTCGGGGCAAGCGCGCTGTTGCCCTTCGTCCCCATGGCGCCGCTCCAAGTGTTGACGAACAACCTGCTTTATGACTTCTCGCAAGTGCCGATTCCCACCGACAATGTCGACCCGGAGCAGATCGCCCGGCCCCGCCCGTGGGATATCGGCGAGATCGCACGATTCATTCTGGCCATCGGCCCGATCAGCTCGATCTTCGACTACACCACTTATGGCGTCATGTACTTCCTGTTTCGCGCCAACACGCCGGCGCAGGCGCCGCTATTCCAGACCGGGTGGTTCGTTGAATCGCTCATGACGCAGACGCTCATCATCCATGTGATTCGCACGACGAAGATCCCGTTCCTGCAGAGCCGCCCGAGCTGGCCGCTCGTCGCGACAACAGTCGCCGTGATGGCGGTCGGCCTCTGGCTGCCCGTGTCGCCGCTCGCTCCGGCACTCGGGTTTGTGGCGCTGCCGGCGCTCTACTGGCCGATTCTGGCCGCAACCCTCGTGTGTTATCTCGCATTGACGCAGGTCGTCAAGCACGTGCTCGTGCGACGGCGATGGATTTGAAGCCGTTTCCTCTCCACTTTGAAACACCGCCCAGCGGTGAATTTGGAGACAAAGCCGACTGCCCTTAAAGTAGTCCGCGCCAAACAGGCGCCCGCGCCCTAGTCCCTCATTGAGGAGACTGTCATGCGGAACCGTCTGTACCTCACGCCCATCGTGGCTCTGCTGTGCTGCTCGATGGTGCCGTGCCCGTCGCACGCCCAGGACGCTGATCCTCCGGCTCGCGTGGGACGACTCGGCTATATCCAGGGCAACGTCTCCTTTCGTCCCGGCAGCGTGGACGACTGGGGCACGGCAACCCTCAACTATCCGCTGACCACCGGCGACGAGTTGTGGTCCGACGCGGACGCGCGCGCGGAAGTCACGATCGGATCGACGGCGCTGCGCCTCGATTCGTATACCAGCGTCGAATTCCTCGCGCTCGATGATTCCACGACGCAGCTGCGCCTGTCACAGGGAGCGGTACAGCTCCGCGTGCGGATGCTTCCGGCCGGTGAGACCCTGGAAATCGATACGCCGGATGGCGCAGTCACGCTGCTCCGGCCCGGAACGTATCGCGTCGACGTGGATTCGAGCGGCGACCAGACGGCCGTCACCGTCCGCGACGGCGAGGCCGAGGTGGCCGCGGCGGATTCGTCGTACACGGTCGAGCGGCGCGAGACGGCGACCCTCTCGTCGGCCGATAATCCGAGCTACACGGTGAGTAGTGCCGCTCCACCCGACGCGTGGGAGCGGTGGGCCGCCACCCGCGACTTCCCCGTCGACTTCGCGCGCTCCACGCACTATGTGTCGCGCGACATGCCGGGCGTCGCGGACCTGGATCAGTACGGTACCTGGCGACTCACCGGCGCGTATGGCCCGGTGTGGGTGCCACGCACCGTCGAAGCAGGCTGGGCGCCATATCGTAATGGCCATTGGAGCTGGGTCGACCCGTGGGGCTGGACCTGGATCGACGACGCCCCCTGGGGATTCGCGCCCTTTCACTATGGACGCTGGGTGTACTACGGCGGAGCGTGGAGTTGGGCACCGGGACAGCGAGCCGCCGTGCAGCCGGTGTATGCTCCCGCCCTTGTGGTATTCGTGGGCGGCGGTCCCAGTGGACCCGAGCGCGGGCCCGGTGAGGGAATCGGCTGGTTTCCGCTCGCGCCCGGCGAAGTGTTCGTCCCCGCGTACCACGTCAGTCCGATCTACGTGCGCCACGTGAATGAAATGAATGTGAGCGTGGTGACGTTGAATCGGATCAACACGATGGACGTCACGCGCGTGCACTACGTCAATCGCGAAGCGCCGCGCGGGTTCACGGTGGTATCGCGCGAAACGTTCATCGGGGCTCGTCCTGTTGCACGTGAGGTGATCGAAGCGCCGCACGAGCACTGGCGCGATCGGCCCGTTGCCGCCGCACCGCCGATCGCGCCCACCCGCGAGAGTCTGGTGCCACCGCATCGCCAGGAGTTCGAGCATCGTCCGCCCGACGCCCTGTTGACTCGGCGCGTGATGGTAAAGCGGGCACCACCGCCGGCTCCGGTGCCATTTGTCCAGAAGCAACAGGCTCTGCAGGAGCACCCCGGCCGGCCCGTCGAACCGGCGACGATGCACACACTGCCCGCGAACACCGCGTTGGGACAATTAGAGCGGAGGATCCGGCCCCCGCAGGTGCAGGTGCAGCCCACGCAACCGGCGGCGCAGCCGGCATCACCGCCTGCGGCAACGCCGGCTCCGACTCCCGCTCCCGTCGGTCGGATGCCTCACGAGCGTATCGCGACACCGCCACCGGCGGCAGCACCGCAGCCCGCACCGGCTCCGGTGGCTCCGGCGGCGGCAGCACCGGCCGCAGTCGCGGCGAGCCGACCGGCTGCGACGCCAGTATCCGTTCCCGCTCAGCCGGATCATCCGCCGCATCAGGACCATCCGGTTCACCCAGACCACCCGGCCACGCCCGCAACGGGCAATCCGCCTCCGGGACAGACGGATGCGACGCCGGCCTCAGCGAACGGCAAGCCTACGCCGAACGCCGCGAACGGGAAGCCCGTGGCGCCGAACGGCAAAACCGCGGCAGATACGACGAAGAAGGGGAATGGCCACGCGGCGCCGGACTCGAGCCAGGGCCAGCGCAAGTCGTGAACTGATTTCCATCACGTGCCTCGCTGCTGTCGTGAGCTGCAGTTGATCACGATGGCAGCGAGGCACTGTGCGCGCCCCTAGTACTCCCGCGGGAGAAGCATGAAGACTTGTCCCTACTGTGCCAAGGAGATCAACAGCATTGCGATCGTCTGCAAGCACTGTGGGCGTGACATCGGCGAGACCAAGAGCGTCGCGCCACCCCGCGTCCCCGAAGCGAGCCGCACGCTCCCCGAACCGAGCAGCATGCCCCTCGACGCGAGCAGTCAGCAGACGCGATCACGCTGGATTGCGTGGGGACTAGGGGCCATTGCGGTGCTGCTTGTGGTCTGGCTCGGGTTTCGCGCGACTACGGGACACGGAGATGGGGCTGCTGCCGCACCCGTGAAGCTCTCGCTGGGACGTGGGCAGGCCACCACTATTCCCAGTCATGGTTACGTGCATTACGACTTCACGCTTCCCGAGCGGAACTGCTCCATCACCGGCCACATCGTTGGGCTGGCAGGAGGCAATTTTCAAGCATTCCTGATCGACGATACCGATTTCCGGAACTGGCAGACCACGCAGAAGGCGCAGGTGTACTGGCAGACGGACAAGGTGGGAGACGCCACGATCAACGCCCACGTTACCGGACCTGGGCGCTTCCACCTCGTCATTAGCAACACGTTTTCTCTCAGCACTCCCAAGACAGTGACGGTACAAGCGCAAGCGGACTGCTCGTAGAGACGACAAGACGAGCCGCAGCGCGCCGCGTGCACGTGTGTTACGGCTCGCGTACCAGAGTTCGGCAAGCTTTGGCGTGGAGTGGTGCGAAAACGAAGCGCCCGACGAGAATGCCGGGCGCTTCCAGCAGCGGTCGACAGAACGTGGGGCTTAGTGCACGCCCTCGCTGGTGTAGCCATTCTGCCCAGGGCAGGGCGTCACAAAGTCGGTCCCTGGCGTGATACAGGTGGAGCCACTCCCGCTTCCCATCAACGTCGCCACGATGGCCGCGGTACCGATTGCCGTGCCGCCGGCGAGCAGCGCAGTCCGAGTAGGGTCGATTTCACTCGCTCTCATGAGTTTCACGTCGGCCAGAGAAATCTCCGTGAATGCCCCCTTGTTGAATCCGGCCATGGTGTCACCATGGATCGTCGGGTTCCACAGCTCCACCACGGAGTTGTTCGACTGCGTGACCCACACATGAGTCGGACCGTGAATGGAGACGTATTCGGCTGGATATCCTTCTGTTCGAACGGTCTTGCAGGCCCCGGCGATCGTCAGGAGTGCGGCCACCAGGAGCGTTGACTGCAGGCGCATGCGGTCCCCCTTTCGGTGGACTCCCTGGCGGCCGAGAGATCCGTGATCCGTGTTATTCCCGAACTTGGTGCGTATCTAAATAGCGCCGCATGGCAGGAAATGTTTCACTCACCGTTCCGATTGGAAATGCGATCACGACCCACGCAGGGGGAAAACCGGTGCGCCACATATTTCTCGGCTGCGCGTTGGCTGGACTATGCCTTGCGTTCGCGGGGCCCGGCCTTGCAGCCCAGGACGTTCCCCAGAGCAATCAAATCAAGGCGGACCGCGGTCAACGGATCTGGAATCAGCGGCAGTGCGCGGGCTGTCACGGCTTCGGACGGCAGCAGTCCACCGGTCCTGACCTGCTCGGGGTCACCGATCGCCGCAGCCCGGATTGGCTGCGCGCCTGGTTAAAGGACCCGGCGAGCGTGGACGATCCCACCTCGCGGATGCTGCGAAACCAGTACGGTTCGCTGATGCCGAATCTCGGTCTCACCGACCAGGAAGCCGACGACCTGATCGCTTTCCTCGCGGCGCAGAATGCGGTGCATAATCACACGTGACAGCGTGAAGTCGTGTTTCGTTCATCAGATGCGCCATTCCAGGGAAACCCGCACCTGCCGCGGCTCGACTGGGTGGAAATGAATGTCGTCGATGCCCGTGACCGGCTCGCCGGTCAACCGCGAGAGGTAGTAGTACTCGATGTCGTCGGCGACCTCGTTGAAAATGTTGAGTACACTGAGTTGGATCCGGACCGGTCCCACGCCGTACCCGACGTCGGCGTTCACGAGGTCCGCGGGCATGGCCCGCACACTGTTGTCTTCCAGTAAGGGATAAGACCCGAAGTGCCGCAGTCGAATCGCCCCGAATGCACGCCCGGCCAGGGGAGACCAGGTGACCCCCGCCGATACGACATTCTCCAGGGCGCCGGGAATGTGATTCTGATCCACCGGCACACCGGTGAACCGGGCATATGCCAGCGACACATCGGCATCGAGCGAGAGGGCAGCGACCGGGTGCCAGAAGTTGGTCCATGTGACGCCACGCCGATGACTGGCGGCCGCCGCCTCCGTCGTGCCCCCGTCACCCGTGAACAACAGTTCACTGTCGAGGTTCAAGACCCAGAGCGATAAGGTCGAGCGCCACGACGCGAGCGGGTTGACGCGCACGCCGAATTCGGCACCATGCGACCGCACCAGCGGGTCCACCGGGGCTACCGGCAGTTCGGTGCTTGGGTCGATGGTGATGGTCGTACCCCGCGCATCGTTGCTGTGAAATCCGAGACCACCGCTCAGGTAGAATTCCACGCTGCTCGACGGTGTGAATACGAGCGATCCCTTCGGGCTCACGATCCCCGCGGTGCGGTGCCCGGAATTCTCCGGCAAATCGCTCGTCACGTCGAATGTATAGAGGTCTCCCCGCAAGCCCACGAGCGTGCGGAACCAGCTGCGCCACCGGGACTCTGCCTGGAGGAATACCCCGCTGCCCGATTCCGTTACGTCATCTTCCCGGATTGTCGCTAATCGGATCCGAGCCTCGGTGTGGTACAACCCGACCGGACTGAGCAGGTCGTATCGGGTCTGCACGCCCGCGGTCACCACGTGTGATGCGCCAAGCATGACGAGCTGTTGGGCGTGCGTCGCGTGGCCACCCAACGTGACGCGGCTCTCGCGCTGATTGAACTGATCGCCGTGCGTCGTGTCCGTCAGGGCATACTCGAAATCGGAAAACAGACTCAGGGTGGAATGCATGGCGTATAGGCCGACGTCTTGCGTCGCGCGCGCCCCGGTGTGGTGCCAGGTTGCGGAGAGGCTGTACCGGGCCGTGTTCCCCGCGTCCGTCGAGTCGATTTGCCCGAATCGACTGATGAGACCGGCCGTCACCGCGCGCAGGGGAATCTGATCGCTCGCGTTCCACTGATTGTGGTACGCCATGGCCAGGATCGAGAAGTCATGGCTGCCGCGCAGTACGGAGTAGCGCACGACGCCACTGAGCTTGCGGAGCTCTTCGGGAAGCACCCATGGGCCGTTGTACTCCTTCGCCTCGCCCCCGAGCAGCAGGTTGCCATCGGCGAGATGGAATGAGGCGGCCGCGGCTAGCCGGGCCATCCCGTTGGCGCCTCCGCTGGCGGTCACGAACGGCCGCTCGAGCGTTCGAACGAGCGAGTACGACGCAGCTCCCGCACTCCCGAAATCGCCCACGTCCGGATAGTAGTTGCCGAGCTTGTACGCGATGTGATCCACCAGCTCGGGAATCAGAAAATTCAGGTCGGTATAGCCTTGGCCGTGGGCGTGCGTTGGCATGTTGAGCGGCATCCCCTCGAGGCTGGTCTCGAAATCCGTCCCGTGGTCGAGGTTGAACCCGCGGGCGAAGTACTGATTGGCTTTGCCATCTCCCGAGTGTTGGGTGACGATCACTCCGGGAATCGTCTCCTGGAGCTCGCCTTCGCGCGTGAGGGGCCGTGCCTGGATGTCGGCCGAGCCAACGGAGCCCTCGGAGGCTGTGGTGGCCGTCCCGATGAGATTGTCGGCCCGTCCGTTCACGGTGACGGGCGGCAGAACGTAGCTCTTGAGGCTGTCCGGGTTGGATCGAGCCGGGACGCTATCCTGCGCAGCGCTGGCGTGAACGATCAGCGCGTTTGCGAGTAGGCAAATGGCCCACCGCTGGCTCACGTGTGTATGTCTGATCATCACGTGATCGAATCTAGCGGCGCGCTCAGCCTCGACGGACCCACTCCTTCCAGTCCCGCTCGACATCCTCGGCCATTTGCATTGCCGCCTCGTACAACCAGCGCTTCGGTCGCCGCCGCAAGTCTGCCTCGAGCACCGCGGCCCGTGCGCTCCCGACGTGCACGTTCGCCGCTTCCCAGCCCATCGCGTGCAGCAGCCGCTCGGCGTCTCGCTGTTTCGGCAGCAGGTTGAGCGGAATTCGGGAGCAGTCCGGCGCCAGCCGGCGGATGAGCCACAGCCCATCGAAACTGACGTAGGGGTCGGGGCAGCGCGCCCCGGGGGAGTGTGACGTCATCCACACGCGACGTCGCAATGCGCCGGCCTGCGCGATCTTCGTTTCCGATGCTCGATCAATGAGTGCGCAGGCCGATGGCTGGAGCGCCTTTGCTTCGCGTGCCACGCGGCCGCCGCGCCACTCGGCCAGTGCGAGAAAACGCTGCCGGCCGAGGCTCCCCACGCCGGCGAGCCGATGCACGAAGCGCGGCGCGAGCCCGCGCTCGGGTAGCGCGCGTTCGAGGGCTGCCACCACATCGGCCGGAGGACGGACCGAAGGCAGGGCGTCGAGTTTCTGCCAATAGGCCTGGGGGTCGTGGAGCCGATGCGCGGCCATCCGTCGCATCGCGTTGTGCCGTTCGGCGAACACAAACGCGCGGCCGCCGTGCGCCAGTGCCGCGCGATATCCACCGAGAATGAGCGCGGCGCCGCGCTTCGGCGCCACCTCGAGCTCGCGGGAGTCCACGGCGAGCATCGCGCTCGTGGCCAGACGAATCAGATCGTTGCTGTAGGGCAGGCGCCAGGTTTCGTCGAAGTCGTTCACGCCCCAGATGAGCCGGCCCTCGACGTCGCGCCACGTGCCGAAGTTGTCCACGTGCAGGTCGCCCACGGCAACGACCCGTGGACCCCGCGCCGCTTCGCCCACCACGTCGCGCCACCGTTCCGCCCAGCGATAGAACGTGGCCCGCAAGAATGGGAATACGCCCGCCCGCATCGCCGCGTGCTTTGCCGAGAGGTCTTTCTTGATCAGGGGCACGCGGGTCGAAACCCACCCCTCGTAACGGCGGGTGGCCGTGACGATATCCGGCGGCTCAGCCATCGATCCCGTCGAGGCCACGCATCGAGCAAGTATACGGGATGGTTCGATACCGCACCGGGGTTTAGGTGCGCTCCCAACCCTTGAGCCACCCTGCGAGTTCATTGACCATGCCGTTGACGTATCAACATTTGTTGATATTTTAAACGCATGGCCGGCGGCACTCTTCCGCAGCGTTCGCTCGCAGTGCAGTGGTTCCACGCCCTGTCCGACGAGACGCGACTGCAAATCGTCGAATTGCTGTCGCACGGCGAGCGCTGCGTGTGCGAGCTGCAGGACACGCTGGCCGCGGCTCAATCGCGCCTCTCCTTCCACCTCAAGACACTGAAGGATGCCGGGCTCGTGACCGACCGGCGCGACGGACGCTGGATCTACTACGCGTTGAACCGCGAGGTGCTGGACGAGATTGGCGCGTTCGCGCAGGCGGTGAAACCGGGCAAGCACGCCGGCAGCTGCGCGCGCGCGTGCTGCGACTGAGATGACCGACATCCAGCAGACGGTGAAGGAGAAATACGCCGAGGCGGCCACGAAAGCCGCGGCGGGCGAGCGCGGCAGCTGCGGGCCGAGTGGCGCCTGCGGCTGCGATCCCGTCAGCTCGAACCTCTACGACGCCAGCGAAATCGCCGCACTACCCGAGGGCGCTCTCCTCGCCTCCCTCGGTTGCGGCAATCCCGCCGCGCTCGCGCAACTCGGTGTGGGCGAGACGGTACTCGATCTCGGCTCGGGCGGCGGCATCGACGTGCTCCTGTCCGCCAAACGCGTCGGATCGACCGGCAAGGCGTATGGCCTCGACATGACCGACGAGATGCTCGCGCTCGCCCGCGCCAATCAGGCGAAGGCGGGGGTCACGAACGTCGAATTTCTGAAAGGCGAGATCGAAAACATCCCGCTCCCGGCGGCCGCGGTCGACGTGATCATCTCGAATTGCGTTATCAATCTTTCTGCCGATAAGGGCCGGGTGCTGCGCGAAGCGTTTCGCGTGCTCAAACCGGGCGGCCGATTTGCGGTGTCCGACGTCGTCTGCCGCGGGGCGGTGCCCGAGGTTGTGCGGCACAGTATGGAGTTGTGGGTCGGCTGCGTGGCGGGAGCGCTGGAAGAATCCGAGTACCGCCGACTCCTCTCCGCCGCCGGATTTACGGACGTGGCGATCGAGCCGACGCGGGTCTATCAGTTCGAGGACGCGCGCGCCGTCCTGTCGGGCTCGGGGCTCGACGCGGACGTGCTGGCGCGCGAAGTGAGCGGGCGACTGATGGGTGCATTTATTCGCGCGCGCAAACCGGTATGACAGGGCCGCGCCTCGCGGCCGAAGGCATTGGCACGTTCATGCTCGTCTTCATCGGTCCTGGTGCCGCCGCCGTTGACGCCTGGTCGCACGGGTCCGTGACGCCAGTTGGGGTGGCCCTGGCGTTCGGGTTTGTCATCCTGGCGGGTGTCTACGCGCTGGGACACGTGTCCGGCGCGCACTTCAATCCGGCAGTGACGGTGGGATTCGGGCTGAGCGGTCGGTTCCCGCGGCGGGACGTCCTACCCTACGTTGCCGCACAGATGTTAGGCGCGACCGGAGCAGCGTTGCTGTTGCGCGCATTCCTCGGCGGTGCGGACTCGGCATCGGTCACTGTCCCCCGCGTCGCCCTCCTGTCGGCCCTCGGCATCGAGGTGGTGCTTACGTTCTTTCTCATGCTCGTAGTGATGGCGGTCGCCACGGACGCACGCGTCGCCGGGGGCTTTGCGGGACTCGCCGTGGGACTAACGGTGGCGTTCGATGCCCTGATGGGAGCTCCACTCACGGGAGCGAGCATGAATCCCGCCCGATCCTTCGGGCCCGCATTCGCGACCGGCAATTGGACCGCGCACTGGTTGTACTGGCTTGGGCCGCTGCTCGGTGCCTGGCTGGCGGTCATCACCTACGAGTATCTCCGGACGGGATCGTCTCATGACCACCGCATCAAAGCATAGCCTGCGCGTGCTGTTTCTCTGCACCGGCAACTCGGCGCGCAGCCAGATGGCCGAGGCACTGCTCAATGCGAAAGGACAGGGCCGCATTCGCGCCGAGAGCGCTGGATCGCGGCCCGCGGCACGCGTGAATCCCCTGGCGATCGAGACGCTGCGGGAATGGAACATTGATTGGGCGGGCCATCCGCCACGCGGGCTCGATGGCCTGGACCGGGAGCGCTGGGACTTCGTGATAACCGTGTGCGACCGAGCGAAAGAATCATGTCCAATTTTCCCCGGCCAACCCGTGCTGGCGCATTGGGGGATGCCCGATCCGGCCGAAGTGGACGGTGACGACGCGAAGCGGCGGGTGGCATTCCGCGACGCGTTTCTGCTGCTCAGCCGCCGCATCGATCTGTTTGTCGCCCTGCCGTTCGAGAAGCTCGAGCGCATGGCGCTCGAAGCCCGAGTACGGGCCATCGGCGCGTCGGAAGGGGCTCACGCGTAGCGCCGGGCCCCTGCATTCAATACCGGCTGTGGTTTTCGGTGAATGAGAAGCTTGCCGATCGTTCCTGCCGTATTCCTGTCTCTAGTGGCGCCTGCTCCCGGCGTGTGCCAGACGCGACTCGAAGTGACTCCCCTGGTCGGGTTCTATGCTCCTACTCAATACGTGGCGAGCTCGTCCATGGGGTGGACGATGCGCGAATCCGCCGGCGTGATCCTGGGAGGAGCGGTCACGACGTGGCTCACGCCGTGGTTCGGCGTCGAAGGCTCCGCGGCGTGGTCTGGATGGGGCGTCGCCTATCCCACGTCGCGGCTTGAATGCGAAGGGTCATTTTTCGCGAGGAATTTTACCGCAAGATCCGACGCTACCGACTGCGTGTCCGGTTGGGATCCACCGATTTCATCGGGCGGGGCCGTCACACTGTTGAGCGGCCGCGTGTTGCTTGCAGCACCACTCTCCGCGGGTGCATCGGCGTACGTGAGCGCCGGTGTGGCATCGATCAAACGCGAGGGGATCGGCACTGACCGCGGCAGTACCGCGTATCTCGTAGGCTTTACCATTCCTTCCAGTGCCAGTGCTGTGTTCGGTGCGGGAATGCGCGTCCCGATCCCTCGGGCTCACGTGATCTGGCGTGTTGAGCTGCAGGACTATCACTACGCGATACAGGTCGGGTCTCCTGGCGGTCCCTACGGTGTCATGGGAGAAAGAACACAGAACGATCTCGTGCTCGTGACGGGCCCTTCGTTTACTGTTCCGTAAGACCCAGGGGAATTTCTTGGTCAATCCGTGACTGGATCGTGAACTTATCACGATCTTCCGCGTGACCCTCCCGCCGTACCGTGGCGACGTGACGACGTGGCGGGGTGAAACACTTTTCATGCTCACGGTGGCAGTCGCGGCAACGTGGTCGCGGCTCACACCCACGCTCCTCGCAGGACCCGTCGAAAATCGCCGGGTCGTCGTGTCGCCTGCCGAGACTCTGCACGTCGAGCTCGCAGGAACCGGACCGGTGGTGGTGCTCATTCCCGGGCTGTTCGGATCCGCCTACGGATTCCGCCACGTGGTTCGCGGCCTGGTGGACGCCGGATATCGTACCGTCGTGATCGAGCCGTTAGCGATCGGCGAGTCGAGTCGCCCCGAGGGCGTGGACTACTCCGCGGGCGCCCAGGCGGGCCGCATTGCCGCGGCACTCGATTCGCTCGCCATCCGGCAGGCGCTCGTGGTCGCGCACTCGGCCGCGGCATCGGAGGCCTTGCGACTGGCCTATGCCCGTCCCGATCTCGTGGCCGCCGTGCTCTCGATCGAAAGTGGTCCGGCGGAGACCATCGCGACACCGGGGTTCCGGCGCGCCATGCGGTTCGCGCCGCTCGTGCGCCTGTTCGGCGTGTCGCTCCTCCGCCGGAAAATTCGCCACGAGCTCGTGAGTGCATCGGGGGACGACTCGTGGATCACCGCCGATGTCGTGCGGGCCTACACCGCCCCCGCCCAGCGCAATCTCGGCGCAACGCTCAAGGCGTTTCGCGCGATGGCCAACAGCCAAGAGGCGGATTCCCTCGGCCCACATCTCCCCCACATCCAGATTCCAGTGGCGCTGCTCCTGGGCACGGCGCCGCATGATGCCGCGGTGAGCCAGGCGGAGATTCGAGTGATGCAGGAGAATTTGCGCTCGTTTGCCGTGGACACGGTGCCCGGAGCTGGCCACTACATCCAGGAAGAACGGCCCGAGGCGGTCGTCGCCGCAATCTCGCGTCTCCAGTCCCGCGCGACGCGTGCGTCAACGGCGTCCGAGCTCAATCGCGCTATTCGAGGTGGATCAATCCCCGACGCAAGCCGATAGTGACTGCCTCCGTCCGATCGGACACCCGCATTTTCGCGTAGATCCGCTTGAGATGCAGCTTGACCGTCTCGTTGGTACGCCCGATCGCGGCGGCCACCTCTTTGTTGGTCAGTCCCCGGGCGACAAGACCGAGCACCTCGAGCTCGCGCTTCGTGAGGTCCTTGGTCTGCGCATGCTCCGCGATCTTCACGGCCACGGCCGGAGGCACGATGCGCGCGCCACTCGAGGCGCCACGAATCGCGTTGATCACGTCCGTGACCAGCATTTCCTTGAGCAGGTAGCCCTGCGCGCCGGCCGCGAGCGCCCGATGGATATCGGCGTCGCCATCGTACGTCGTGAGCGCGATGATCCGCGCGTCGGGAAACTCCGTCGTGATGCGGCGAATCGCTTCCACGCCGTCCATTCCTGGCATCCGCAGGTCCATCAACACAACGTCGGGATGGTGCTGCTGGAATAACGCCACGGCGCGCGCGCCATCTTCCGCCTCTGCTACGAGGCAGAGATCGTCTTCCTGCGCGATCACCGCGGCGAGGCCGCTGCGCACAACGGGATGGTCATCGGCGATCAGGACGCGAACGCAGGTCGTCTTGTGCCGGCGGGCGGTGCTACGGGCTACCACGACATCCTCTCGAGCCTGTCGCGTCGAAAGATTGCAGCGGCCCATACGGACACCATTCCCCCTTTGGGGAGCCTCAGCGCGAATCCGCAGCCGCGTAGGGAACGCGCAGCACCACCGCCGTACCGCAATCGAGCACGCTGCGGATCGTCACTCGGCCGCCAACTTGCGCTGCGCGTTCCCTCAACCCAAGCAGCCCCCAGTGGCCGCCGAACGCCCGCAGCTCGGGATCGACCACGAACCCATCGCCGTCATCGACGATCGCAATCCGCACTCCCTGGTGGCGGTAGGAAAGGCCCACGCGCACCGCCTGCGCGCGCGCGTGTTGCACCGTGTTGGCGATCGCTTCCTGTACCACGCGGGTAATCGCGGTCTCGACCTCGGGGCGCAGCGGCACCGGGTTCCCCCGGGTTTCATACGACGCCGCGATCGTGACACCGCGCGTCGCATCGGCGACGACGGTTCCCAGGTTGGAAGGGAAGTCCGCGCCCGCCGGCGCCGGTGTCCGCAGGTCCCACACGGCGCGACGGGCGTCGCCGATGGTCCGTTGCGCCAGCGCCACCACATCGCGCAACGCGGTCACGGCCTCGGGCGGCTCGGCAATGCGGCGCGCCGCCGCCGCGAGCTGCAGGGCGACGCCGGTCAGGCCTTGCAACAGCGTATCGTGGATTTCTCGAGCCAGCCGATTGCGCTCTTCGAGGATGGCGTCGAACCGGGCCTTGAGTGCTCGTTCGCGCGCGCGCCGCACGGCGCGTTCGGCCCGGCGCCGTTCGGTCACGTCGCTCACCGTCCCCACGAGCTCGACCACTTCGCCCGCCGCATTGGTGACGGGAATGCCCAGCGTGTGCACGAAGCGGATCGTGCCATCGGGCCGGACAACGCGATGGTAAACATCGTAGGGACTCTTGGTCCGCACCGCGTCCATCATTCCGGCATCGAGCCGCGGGAGGTCAGCGGGATGCATGCGCTCGCGCATCAAGGCCGCGTCGTGGCGCGGCTCTGCAGCGGAATCGATGCCGAGGATGCGACACGCTTCGTCGGACATGTACAGCGCATCGGGCTGGCCGATGCGATGCGCCCAGGTTCCGGTGTGCGTGAGCCGCTCGGCTTGCTTGAGGTACGCTTCGCTGCGGGACAGCTCCGTCGCGGCGCGCCGCGCCTCGGTCACATCCATCACGGCGCCGACCATGGCGCCGGCACCCGGCGGGGTCGTACTCCAGCGCGCCACCACGTGCACGTGCTTGACGCGTCCATCCGGCATCAGCAGCCGGTGATCGAGCTCCAGACGCGTCGGATTCTCCATAGCCCGTGCAATTGCCTCTTGCACCAGCGTCACGTCTTCGGGATGGACACGATCCAGCACGTGATCGAGCGTGGGACTGACCGCCACCGGATCGTATTCGAAAATGCGAAACGTCTCGGCGGACCAGCGCAATTCATATCGCTCCGGATCCCATCCAAAGCTCCCCGTATGACTGAGTCGCTGCGCTTCGGCGAGATAGGCATCCTCGTGTTGCAGCATCGTGTTCACGATCCCTTTCTCCTCTGGAGCCGCTGCGGACGCACGGCCTCCCCGAACGGGGACGGAAAGAATTCCCTGGAGGGGGAATGCCCCGGTCATCCCCAGTAACACGAATTTCCGGCGCACAGGTTTCGTGGCCGGGGGAGAATCGTGCGTCTCGGATCGTTCAGCTCACTGGTACTCGCGCTGGTGATTGGGTACGTCACTCCCATGCCCTCGCAGGCAGGGGCGCGCTATCGCTCCGCCATCGAATCCGGAGCAATGCACGAAATCGAGCACACGCTTGGAGTTATCGAGCGTCGGCTTGGCGACGCCGGCGCGGTCGTGGCGGAGTGCCTGGTAGAGCTGGGGGAGGTCGGAATGTGGCTGGCGCGGAGTCTCGAAGTGCACGGCAGAGCGATGGAGCAAAGCGAAGGACCTGCTTCCCCCCCGAAGCAGATCCCTCGCTACGCTCCGCCCACGGAATGCTTCTCGATCAGAGCGGCACGGCCGCGCGCAGCTTGAACGCTCCAATCAGCAGAACCACGCCCGAAACGAGCGCGAACGCAGCAATGAGCGACATGATCGCCGCCAGCGTCGCGGGCGGCATGAGCAGCGCGAACCCGGAGGCGAGAATGCTCACGACGCCCGCCGCGGCGGTCCATCCCCACGAGGCGCCGAGCCGCCGCTCCTGCATCGCTCCGTACACGCCAAGAATCCCCGTGACCATGAGCCACCAGGCCACCCACACCACGGCGAAGCTCAGCGAAAGCGCCGGGTAATACATGAGCGCCGCGATGCCGAACCCGACGCTCACGAGCCCCGACAACAGCATCACCCACCATTGCTGGAAGAAGGATTTCACCTCGAACGCGTGCACGATATTGACGAAACCCGTGAACAGCGCCCAGTACGCGATGACGAGTGCGAATACCGCGACCGAGTCGAGCGGCTTCCAGAGTATGAGCACGCCAACCGCGACCGCAAACAGGCCGCGGATGACCAGCGCCCACCAGCTGCGATGGTACGCTTTTTTGATGTCGCTCAGAATCGGCGCTGCTGCTGTTGCCATGTGAGCCTCCTTCGAATGTGCGCCCCTCAGGGCGCCGCGGTCGCCGGCGCACCGCTGTCACGATCGCGGCTCTACGATGGATTCAGGTAGTCTTCCCGGTACATCGTGATCAGTTCAAGAAACGACGACACCGCCAAGGGCCCGACCAGCAAACCCAACAATCCGAACACGGGGACGCCGATCAGCGTCCCGAGCAGCGTGACCAGCGGGTGAATGCCGCCCCAGCGACGCGACACGATTGGCAGGATCACGCGCGCCACGTTTGCCACGACGACGAAGCCCCACAGGGCGAGCAGCACTCCCGCCTCGACGCGCTGCTCCAGCAGCAAGGCAATCGCGCCGGGGCCCCATACGAGCGCGCTGCCGACGAGCGGCACGACCGAGAGCAGGGTGGCGGCAACGCCCCAGAGCGGCGCGTTGGGCAGCCCGACGATGCCGAATGCCGACCCCACGAGCAGCCCCTGAATCGCGGCTGACAGTCCGGTGCCGAGCAGCGTCGCCGTCGTCACGTTACGGAAGTTGTCGCGCAACGTGTCGGCATGGCGCGCCGAAAACGGGATGTACGGACGAACGGCGGTCCAGGTCTCATTCGGCTGGAGCAGCAGGAAGAAGAGACCGGCCAGCGCAACCGTGAGGTTGACGATCCAGTGCGACGCGGCGGCGAGCACGCCGAATGCGTTGCTCCCGATCCATTCGATGAGCTTCGCGCCGACGTTCGCCATCTGCGGTCCCAGGTTCATGCCTGCGGGTCGCAATTGCGCGAGATGCGTGAGAATCGGACTCTGGGGGATTTGGACGCCGCCCAGCCGCGCCTCCGTGACGATCAAGCCGCCGAGCGATCCGCCGAGCAACATCAGTGCGCACAGGAGCAGCGTGACGACGACAAGCGCCGCCGATTTCCCCCCTACATGTCGCGCGAGGCCCCGTGCCACGGGCGAGACCACGACATACAGGATCGGGATCGCGATGAGTCCGGTGAGATAGGGGGCGAGGCCGATTGCGAGCGCGAGGCCGAACACGACCACAATCCCGAGTGCCGCGATCCGCCGTGCGTCGAATCGCGGGGCGACCGGGGTGACCTCGTCAACGAGCGGAAGCGGACGCACTCGCAAATGCCTGCTCAGCGCGTGTCTTGGCATCGAGCAGCACGCTCCCGGTCTGGTCCCGTAGTTTCGACGTCACCCGTTCGCGCACGTGCATCACCCCGCCGCTCGGCAGATCGTCGAAATGCAGGCGACGCAGCAGCACGAGATACACCGTCTGAGACAGGCTGCTCGAGTCCGCCGCGTCGACCACCGCGTCGATCGTCATCCCGCCATCGAGATAGTGGCTGGCGTACAGCTGCTTCGAGACGATGAGCGTGCAGCCCGCGAGCTCTGGGGGCGCGTACACGAGCGCGTGTGTGATCGTGACGGTGGGTCTGAGACTGGGGAGATCGTCCTGGGCCCAGAATACGACCTCCGACAGGTCCGCCGGCCGATCGCCGGGATAATTCACCAGATAGCGCTCCAGCGAGGGCGCGTACTGATACGCGTAGGGCGAACGGGCCAGCATCGAGTCGAAAACTTGTTTGGCGACGGTGGCACGTTCGTCCTCGTAGACGAGCAGTGCGCTGTTTCCTTTACTGCGGTAATCGGTCACGTAACCGAGCATCCCGCGCCGGAAAAACGCATTGGCCGCGGAGTCAGGGGCCGATCCAGTCGAGTCCATGCTCGCGCGCACGCCGGTCATCGCGACCGAAGAGAGTTTGACTTTGCACGAGCCGGGGCGGCACTTGGTCAGCTCCTGCGCGTCGTCGTGCGGCAGGGAGAAGGCCGCGACATCCGCTTCCCGCGCGGGGTCGGAAAAGATCCCGAACCGCACCCGGGAGGGCGACTTGAGCGACACCGGAAAGTCGCCCGCTCGTTTCACGTAGTAGGCGCGCGGCACGTCGATCCACACGACCCCGAATACCGCAATTTCACGGGAATCGCCCGTGTCCATTACCTTGACCAGCGGTTTGCCGTTTGGAACCGCGCGCAGCTCGTCCGGATTGAGATGGATGGTGTTCTGCAGGAATGACTGGAGCGATGCCGGCGGGGGCGGGCCTTGCGCGTGCGCGGTCGCGGGCACCGCGGTCCCGACCAACGCCGCGGAGCCCAGCAGTGTGCGAAGCTGTCTGCACTGCGCCGCGAATCTCACGGCGTCACAGTCCTTGGCGAGCCCACGGCCGCCCAGCGTGTGAACCTGCGTGATCTGCGCGGCAGAATCTGCACCCCGCTGGGGAACAACGTAAGATGCCTCGTTACCCGCGGCGCGATCGCTCCCCGCCCACGAGCTCGCGGCCCCACCGCTCAATAGCGAACGCCAGCTCGCCGAACGTCCGGCCGGTGCGGGTCAGCTCGTAGCACACCCGGACAGGCGGGCCGGTCTCGACGTGCCGTTTGAGCAATCCCCGCCGCTCCAGATCCTTGAGCCGGGCCGAGAGCACCTTGTCACCCGGCCCCCGGGCACGCGCGGCCAGCTCGCTGAACCGCAACGGCCCCTCCTGCAACACGTTGAGGATCAGGGCGTTCCACTGACGGCCCAGGACCTCGATGGCCGTCTGAAAGCTCTTGCACTGCGAATCCACGCGTCTGGCCATGCTCGGAATATACGCGAACGACTTCCCGCCGGAAAGTTACTGGAACAAAGCCAGGACATGCGATGTTACTACCCGTCGGGAAGTCACACTCACTTTGACAGCACGGAGCATCTTCGCATGAACCTCGGTCTGCTGGTCTTACGCCTCGTCGTCGGGTTGACCCTGGGCGCGCACGGGGCGCAGAAATTGTTCGGCTGGTTCGGGGGTCATGGCCTGGCCGGGACGGGCGGGTTCTTGGAGCAGCTCGGATTCGTTCCCGGCCGGCGCAACGCGCTGCTGGCCGGCATCGGGGAAGCGGCTGGCGGACTGCTGCTGGCGCTGGGCTTCCTCACGCCCGCCGCGGCGGCGCTCGTGATCGTGGTGATGACCGTGGCCGCGTTCGCTGTGCACGTGCAGCACGGCTTCTTCGCGCACCAGCAGGGCTATGAGTACACGCTCATTCTCGCTGTGGCCGCGTTGAGCCTCGCGTTCACCGGCGCGGGCGCGTACTCGATCGACGGCCTTCTTGGGTTGCACGATGCCGGGCCGGCGTGGGGGGTTGGGGCGCTGGCCGTCGGTCTCGTGGGCGGCGCGCTGCGGTTGGGGAGCCGTCACGCCCCCGCGGCGCAAAAGACGAGCTGACTCGTCGCGCGGCTTTGCGCGTTCTTTGTGTTGCACCCGGAACCAGCTTCGTGAGTCGAGTCACGTACCTCGATGGCTTAACGATTCATCATTCCTCTCGTCAACAGACTCGAGTTGCTTCCGAGTCTCGACCCGACGAGAGGAGGGTGTCCCGTGAAGACCGTTTCAGCCAGCGCTTCGATGATCGCGGCCACGCTTGTCCTGACGCTGGTGGCCTGTAATACGAGCACGTCGCCCAGCACTAGCTCGCTCTACAACGATTCCACGGTGACGGTGGATATCGCCAATACGTCCGGTGACGCGATCGCGACCTCGGTCGACATGATGCTCGGGGATGAGTCGGCCGCGTCCATGCCGTCCGCCTCCGAGCCCGCGGCAACGGTGGGCAACTCGTTGAGCTACACCCGCACCCGGACCTGCTACGACTCGACCAGCACCGTCGTGCCCGGATGCAGTCCGATGTCGTCGGTTCGTAAAGTGATTACGCACGTGTCGCTTGATGGCGGCCGCAGCGAGAGCCTCAGCGTTACGGGCGGCCCGACCCGCGTCTGGAGCGGGGCGGTCCACCGGGTCGCCGACGATACCCTCAACCGCGTCTTCAACACCGCCAATCCACCCGTCGAAACGTCGCGCGAGCATCTTGGAGTCGGTACGGCGCACGACTCGACGTCCTTCCAGGGCGACACGGTCAGCCGCAATGAAGACGAGGCCGCGCATGACACCTTCGATGTGACCTGGAACCTGCCGCACGCGACCAATCCGTTCCCGGTGGCGGGATCGATCATGCGCGTCGACTCGGTGCACGTGACGTTTACCAAGGGCTCCACGACCGAGACGCGCGACGTCGTCCGTACTGTGGAGGTCGACTTCCCCGCCGATGCACAGGGGAACGTCGCGCTCCTGATCAACGGCAAGACCTGCACGCTGAATCTCGTCACTCACGCGGTCGCAAGCTGCCACTAGTGGAGTAGCCGGCAATGGAACGGCTCCGGCGCAGCGCCGGAGCCGTTTGCCTTTGGGGAACTGTTGTCTACCATTTTCAAGGTATGAAAGCCCGGCGGGTGCGCGTGCTCATAGCGGGGACGGTGCAGGGCGTGGGATTCCGTCCCCACGTGTATCGCCTCGCGACGAGCCTCGAGCTCGCCGGCTCGGTATGGAACGACAAGCAAGGCGTCGCGGTTGAGGTCGAGGGTGATCCGGCCGCGGTCGAGCAGTTCGTGGCGCGCGTGACATCCCAGGCCCCGCCGGTCGCGCGGATCGAGCGGGTTACGGTGGCGGACCTGCCGCCCCAGGGCGCCAGCGCTCGTGGGTTCACGATCACGGCGAGCAGCGATACCGGCGCGATGCGCGCCGGCATCACCCCGGATCTCGCGACCTGCGACGCGTGCCTGCACGAAATCTTCGATTCGCACGACCGCCGGTTCCGTTATCCATTTACGAACTGCACCAACTGTGGCCCGCGCTTCACGATCGTGCGCGGCACGCCGTACGATCGCGCCAATACGACCATGGCCGGCTTCATCATGTGTCCGGCCTGCCAGGCGGAATACGATAATCCGCTGAACCGTCGCTTCCATGCCCAGCCGAATGCCTGCCCAGTGTGTGGTCCTTCGCTGCAACTCGTGAATGGAGGAGACGCTGGTGATGCGGTCGCGGCGGCCGCTCGCGCGTTGGCGAGCGGCGCCATTGTCGCGGTGAAAGGGTTGGGCGGCTTCCATCTTGCCTGTCGGGCCGATGACGAACATGCCGTCCGCGCGCTGCGCGACCGCAAGCATCGCGAAGACAAGCCATTCGCGGTGATGGCACGCGATCTCGAGCAGGCGGCGTCACTCGTCGCGCTCGACGCCGAAGAGCGCGCTCTGCTCTCCTCCCCCGAGCATCCAATTGTCCTCGCTCGGCGCCGCCCCGACGCTCGCGTGGCGGACGCCGTCGCACCCGGTCATCGCGATCTGGGCGTGATGTTGCCCTACAGCCCATTACATCATCTCCTGCTCGCCGACGTCGGGGTGCCGCTCGTCATGACGAGCGGCAACGTGTCGGACGAGCCGATCGCGTTCGAGAACGACGACGCGCTCAGGCGGCTTTCACGTCTCGCGGATCTGTTCCTGCTGCACAATCGGCCGATCGCGACGCGGGTGGACGACTCGGTGGTGCGACTCGTGCGCGTGGGAGGACGGCGGCAGCCCTTGATGCTGCGGCGCTCGCGCGGGTACGTCCCAACGGCGCTCCCGGTGGACTCTGGACCAGCGCTACTCGCGACTGGCGCCGAGCTCAAGAACACGTTCGCGGTCGCCAAAGACGGCCGGGCCTGGGTGAGTCATCACATCGGCGATCTGGAGAATCTCGAGACGCTGAATGCGTTCGAGGCCGGCATCGAGCATTTCCGCCGGTTGTTCGAGGTCACGCCCGAGCGCGTGGGCTATGACCTTCATCCCGATTACTTCTCGACACGCTACGCCCTCGAACGCTCGGCGCTGCCGCGTCCGCCGCGCGGCGTCCAGCACCATCACGCGCACCTCGCGGCCTGCCTCGCCGAGTACCGGGAAACGGGGCCCGCGGTCGGCGTGATCTACGACGGTACGGGTTACGGCACCGACGGCACGATCTGGGGCGGCGAAATTCTCGTCGGGTCCGCCGCGCGATTCGAGCGTGCCGCGCACCTCTGGCCCGTCCGCCTTCCCGGCGGCGCGGCGGCGATCCGGCAGCCGTGGCGGATGGCATGCGCCTGGCTGGTCGAGGCAGCTCCGGAATCTCCTGAGCCGCCGCCGCTCCCTGCGTCGCTCATTCCTCCTATCGAGCCGCGCCGCTGGCGGGCCGTGGCCGGGCTTGCTCGCTCTGGAGAGCATGCCCCGATCACGACGAGCATGGGCCGCCTGTTCGACGCCGTGGCGGCGCTGTGCGGCGTTCGTTACGAAGTGAACTACGAGGGTCAGGCCGCCATCGAGCTTGAAATGGCCGCCGATCCCGACGCGCGGGAACCGTATCCGTTTCCGCTCGCGCGACGGGATTCGCTCACGCTGCTCGATGCCCGTCCGCTCGTCGCGGCAATCGCGCGCGACGCAGCGGCCGGATGTCCCGTCGCGACGATCGCCGGGCGGTTTCACCACACGGTTGCCGCCACTAGCGTCGCGGTCGTGCGAGAGGTGGCCGAGCGTCACGGGACGAAGACAGTGGTCTTGTCCGGCGGCGTGTTTCAGAACGTACTCTTGCTCGAGCGCACCAGCGCGGGACTCGCGTCCGCCGGGCTGCGGGTGCTCGTCCCCCAGGACCTGCCCGTCAACGATGGCGGCATTGCCTTCGGCCAAATCGTTGTCGCCCTTTCGGTGGACTGATTCCGGCGCGAGCGATGATCGTCGCGCCCGGTCCGAACAGTGGCTCCACATGATCGGGGCATGGCCGCTAGTCGTGGGGGGCCGCGGGTGTCTTCGTTTCGTCGGGCGGGTTTAGCCTTCGCAGCAGGAATAACAGCGCCGCGATCCCCACCGACGCGGCGCACGCAAACCTGAGCAATCCGATGCCGCATAGCACCCCAATCGCCGCCACGAACCAGATCGTGGCGGCCGTCGTCAGGCCGTACACGTGCGTGCCGTGTCGCACGATGATCCCCGCGCCGAGGAACCCCACGCCGACCACGACATTGGCGATCAGCATGAGGAAACCGCTGTTTCGCGCCAGGACCTCGCTCAGGTTCGCGGTATCGAGGCTGATGATGTAGGGGAGCGAGAGGCCGGCCATGCTGAACACGGCCGCGCCGGCGGCCACCATGATCTCCGTGCGGATCCCCGCGTCCTTGCCGACGAACTCGCGCTCCGCGCCGACGACCGCGCCCAGGACGACGGCGACGGCCAGCCGTAGCAGCATGGTCTCGAATGTTGGCGCAGTGCCCGGCACCTGTCAGTTCTCCTCCAATGGCAATCAATATGTTGCTCGCTGCGCCGCTCGGTAATCCGGGCCCCGAATCAGCCGCCGGTTTCAACTCCCGACGAATTGGAACTAGAGATGGCCCGCGCGGTATAGCGAACTGTCTGCGGCGATCACGGGTGGCGCCGCCGATCGCTGCAGGTTTTTTTCCTCCCCGACCGGTTGGCCCCACTCCCGACGCAATGCCGCGATGGCGATGCACCGCTACCGGCTGGGTGCGTCCCATTCTGGAAATGCCGGTGCGTGTTTTGTCAGGAGGGAGGGTCTCATGGTAGGAATGAGCTTCGGAAGCTTCGCCGTGCTGCTCATCATCAGTGTCGTCGTTTCCGCCGTTCTCCACTACGGACTGGGCTTCTATGCAATGCCCGGAACGTCGTCGTTTCTCGGGAAGGTCGTGCTGGGGTGGATCGGTGGCTGGCTGGGCTCGCCCGTGTTCGGTCATTGGGGTGCCCCAATTGGGGCCGAGAGCGTCTACGTCATTCCCGCGATCCTCGGTTGCCTTGCCATGCTGGTGCTCGCCGTGGATTCCGTTCGCTCGTTGCACGGCTCCGAGCAGCTGGAGCCGCGCACTGCGCCCCACCGGCGTGAGGCGCCGATTGGTGCGGGCGCCGTTCCGGCGCGTTGAATGGCTTGGGGGCGGAACGGCTGTCGCCCGCCCCCGTTCCCAACTCGACTTCCTAGCTCGCAATTCGATCCGAGAATCGACCCTAAGGTCGTGTCGCGCTCCCTCGGGTCGCCGCAGGGTGTCCGTCCGGCACTCAACCACAGACGGGCAGCCCCCATGGCTGCCCGTTTTTCATTCCCCCGCCCTCGGCGTTTAGTGCAAGCGAATCAGATCGAGCTGGGGCGCGATCGCAGAAGAGATGCTCCCGCTCTGGCCGCTGAACAGCAGTGAGAAGCCCGGCCCTCCGGCCGGCTGCAGGGCGAGCGTGTACGCTCCCGACCCGGCGTAGAGATAACCGGCGAGCGAGAGCTGAGCTCCGCCCGCGCGCGCGGCGAACCCGGCCGCCGCTCCCGCCACGACGAATTGCGTGGGCGCGAGTGGATACGCGCTCGGAAAATCCTGCGGGTCCACGGCATTCAATGCCCCGTAGACCGACCGGAACGGCCAGGACGTGTATTGCAGAATCGCCGGCGCCGCGAAGCCCGGGAGGTCCGACGCCCAGTTGGCCATCGACCAGCGGCCCGACGACGTCGCGAACGGCACGCCCGTTTGCGTCGCCACGTTGGTGGTTCCGGTGAGCGTCGTTTGTTCGAGCTTCGCGGCCAGCGACGGGCCGTACTGATCCATCAAATAGCGGATGTACAACCACCCGGCACCGAAATCCTCGAGCACCGTGTCGCTCTCTTGCAGCAGAAAATGATGTTGAGGATCCTGGAGGTAGATGTACGCGTTGAACAGGTCTCCGATCGCATAGTTGAGAAACGTGTTCGAGTCAGGAAGAAAGCTCCTCCCCCCGACCTCCTCGGCGTACGATGACAGTCCCTCATCGAGCCAGACATCTTCTTCCGGACCTCCCCGGACCAGGACGTGTTGATTGAAGCCAATGACGTGCTGTAGCTCGTGGAGAAATGTCGTGGGCAAGACGTCCGTCAGGTCGCTCACCACATGCGCGCAGCTCAGGATCCCGCTCGGATCCGCAACGACCGTGTAGAAAATCTCGCCGTGGTTCGAATCGTTCCCGGTCGGCCCGTTGTCGGGCACGATGTCGTTGGGATCGAAGAAGCCGGCGACATACCCGCCCGACTCGCACTCTGCCGCCGACACGAGCTTGTTGACGACCCCCGTCATGAGGGCGAGCACCACCCCATTCGAATCGATATCGGAAATCCCGCCGAACGTCGTGGTATCGACCACGTACAGCCGATTGAAGATCTGGTTCAGCGAATCGACTTCAGCCTGGGTGAGCCCGTTGGTCGGGGCGGTCTGGTCCACGTATACGATGACGTGGGCCGTCACCGACTGAACCGTCGCGGTAACGCTCTGATATTGGTCGCAGAAGTAATCGGCGCAGACGTTGAACGTTCGCGTACTGCCCAGGGCCGGCGGCGCGACTCTTGGGAACCGGGTCGGAGCCGCGGGCAGCGCGCCGGTTCCCGCTCGAATCCGCTGGCTCGCCACCACTCTGCGCTCGTGCAGCCGCCGCGCGAAGCTGCTCGGGACCGGCCCGCGCTGGCGCAACCGGGCCCATATCGAGCGCGACTTGGCGAACCCGGTCGAAGCGGCGCCGAGCGCCGTGCGTGCGGCCAGTCCGCCGCTCTGGAGCGAGTATGGCGCGCTGTCGCCCGGCGTGCCTCCCGCCGATTGCGCGATGACGAGGTATTCCGCCGAATCGTTTGACGTGTTGGCGGTGACCTCGATGCAGCCGGAAGTAGTGAGCGGATTGATGAATTGGGGAGCGCCTACCGCAAGCGTGAGCGGCGGCGAGCTCGAGCTGCAGACCGGCGGCGCTTGGGGCGCCGTGTCGCTGCTGCAAGCCGCGACGCAGGCGGCGATGCCGCACAAAATCCACCGAGGGTGCACCAGAGGAATACGTGCGACCCCAGTGGCTTGTGACTTGGAAGCGAGCCGCTAGTGCAGTCGGACGATGTCGAGCTGCGGGATCAGGGCGGGGGAGAGCGCTCCGTTCTGCCCGTTGAACAGGATCGAGAACCCGCCCGAACCAGGGTGCTGTGTCGCCAAAGTGTACGTGCCCGACCCGGCGCGGAGATAGTCGGACAGCGCGAGCCCGGCGCGCTGGGCCCGCGCCGCGAATCCTGCCGCTACACCACCGGCGACAAACGGCGTCGGAACGAGCGGGAATGCCCGCGGAAAATCCGCCGGGTCGAACGCATTGAAATCCGCGTACACGTTGCGGAACGACCACGAGGTATAGCGAAGGACGGCGGGGGCGCTGAAGCCCGGGAGGTCCGACACCCAGTTGGCCATCGACCAGCGGCCCGACGTCGTGGCAAACGGCACGCCCGTTTGCGTTGCGACGTTGGTCGTTCCCGTGAGCGTGGTCTGGGTGAGCCTTGCTGCAAGCGACGGCCCGAACTGATCCATCAGGTACCGGATGTACAACCAGCCCGCACCGAAATCCTCGAGCACCGTATCGCTCTCCTGCAGCAGGAAATGGTCCTGGGGATTGAGCAGGTAGATATAGGAGTTGTACAGGTCGCCGATCACATAATTGAAAAAGGTGCTCGAGTCCGGCAGGAAGCTGCGGCCGCCGACTTCCTCGGCATACGACGCCAGCGCTTCATCGAGCCAGAGGTCTTCCTGCGGCCCGCCGCGCACCAGCACGTGCTGGTTGAAAATGATCACATGCTCGAGCTCGTGCAGGAACGTGGTGGGCAGGACATCGGCGAGATCGCTCACGGCGTGCGCGCAGCTCAGTGTCCCGCTTGGATCGGCCACGACCGTGTAAAAAATTTCACCTTTGTTGGTGTGCGCCGCGGTCGTGTCGAGATCGTCGGGCAGGAAGAACCCCGCGACGTAGCCGCCCGCCTGGCATTGGGCCGTGGACACGAGACTGTTCACCACGCCCGTCATGAGGGTCAGCACGACGCCATTGGTATCGATATCCGAAATGCCGCCGAACGTGGTGGTATCGATGGCATACAGGCCGTCGAACACGCCGCGCAGCGAGTCCACCTGCGTCGCGGTGAGGCCGTTCGCGGGCGCCGCGTTGTCGACGTACACCACCACGTGCGCGCCGACCGACTGCACGGTTGCCGTGACGCTCTTGAACGTCGCACAGAAATAATCGGCGCACACCGCAAACGTGCGCTGGCTACCCAGTGTTGGCTTCGTAACCATGGCGGGCGCGGCCGGCTGGATGCGCGGCGCGAGCCCCGCGCGGATTCGCTGGCTCACCGCCACGCGCCGCTCGTACAGTCCGCGGGCGAACGTGTTCGGCACCGTGCCGCGCTGCCGCAACCGCGCCCACATGGAGTGCGGGAGCGCGGCGGCCTGCGACAGACGGCCGGTCGCACCCTGGGCCACGAGCGCGGCGAGTCCGCCGGTTTGCAGGGAGAACGGTGCCGAGTCGCCGGGGTCGCCGCCAGCGGACTGGGCCACGATGAGGTAGCTCGCCGAGTCGCTCGAGTTGCTGGCCGCGATTTCCACACAGGAGGACTGGGTGAGCGGATCGATGAACAGCGGGGCTCCAACCGCGGGCGCGAGCGGGGCGACTGTCGATTGACACACTGCGGCTAAAGGAGCCGTCGAGTCGCTGCTGCACGCCGCCACCGCGGCGACCATCGCGACGAACACCCAGCGATCACGCGTCACAGGAATCACGTATTACACCGCCGCCCCGGAAATGGCAGTCAGGGAGAGCTCGGGCGCTGCCGCACGTCCACTCGTCCGTCCGGGTATCCCACGAGCACCCGCTCGGCGGTGCCCAGGAACAGTCCCGTATCCACCACGCCGGCGAGCCCGAGGATGTTGGCTTCGAGCGCGCGCGCGGCGCGCCCGTCGGCGAGCGGCTCCGCCGGCGCGCAGTCCAGAATGAGATTGCCGTTTTCGGTCACGAGATCGCGCGCGCCGTCCTTGCGGACCGTGGGCACGAGCGACAAAGCCTTGAGCTCGCGCGTCACCGGCCCGCGCGCCAGGGGGATGATCTCGACCGGAATGCGCCCGCGCTGGCCCAGGCCTCGCACCAGCTTGTCGGGCCCGACGAGAATCACCTGCCGCCGCGACGCGGCGGCCACGATGCGCTCGCGGACCAGCGCCGCGCCCCAGCCCTTCACCAGATCGAGATTCGGGGCGACTTCATCGGCGCCATCGACGGTAATGTCGAGCATCACGTCTTCCCCGAGCTCGATGAACGGCATGTCGAATTCGCGGGCCCGCTGGGCCGTGGCCTCGGACGTGGCGACCACGCTGACGCGCAGCCCGTCCCGCACCCGCGCGCCTAGCGCGCCCACGAACGCGAGCGCCGCGCGCCCCGAGCCCAGGCCCACGCGGTCGTGGTCCTCGATGAGCGCGGCAGCTTCACGGGCGACGGCTTCGACGGCCGGATCAACGGGAGCGGCTGGCACGGGCACGATAATAATCGGTCACTGCGCCTTGCGCAGCGCGCGCGCAACGAGGTCCTGCGCCTCGGCGAGAATGCGGGCCAGATGCTCGGGTCCGTCGAAGCTTTCGGCATACAGTTTATAGACGTCCTCCGTGCCCGAGGGTCGCGCCGCGAACCAGCCGCTACTCGTGATCACCTTTACCCCACCGATCGGCGCGTTATTGCCGGGCGCTCGCGTGAGAACCCGCGTGATCGGGGCTCCGGCGAGCTGCTTCGTGCTCACGTCCGTTTCCGAGAGACGCGCGAGCACGTCCTTCTCTCGCGGCGTCGCCGGTGCGTCGATGCGCTGATACACGGGCTCGCCCAGATCGCGAATCAACTCGTGATACAGCGCCCCCGGATCGCGTCCTGTGACCGCCGTCATCTCGGCCGCGAGTAGGCCGAGCACGATGCCGTCCTTGTCCGTCGTCCACACGCGTCCGTTGCGTCGCAGGTGTGAGGCCCCGGCGCTTTCTTCTCCCGCGAACCCGAGGGTGCTCGTCCCCAGCCCCTCGACGAACCACTTGAATCCCACGGGCGTCTCGAACAGCCGGCGCTCGAGCCGGGCGGCCACACGATCCAGCAGACTGCTGGTCACGACCGTCTTACCCACCGCCGCGTCGCGGGGCCATTGCTCGCGATGGGTGAACAGATAATCGATCGCGACCGCGAGATACTCGTTCGGGCTGAGCAGGCCGTCCTGGCGCGTGACGATGCCGTGCCGGTCGTGATCGGTGTCGCACGCCCACGCCACCTCGTATTGCTGCCGCACGGCGATGAGCCGCTGCATCGCGTACGGCGAAGAGCAATCCATCCGGATCTTGCCGTCCCAATCGAGCGTCATGAACCGGAAGGTCGGGTCGGTTTCGGTGCTGACGATCGCGAGCGCAATGCGCGCCCGCTCGGCCAGTGCCTCCCAGTAACGCACGCCGGCGCCGCCCAGCGGATCGACGCCGAACGTGAAGCGCGCACCGCGCACAGCATCCAGATCGATGACGTTGGTGAGATCGTCGACATAGCAGCCGACGTAATCATGCCCTCGCACGGTCGGAGCGCGGCGGGCGCGCGCCAAGGGCCAGCGGCGGACCTCGTCAATCTTTCCGAGCAGCTCGTTGGCGCGTGATTCGATCCACGCCGTGACGCCGGACGGCGCGGGTCCGCCGCTCGGCGGGTTGTACTTGAATCCGCCTTCGTCGGGCGGATTGTGCGACGGCGTGACCACGATGCCGTCCGCCAGTCCGCTGGTCTTCCCGGTGTTGTACGTGAGAATCGCGTGCGATATGGCGGGCGTGGGCGTGTAGTCGCCGCGCGCATCCACCAGCACGTTCACCTGATTGGCCGCGAGCACCTCGAGCGCGCTCGTGATCGCGGGTTCGGAGAGGGCGTGCGTATCAGCGCCGAGGAACAGCGGTCCGTCGATCCCGTGCGCGCGGCGATACAGGCAGATCGCCTGGGTGATCGCGAGGATGTGCGCCTCGTTGAACGAACCGGTCAACGACGATCCCCGGTGACCGGACGTGCCGAACCGCACGCGCTGCTCCGGAAGGGCCGGGTCCGGAGTCTCCGCGTAGTACGTCGTCACGAGGCGCGGAACGTTGACGAGGTCTGAAGGGCGCGCGGGCTGGCCCGCGCGCGGATCGATGTTCATCGCGTGCGTCGTTCCTCCGGCTTACCACTCAAGGTGGGATCGGACGGGAAAGCTAGCGCTACCACGACCATCCCGATGCAGGCTCCGACCTGCCGTGTAGAATTCATTGATCGCCCGTGACCGCCCACTCCCTCGCCACCATCCAATCGGCCGTCGTCTCGTGCCGTCGCTGTCCCCGCCTGCGCAGGCACTGTCGTACCGTTGCTGTCGTCAAGAAACGTGAATTTCAGGATTTCGAGTACTGGGGGAAACCGGTTCCGGGCTTTGGCGACCGGAATGCGCGGTTGTTGATCGTCGGCCTGGCTCCGGCGGCACACGGGGGCAATCGCACCGGCCGGGTGTTCACGGGAGATTCGAGCGGCCGCTGGTTATACAGTGCGTTGCACCACGCGGGATTCTCGAATCGCCCGGAATCGGTTGCGCCCGGCGACGGCCTCGTGCTCTCGGATTGTTACATTACCGCCGCGGCGCGGTGCGCGCCGCCGGGGAATCGCCCCGCGCCGCTCGAGCTGCTCCGCTGTCGACCCTATCTCGCCGCCGAAATCGCGCTGCTCGACCGGGTACGGGTGGTCGTCACCCTGGGCCGCATCGCCCATGAAGCGTGGCTCAAGGCGTCGGGTTGGTGGGAGCGGCAGACACCCGCCGAACGCCCGCCGTTCGGGCACGGTCTCGAGACCCGGTTGCCCGCCGGGCCGACGCTGGTCGCGTCCTATCACCCCAGCCGGCAGAACACCAATACCGGGAAGTTGACGCGGGAAATGTGGGTGGCGATTTGGAAACGGGCGAGGGAGTTGGTGGTGCAGGACGATCGGTAACCCGGCTATCTGTTCATCGCTCGTATTCTTGCGCGCTCGAGCGAGTCATTGATGGCGATCGCGTGCTTGGGATCCCATTTGTAGTACAGCATCAGGCAGTTGCTGGGATTGGCGTTCCCCTGCTTGCGGCACGCGGCCACCTCTTGCTGGTGCTTGCGGCCATCGAGATGCCACACCGAATCGAACGCCGTCGTCGCACGCCCGGGATCCCACGCATAGTTGTCGGTGAGGCAGCGCGAGACGTCGCCCGCGCGCGCCATGCAGCTCGCGAGATCGCGGCGGTGTTGGGCGCTTGTCAGCGTCCACAGCGAATCCCGCTGGTGCGCCGCGGCACTGTCCAGCTCGTGCTGCCGCGCCTTCGCGGCCGCGCCCGCGGCGTCCGGCTTCCACCGATACTGGGCCATGAGGCAGTTCGAAATGCCGGCGGCATCGAGGGTGATCGCGCTGCAGCTCTCGATTTCGGACCGTCGCTTCGCCTCCGATTTTCCGCAGGCCCACACGAGGGTCGCGACCATGGCGGCCATCGCTACGCGGGTGCGGTTCACGGATGCCGGTGCTCGAGCCGGTCGAGCGCGAACCGCAGCCGGAAAATCGCGGAGTCCAGATCGCGTTGCAGTTCTTCCTCGAGGCCCGCGCCGTCCGACACCTGACCGAGCAGCTCGAGCGCGTTACGAATATGGTCTTCGGGCGATACCGGTCGGCGCCGGTCCGGCACGACTCGGCGGTCCGACTTACGCCGGTCGGTCCCCCCGCGCCGGTCGACGGGAACGAGGGCTAGCCCGACCGGATTATCACTCCTCCGGTCGGCGCCGCTGCGGCGGTCTGAGCTGTCCCGCCGATCCTGCGGCGAACGGCGGGGATGGGAGGGCTGCATCGGCCTCCAATGTGCGTTCGGGGACGGGCTTTGCCAACGGCCTGGCGGTGTCGGCTTTCATTCGGGCGAACGGCGAGAAAACAAGGCGCCCCGGGCATGAGCCCGGGGCGCGCGCAACCACCCGTTCTCGGGGCGAGGTCTTACTTCCCGCCACCCTTCCGCATCGCTGTCTGCTGCGCGAGGAAGTTGATCAGCGCGTCAGCATCCGAGTCGCTCAGGCCGAGCTTCGGCATCTGGGAGTTGAACTGCTTCTTCAGCGCCATGGCCGTCGAATCTTCCTGGGTCATGGTCACCGGATCCTTGAGCCACTTGTGGATCCACTCCGCGCTCCGGCGGTCCGTGACACCGATGAGATCCGGGCCCGTCGCCTGTTGACGGCCCAGCTCATGGCAGCCAGCACACTGCTTGGAATTCCAGATCTTCTTGCCCCGGTCTGCAAGCTGGGCGTCGACCTTGACCTGAGCCTGTGCCGTGCGCGCCATCCCGAGCGCCGCCGCGATCACGAGAGCCGAGGTAATGAGCGAACCAGAACGCATTGAGCATGCCCCTTTCAGGTGGAGGTTCTTAGCTGCGGTTCGGCGACCTGCTTGTACAAGACTCCGGACTGCTCGCACCTGTCACAGCCCCGACGACCGGTATGCTGTGCGGGTGGAGCGCGAGCAGTGCCGGCATCCGACACCGTTCTGCCCGTCCATACCCGCACCAGAAAGCGGTGCGGAATTGCACGGTGAAAATGTAGGGGGAACGCGTCGTTCGCTAGGGTGTCTCGGACCGGTCTCCAAGGTGCCCGGGTCGCGGACGCGGTTCCTGAATAGAACGAAACCGGCCCTATCCTGAGGCTCTGGAGGAACACCTCGGCCGCCTCGCAGTACTAGCAGCCCGGAAGCGGCATCCAAAACGCCGCAGATCGCATATCTTTCAAGGCCGGTATTGTTATCCAGCGGTCGAGGAAGGTCGAGTGTACCATACGGAGGACCATTCGTGCAGACTCTAGATAAGTCGATCCGGATCGTCGGGATTGGCCTGACCTTCGCCCTGCTCGGGGCGTGTCATACGATGCGACCCATCGACAAGGAGCAGCTGAGCGCCACGCCGGATCTGGCCCAGCTCTGGGTCACGCGCCGCGATCGCTCGACCTTCATCATGGAAAAGCCCGAGGTCGTGGGCGACACGCTGAACGGGTTGGTGCAGGGGCGCGAGGAGAGCATTGGACTCGACGACGTGGCCAAGATGCAAACCCGGGTCTCCGATCCGACGCGCACCCGGAACCTGGCGATCGGCATCGCCGCCCTCGGCGCGATCGGCGTGGTGGCCTTGCTCAACAGCGACAACGGCAACAAGCCGCAACAGGGCCTGTGTTATGTCGCGGCCGACCAGCCCCCGATCAACTGCTGCCTCGTCGACGTCTCGAACGGAGAGAACCCGCCCAACTGCTGAGCGGGGTTCCCCTGGAAGTCACGACGACCGGCGCTCTCGCCGGTCGTCGTGTTTCTATTAACAACGGCGCGGGTGTCGCGTCCGTACTTCCGGGGTAAGCGTCAAGCACGGAGGAGAATGCATGAACACCCGGAAAAGCACCTTATGCTGTGCCACGTTGCTGCTGTGTCTCGCTACGCCGCTCGCCATCGAAGCCCAGGCACCTGACAATGGAGACCCCCCCGGACGCGCCGCCCGCCTGAGCGTTGTCGATGGCGCCGTGTCGTTCCAGGCGGCAGGAGATACGGTCTGGGGCGATGCGACCCTCAATTACACCGTCACGTCGGGTGACCGGCTCTATACCGACAAGGACGCGCGGGCCGAGCTCGAGGTAGGCTCCCTCGCAATTCGCCTCTCGGACAATACCGATCTCACCGTCACCAATCTGACTGATCATTTCGTGCAGCTCGGGTTGAGTGCCGGCACGGCGCGCCTCAGCGTGTACGAGCTGAGCAGCGCTGACACGCTCGAGGTCGACACCCCGAACGGCGCGCTGATGGTGATCGCACCGGGTGACTACCGGTTCGATGTATCGCCGGATGACAGCACAACCGTTGTCGCCGTCGATCGCGGACGCGTGAGTGTCGGGACCGCAACCGACAACGGCGCGCCCGAAGAAGTCACCATCGGCGAAGCGATGGAGATCCAGGGATCGGATCCGCTTCGCCTCACGTGGATCACGAAGCCGGCCGCCGACGCGTTCGATGCCTGGAGCACGGCACGCGACTCACGGGTCACGGAGTCGGCCTCGACCCGATACGTCGGGCGAGATATCCCCGGCTACGAGGACCTGGACGACGCGGGCCGGTGGGAAGTGACCGCGGCGTACGGCCCCGTGTGGTATCCCCGCGGCGTCGCCGTCGATTGGGTCCCGTACCGCTACGGACGGTGGAGGTGGGTCGAGCCCTGGGGATGGACGTGGGTGGAGGACGAGCCCTGGGGATTCGCGCCGTTTCACTATGGCCGCTGGGTGTTGGTCGGCTCCGCCTGGGGCTGGGTGCCGGGTCCGATCGTCCCGCGGCATTACTATGGACCCGCCTTCGTGGCCTTCGTGGACGGCGGGCAGGTCGCCGTCACGGTCGGCGGCCCGGTGGAAGGGTGGTTCCCGCTTGCTCCCGGCGAACCGTTCGTTCCCTGGTATCACTACAGTGACCGCTACCTGAATTACGTGAACGTGACCAACCTGCGAGGGCACTTCGACGTCTCGGTCGTGAGCCGCTACTCCAATCTCCGCTTCGTTAATCGCCGGGCGGCGACGGTGGTGTCAGCCGAGGTATTTCGCGGCGGCGAGCCGATCCGCGGACGCGTGCTGCCCGTGAACGAAACCGTGATCGAGCGGGTTCCCGTCGCGCCTCATCCCAGGGTGCTTCCCACCGAGACCGCCGTGTTCGGAATTCGTCGCTGGGCGCCGCCGGCCATGGTGGCCCGACGTCCCCCGATGATCACGCGCAGCGCACCGCCACGTGTCGTGGTCACGCGCACGCCGGCGACTCGCGTGCCGCCCCCCGCCCGCGTCGAAACGCGTTCGCTGCCGTCGCGGCCCATCATTACGCGACGGGCGCCCCCCGCGCAGAATGTGCCGTTCTCCCGCCGCGTGCCCGCCATGCAGCAGCATCCGGGGCGGCCGCTCGAACCGCAGCAACAGGAGAACCTCCGCCGCGGGAAGGCGGCGGGCCCGCCACGCGACCGCGAACGCGTGCCGGATCCCAAAGCGGAGCGGCACTAGCTGGACCTCGTGTCGCGTTTGCTGGACTCGAGGTGAAACCGCTCCAGTACGTGGTGCAGTACCGGCGCGAGCATCACCCCGGTGAACACCAAAAAGACGATCCCCGCGAACAACGCGTATAGCCCGGCAAGCCACTTGCCGGGCGTTGTTCGCAGGCGATCGACCGGTCCCATGCCTCCCAGCAGCATGGCCGAGTTGAGAAACGCATCCGGCCATGGCAGGCCTTCCACCCAATGGTAGATCGACATGCCCAGCATGAGGGTGCCGACGGTGAGCGGCAGCAGCACCACGCTGCGCGACACCATCCGGCCCGCAAGCCGCCAGTGGGGTATTCCGTATGCGCGATCGTTGTCCACGGGTTTAGCTCCTTCGCCTAGATCTTCTTCCCCTCAATCGGCCGATGCGCCACCCGCGAGGGGGACAGGAACGGGCAACGGCACTGGGACAGGGACGGTACAACGGGCAGCGGGACGTCTGCACCCGCCGGTGGGGGAGCGAATTCACCGGGCGCTACTTAAGGAACGTAGACCTCCACGACATCGGTCGCCGTGATGCCGGGCGCCGTCCCGCCGCCGATCACGTACGCTTTCTCGTCAAGCGCCGCGACCGCCATGCCGTGGCGGGGCGTTGGGAGCGGCGCCGCCTGGGTCCACAGATCCTTTTCGGGATCGTAGACTTCGTGGGACCCGAACACTTCGAACGCGGTCTCACCGCCGAAGGTGTGAATCTTTCCCCCCAGCACTGCGGAGCCCAGCGAGCTGCGCGCGGTCGGCATCGGCGCCTTTCGCAGCCAGCGGCCATTCAGATACTTCGTCGGGTCGTAGATCTCGACCACGTCGTAGTTGTGGGCCGGCGACATGGGCCGCCCGCCGATCACGTACACCAGGCCCATCACCGTCTCGGCGGTGAGATGATCGCGCGGTGTGGGCATCGGCCAGACCTCGAGCCAGGAATTGAACCCCGGGTCGTAGATCACCGGGTCAGCGAGGAGGCCGCCATCCTTGAACCTCGAGTACCCACCCAGCACCACGAGCTTGCCGCCCACGGCAACCGCAACTGACGCGCCGCGCGGCCCCGGCATTCCGGCGCGTGAATCCCACTCGTCCTTGTCGGGACGGTACGCCCACAACGTGTGCTCGGCCTTGAAGCTCGATCCCGAGAGCCCGCCCGCCGCGTACAGCGTGTCGCGCACCACCACGAGCGGCATGTTGTGCCGCGGCGCCGGGAGATCCTTGAGCTGAGTCCACGCATCCGCACCGGGATCGTAGCGATACACGTGCGCCGTGGGCTGTCCGTGGGCGTCGAGTCCTCCCGCCACATAGATGCGCCCGTTGAGCACCGCCGCGTGCGAATCGAGCAGCGGCTCGGGCAGCGGCCTGGCGGTGCGCCAGTAACCGGAATCGGACGGGGCCGCTGGGGACGCTGGGGGGGCGGGGGCTTGCTGGAGGCCCATGCCGAGCGAGAGTACGAGGGCGGGCGTAATCATCGTGCAATGATAACACTTCGTAGATTCCCGCCATGATCAACGTCAAGAATCTGACGCGCCGCTTCGATGCCTTCGTCGCGGTCAACGAAATTTCGTTCGACGTGCGCGCGGGAGAAATCTTCGCGTTTCTCGGCCCCAATGGCGCCGGGAAAACCACGACCATCAAGATGCTCACGACCCTGCTCAGGCCCACGAGCGGCACGATCGAGCTGGACGGCCTCAATCCCATCGCCCAGCCCAACGAAGCCCGGCGTCGCTTCGGGATCGTGTTCCAGGATCCGAGCCTCGACGACGAACTGACGGCGGCCGAGAACCTCGAGCTGCACTGCGCCCTGTACCGGGTGCCGCGCTCGGTGCGCCAGGAGCGCATCAAATATCTGCTCGGCTTGTTCGAGCTCTGGGAGCGGCGCGACGATCGCGTGAAAACATTTTCCGGCGGCATGCGGCGGCGGCTCGAGATCGCGCGCGGCCTGCTGCACACACCCAAGATCCTGTTTCTGGACGAGCCCACGATCGGGCTCGACCCCCAGACGCGCAATCAGCTGTGGACGCAAGTGGGCGTCCTGAATCAGGAGCAGCGCGTGACCGTGTTTCTCACCACGCACTACATGGAAGAAGCCGATCGCGTCGCCCACCGGATCGCGGTGATCGATCACGGTCGGATCGTGGCGCAGGGATCGCCGGCGGAGCTCAAAGCGCAGACAGGCAGCGACACGCTCGAGGCCGCGTTTCTCGCGCTCACAGGCTCCGCCATCCGCGAAGAAGAGGCCGGGTCGATCGACCAGATGCGCAACATGGCGCGGATGTGGCGGAGGCAGCGCTAGCCATGGACATCGTGTACATGCTCTGGCTACGCCAGCTCAAACGCTACGCCCGCTCGCGCGCGCGCATCATCGGCTCGCTCGGGCAGCCGCTCCTGTTTCTCGTGGCGCTCGGGTTCGGCTTCGGCCCGATTTTCCGCCGCGCGGGGCAGGGCGACTACATCCAGTTTCTCGCGCCCGGCGTGATCAGCATGACCGTGTTGTTCAGCGCCATCTTCTCAGGGATCGAATTGATCTGGGATCGCCAGTTCGGCTTCCTGAAGGAAACGCTCGTCGCTCCGGTGCCGCGACTCCTGATCATGATCGGCCGCACTGCCGGCGGCGCCACGGTGGCGGTGCTGCAGGGATTGATCGTGCTCGCGATCTGTCTCGTCGCCGGGTTTCGGATTCAGAGTGTCGCCGCATTGCCGGCGGTGTTTCTCTACATGGCGTTGATCGCTCTGATGTTTACCGCGCTCGGCACGGCCATCGCCTCCGTGCTCGCCGACTTCCAGGGATTCCAGCTCGTCATGAATTTTCTCGTCATGCCGATCTTCTTTCTGTCGGGAGCCTTGTTTCCCATCGGCGATGCCCCACCGGTGCTGCGCGTAATCGCCACATTCGATCCACTGTCCTACGGCGTGGACGGCCTGCGCGCCGCCGCGCACGGGGCGGGGCACTTCGGGGCGGCAACGGACCTCGCCGTGCTCGTGGCGCTGAGCGCGCTCCTGCTCCTCGTGGGAAGCGTGCTGTTTGCGCGGATAGAGCTGTAGCTCCGGCTCCAGGATTCCCGTCGTTTTGACCGTGCCCTGAAGGGGTCGCGGCGCGTCCTTGACGTCTGGCCAGCCTCAACGTGACGTCCGTCCCAGTGCTGCCCGCACGGTGACCATAGTTTTGGGCCAAATCCTTCCCTCCTAGAGGACCCGATGCATACGAGCAGCCGAGCGGCGCCGGCGGTAGCCGCGCTTTCTCTTTCCGCGCTTTTCCTCCTGGGATGCAACGTCGGTCCCTCCGCCCAGGCCAAAGCCGCGAGCGACAGTCTTGCGCAAGTCACGATGGACAACGCGCGGCTCATGCAGGCCGTCGCCGAGAACAGCAGGCTCATGACCGACATCAGCCGCGACCTGGCCCGCGTGCACGTGCCGGCGCGCCACATCAAGGTGACCGCGGAATCCCCGATGCAGGCGTCGCGCGACAGCTTGCTGCAGCGGATTCACTACGTCACGAGCCGGCTCTCGGAGCTCGAGCCCAAGGTCAAGGAAAACGAGCAGCGGATCCTGGCGCTCACGGCGCTCTCCGACAGCCTGCGTACCCAGCTCGCACAGACCACGCAGAGCATGCAGGGCGTGATCGACAATCAGAAAGAAACGATCACGAGTTTGACGGACCAGGTGCAGCAGCTGACGGCGGAGAACGCCGCGCTCAAGGACACCATCACGAACATGGCGACGGTGTCGAACACGGTGTACTACGTGGTCGGCACGCGTGACGAGCTCAAGCAGAAGGGCATCGTGCGCGAGGAGGGAGGCGCGCGGTTCTTGTTCGTGCTGTGGAAGAGCGGCAAGACATTGGTCCCGGCGCGCGAGCTCGACCCCAAGCAGTTCAACACGGCGGATGGCCGCGTGCTGGAAACGCTCGAGCTGCCCGCGAGCGGGCACGAATATCGTATCGTGTCGCGCCAGGATGTCTCTGCCCTGGCGACCCCACCGGCCGACAACGGCACGGTGTCCGGTCAGCTCAAGATCGCGGACTCGCGGAAGTTTTGGGCGAACTCGAAGTTCTTGATTATCGTCGAGAGCTGAGCCTCACGCGCTGACCCCCTCTCCGCGGTGCGGAGAGGGGGAGGGGCGGGGGCGGGGGCGGGCTATCGGGGTGCTTGGCAGGTTACGAGCAGAACGTCGGTGCAGTTCGTCGGTCCCACCTTCAAATGATATCCATCCCCGGGCAGCATCGGGTCCACCGGTGGGTTGTACGGCCCACCGTGGCTGCCGCACGCGCCGAGCGCACAGCTCGCGACCACAAGAAATAGTGTAGCGCGAAGCATGTGATCCTCCCTTCTCAGCAGTTGATCGTGGTCGTGCCGGCGCAGCACGGGACGACGGTCCCGTCGCGCGCAGTGTAGCAGGTCGCGCCGTCGCCCACGTAGCTCCGATTCGCCATGTAAACCATTCCGGCGAGCAGTGCCGCACCACTCACGGCGCCCAGCACCGCGGTGCGCGTGGCATCGGGGCGTTTCGCCTCGAGCCGCGACGCGTCCGACAGCATCATTTCGCGGTACTGACCGTGTTCCAGAAAACCCGCCAGCGTGTCGCCGGTGACGCGCGGCGCATACAGCGCGAATTTCGTGTGGTCGGCGCCCGTCACCCAGATCCGATCGATATTCGTCGAGCTGAGCTGGCTCGCCTCGATCGGCCGCAGCGAGTGGCACGCGGCAGCCAATCCGAATGCCATCATTCCGACAGCGGCTCGGGTCCCCAGACGGTATAGAGTCATATCCCCAAAATCATCTGGACCCGGGAGAACGACAAGACCTTTCCAGCCGCCTGATCTACTCCCGTGCGGCCGCCACCCTCTCGATGCCTTGCTCCAGCTCACGCTCGTTCCCGGCCTGAGCTCCGCTCTTGCCCGGCACGATGGTGAAACGCGTCAGCGTGCCGGTGAACGGGAACGGCATCTGGTTGACATAGTCCTCGACCACAGGCGTGCCTGTGTCCTCACCAAAGTCCATCGTTTCGTCCAGCGAAAACCGCGCCCGAATGGTGTGATCGATCCGTCCCTGCGCCACCCGCTTGCCATCCACGGTCAGCGTGCCCGTGCCACCTTTGCCGAGACCGCCGCCGTCATACGCAAAGTCGAAAACGATCTTGTGCTTGCCCGGACTGAGCGCTTCGGAGGAGATGATCTTGTACTTGTGTTGCGGCTGGTTCGAGTACGCGTACACGAACTCCGGCTTGCCGCCCACCACGATGAGCCCCCAGCCGCCAAACCGTCCGCCCATCGTTCCCAGTACTCCGTTCGCCGCGCTGTCCGGGACGTCCACCTCGGCTGTCAGCGTGAACGACCGGTTCTTGAGATCAGGTGAGCTTCCCTCGGGAATCCGAATCATCCCCTGGTAATACGTGAATTCGGTCCGTCCCCGCGTGAGGCTCGGGCGCGTGGCGGGATCGGCCCGCTCCGCGAACGATGCATCGAGCGGATACACGTTGTACTTCCACGCCTCGCGATCGAAGACCTGTTTCAACTGCCGCAACTTGGCCGTATCACGGGCGGCGAGGTTGTTCGCCTCCGAGAAGTCCACCGCCACGTTGTACAGCTCCCACTTGAAGTCGTCGGGGCTCGGGCTCGCGCCGAACGTGATCCACGGCAGCCGCAGCGGCGTCGTCGCCGCCACCCAGCCATGATCGTAGATCGCGCGATTCGCCATCATCTCGAAGTACTGCGTGGGGTGATGCGTCGGCGCCTTGGCGCTGTCGAACGAGTACACCAGGCTCGTACCCTCGAGCGGCTTCTGCTTGAACCCGTTGAGCACCGTCGGAAACTTAACGCCGGTTAGCTGGAGAATTGTGGGCGTGATGTCCGTGACGTGGCAGAATTGGCTGCGGAGCCCACCCACGTGCTTGATGCGCTTCGGATACGAGATGACCATCCCGTTTCGGGTGCCGCCAAAATGCGACGCGACCTGCTTGGTCCACTGGAACGGCGTGTCCATCGCGTGGGCCCAGCCGACGGGATAATGGTTGTATGTGGTGGGGCCGCCCAACTCGTCCATCATCGAGACCAGATACTCGGTCGTTTCCTCGACCCCATTCGCCGCCTCACCGACCTCGTTGGTCGTTCCCTGCAGCGTGCCCTCGGCGCTCGCGCCGTTGTCGCCCATGATGTAGATGATGAGCGTGTTGTCGAGCTCGCCGAGATCGGCTACCGCGTCGATCACACGGCCGATCTCATGATCGGCATGCGACAGGGCGCCCGCGTACACTTCCATCATCCGCGCGTACACTTTCTTCTGATCCGCCGAAAGGGAATCCCAGGCAGGTATTTCCTTGGGACGCGGCGTGAGCCGCGTGTTCGCCGGCACGACGCCGAGCTTGATCTGACGCGCCAGCGTCTCCTCGCGCACCTTGTCCCACCCCTGATCGAACTGCCCGCGGAATTTGGCGATCCAGTCCTTCGGGGCGTGGTGCGGTGCGTGTGCCGTGCCCGTGGCGTAGTACACGAAGAACGGCTTCTGCGGTGCCAGGGAATGCTGCAGCCGGATCCATCCGATCGCCTTGTCGGCCATGATCTCGTCGAAATGCTTGGGATTGGGACCCAACTGCTCCGGGGCTTCGTACGGCAGCGTGTTCTCGAACAGCGCCGAATGCCACTCATCCGTGTCGCCGCCGATAAAGCCGAAGAAATAGTCGAAGCCCAGCCCCGTCGGCCACAGATCGAACGGCCCGGCCTGACTCGAATGCCAGTCGGGCACGTTGTGATTCTTCCCGAACCACGCCGTGGTGTAGCCGTTGTACTTGAGCATCTCGCCCACCGTGCCGACACTGCGCGACATCAGCGAGTTGTAGCCCGGGTAGCCGCTCGCGAACTCCATGATGTTGCCGGTGGCGGCCGAGTGATGGTTGCGTCCCGTGATCAGCGCCGCGCGGGTGGGCGAGCACAACGCCGTCGTGTGGAACTCGTTGTAGCGCAGCCCGTTCGTGGCCAGCCGGTCGAGCGTCGGCGTGGGAATAGGGCCGCCAAACGTGCTCGACGCGCCGTAGCCGACATCATCGGTCAGAATGAGGAGAACGTTGGGCGCGCCCGCCGGCGCCTGGACTTCCTTGGGGAAATCCGGCTTCGAGGTCTTGAGCGTGCGTCCGATCTTGCCGTTGAACCCCGGCTCAGCGTGCGGCAGGACCTCGGCTGGTTTTTTCGCCGCTTGAGGTGCTTGAGCGTGCGCTGGTTGCCAGACAAACGACAGGCCGGCGGCGAGTAGGGCGATCGGGGGGACGATTGTGAATCGCGAAGGCATAGGCGGACTCCTCCTGGGTGTGCGCGTGACGGCAGGCTGTTTCCCGATGGCTCTCATGACGCTCCTTCCAGTCTCTACGGCTGCTCCACCAGCACGTCGACGCTGCCGGTCGCAGCGAGGAACTGGAACTGAATGGTCCAGTTCCCCGGCGCTCCCTTGGCCGAGAGGGAATCGGCTTCGTACACGAACGGGCTCGTCGCCACCAGCACCCCGTGCGCGTCGAACACATTGACGTGCCCACTGCCGTGCACCACGAGACTGTTATGCTCGATCTTCGCCTGGCTGTCGAGCGACACCCAGGTGAAGCTCGTGTCGTCGATCACGTTGTCCAGCCAGTGGATCGTGATGTGGAAGTGGCCGGGCTGATTGCTCACCGTGATCCCCTGCTCAGCGGCGTTCAGCACGGCAGGGGGATCCTCACACGCGGCGGCGAGCCCGATCGCGAGCCACACGAGCAACGATCTCATGCTCCGGCGGGCGCGCATCGCTAGCGGGCGAGCCGCGGCATCGCCGCGCTCGCGAACAGGTTCAACATCGGGCTGGTCTGCGTGACTTCCGGATAGGCGTCATATGTGCTCTTGCGGTGATAGTTCTGGTAGCTCGCGCCCAGGCCGAACTTGGGCGTAATGAAGTAGCGAAACTCGCCCACGCCGCCGCCCTGGTAATGCGCCCCCGGCGTCCCGTTCATGGTGTGCAGCCAGCGTCCGCCCCACCCGAACCGCGCCAGCGCTCGGCCCGGCTTGATGAACGTGGCCACGAGTCTCGTCCCGAGGCCGATGCCGTAATCGTAGTTCCGCCCTTCGCCCGCGTAGTAGTGATCTGAGCGGGTTGCGCCAATGATGATGAATTGGCCGAGCAGCTCGGTCGTGGTGCGAATGCTCTTGTCGTTGGCGCGGTGGAATTCCGAGATCAGGCCGCCGTACACGCTCTGACCGCCGTACTCGTACGCGGGGTTGTTGTAGTACTCGTACACCAGCAGGGCGCCGAGCGTGTGCTTGGCCTTCGCCCCGTCCGAGAGCGTGATCCCGCCCAGAGTGCCCCGCGCGGTGAGCAGCGACAGCCGGCCACCCTCGCCGTTGGCCGCCTGGGTCGAGAGCTCGCCGTTGAACTCGAAATGCGAGAACGGGGACCGCGTGATGTCTTTCACGAGATCGCCGTAGCTCAGCCGGAAGCCGGCGATGCCCTGGTCGGCGGCCGTCGAACTGCCGAGCGATGTGCCTCCGGTAATGCGCCGGTAGCCCAGATCCACCACCCCTTGCACGCCGTTCGGAGGGCGCCAGTCGGGCGGGTTGGGGCCCACGCGCGACACTTCGCCATCCAGCAAGCGATTGAACTCTTGCACCGGGTTGATGAACGCGCCCGCGATCTCGCGCCACACTCGCTCGGAGCCCCTGGCCCGGTTATCGAGCACGAGATGGGAGAGGCGGTATAGCGATTCCCCCAGCGTGATGCCCCCCGTGCCCGTGTTGAACAGATCGTTGGCGGACGGCGCAAACTGCTCGCCGAACTCCTCCCACATGATGCTGCCGCCGTAGGCCCAGGGCACCGAGCCCCAGAAACTGTACCCGTTGGTCCGCGCGGTATTGAAATACAGGCTGCCGTGATACGGGTGTCCGAACTGATTCGCGATGAAGTGGTCGTTGTCCCACTGCCACGGATTCTCGAGATTCTCTTCCCACGTCTGGAAATTCACGTGGGCCCACTGCTTGTCGCGCACCACCGCGTTGATCGTCCACGGGATTAGTTGCACGATGAACAACTCGCCCACCGCTCGTATCGGGCGGTGGTAGGGATGGCAGCTGAAGCAGTGCGTCGTGTCCTTCTGGTCGCTCGCGGCGAACGTCGCAGCGGACGGGTCGAATGGCGTGAACGACAGCGGCGCGAGCTGTTGTGCGCTCGCGCTTCGCGCCATGCAGATGATCGCCACTACGGCAATGACGGGGACCCGCATGCCCGATGGTCGCGGAAACCGCCTTCCCGGACTATTGCACCAAGGGCGCATTGGCCCTAGGGGCAATAGTCGCGTTTGGTTTGGCGGCTACAACCCTCTCACCGCCATGCTCCGACCTGCCACGCTGCTCGGGCTCTGCGCCGGCCTTGCCGCCGTACTTGCTACTGCGGCTCCCGCGCTCGCCCAGAAAGTCGATGCGGTCGTGCTGCGGAACGGCGACCACATGACGGGCGAGATCAAGAAGCTCGATCGCGCGTCGCTCACCTATTCCACCGACGACATGGGCACCCTGGCGATCGAATGGGACAAGATCGTCCAGATCACGAGCCCGCGATATTTCGAGGTGGAAGACGTTGCCGGCGCACGCTACTACGGCACGCTGAGTCAGGGCAGCGACACGGGGCAGGTGGTCGTGGCCGTGGCCTCGTTCTCAGACACGCTGGCGCTCGCGAAGATCGTCCGCGTGTCGCCCATCGGCCGCAGCTTTCTCGACCGCCTGGACGGCTACATCAATATTGGCTTTACGCTGCAGCGCGCCAACGACCTGCGCCAGCTCTCCGTCGAGACGTCGGTACAGCACCGCTCGCGCCAGGCGCGCACCGAGCTGCAATCGAGCACCTATTTCCAGGATCAGTCCGGCATCGCCAGCACCACCCGGAATTCGCTCTCGCTCACCCAACAGCGACCGCTCAAGCAACGCTGGCTCGTGCTCGGCGCGGGGCAGCTGGAACAGAACGACGAGCTCGATCTCGACCTGCGCGGCCTGCTCACAGCGGGTGGCGGGCGCTACCTGGTGCAAAACAATCGCGCGCAGGTGCTGCTCGGCGGGGGACTGACCTACACCAACGAACGCTTCGTCGGGAGCAGCGCGACGTCGAATCTCGAAGCGTTAGTCACGTTCAGCGGCGAGTACTTCCGGCTCGATTCTCCCAAATCGGATTTGCAATCGACCTTGTCGCTGTATCCCAGCCTCACCGACCCGGGGCGCGTCCGCCTGGACTTCGATGCGCGGCTGTCGCACGAGGTCCTGAAGGATTTCACCCTCGGGCTCACAGTGTTCGACCGGTTCGACAGCCGGCCGCCCGTGACCGCGCCCAAGAACGACTTCGGCGTGACGTTCACGGCGGGGTGGACGTTCTAGCGAAACGATTATTTGGCAGCGGCTGGCGGATCGAGCGTTGCGTTGAGCAGCGCCGCCAGCCGGTATCCCGCGAGCGCACCCTGTCGCTCGGCGACGTCGAATGCGGTGTGATCGTACGCAGCGGGCGGCTTAGCCCCCCGCGTCAGTCCCGCGTACACCACTGTCTGGGCGAGCTCGAGACCTTCCCGCTGCCATTGCGCCACGTCTCCCGACGCCGCCACGCCACCCAACGCCGCCCGTGTGTAGCGCCGCTCAACTTCCCGCGCCGCGCGCGTGGCGTACGCGAACGAATCCTCGCTCGCGCCCGGCACGATCGCGCGGTCGATCATTTCATCCCAATACGCGTGCAGCCGTACGCTGTCCGACAGGTGGAACAGGTTCCCGCCCTGGTCCCCCCGTGGTAGCGGGTGTTCGGGCGTGACCCGGGAGCTGCAATGCAGCGGCTGGTGGATGTCGCCGACCAGATGCAGCAGCCAGGCGAGCGCGATCGCTTTGGTGGTGTCGGCCGCGCTCGGATCGACCAACGTGGCCCGGAACGCCGCGATGCGCTCCCCGGCGTTCACCGGGCCGGGGCCCGCGCCGGGCAGGTCGTGGGGGCGTCCGTCGACGACGTCCCAATAGAAATCCGCATAGTGCCACGTGGGCTCGTTGTACACGTGCCAGGGTTGCGCGCGATTGCGGACGAGATCGGCCCACGTAGCGACGTTCAGGAACAGCGCGCGATCGCGCTCCCCGTCACTTCCTCCCTCAGGGCCCGGCCGCAGGGAAGCGAGGTTCGCAACCGGCGGTCCGTGCAGGATCAACCCGACCGCCCGCGCGCGCGCCCGCGCCGTCATGTTGTCCCACGCGATTTCGGCAATGATGCGGTGGCCCGGAGGGTCCCACGTGGTTGCCAGCGTCGACAACACGACGAGACCCGCGCTGATCAGTGAACGTAGCGGCTTCACGTTCTTCCTTTCTCTATTGGAGCACCTAAGGACCTGCGTGTTGCATGCGCGCCGGCGCCACAATGCTCGATCCGAGGCGGGCGTGTGTCATCATTTGCTCGCCGCCTTGTGCTTTTTTTCACGTTCCCTCGAGCCTGATCCGATCCGGGAACCCTACTCATCCGCATGGGTTTCAGA
>DATIYM010000022.1:0-8910 GCA_035517615.1 Gemmatimonadales bacterium
TCGGTGGAATCCTGGGGATACGCGATGTCGTAGAACGCGGTGCGCGGAGTTCGCGCCGCTGATTGTGTCACCGTCTCGCGCATTCGCGCATCGAGCGTGGGGCTCGAGACCGGAGCGCTCGACCACCCCTTGCGAATCACAACGCGAGCGGCAGGCACCGCGGCGATCGTGAGGTGATAGCGCGCCAGCAGGTCCTGATAGCGGTATTCCGTGGGGTCGAGCTTGACCGCCAGCTCGATATCCTCGAGTGCCTGGGCGTAGAATTGCGCGCGCGCGCTGTCGGGAGCGTCGCCTCCCAGAGCGTACTCCACCCTGGCACGCTCGAATAACGCGTCGTGCTGCTGCGGGTTGTGGGTGAGCGCACTGTTCAGATCGGCGAGCGCGTCGCGATAGCGTCCGGTGCGGCCGAAGAACCGCCCCCGCTCAAACAGGAATCGGGGCAGATCCCCGTAGCGCAACGCTTGCTGGAACTCCTGTTCGGCCTGGACGTTCGCATTGCTGTCGAGCAGCAATCGGGCCCGGTCCCAGTCCGCGAAGCCTTGCAGCGTCCTGATCCGGGGGTTCATGGCCGCGTAGGGCGCTGATTCCGCGACGAAGTCGTCCATCGCCTCGTAGGATCCGCCCCACCGCGGCAGCAGCACCGACATGTATTCCGCGCGCAGCACGAAGCTGTACGGTTGGAGTTTGAGCCCCTGCTCGAGATACCGGCGCGACAACGCGACGTCGCCCTTGGCGCGGGCGATGATCATGAGGTCGTCGTACCCGACCAGCGAATTGGGCGCGAGCGTCTGGGCTTGGCCGAGGTCGTTCAGGGCGGCCCGAAACAGTTGCCCCATGAGGGCCAGTTGCTGGTCGGGGGTGTCCTTGGCATACGCGCCCCCGCGGGCGCGCCAGCCGCAGGCGAGCAGGAAATTGGCGCGCGCGAGGAGCGCCGCGCCGGATGACGGTCGCTGCTGCACCCATTGATCGAGCAGCGGTGCCAGCGGCGGGACGCAAGACGCAAACGCACCATACGCATCGAACAGGCGGAGCTCGAGACGGTAATCACGCGCCGCACTGTCATCGTACGCCGCGAGTAGCGTCTCGAGCGCATCGAACGACCCGGCCACGAGCAGCCGGCGCACGGCGAGACGATCGATCCGCCGCAGCGGATAGCCGAGTACGTCGGTATCGGATGCGGGAGCGGGGAGCAGGACGCTAACGGCCGGGTGATTGGGGGCGGGAAGGGAAGTCGGTTTCTGCGCCGCGGAGGAGTGGACTGCGGCGAGAAGGGCGAGGATCGCGAGCGCTGTTATGCGACGACTGGTGCGCATCGAGCAATCGTGCACCATGCGTTCCGCTACTTCTCGGCGATTCGGGTCTTGATAAGCTTACGCATCAGCGTGACGGGAAGACCACGGTCTGCGTCGAAGTGCAGCGCGCTCTTGGTATGGGATCGTCGTGACCTTCTTCGTACCAGACCTCCGCGCTTACTGCGCGTGCTCCTCCGTCACGCAATGGATCTGGTAAGACACCTGGGACAGATCCCCCGGATCACCGCTCGGGTACGAAGTGCGACTGTGCCAATTGAACCGCAAACCATTGGGATCACTGGAACCGAGCCAAAACTGATCGCTGCTGCGCGCTCCCACGGTTCCCAGGAGCTTGCTGCCCGCGAACGCATCCACCGCAGACATGGTGGGATTTGTGACCACGCCCAGCCGTGCCGCCAGGCACCCCGCACCCAGTGGCGCGGGCACCCCTTCGGCCTCACGACCGGGTTGCCCGGCACAGGCGAGACCGATCGCCGCGAGCGCTACGAGAAAACGCCCGCCGCACCAGCCGAGCGGATTGGCCAATTGTGCCATCGGTATCGAGCTTCGCGAACATTAGCCCTCCAGGAGAGGTCCTAAAAGGGCCGTTCCAACCAAGTTCGTGAGCGGTCAGGATCCCACGATCAGATTACGCCTGAATGTCTTGTGAAGTTACACAAAAGCGGTGGTGCGGTAACCGCAACGAGAGGACCCCGTACCCAGACCGCCGCCCCGGTGTTCTCTTTCTGACATGCCAGCGCAATTGCAAGGTGACGGTCTTCAGGCCGCGCTGACCGTCGCGGATCTCGAGCGCAGTACCACGTGGTACACGGCGGTGTTCGGGTTCGTGGTCGAGCAGCGGCACGAACGTGACGGCCGAGTGATTGGCGTCCGCTTGAAAGCGGGCGCTGTGCGGCTGCTCCTGACCCAGGACGACGGAGCCAAAGGCGCGGATCGGATCAAGGGCCAGGGCTTCTCGCTACACATCACCACCCAGCAAAACGTGGATGCGTTGGCGGCGTCGATCAAGGCGCGCGGCGTCCAGCTCGACACGGAGCCGGTGACGGCGCCTCATGGCGCGCGGATCTTTCGGGTGCGTGATCCGGATGGGTTCCGGTTTACTATTTCGTCGACACCGGCGGCTTAAGAAGCGGTGATTGCGTTCACGCCTAATGCGTGACACGTTCTCCCCCCCCCGAGAACGGTGGAGCAATCCGTGATGCCGAGCGATGACGAGCTGGCACGCGTGCTGGCTGAGGTGCCCAGGGGCGCGCTGGCGCTCACCGGGCTCGCGGTGTCGCTGCTCTTGGTCGCGTGGTTTCTGATTTACGTGTTCGTGTTCATCCCCCGTGGCACCGTGAACTGACCGAATGCCCCCCGCGCCCCCCCCGGTCACCTCGGAAGGACGCATCTCGCGGTTCGAGCTCAGGTGGGCGATCATCGCGTGCTGCGCGATCAGCGCGATCATGGTCGCGTTGATCTATGCGGCGCTCGTAGAGCACATGGCGCCGCCGAGCAGTGTCGAGACCGTCGACCCCCAGACGCTGCATTTATCGGCGGAATTCACGGAAGCAAATCTCGGGACCAGCGTGGACGCGGATGGGCAGATCACGAGCCGCATCGTGGCGACGCAATTCACCTTCGACCCGCGCTGCATCCTGCTGCCCGCGAACCGGCCCGTGACGCTACGCTTCGCCTCGCCCGACGTGATTCACGGCATCCTCGTGACCGGAACCAACGTCAACACGATGATCGTGCCCGGCTATGTGAGCCAGGTGCACACGATCTTCACGCACCCGGGCGACCTGCTGATGCCGTGTCACGAGTTCTGCGGGCTCGGGCACAGCGAGATGATCGCGACGGTGCGCGTCGTGCCGCCCGAGGACTTCAAGCCCGACGGCCAGGGCAGAGCGCGGTGTGACGCACGCTAGGCGGCTCGTCCTCGCCCACCTCTGGCTGTCGTTCGCCGCGTTCGCCGTGGCCGCGGTGCTCGGCTTCTGGCAGATGTGGGCGCGCAGCCCGCTCCCGGCGCCGTTCCTGACGGCCGAGTCGTACTTCACTTCGGTCACCGCGCACGGCACGACGATGGCGTACTTGATGCCCACGTTGTTCGCGATGGGCTTCGGCTACTACATCGCCGAGACGTCGCTGGAGCAGCCGCTTCCCGGCCCCCGCTGGGCCTGGCTCGGGTTCTGGGTGGCGTTGGTGGGATATCTGCTCGCCGCCGGGATCGTCTTCGCCGGACGGGCCACGGTGCTGTACACGTTCTATCCGCCGCTCACCGCTTCACCGATCTACTACGGTGGCCTGGTCCTCGTGGTGATCGGCTCGTGGATCTGGTGCGTGCTGATGATCGTGGCGATGGGGCGGTGGAAGCGCGCCAACCCCGGCCGGCCGGTTCCGCTCGCGATGTTCGCCACAACGGCGAACGCGATCCTCTGGCTGTGGACGTCGGTAGGGGTGGCGGCCGAGCTGTTGTTCCAGGTGCTGCCCGTCGCGCTGGGCTGGCGCGCGGAGTATGACGTCGGATTGGCGCGCACGCTGTTCTCGTGGACGTTGCACGCGATCGTCTACTTCTGGCTGATCCCCGCCTATATCGGGTTCTATTGCCTGGCGCCGAAGGCAGCCGGCGGCCGGCTGTACAGCGAGAAGATGGGCCGCCTCAGCTTCATTCTGTTTCTGCTATATAGCCTGCCGGTCGGGATTCACCACCTGCTCATGGACCCGGAGCAGTCGTACGCGTTCAAGTTCTTACAGGTCAGCCTCACCGCCCTGGTCGTGGTCCCGACCCTGCTCACGATCTTCACCATCTCGGCGTCGCTCGAGATCGCCGGCCGGCTGCGCGGCGGGCGCGGGTTGTTCGGCTGGATCGGGGCGCTCCCGTGGGATCGTCCGATCGTGCTCGCCACGGGGCTCGCGTTCGTGATGCTCGGCCTGGGCGGGCTCGGCGGAGTCGTGAACATGGGCTATGGCATGAACGCGATGGTGCACAACACGTCGTGGATCACGGCACACTTCCATCTCATCTTCGGCGGCACCACGGTCATCATGTATTTCGCCATCGCCTATACGATCTGGCCGACGCTCACCGGCAGCGACGTTGGCTCGAAGACGCTCGAGCGCGTGCAGATCTGGTCGTGGTTCGGGGGCATGATGATCATGACGCTGCCCTGGCACTACCTCGGCCTGCTGGGTCAGTGGCGCCGCGTGGCGACGTTCGACTATTCCAATCCGATCATCGCCCGCTGGGGGCCGTGGGTCGACGTGTCGGTGGTGGGGGGAGCGGTGCTGCTCGCGAGCGCGCTGCTCTTCGTGGTGAACCTGGTGCGCCTCCACCGGAGCCGCAGCGCCGCAGCCGAAGCTCCGCAACAGCTGTACGCGATAGCCGTGGACTCTCGGGAGCGCGTGCCTTCGATCCTGAACGGGTTCGCGCTGTGGAACGCGTTCGTGCTGGTGCTGATGCTGGTCGCCTACGGCTACCCGATCGCCCAGTTCTTCATCATGAAACCGCCGCTGGCGCTGCCGCACATGATGAAGCTCCCGGTGGGCCCGTGAACGAACGCTCCTGGCGCGTGTGGGCGGCGGCAGTCTTCATCCTGGCGCTCGGGTTTTCCTTGATCGTGGGATTCGTCGTGTTGCCGGTGCTGCAGGGGAAGAGCGTGGGCTTGAACGCGGTCACCGCGATGCGGCGCGCCATCGGTCTGTCGCCCGGATCTCCGGTCCTGGGCCGTCAGCCGGTGAGCCGAGAGAAAGCCCAGCCCACGAGCCTGGTTGCGTGGACGCCCGGCCTGCTGCACACCCTCTCCGAGCCGGCGCGGGTGGACGCGGGAGGGGAGGCCACGAGCTCGTGCGCCGCGTGCCACGGCGCCCGCGGGATTGCCACGGGCCCCGATTACCCCAACCTCGCCGGGCAATCGCCGGAGGCGATTTACAAAGAGCTGCGCGATTTCCAGAGCGGGCACCGAACGAATCCGATCATGAACACGATGGCGCAGCCCTTGAGCGAGCGGCAGATGATCGATGATGCACGGCAGTTCGCGTCGTATCCCCGGCATGCCGCCGAGTCGGTGAAAACCGAGCTCGCGGGTGCGGATGTTGTGCGACTAGCCCTGCGTGGCGATCCGGCGCGGCAGCTACCACCGTGCAACGCGTGTCATGGGAATTACAGCGGCGGCCCCATCGACGTGCCCGCCGTGTTCGGTCAGAGCGAGAAGTACCTCGTGGCGCAGCTGCACGCGTTCAAGACGGGTGAGCGGAAAAACGATATCTACGCGCGGATGCGAAACATCGCGGCGGTGCTCACGGACCAAGAGATAGACGGCCTGGCGCGGATCTACTCGGCAAGGTAGACCGCGAGATCCGGATACTCGCGCTCGATCAACTCCCAGATCGCCGACGGTGACGGCCCCACGCTGGGCCAGCCGGCGCGGCCCACCCATGCGGGGACGACCTTGGTGCGGTCCAGGTGCACGAGCGCGGATTGCGTATTGCTGTCGGCGAACGCGGCGACCAGCTCGCCCAGCTCGAGCCGCGCGGCCACGGGGAAGAGATACACCGCGTCGAACCGAAACGGGCCCACGGTACGAACGAGCCCCGAGTTGGACGGCGCAATGCGTGACGCGACGGCGGCGAAGGGCACGAGATTCTGGTCGCCAGCGGCAGTGTGTGCGTACACGCGGCTGAGCGGGATGTCCGTGCTGTCGTGCACGATGGCGGTGACGAGCAGGATGCCGTAGCCACCGGTTTCGCCCAACTCCATTGAATCCCTGGGATAGGTGATGTCGTAGAACGCGGCACGCGAGACCGGTCCCTTCGAGCCCAGTTGCTTGATGGCGTTGCGGATATGGGGATCGAGGGCCGCGCTCGACACCGGGCTGCTCGACCACCCCATGCGAACGACAATGCGAGAGGATCGATCGGCGTCGATAGACAGACGATAGCGCGCCAGCTGGTCCTGATACTGGAAGTCCGTGGGATCGAGCTTGACCGCGAGGTCGATATCCGCGAGGGCCCGGGAGAACAGGTTCGCCCGCGCGGTGTCTCGAGCGTCCTTTCCCAATGCGTACTCCACCCTGGCGCGCTCGGACAACGCATCGTGCGCCTGGGGCCGCTGCAGGAGCACCTGGTTCAGATCCGCCAGCGCGTCGGCGTAGCGCCCGGTGAATCGATAGAACCGCGCCCGCTCGAACAGGAAGCGGTACAGGTTGCCATATCGCAACGCTTCCTGCAGCTCCTGCTCGGCCTCGACATTCTGATGTTGCTCGAGCAGCATCCGGGCACGGTCCCAGTCGGCGTAGCCGCGCAACGTCTCGAGCCGCGGGTTCTTGGCCGCATAGGGCGCTGCTTCCGCGGCAAAGTCGTCCATGGCCTGGTAGGATCCGCCCCAGCGTGGCAACAGCACGGACATGTGTTCCGAGCGCAGCACGAAGCTGTACGGCTGGACCTTCAACCCCTGGTCCAGGAGTTTGCGCGACAGGGCCACGTCGCCCTTCGCCCGGGCGACCAGCATGAGGTCGTTGTACAAGACCAGCGAAGTGGGCGCGAGACTCTCGGCCGCGCCCAGGTCATTCACGGCCGCGCGAAAGAATTGCCACATGACGGCAAACTGGCGGTCCGGGGTGTCCTTGGAATACGCGCCACCGCGCGCGCGCCAGCCGCACGCGATGAAAAACATGGAGCGAGCGAGCAGCGCCGCGCCGGAGCTAGGGGTTTGTTGCACCCACTCGTCCAGCAGCGCGCCCTCGGGCAAGGCGCACACCGCAAACGCATCGTAGGCATCGAACAGGCGGTACTCGAACCGGTAGTCCCGCGCGGCGCTGTCCGTATAGGCGTCGAGCAGCGTATCGAGCGCAGCGAACGATTTCCCGACGAGCAGTTTGCGCACGGCGAGACGATCGACCGTCTGGAGCGGATAGCCGAGCTGCTCGGTGTCGGATCCCGCGAGGGGCAAGAGAATGCGCGCGGGTTCGGCGGTAGGGACGTTGACGGAACTCGGCTGCTGGGCGGCGATCGCGTGACAGGTCACCGCGGCCACTGCGAGCGCTTGGATCCAGCGCGCGGTGCGGATCACTCAGATCAGCACGGCCAGCGCATCCGCCACCCGCCGCACCGCCTGCTCATGCAGCTCGGCAAATCCCCGCGGCGTGTCCGAATCGATATCGAGCTGCCCCAGGATCGTGTCGCGCCGGCGAATGAGAATTACCAGCTCGGAGCGGGTGTCGAGGTTGCAGGCGATGTAGTTGCCGACCGCGGTGACGTCCGGGACGTTCTGATCGGTTGCCGTAGCGACGGCGGTGCCGCACACGCCCGCACCCACGGCAATGCGCGTGTGCTCGGTGGCTCGCCCCGAGAACGCCTCGAGCTCGAGCGTGTCGCCATTGAGCTTGTATGCGTAGACCGACGTGAACGGCTCGCCCCACGATCGGATGCGATCGCACGCGAGCTGCAGCAGTTCTTTGCGAGAGACGTCATGCAGATGTGCAGCGCGCAACGCGCGGACGACTACTCCAGGATCAATCACCTATCCGCCCATCCGCCCATCCGCCGATCCGCCGATCCGCCGATCCGCCCATCCGCCGATCCGCCCATCCGCCCATCCGCCCATCACGACCTTTTCCCGAGCACCGCCTTCACATTCAGCTTCTGCTCGCCACGGGTCAGGTCGATGTTCACCGTGTCCCCGGCCTGATGACTGCGCAGTGCGTCGGTCATGTCGAACAGATTGGCGACGGTTTTGTCGCCGATCGCGGTAATCACATCTCCCGCCTGCAGCCCGGCCTTCTCGGCCGGACTCCCCGCGCGCACGCCGGTGATCTTCACGCCGCCCGGCGACCCGGTCATGTCGGGAATGGTGCCGAGGTAGGCGCCGTAGCCCGAGCCACCCATGGCCATCTTGGGCGGTGCCGCGTCCACGAAGGTGAGCGGGGCAGGGCGGTTCGCGAGCGTCCACGCGACCGACTTCACGTACTCGGCGACCTGCGCCATCCCGGTCGCGTTGATCTTGTCCCAGGTGTCGGTGGTGCGGTGATAGTCGGCGTGCAGATCGGTGAAGAACTCGAGCACCGGGCGCTTGGCGGCAAAGAACGACGCGTGGTCGCTCGGCCCCCAGCCGTCGCCCGACGCGCGCAGATCGAACATCGGCTGCTGCGCGTGATTCAGCGAATCGAGGATGCGCGGGAACTCCTGCGCGGTCGCGGCCCCCGTGGCGATGAGCTTCTCGTCGCGCAGCCGCCCCACCATGTCCATGTTGAGCATGGCGTAAATCGAATCGACCGGCTCGACCAGCGGGTGCTTCACGAAGTACTCGGAGCCCAGGTCACCCAGCTCTTCGCCGCTGAACGCGATGAACACGATCGTGCGCGCGGGTTTCTTGCCCGACAGCTCGCGGGCGATCTCGAGCAGGGCGGCGATGCCCGAGGCGTTGTCGTCCGCGCCCGGATGGACTTTGCCGGTGCTGTCGGGATCGAGCGCGCCGAATCCGCCGTAGCCAAGGTGATCGTAGTGCGCGCCGATGATGACGACTTCACCGCGCAGCGTCTTGTTCGTTCCCGGGATCACCGCGACCACGTTGCGTGTGACGGCTCCCGCGGCATTGGAATGCATGGCGGCGGGAGCATCG
>DATIYM010000023.1:0-114264 GCA_035517615.1 Gemmatimonadales bacterium
CCCGCTTCTCTCTTCCCCTGCTTAGAACAAGAACGTTTCCAATGCTCGTGCACGGGAAACGTGCCGCAACCGTGCCAGCGCCTTCTCTTTGATCTGCCGTACCCGCTCGCGCGTGATCCCGAGCAGCGAGCCGATTTCCTCGAGGGTCATCGGCTCCTGGCCTTCCAGACCGAAATACAGGCGCAGGATCTTGGCCTCGCGATCCTTCAGGGTCCCCAGCACTTCCTCGATCGATTCTGTCAGCGCGTGCTCGAAGATCTCGTCGTCCGGACCGGGATTCTGGGTGTCCGGGAGATAGTCGAGCAGCTTGTTGTCTTCGCCGGGGGTGAGTGGAGCATCGAGCGACAGGTGAGCCTGAGAAATCGACAGCGTCTTCGCCACTTCTTCTTCCGAGATATCCATCCCTTCGGCAATCTCTTCGACCGTCGGTTCGCGTCCGAGCTCCTGCAGGAGCGCGGACGAGCGTTTGCCGATGCGATGCAGCGTGCCGGCCCGGTTGAGCGGAACGCGCACGATACGCGACTGCTCGGCCAGGGCCTGGAGAATCGCCTGCCGGATCCACCAAACCGCATACGAGATGAACTTGATGCCCTTGGTCTCATCGAATTTGTGGGCCGCCCGGATCAAGCCGAGGTTGCCTTCGTTGATGAGATCCGAAAGGGAGACGCCCTGGTTCTGATATTTCTTGGCCACCGACACTACGAAGCGGAGATTTGAGCGCACGAGCTTGTCGAGCGCCTCGGGATCTCCTTGTTTGATCAACTGCGCGAGACGGACTTCTTCCGCCCGGTTGATGAGCGGATACTGGCTGATCTCACGCAGGTACTGGTCCAGCGAGCCTTCGTCGTACGCCGACCGTTTCGCCGTGTTCAGTCGCATGGCGTGGTCACCCCTCCAGCTAGCATATGAGACGCCGCACGGACCCTACCCCGTGGCGCGCCGACGGCGGGAGCGCGTCCACGATTCGACATACCGGCCCTAGCGAATGATCGATCCGAGCCGGTCCCAGCGAATATCCGTCAGCCAGGGGAGCGCATCGTGCGCTTCCCGGTCATAGCTGAAATACACGAGCATCGGCCGTCCCTTTACCGCCGTCGCGTCGACGAACCCCCAGTAGCGGGAATCGGCCGAGTTGTCGCGATTATCACCGAGGACGAAATACTTCCCCGGCGGCACGACCAGAGGACCCCAGTTGTCGCGCGTCGGGTGGTAATGGCGGCGTTCGTCGCTCGACCAGGTGAGCAAATAGTCCCGCTGCCAGTAGAATTCGGGGTCGGCCACGTCGCGCGTCGGATCGATGCGCTGTACGTACCCCTCCTGCAGCAGCCGTCCGTTCACTCGCGCCCGCCCCGCGTGCATTTCGATCGTGTCGCCGGGCGTCCCGATGACCCGCTTTACGTAGTTGAGATCCGGATTCTTCGGGTACGCGAACACGATGACGTCGCCGCGACGCGGCGATTCGAAGGCCGGCAGGCGACTCCTGGTGCCCGGAATCTGGGCGCCGTAGACCGCCTTATTGACGAAGAGAAAGTCCCCGGCGAGCAGCGTCCGCTCCATGCTGCCGGAAGGAATCGTGAAGGCTTCGACAAGGAATGTCTTGAGAACGAAGAAGAGAAGAACCGCCATACCGAGCGACCGCATCCAGCTGTCGAACCACCGCGAGAACCGCGACCGGCGTCGCTCGTCGGGGCGCCCGGTCACCGGCGTCTCGTTCGCGCCGGAGCCGGTGTTCGGGGCCCCCAGATCATGCATGCCTCTTACTCTAGTTAACCCGCCCACGGGGCGCAACAGTCAACTGCACGAAACGTCGAGGATTCATGCGAACGTTTGCGGGCGTCGCTCGGCGGTCGCGGATCGCAATCGCGCGTCGTCGTTCGGAGCGTCACTGATCATTCGTGATCCACGACCCAAAGGACGCACATCGCGGTCGCCCTCCATCTCTGTCGCGTTCAGGATCCCTCGGTATCGATCTGCGCGCGCTGCAGCTTGCCGGAGAAGTCCACGTACCCGACCTTCGTCTCCGAATAGAAATCGTAGACCGCCCAGCCACCCTCCCGATGACCATTGCCCGTCTGCTTCACGCCGCCGAACGGAAGGTGGGCCTCGGCGCCGATCGTCGGCGCGTTGACGTACGTGATGCCATTGTCTAGCTCCGTCAGGGCACGGAACGCGCGCGCGACATCGCGGGTGTAGATGGCGCTCGACAGCCCGTAGCGCACATCGTTGTTGATCTTCACGGCTTCCTCGAAGGAACCCACGCGAACGACGGAGAGGACCGGCCCGAAGATCTCCTCCTGCTCGACCCGCATTCCCGGACGCACTCCGGTGAGAATCGTCGGCTCGTAAAACCACCCGCATTCGAGTCGCGTGTCCTCCGGGCGGCGGCCGCCGGTCGCGAGCGTGGCGCCCTCCTGCTGTCCGAGGCGGACGTACGCTTCGACCTTGTCGCGGGCGGCCTGGTGGATCAGCGGACCCATGTCGCTCGTCGGCTGGGCGCCCGCGCCGAGGCGCAGCCGCGTGGCACGGTCCACGAGCATCTCGAGGAAGCGATCGTGCACCTGTTCATGAAGAATCAGTCGACTGGTCGCGGTGCACCGCTGTCCGGTGGTTCCGAACGCCCCCCAGAGCACGCCCTCGAGCGCGAGCGTGAGATCAGCATCCTCCATGACGATGGTCGCGTTCTTGCCCCCCATCTCGAGGGAGAGCCGCTTGTGCATCCGGCCGCACACCTCACCCAGCCGCGCCCCGATGTCGGTGGACCCGGTGAACGAGACGGCGGTGACGTCGGGATGCCGGACCAGAGCATCGCCCGCGTGCGCTCCGAGTCCGTGCACGAGCTGGAACACTTCGGGCGGCAACCCGGCCTCGAGGATCAGCTCGACCAGCAACGTCGCGGTGTGAGGCACGTCTTCCGAAGGCTTCCACACGACCGCGTTGCCGCACAGCAGGGCGGGAATGATTTTCCAGGTCGGGACCGCGAGCGGAAAGTTGAACGGCGTGATGATTCCCACGATCCCGATCGGCCGCCGGTAGCTCATGGCCCACTTTTGTCGCAGCTCCGATGGGACGGTTCGACCGAACAGCCTGCGTCCCTCGGTGTGCGCGTAATACGCCGTGTCGATTCCTTCCTGTACGTCGCCGCGCGCCTCGAGCAGCACCTTGCCCATTTCGCGCGTCATGGCGCGCGCCAGATCGTCCTTATGGTGAACGAGCAGGTCGCCGAGTCGCTTCAGCACCTCGCCGCGCACGGGCGCGGGCGTCTGCGACCACTCGGCGAATCCTCGCGCCGCGGATGCCACGGCCCTGGTCACGTCGGCCGCTCCGGAGCGGGGAAACAAGCCGATCAGGTCGTTGCGGTCCGCCGGATTGCGGTTCTCGAAATATTCACCGGACTCAGGCGCCACCCATGAGCCCGCGATGAAATTCCGGAACTCAGTGCTGCGGGCGGACGTGGGGGGCGGGACTGGGCGTAGGTTCGACATCAGGACAAAGCCAGAGCGCGTCCATGCGCGAGTAGCCGACGCGCGGAAGCACCTCGCGCGCGGCCAGGACGAGACCCCAGATAATGAGCAGCTGTGAGAAAATGTGTGCGAGCCCCATCCGGCGTCTCCAGGAGGATAGGCTGCTCCACATCCCGGCGACGATAACGGCGAGGACGCCAAGCAGATAGAAGCCCAGCCGCAGGCCGCAGCCGTGCGTGTAGGGCCACTGGGTCATCCCGATGCCGATCAGGAGTCCCAGGGCGACTCGCGCCCAGGTCCCGAGCCACTCCCCGCCGCTCCGCGCGGCTCGGATGGCGCCGGAGGCCGAATGGGCCGCCGTGGGGTCCCCCCCGGCGCCGGCATGCGCGGCATGCGGCTCGTGGGTGGGCAGCTTCGCGAGCAGCCGATCCACCTCCCGCATCTCCTGATCCCAGTCGCGATCCTTCTGCTGCTTATCGTCTTTCATTGTCCGCCACGCACCAGCCGATATAGCTCAATCTTCTTATAGAGACTACTCCGCTGCATGTCCAAGGTGCGCGCCGTCTCGGTGACGTTCCAGTCATTCTCCTGTAGTTTAGCGAGGAGGAAGGCGCGCTCGGCCGCGAGCCTGAATTCCTCGAACGTGGCAGCATGCATGGGATTAACCCCTGCGCCACCGCCATCCTCCCCCAGGGGACCGGCGGCTCGACGGATCGGCGCATCGCCTGCTTTCGGTGTCGCACGAGCGTCGGTGCTGCCCTTCCTCCCCCTCCGGATACCCGCCAGCCGGTCAACGTCCGCAGCGGTGACGAGACTGCGGGGCGCGAGGATGAGCAGCCGCTCGACCGCGTTGCGCAGCTCGCGAATGTTGCCGGGCCAATCGGCTTCGGACAGCCGGGTGATCGCCTTGGGCTCGAATGATTTCACCGCGAACCCAGCCGACTGGGAAAGCTGCCGGACGAAATGCTCGATCAAGAGCGGGATGTCGCCTCTGCGGGACCGGAGCGGCGGGACCTCGATCGGCACGACGTTGAGGCGGTACAGCAGATCCTCGCGAAACCGGCCGGCCGCGATCTCGGCGCCCAAATCCTTGTTGGTCGCCGCGATCACGCGCACGTCGACCTCCCGAGTGCGCTCCGATCCTACGCGCGCGATCACTCCCACCTCGAGTGCGCGCAGGACCTTCGCCTGGGCGGCGATGCTCATGTCGCCGATCTCGTCGAGGAACAGCGTGCCGCCGTCCGCCACTGCGAACTTGCCCGCCCGTTCGGCGAAGGCGCCCGTGAAGCTGCCTTTGACGTGCCCGAACAGCTCGCTCTCGATCAGCTCGCTCGGAATCGCGGCGCAATTCACCTCGACGAACGGCCCCTTGGAGCGTGGCGACAGCGCGTGAATCGCGCGCGCGACGAGCTCCTTCCCCGTCCCGTTTTCGCCGGTCACGAGCACCCGGGCCGGCGTCGGCGCCACCTTCTCGATGCGCTCGATCACGTGACGAATGGCGTTGCTCGCACCAACGATCTCGTAGCGCGACTGCACTTCGCCCCGCAACCGGCGATTTTCACTCGCGAGATCGACGTGCGTGAGCGCGTTGCGGAGCGTCAGCAGGATCCGATCGGTGTCGAGCGGCTTTTCGAGAAAGTCGTAGGCGCCAAGATGCGTCGCCTCGACCGCCGTCTGGATGGTCGCATGACCCGAGATCATGACCACCTGCGCGGCCGGATCCATCTCGCGCAGGCGCTTCAGCGTGGTGAGCCCGTCCATGTCCTGCATTTTCACATCGAGGAACACGAGATGCGGCTGCAGATCGGGATAGACGTGCAGCGCTTCCCCGCCCGACGCGCCGGTCTGCACTTCGATTCCCTCGAACTCGAGCAGCTGTTTCAGGGCGTCTCGAATCCCCTTTTCGTCGTCCACCACGAGCACGCGGCGCTTGGGCACGTTAGCGCCGGTGCCGGTACAGGACGACGCCCGTCGGGTGCACCACCACGTCGCTGAAGGTGGGAGAGACACGCAGCGGGACGGCGCCGGTCGAGTCGGCGCCGGCCATGCGCTTCGCGAGCTGCTTCACCATGGGCCCCGGGAACGGAATGCCGCGGAGCGCGAGCTCATCGATCCGCCAGCGCGCGACGCCCGGGCGCTCGATACGAACGGGCCCGGCGAGGCGGAGCGGCTCCGTGGGATTCAGTATGGCCGTGAGGGGGCCGAGCGCGTCGGCCGGAATGACGCGTGTATCGAGCCGGCAATACACGGCAACGGATCCTTCATGCAGCTCGACGCGCAGAGAATCGAAGCTCTTGCGCACCGACCAGTCGAGGCCGCTCCCGATCAGCGACGCGATTTCGTTCGCACTCAGGATGACGGAATCGGGGCTGGCCGGCTGCTTCAAGCGCTCGAGCTTCTGCCCGGTGCTCTGGAGCGCGCGCGGCGTTGGCGCTCCAACCGACGTGTCGGTGATGGGCGGGAGCGCGCTCCGGCGCGCCAGGTATCCCGTCAACGCATGGCCGATGGGGGCGTGAAACCACCAGATACCGATTGCCGCGAGAATAAGGACCACGAGGCACCCGAGCCGCAACAAGCTCTTAAGCAAGCCGTTCACTGTGTCGGACCCGATACACCGCCCCGCCCCGCTGGAGCGTGCTCTGCATCAGGTCCACGGTTTCGACCACGACGGACTGCGAGAACGATACGCGCGCCACCACTGCTTCCATTCCGGCGAACTCCCTGGCACGCGACTCGCGCTCGGCGCGCGCCAGCGTGACGTGCGGATGAAACGCGCGCGCTTCGGTCGGAAACCCGAGCGGCGCGATTTCACGCTCGATGTGGTGCTGCAGCAGCTCGAGCCCCTGTTCCGCGGTAATGCCGACCCAGATCACCCGTGGCGCCGCGATGCGCGGAAACGCGCCCAATCCCTCGAGCGTGAGCGCCTGGGGCCGGATGCCTCGCGCCGCTCGCTCGAGCCCCGCACGTATTGCGGGCTCCGTCTCCGCCGCCGCGTCGCCGAGGAACTTGAGCGTCAAATGGATTCCTTCCGGGCGAACCCACTTGACCGGCAGCCGAGACTCGCGCAGCGGCGCAATCGCCTGCCAGAGATCACGCCGCACTGCCTCTGGAAAATTGAGCGCGATGAAGAGTCTCACCCCTGCCCGCGCAGATCGGCCAGCAGGCCACCGCGCCGGTAGCCGCGCGGGTCGATGGCGACGGCCGTAAACCCGAGCCGCAGCAGTCGCTCCCGGATGTCGCTCTCCCGCGCTTCGAGCCAGGGGATAGCCGCGCGCTCGACCTCGATACGCGCCGCCGCGCCATCGTGACGCACGCGCAGGTCTCCCGTGATCCCGAGCGATCGCAGATAGGCTTCGGCCGACTCCACCTGCCCCAGGCGGCCCCGGGTGATCGGCACGCCGTAGGCAACGCGACTCGACAGGCACGGCGACGCGGGCTGATCCCAGATCTCGAGCCCGAGCGTCCGGGCCACCGCTCGGACATCGGTTTTCGTGAGGCCGGCCTCGGCGAGCGGGGAGCGAACTCCCGCCGCCAAGCCCGCGGCGCGCCCAGGGCGGTGCTCTCGCAGGTCATCGGCAATCGTCCCGTCGCAAACTACCGCGAGACCGCGTGCCGTCGCCTCCGCTCCGAGGCGAGACCACAGCTCGCGTTTGCAGAAGAAGCAGCGATTCGTGGGGTTGGCGAGGTACTCGGCGTCATCGAGCTCGTGCGTCTCGATCTCATGCACCGGGATATCGAACCGCGCCGCCACGCCGCGCGCGGTTTCCCACTGAGCGTCGGGATACGACGCGCTCCTGCCGATCACGGCGAGCATGCGGTCTTTCCCCAGCTCCTGGCGCAGCAGCACCGCCAGCACGCTCGAATCGACGCCGCCCGAGAACCCGAGCAGCGCCGAGGGCATGTCGCACAGGAGGGCCCGCACGCTGCGGAGCTGCGGGAGCTGCTCGGACATGGCGAAATACTAATGACTTAGAACTTGGGAATACAAGACAGTTCGCGCGCAACCAAGCGGATATCGGAACCGTAGGGTGAGCCACCATGCTTATGATTCGCTCATGAACGCGCTGCGCGGCCGGGCGCTCGTCGCCTACCTCATCGTTTGCGTCTTCTGGGGTTCCACCTACCTCGCGATTCGGGTGGGCGTGGGCGTGTTGCCGCCGTTCCTCTTCGCCGGCACTCGCTTCGCCATCGCGGGCGTGCTGCTCGCCGCTGCTGCGCTCGCGTTTGGCGATCACCTGCCAACACGCCGCGCCGATTGGCGGGTGCTCGCCATCGTCGGTGTGCTGCTCCTCACGGGCGGCAACTCGTTCGTGGTGTGGGCTGAACAGTACACGCCGTCCGGCGTGGCCAGCGTGTTCGTGGTCACCGTGGCGCTGTGGATGGCGTTTTTCGACGCGGTGATCCCGGGCGGATCGCGCGAGCTCAACTGGCGCGTGGTGGTCGGACTGCTCACCGGGTTCTTCGGCACGATGCTGCTCGTCGGCGCGTCGCCGCGCGAGCTCCTGCACGCGGACTTGCGCGGTCCGATCGCGCTCACCTTCGCCAGCATGTGGTGGTCGCTCGGCTCCGTGTACGCCAAGCGGCATCCCACGCAAACCAGCCCCTACATGGCCGCCGCCGTGCAAATGATGTCGGGTGGAGTGGTCAGTACGCTGATCGGGTCGGCGCGCGGGGAGTGGAGCCCCTGGCACCTGAGTGCAGCCGGCGTCGATGCGCTCGCCTATCTGGTGGTGTTCGGATCGATCCTGGGATACAGCGCGTACGGCTATGCGCTGCGCCATGCGTCACCGACCATCGTCGGGACGTACGCGTACGTGAACCCAGTGATCGCGGTGCTGCTGGGCTGGGTCATTCTGCGGGAGCCGATTACCGCGCGCATGGTGCTCGCGATGAGCATCATCCTCGGCGCGGTAATCTGGATTCAGTTTTCGCAGCGACTCCGGGCTCGCGCGCCACGACATACGCCGGCCGGAGCCGCGGTCAGTCGTTAGTCTCTCCAATGGGCGCCTTCACCGGCGGGCGGCGCGCCAGCTTCGCCGGAAACAACGCGGGCTTTCCCTCTTCCGTATACTTGAACGACCGGACTGTGTGGTAGGCCAGGTCGATATCCGGCGTGGCGTCGAACTCCGTGAGGACGTCTTCCCAGATGGCGTGTTCGGTACCGCGGCGCTTGCGGGGCTCGATCAGGTAGCGGATGCTGAGCTGCACACCCGAGTCGATCGCCTTCGTGTACACGATCGGTGTCAGCTTCCGGTAATTGATGAGATACTGCCGTGACGCGGTGAGCAGGTCTTCCTCGGCCTGGGCCGTGAGATGTTCCGCGTGTTTGAACGCGATGGCCGTGAGAATTTCCTTCGCCTTCCGCCAATTGCTCTCGAACGTCACTACCACCTGGACTTCATTCCAGATGTACTTGAATCCCTTGTCGTAGTTCGCCACCGGCTCGGTGAACACGCGCCCGTTCGGGATGTGAATGATGCGGCCCGTGGATTGATCGGCGTCCACCCAATTTCCGATCTCGTTCAACGTGAACTGCAAGAGCCGCAGGTCGATCACGTCGCCCGCATGAGCGCCGATCTGGATGCGGTCCCCGACCTCGAACGGCCGAGCCCAGGCGATGAAGACCCAGGCCGCGAAGTTCGAGACTGGGTCCTTGAGGGCGATCGCGAGACCCGCCGAGAGCAGCCCCAGAAATGTGGCGAGGGTCTGCATTCCCGGAATCCACGTCCGGCCGATCACGATCACGCCGATCACGAGCGCGGCATAGCTCACACCTTTGCGCCAGCGGTACCGCGTCCAGGGATCCGTGAGCCGCCGGTACGCGAGGCCCAGGACCACGCGGTGCAGCGCCCAGAGCGCTCCGATGGTGATCGCGGTCAGGAGCAGCTTGGTCTGGAACTCGGGGCTCACACCCCGGGCCGTCAACCAGTCGGCGACGTTGATGCCCTGGATCATCGGGCACCAAGGTAGGAAACGGGGTCGAAACGGGCCAGAGAGAGGGGAAGGGGGAAGCGGGAAGCGGGAAGGGAAAAGGGTGCTACTCGCCGCCGGCCAGGTTTCGTGCGGCAGCTACCACGGCATCAGTGACATGGGTCATGAACGCGAAATCCAGCGTCTCGATCCGGTCGCCCCGTGTGTGGTAATAGGGGTTCCGCATGAAAGCGGTATCGGTCAGCATGAGGGCGGGATATCCCTGATCCCAGAAGGAGGCGTTATCCGATAGGCGTGTGTGGGCCACGAGCCAACCACGGAACGGGCTACGAAATGTCACGATGGGAAGCTCGGGCACCGCGCGCCGGGCCACCGTCGCGAACTCTCTCAGCAGCCGGGCCGACTGCCCATCGCCCGTCGCGGCGAGAAAAGTCCCGGTTTTCGGAATTCGCTTCCAGAAGAGCAGTGCAGGAATTCGCTGGCCGTTCGGGGTGGTGTCGGTATACCCGACCATCTCGAGAATCAGCGCCCCACGATACTGCACGCCGCGCTGCCGCATCGCGCGCGCAAAGGCATCGCTGCCCACGCGATACCTGAGGCCCTGCGGCTCCTCCAGGTTCAGGCCGACGAATTCGAGTGTGGCAGCGCACGTCTGGGACGCAAGCACCCGAGCCGCCTCGAGCATGGCGGCGATCCCGCTCGCGTTGTCGTCCGCCCCCGGCGTGAGGGGAACGGTATCGAAGTGCGCGCCGATCAGAACCCGTGGGCGCTCCGGCCGAGTGCCCGCGCGGGTGCCGACCACATTGTGATACTCGGCGCCATCAAAATTGAAAGGAACGCGATCGACTGTGAGCCTTAGAGCCGCAAGCTCACGCGCGACGTAGTGCTCGGCACGCGCGAGCGCGTCGGGAGTGGTGTGACGATGACGTGGCCCGCATAAGGCGGCCACATGCGCGCGCAGCCGCTCAGGATCAGCGCCGGGCTTCTCCGATCGCATAAGCGCAGCCAGTATGGCCAGCGCATGCACGTAGCGCAAATCATCGATTTCATGCTCGAGCGGGCACCCTGCGATCGAGGCTACGGTACTGGATCGCCTCACTGACATGCTTGGGAGCGAGGTCCCCCGCCCCGTCCAGGTCGGCGATGGTGCGCGCGATCTTGAGAATCCGGTGATAGGCGCGCGCGGACAGGCCGAGCCGCGTGATGGCGGTGCGCAGCAGCGCGTCGGCACCATCGGACACGCGACAGAATGTCCGCAAGTCGCGCGGCGTCATGTGGGCGTTGGCGTAAATCCCGGGCCGGTTCGCGAATCGGTCGCGCTGCACCGTGCGACACCGGTCGACGCGCGCGCGTACCGCTTCGCTCGGCTCCCCGCCCGCCGGCGTGGCGAGCGCCTGGTACTTCACGGCTGGCACTTCGAGATGGATATCGATGCGATCGAGCAGCGGGCCCGAAACGCGGGCGAGATAGCGCTCGACGCCCTGTGACCCGCACGAACAGCCGTGTTGCGGATCGCCGAAGTAGCCGCAGGGACAGGGATTCATCGCGGCCGCGAGCATGAACCGGGCCGGGTACGACAGGCTCATCGCCGCCCGCGCAATCGTCACCACGCCATCTTCCATCGGCTGCCGCAGTACCTCGAGCACGTTCTTGCGAAACTCCGGCAGCTCGTCGAGAAACAGGACGCCGCCGTGCGCCAGGCTCACCTCGCCGGGCCGCGGATACGATCCACCTCCGATCAATCCAGCGTCAGAGATCGTGTGATGCGGTGCGCGAAACGGCCGCCGGGCAACGAGCGACTCGCCGAGCGGCAGAACACCCGCGACCGAGTGGATTTTCGTCGTTTCGAGCGCTTCGTCCAGGCTCATTTTCGGGAGGATGGTGGGCAGCCGGCGGGCGAGCATGGTCTTCCCTGAGCCGGGCGGGCCGACCATGAGCAGATTGTGCGCGCCCGCGGCGGCGACCTCGAGCGCCCGTTTCGCGTGCGCCTGGCCTTTCACCTCGGCGAAGTCGACGTCGTCGCGCAGGCGCTCGTCGAACAGGCGTGCGACGTCGACGTCGGCCTGGGGGAGTTCGCGCCGGCCGTCCAGGAAATCGCCCAGCTCGGCGAGATTCGCCGCCCCGAGCACGCGGATGCCCGTGACGACGCCGGCCTCGCCCAGGTTCTCGCAGGGGAGCACGAGCGTTTCGACCGCCGCGGCGCGAGCGGCAAGTGCCACGGGCAGGGCGCCGCGCACCGGCCGGATCGCGCCCTCGAGCCCCAGCTCGCCGAGCACCACCACGCGCCCCAACCGCTCGTGCGAGATCTGATCGGTCGCCGCGAGAATGCCGACGGCGATCGGCAGGTCGAACGCTGATCCCTCTTTGCGGATGTCGGCGGGGGCGAGGTTCACGGTGATGCGCTTGAGTGGGAACGTGTATCCGGTGTTCGCCACCGCGGCATACACGCGCTCCCGGCCTTCCTTGACCGCGCCCTGCGGGAGCCCGACCGTCGCGAACGACGGCAGGCCGTTCGCAATGTCGGTTTCTACATCGACGAGATACGCGTCGATCCCGAGGAGGGCGGCCGAACGAACGCGGGCAAGCACCTCCCAAGGTTGTGGGCGGTCGGGCTCGACGATGGTACCAAAACGGCGCATTTCGTGGCGATCGCGCGCTGGAAGACATCACTAGACCCAAGGTCCAATACTGAGGCCTCGCGCGTAGCGCCATCCTCTTCGCAGGCAATTGATTATGACCCGACGCCACTGGTCCATTGTCGCCGTCGTCGCCGGTGTGCTCCTCCTCGGCGCGTTCGCGTATCTGAGCTGGTGGGACAAATACGTCGGCGACGGACTCGGTCAGTGGGCCACGGACGAGGTGGGGCGCCGCACCGAAAACGCGTACCGCTTGAACATCGGCCATCTCGATTTTCATCCCCTGATCGGCTACTTCTCGTTCGATTCCGCCGTGGTGACGACCGATACGGCGGCGAATCAGCATCGCGCCGTGCCGCTGCCCGACCTGCAGGTGCGCGCGATCGGTTGCCGCATTTCCGGGGTTCGGGTGTTACGGCTCGCGTTCCAGCACCGGTTCGATGCCGGTCACATGGGCTGCTCCAGCGTCGGCGCAGCGGTGCAGCTGCAGGAGTTGCCCGAGCAGGTCGCGGACCGTCCAGACACGGCCGACCATCCTGCGGCGCCTGTAGCCCGGCGTCCGCCGCTCGGGATCACGCGGTTCGACATCGCCGATGTCTCGTTCCCCACCATGACCTTCTCATTGCGGCGGCCGGGCCCCCGCGGCGAATCTTCGGTGCGTCTCGAACGCGCGCGCCTGGTTGCCGAGCTCGTGCGATTCGATCCTATGGCCCCGCTTGGGGAACACGGTGCGTTGCTATCCAAAGGTGTGCGGTTTGATGCATCGCAATTCGTCCTGCGCCCGGACACCCTCAGCGAGTTCGCAATCGGTGCGATCGATGCCGGAATCAGTGACTCGACCTTCCGGCTCGACAGTATCGTGTACGCGCCGCGGCTGGCCGGCGACGCATGGACGCGCGCCCAGCGCCGCCGGCACGACCGAATCGCGTTCACCCTGCAGACTTTCGAGGGTCGTGGCGTCGCCTATCGGAGGCTGCTCAGAACGGGCGACGTGCACATCCGCGCGCTCGAGCTGACCGGCGCGAGCCTCGAGGTCTTGTCCGACAAGCGCCTCCCTCCCGGACCGAAGGGCCGCTATTCGACGCCGCAGCAGGCGGCCCAGCGGTCGAAACCGGCGCTCCGCGTGGACAGCCTCCTGATTCGTCAAAGCCAAATCACCTATCAGGAGCGCAAGAAGGACCGCCCACAACCGGGGCAGGTCACGTTCACCCAGCTCGACTGCCGCGTCGTACATCTCGACGTCCCGTCACGTGGCATGCCGCTGACGATCGACGCGAGCACCCGGCTGATGGATACCGGCACGTTGATGGTTCATATTACCGTTCCCCTCGACGCGCCGAACTTTCAATTCGATGTCACGGGCCGGCTCGGGCCAATGCCCGTCGGGGCATTCAACGGGTTTCTCCAGGAAACGGCTCCGGTGAAAATCAAGGGTGGTCGGGCGGACAGTATCGTGTTCTCGATCCGTACGAGGGGCGGCGTGGCAAAGGGAAGCGCAACGCCGTTCTATCATGATCTGGCGATCGACTTTTCGAGCGGCGGCGTCCTGGGGTTCGTCAAAGCGGGCGTGGTGGAGTTTGCCGCCAACAAATTCAAGGTGCGATCGAACAATCCGGACGAGAAAGGCAAGAAACCGACGGTCGGCACGTCCAGCCGCTCCTACGATCCGTCGAACTCCTGGATCAGCTTCCTGTGGATGGGCGTCCGGGACCCCCTCCTGAAGGCGGTTGTGAAGTAGCCTAGCACCTAGGGACAATCGCGCGACGGCCGTAATTGGAGCGAATTCCCTCTCATGACTGATTCCCGTGGAGCACGGCGCTCAACTGCATTCCTGATCCTGGGGGCGGTGCTGCTCTGGGCGTCGCTGGTGATCGGGGGCGCGGCGCGCGGTATCCTGGTGCCCGGTCCGTTCGCACGCCATCTGGCCGCCAGCCTGTCGGATCCTCGCGTCTCCGGATACCTCTCGGCCCGGATCACCGATGGCATTGTGGCTCAGCGCCCCAACCTCGTCAGCGTTCGCGTCATCATCGAGTCGGCCGTGAACGCGATGGTTTCGTCGAGCGTGTTTCGCGCGTTCGTCCGTACGACTGCCCAGGCGGCGCATCATTCGCTGTTCGAGACCGCGGGCAAGAACGTGGTGCTGTCACTGCCTGACGTCTCGGTTCTGGTCCGCGGTGCGCTCGCCAATGCGAGTCCCGAGCTTGCCGCGAAGATTCCGCCGAGCATCGAGACGGTCCTCGCCTCACCCGAGGCACAGCGGGCGTTCGCCCGATTCATCGCGATGTGGTCGATGCTGGGACGGGTGTTGTGGGCGGCGTGGGCCGGGCTCGTGCTCGGAATCGTCGCACTCGTCGCCGCAATTTGGGTAGCGCCTCACCGAGGCACGGCACTCGTGCGGATCGGCGGCGCACTGTTCGCTGTCGGGCTCGCGCTGCTCGCGATGCTGCCGGCTGGGCGCCTCGTGGCCGCCGGGATAACGCCCGACCACGATTTGCGTGGGCTCATTCATGGCGTCTGGCGCGCCTACTTCCAGGCACTGGTGCCTGCGGCCGCTATCGCCTGCTCCACCGGTATCGTGCTCGCTTCCGGGGGCTCGACCATGCTCGAAGCCCTGGATCCCCTCGAGCTGGCCCGGCGCTGCTGGCGCTGGCTCAGGACCCCACACCGCACGGGGGAGAACATCGCCCGAGCCCTCGTTGTGCTGGCGATCGGGTCCTACGCGATCATTGCGCCCTCGACCGTGGGGGCGGGGCTGATCGCGATCGTCGGCGTCTTGCTCGTGTTTCTGGGACTGCGGGAGGTGTTTCGGCTCATGCTGGTGGGGGTGCCCGGAGCGAGCGTCACCGGCCTCGACCGGACCGAGGCGCGCGCATGGAAGGTCGTCGCGGTCGTGGCCGCTGTCCTCGTCATCCTGCTTGCTGGGACGGCGCTCCTCGTGTTCCGCGCACCACCACCGCCGCCCGAAGTCGTCGCGGCGGTGACCGTTTGCAACGGCGACGCGCGCCTGTGTGACCGGCGGATCGATCAAGTGGTGTTTCCGGGCGCGCACAATGCCATGTCGAACGCCGAGATCCCGGGATGGCTGTTTCCACACCACAACCACGCGTTCCCGCGACAGCTCGCCGACGGCATACGAGCGCTGCTGATCGACGTGCATTACGGCGTCCCGGCGGGCGAGCACGTGATCACGGATTTCACGCGCGAGGGGACCTCGCAGGAAAAGATCGAGCAGGCGCTCGGGCCCGAGGCCACGGCGGCCGCGATGCGCATCCGCGAGCGATTCCTGGGTCAGGAATCGGGACCCTCGGGGCTGTACTTCTGTCATGGGTTCTGCGAGCTCGGCGCCTACCCCGTGGTCCCCGCCCTACAGGGCGTCCATGAGTTCCTGGCCGCCAACCCGGGCGAAGTCGTGATCGTGGTGGTCGAGGACTATGTCACCCCCGAAGACCTCGCACAGGCGTTCACCGATGCGGGGCTGCTCGACCTGATCTACGCCGGGCCGCTCGTGCAGCCGTTGCCGACGTTGCGAAGCTTGATCGACCAAGGCAAGCCGCTGCTCGTGTTTACCGAGTCTGGGAAGCCGGGGGTGACGTGGCTCAGGCCGGCGTTCGACGAGATGCAGGAGACACCGTACTCGTTCCACAAGCCCGCGGATTTTTCCTGCCGCCCGAATCGCGGCGGCACCGCGCCGCCCCTGTTCCAGATCAATCACTGGATCGAAACGACGCCCGCGCCGCGTCCATCGAACGCGCAGATCGTGAACGCGTATGATTTCCTGCTCAAGCGCGCCCGCACCTGCCAAGTGCAGCGGCACCGGCTCCCCAACATCATTGCCGTGGATTTCTACGACGTCGGCGACCTGTTCCGTGTCGCGCGTACCCTGAACCGCCTGGATGATGTCACGCGCGTAACTCGCCGCTAGCGACGGGAGTCTCATGCCTCGAACCGTGGCCCGCGACCTTTGGCTGAGCGCGGTCCTGCTCACCTGCTGGCGAGCCGCGACCGCGCAGAATCCCGACCTTGTACTCTCGCAAGCCGAACGCGACAGCGTGCTCGCGAGTTATCACCAGATATTTCCGCTGCTCGGCCGCAAGGCGATCGAAAAGGGCTTCTCCCTGCCGCTGCCCGTCGGGCTCAACGTCAACAGCTTGTACATGCGCCAGGGGATCGCGCTGAGCCAACTGGGGCTCAGTGTGAACGACAATCCGGTCCAACCGGTCGACTGGATCGCGCTGGGCGAAGCCACGAGCAAGCTGGCCTCCGTCAACTTTCGCGGCGACCTCTGGGTACTCCCGTTCCTGAACGTTTATGGATTCGGCGGAAAAGGATGGTCGACCACGACAGTCCCTGTGACTCAGCCGGTCTCGTTCACGAGCGAGATTACGCAACAGGGGATCTATGGCGGCGTGGGATTGACCGGCACGATTGGCGTGAAGCGCAATTGGCTCGCCGGCGACGTCAACTGGAGCTGGACCGACCTCGAGAAGCTCGATCAGCCGGTTCGCGGGCGGGTGCTCAGCTTCCGGCTGGGTAAGACGTTGAAATTGCGGGGCCAGCAGCGCGTGAATTTCTGGGTCGGCACGAGCAATCAGAAATTCCGCACGGAAACGAACGGCTCGGTGACGCTCGCGGAGGCGATTCCGCCGGGCGTGGCGGACTCACTGCGCAACCGCCTCAGCAACTATCAGTCGAGCGACTGGTATCAAAATCTCACGCCGATCCAGAAGCGCCTCGCCGACTCGCTGGTCGCCGGCATCATGCGTGCCGATCTCGGCTCGACCGTCGTGAACTACAACCTCAACAAAGCTCCCGCCGATCCGTGGAACATGCTCGTGGGTGGCACCTACGAGCTCAACCGGCACTGGCATTTCCGTGGTGAGGTGGGGTTCTTCGGCCGCGTGCAGGGACTGCTCGTACTGAACTATCGTTTCGGGCTGTGAGTCTCCGCCGGCACTGTGTCTGGATCTCCCTGCTGGCCGCGGTGCCGGGCCGCTCGGTGGCACAGGTGCTCATGGGCTATCTCGCCGGCAACGCGCTGTCTTCGGAGACCTTCAACATTGGCTTCGAAGTCGGGATGAACTTCTCTACGCTCACGGGATTAGGGCCCGCGGAACGCAAGAATGCGCCGCTGTTCGGTCTGTTCGCCGACTGGCGCTTCTCGGAGCACGGGCATCTCACCACCGGGCTTCTCCCCATCGCGTCGCGCGGCGCGGCCGGGTTGCACCCGCTGCCCATCGGCGACCCGACCCTGGACCCGCTGATCCAGAGCGGTACGATGACACGCTCCATTTCGACAATCGACATCCCGGTGATTTTGAAGTACGCACCCGAGCGTGACGTCGGCGTGCGGTTCGGGGCAGGACCGGATTTCGGGTTCGTCAGCGGCGCGACCGATCGCTACATGACGCACAGTCCGAGCGGCGCACCGGTCGTCGTGGAGCGGGACATCGCGCAGCAAATCGCCGGTGTGGATGCCGGAATCGCGTTCGACGTCGAGGTGCGCTGGCCGCTTCTGGCCATCGGAGTCCGCTACTACGAGGGGCTTACCGACCTCATCGCCAACAACACGGGCACTCCCAGCCGCACGCGCATCCTGAGCGGCAGCGGCCGGATCGCGCTCGGCCGAAAAACATCATCCCAATAAGAACGGCACACGCGGCGGGGCGCCGCATGTGCCGTTTGCGTGGAGGCTCCCGCGACTACTGTGGAGTGCCGGGGCCGCAGGGCGTATCCGGGTCACATGGGATGGTACTGCCACCACTACTCCCCTGCCCCTGGAAGATCCACACGAGCGCGCCGACCGTCACGAGGCCGCCCGCCGTTGCGGCGAGAATCGTCTTGGTCTTGTCGTCCTTGATAGCCGACATGTGCGCCACGTCCGACATCGCGATCTCGGTGTACTGACCCTGCACGGCGCCTACCAGCGTGTCGTTGAAGATCCGTGGCCCGTCGACCTTCACCGTGGAATGATTGGCCCGGGTGACCCACACCGTGGTCGGTTGCTTGTTTTTGATGTAGGTCGAGTACGGCGAGTCGACCGGCGCAACGCTCTTGCAAGCCGCGAACCCGAGTCCCAGTGCGGCCACGATGGTCCAGCGAACGGCATGCGTCATATCGCCCCCTTGTGACAGCGCGTTGTTCTCCGACCTACTGCCCCGGACCGCAACCCGTGTCAGGATCACAGGGCACGCCACCCACGCCTGTGGGTGTGTTGTTTGTACTCGACCCCTGCCCCTGGAAGATCCACACGAGCGCGCCGACCGTCACGAGGCCGCCCGCCGTCGCGGCGAGAATCGTCTTGGTCTTGTCGTCCTTGACAGCCGACATGTGCGCCACGTCCGACATCGCGATCTCGGTGTACTGGCCCTGCACCGCGCCTACCAGCGTGTCTTTGAAGACGCGCGGGCCGTCCATCTTGACGACCGAGTGATTGGCCCGCGTGACCCACACGGTGGTGGGCTGCTTGTTCTGGATATAGCTCGAGTACGGCGAATCGATCGGCGCCACGGTCTTACAGGCCGCAAGCGCAACCCCCAACGCGACCGCGAGCGTCCAACGAACGGGATGGACCATGCTCTCTCCTCCCTGCGTGCGAAAACACAAAAGGCGACCTGCTGCCAGAGCGAGGTCGCCGTTCGCGGATGGTTGCACCAAATGGTGCATGGCCGTGATCGTCTCCCCGGCTCAGCCCTTGTAGGACCCCTCCGCGCTCGCCGTGTTCCGCCACTTGATCGAGCAGCCGATGCTCGGTATCTGCTCGAGCGGCCCCCGCCCGGTCCTGGCAACCTCGACCATGGCTTCGAACAGGTCGCGGCGCGCATCGGGCGGAGCCGTTTCCTTGCGCGAGGCGTCGAGGCGCCCGCGATACTGGAGCTCGAGATCGGCGTTGAAACCAAAGAAATCCGGCGTGCACACGGCCCCGTACGCCTTGGCGATCTGCTGCGTCTCATCCCAAACGTAGGGGAATGGGAAGTGATGCTCGAGGGCGACGCGTCGCATGTTCTCGAACGAGTCTTCGGGATAGTCGGCTGGGTCGTTCGACATGATGGCGATCGAGCCGATGCCGTGACTCGCGAGCTCGCGGCAGTCGCGGATGATCCGCTCGCGCACCGCTTTCACGTAAGGACAATGATTACAGATAAACATGACGAGCGTGCCGCGTTCACCGCGCACGTCGCGCAGGCGGTAGCGCTTGCCGTCAGTTCCGGGAAGATCGAAGTCGACGGCCTGCCAACCGAAGTCGCAGATGGGGGTTTCGAGGCTCACCATGCGTCAAAGATAACCGGGATGTCGTCGCTCGAAGGCAAACACGACTGTCCGCCCTTACTGCGGTTTGGCGCAGCGGAATCCGAGATGATTGGTGCCCGTACTGACTTCTCCCTTGCCGCGCGTGCCCACCGTATAGCGTGAGCAGTATTGGTCGGTACACAGGAACGATCCTCCACGCATGACGCGTTTCGGTTCGCCCGGCTCACTCGGATCGAGGGAAGCAGCGGGGCCCTGCGGATTGCGCGCGACGCCCCCTTCCGCGGTCAACTCCATGTAGTAGTCGGGGCGGTACCAATCGCTGATCCATTCCCACACGTTGCCGGCGACGTCGTAGAGTCCGTAGCCGTTCGCGGGAAACTGCGCGACCGGTCCGATGCCGTCGTAGCCGTCGGCTCCGGTATCATGATCGGGGAAGTGGCCTTGATACGTATTGGCCATCCACCGGCCATCGGGCTGGAACACATCACCCCACGGGTAGCGTTTGCCGCTCTGACCACCACGCGCGGCGAACTCCCATTCGGCCTCGGTAGGCAGCCGCTTGCGAGCCCATAGGGCATATGCCGCTGCGTCCTCGTACGCGACCTGGACGACCGGGAAGCGCTCCTTACCCACGATCGAGCTCTTGGGGCCGAGTGGATGACGCCAGTTCGCGCCCTTCACGTACGACCACCATTGCAGATGATTGTCGAGCGAGACGGGATGATCGGGAGGCGAAAATACCACGGAGCCGGCGACGAGATTTTCGGACGGCGCGCCGGGAAAGTCCTGGGCGCGTGGCGTCCGCTCGGCGACCGTGACGTACGCCGTGGCTTTCACGAACGCCGTGAACTGGGCGTTCGTCACTTCCGTCTTGTCCATCCAGAACCCGTCTACGTAGACGCGATGAACGGGACGGGAATCGCATGCCGCCAAACTCCAGGCGCGGGTCTTCAATGACTCCTGCTGCCCTCCGTCATTTTGGCCACGACTTCATCAAGGTTGAAGCTGGCCGCCTTCTGGCTGCCGATCCGCATACCGCCATCAGCATCAGGGCGACGACGAGGCTCCTCGGGACACCCATGCCCATCCTCTTTCGAACGGAGTGTTGACATCTGCATCGGGTGTGTTGATTAACCGGGCCGCGGCGAGGACGCCATACCACCAAAGGGAACAGGCGTGGCAGGAACGACGCGACCGGTCAGTGCACGGCCGCTCCCGCGCCGTAGCGGTTGTCCACGTACTCGTCAAGAATCCGCAAGAAGTCCGTCACGATGGTGTCACCCTTCAGCGTGACCTTGAGCTGCCCGTCCACGTACACCGGGGCCTTGGGGTCCTCGAACGTGCCGGGGAGCGAAATGCCGATGTTGGCGTGCTTCGACTCGCCCGGGCCGTTTACGACGCATCCCATCACCGCCACGCGCAGGGTTTCGACGCCGGAATAGCGTTCACGCCACAGCGGCATCTGCGTGCGCAGATACTCTTGAATCTCTTCCGCCATTTGCTGGAAGAAGCTCGAGGTGGTGCGTCCGCAGCCCGGACACGCGGTCACCTGCGGTTCAAAGCTGCGATAGCCGAGCGACTGCAGGATCTGCTGCGCCACGCGGACCTCTTCGGCGCGATCGCCCCCCGGGCGTGGTGTGAGCGAGACCCGGATCGTATCGCCGATGCCTTCCTCGAGGAGAATCGCGAGGGCCGCCGAGCTGGCCACAATTCCCTTGGCGCCCATTCCGGCTTCGGTAAGCCCCAGATGCAGCGGGTAGTCACCTCGGCGCGCCAGCTTCCGGTACACCTCCACCAGGTCCTGCACGCCCGAGACTTTCGCCGAGAGAATGATCCGGTTATGTCGGAGTCCGTAGGCTTCGGCCATTTCCGCCGAGCGCGCCGCGCTCTCGACCATCGCCTCCATCGTGACCTCCCGCGCCTCGCGCGGCGCCGGCGCTCGCGCATTCGCGTCCATCATCTCCGTGAGGAGCTGCTGGTCGAGACTGCCCCAATTCACGCCGATGCGGACCGGCTTGTCGTGTTCCCGCGCGACGTCGATGATCGTCCGGAAATTCTCATCGCGCCGCTTCGCGCCCACGTTCCCCGGGTTCACGCGGTACTTGGCTAGGGCGGCGGCGCACGCGGAATACTTCGTCAGCAGCAGGTGGCCGTTGTAGTGGAAGTCGCCAATGATGGGCACGGGAGTATCAGCCACGATCGCGGGAATCGCCTGCGCCGCAGCATCGTTGTTCACCGTCACGCGCACGAGCTCGCTGCCCGCGGCGGCCAGCGCGCGAACCTGCGCCACCGTGGCCTTTACGTCCGCGGTGTCGGTATTGGTCATCGATTGAACGACGATCGGGTGTGGAGCGCCGACGTTCACGCTCCCGACGTCGACAACGACAGCGCGTCTACGTGCAGTAGTCACGGGTGGAAAAGTAGACAGGAGGCGGACAGACCGAAACATCCGCCGATCAGCCCAGCGCCGATCCGCCCTAGAAGACTTTCTCGCTCACCACGAGGTGCAGGTTCAAGCTCGTGAGCACGGCCTTCCCCTGAAGGAGCGACACCCCGGGATTGGAGACCGTAGCCGCCAGGCGAATCCAGACCTGCGAGTTCGTGAACAACGAATCGAGTGTCTGGGAGAGGTTCGGGATGGTGAGCGTAATGACCGACGTGTTCGCGCCCGAGACGTTCGCCGACGGTGGCGGATTGAAGAGCGCGGCGCCGGGCGCGTACGTCCCGGCGGAGTCCGCCGCCAGATACACCTGAAATGCGATTGACCCACTCCCCGTGGCGTTGCGCGCGTCCATGGTGCCGTTGATCCGCACCGTGTCGACGAACGATGATCCGGCGCCCGGCAAGAGGTCGAGTTTCTGGGGCGCGTTCGAGATGGTCACCGTCCCGAGCCCCGGGGGGGCGCCGTAGGGAATCGTGTCATTGGTCGACCCTTCGAGCCAGCTGTAGACGTCCACATCGAAGGTCGCATGTCCGGTCCCGCAAGCGGCGAGTCCAGCGCAAACCAGCGTCACTCCGAGCCATTTGGAAAACATGCTTCGGCCTCCTAATAGATCGACAGAGACGTTGCGAGCAGCATTCCGCGCTGATCCGAGAGCGCGTTCGAGTGCGTCCCGACACCGGCATCCAGGCTCATCGGCCCGATGCGGATGCCCACCCCAGCGCCGAACTGCACGAGTTTGCGCTCATCGCGCCCGATGCCGCCGCGGAGCGCGAGGATCCCGATGCGCTGCTCGACGCCGACGTGCAGCGTGGTGCCGAGCCCGTTATCGAGCACATCGGCGCCGATGGTCGTGCCGTCGAGGTTGTAGATCAGATTCGCGAGGTAGGACGTGGGCAGCTTGGTTTTCGACTCGACATGGATCACGCTCGAGTAGGTCGAGATCCTGTTCGCTGTCGTGTCGTAGCGCTGCGAGTCGATGCGGGTGTCTGGCCACGTGATGGTGGCACCGATGTCGCTCACGCCGAACCCGATCACGAGCGGACCCGAGACCCACGCGAACCCGACGTCGCCCCCGTACCCGTGTCCAGCGCGATTACCCCAGCGCGAGTACCCGGTCACGTCGTTGACCGACGGTGTGACCGGGTTTGGACCGGCGAAAATCGTGTCGCCAGTCGTGATCCCGGCGAACCCCACCGAGGTGCCATACACCGCGCCGATGTAGTAGTGCGCCGAGACGCCGAAATACAATCCGCGATTGTCGTCCCCGTATATCCGGCCCGAGTACCCGATCGAGGGCGCGACGCCGCCTTCGGCGATCGCCGAATCCTGGATGCCGTACACGGTATTGTGCTCGGCGGGATGTCCTTCCTTGAGAAACGCGAGCAGCGAATCGTTGAGCTGGAAGCGGACCTCGTCGTGCAGCCACATCATGATGCCGGCATGGAAGCCGTGGAACGAGGGCTCGATGTCGAGCGGGCGGCTCGAGCCGGCGATCCCGAACTCGTCGGCCGGGATGATGTGCTGCGTCGCGCCGAGGTTCACGCTGAGCGAGTCTTTCCCGATCCCGAACGCGACGTCGTTGTTCGGCAACGGGGCGGGTCGCAGCTCGTAGAAGATCGGCGGATTGAGAATCAGGTCGACGAGCGCGATCGGATTGAAGCCGGCCGAGTCGGGATTGAACATCGGATCCGAAGAGAGCCTCGAGATCGGATGCTGCTCGAGGAACTGGATCAGCCCGATCGGTCCGGGAATGGTGATCTTGGATTGTCCCGGAATCTGATGGCGCGGAATCGCCCGGTACGCGGGATTGTACCGCTGCACCGAGCCTCCAAGCGTGAGGCTCGCGCCGGCCATACTGGCCGCGCGTGCGTTGAACATCAGCCCCTGTCCCAAGGCAGGGGACGCCATGCCCAACACCGCCACGGCAGTGCCGAGGGTTACGGCGGGTAGTCGCAACGTATCCTCTTCGGAAACAGGTGGGGGCGCGCGGTAAGGATGGGAATTTCAGGCCGGAGGTGACGTGAGCCACGTCACGCGGCCGGCTTGCGTGGCTCCCGTGGCGGCGGCGGCAGGATGATTCGGACCGTCGTGCCCACACCGACGCTGCTCGTGATCGTGATCGTGCCGCCCCAGCCATCCACCAGTCGTTTGGCGATGGCGAGGCCGAGCCCCGCGCCGCTCGAGGTGGTGGAAAACGCCGGTTCGAACACGCGCGGCAGCGCCTCCGCCGCGATCCCGCGTCCGTCGTCGATCACGGACACTTCCCGGCCAGTGTCCGCGACCTGAATCGTGACGCGATGCGCCTCCGCGTTGCGCGCGTTTTCGAGCAGGTTCACGAGCACCTCTTTCACCTCGTCGCGGCGCGCCAGCACGGGCGCGCCCGAGGCGCCTTCGAGCTGGAACTGCGTGGCCGCTCCGCCCTTCGCTTTCCCCTTTGTTGCCGCCGCGCTGCCGAGCGAATACAGCTGCACCACCTCCCGCGCGACTTCATAGAGATCGAGCGGCTCAAGCGGTGACGACGCCTGTGGGGCCGGCGTGCCAAACCTCGAGAACGTGCGCGCAATCGCATCGAGCCGATCGATTTCCGTGAGGATGCGCGACGCGGTGTCATGCAGCGTGGCGTCGAAGTCGTCGTGGTGCCGCACGCGCTCGAGATGCTGAATGCCCAGCCGGATGGGCGTGAGCGGGTTCTTGATCTCATGCGCGACCTGGCGCGCCATCTCGCCCCAGGCGAGCACGCGCGCCGCGCGGTTGCGATCGGTGACATCATCCAGGGCAATGACGCTGCCGCGCGCTTCGGTCGCCGGTCCGAGCGGCGCGAGCTGCACACGAATCTGTCTCGAGCCGACCGTGACCTCGTGATCCGCGATATCGACTCGCCCCAGACGCTGAAACTGCCGGACGAGGCTCCACACCGGCTGCCACGGTGCCGCCGCCGCGCGGTCGATGGTCGTGCCGGGCTCGAGTCGCGCGCCCACCAGCTCGACCGCCCGCTCGTTGGCCAGCGCGATCCGCAGATCCGCGTCGACGGCGATGACGCCCGTGGCGACATTGGCAAGAACCTGCGCCATCCGCTGCCGGGCGTCCTCGAGCGAGGCCTGGCTCGAGCGGACGTCGGCGGCCATCTGCTGAAACGCGTTCATGACCGGACCGAATTCCCGGAACGCGCGCTCGGGAAACGGTGGCGGCGTCTCCCCCGCCCCAACCGCAATGGCGGCGCGCTCGAGCGCGGCCACGGGGCGTGCCAACGTGCCGGCCGCGAGCCCCGCGACGGAAATCGCCGCGCCGCTCGCGACGCACATCAGGAGCAGCAGCGTGAGCGCCAGATCTGCTTCCTGCTGCTCGACGGCCTCGTCGTCCAGGAGCTGGGGCGCGGCGAGAATCGCCTCGTCCCCGGCGGTGCGCGCGCCAACCACCCGATACCCGACCCTGATCGAGCGGCCGGCGCTCCGGCCATTGCCGATCGCATCGAGCTCGTCCGCCAGCGCGAGCTGCGTGAAGATCCGGGGAGTGAGGAACCGGTCGACGAGTCCAAGCTCATCCAGCGCCGGCGTGCTGCTCGCCGTCAGCAGGCCGTCGCGATACAACCACAAATCGGCGTCGAGCCGGCTCGCGAGCTCAAGCATTCCGCGCTGCGCCGCATCGCGTTCGACCGGCAGCTCGCCGGTCGCGAGCGCGGCATCCTTGAGCGTCTGGCGAATGAGCAGGTCGCCCGCCGCGCGCGCTTCATCTCCAATGCGGGCGAATCCCCACACGCCGAACGCCAGCACAGGAACAACGAGCAATCCGGCCAGCACTCCAGCCACGCGCAGGCGGTAGCTCGTACGGAATCCGGAAAGAATGGAAGGGACTTCCAGCGTGATCCCCTCGGTCATGACGGCGCCCAGCATCCAGACCCCGGCGAGGAGCAGCACGTCCAACAACACGACCAGCGTGCCGCGCACGAAGAGCGGCCAGGGTCCGCGCAAATCGACACGCAGGTGCACGTGGCGCGTTCCGCCGGGCAACGCCACCAGGCGTTCGCCGCGGGCCGACCAGCCGTCGCGGCGCCAATCGACCTGGCGGCTGAGCCCGGCAGATTCTTCGCCGGGCGGAGAGAGGGAGATCGTGTAGGGCGCGGTCGCGGCGTGCTCGCCTTCGAGAAATCGCTCCACGCGCGTGGGAGGCACGAGCCGCGACCGCGGGCCGACGCCGACGGCGAGCACATCGCCGTCGGCGAGCGGCGCGATGAGCACGTAGTGCACGCCCGGAACCGCGGGAACGCGTTCCACTCGCGAGCCCCGCGCCGACTGAGGGGAACGCACGAGAGCGGCGACGAGGGCGGTGGGGAGATTGAGCGCGGCAAGCGACAACTCGGCGGCGGGATCCCCCGCTTTGGTCCACAGACTCAGGTTGGCGGGGTAGCCTTCCCGAGCGAGCGGCGAGCCGGCCCAGATGCTGTACAGATCGCCCGCCGTGCGCGGGAAGGAAGGCCCGGCTCCCACACGCGCGCTCAGGCGCTCGAGCAGGGCGGCGGCAAGGGGATCGCTCTCGTTCCCCAGTCCGCGCGCATCGCGGTCGGCGAGCGCGATCCGCCCCTCGATCGACGCCCCCCACGTCAGCAGCGTTGCCGCGGTGCCGGCGACGGTCGCGATGGCAATGATGGTCGCACGGCGAGGAGCGGGAACGAGCACGGCAAGAAGCGCCGGTGTCCAGAGAAACGTGTACCACTCAGGCCAGGCGTCCTTGGGTTCCCACAACCAGAGACCCAGTGCGGCAATGAGCACCGCCCACGCGCAGGCCACGGGCAAGAACCATGGAATGCGCCGGGGTTCCTCACGTCCCCGCACCAGCGCGGCGGCAAGCAGAATGAGCGCCATGCTCGCGATGGCCAGGGAAATTTCCCACGACAACCATAGTCCGATTCCCGCACCCCGCGCCGGCGGCGTGATGCCTCGAGCGAGGTTGCGCACGAGATAGGGCGCGGCGAGGATCAGCGCGGCCGCGATCCCCGACGACCACCAGCGGCGCGCGAGGCCCGCGCGCCAGAGCACCGCCGCGGCGAATACCAGCAGCGCCCCGACCAGCGTCAGAGCGCCGGTTGATGAGCTGACGATCCAGAGCTCGCGCCGATAGAACGTGACCGGAGAGAACAATGCGGCGAGCTTGCCCGAGACTCCGAGCGGGGCCTGAACCAGGCACCAGACCCCCACGAGAGCGACGCCCCAGCGCCAGCGTCCGGGCGGAGCCGCGACGAACAGGGCGACCAGTGTCAGCACGAGCAGCGCGCCACCCCATTCGAGGGCGGTATCCTGCACCTGGATTCGCGCATCGCCCTGTGTTGGAGGCACCACCTGGACGCTGAACAGCGTGTCCCCGCCCGGCAGAACGTAGTCTGAAACGTCCGACTCGTGCGGCGCGAGGTGCGCCGGCACGAACTGCAGCGCCACGCCGTGGGTTCGGGCGAAGCTTGCCGCGAGCGTCTGGGGCTCTTCGGGCGCCCGAAGGGTTGCATCGAGCAGCACGGTTCCTATGGCCACCTCGCCCCGGCCTGTCTGGCGGCGCGCCTCGAGCGAGACGTAGAATGGGGTGACCACAGCCTGGAGTTCGGCCGTGTCTATTGCGGGCACGAACCGGTGCCTTCCCGCCCACGCCCACGGCGCGCCATCGCGACCGAGCACGAGCACGCCGTGCTCGAATTCGACATCGGGCGTTCGCGCGGCGCTTCGCAAATTTGTGAAGGCATCGTTGCGGGATAGCGTGGCGCCGGCAGCGGCGCCGCTCGCCGCGAGGCGTCGGGCTTCGGCGACCGCATCTGAGAGCCGCTTCCCGAGATCGTCGAGCGCCGTGGACACGCGGCGCTCCCGCAGGTCCGCCCAACAGCACTCCACGCGCCACAGCGAGAGCGAGGACACCATGAGAACGGCACCGGTGGCGAGGGTGGCGGCAGCGACCGCCCAGTGGGATAGCCTTCGCGAGAGAGGTACGGCTCCACTCCGCTGGACGCGTATAGCGAGCGCCAGGGAGGCGAGTCCCGCGACGGCGGTCACGCCAGCCCACAGCATCCCATCCCCCGCCAGGATGGCTCGGAGCCAGGCGGCCGCCGCCAATGCGGCGATCCCCGCGGGGACCAGAACGTGACCCGGCCGCTCTACCTGAAGCATCTGTTGCCCGATGACTTCCGGCTCGCGCTCGAGCGCGACGCGCGGCTGCTGGTCCCGGTCGGCACCTGCGAAGCCCATGGCATGCATCTCCCGCTGGGATGCGACACGCTCATTGTCGAGCGACTGGCGGATGATCTATCCATCGAGTTTCAAATCCTCAGGGCACCGACCATCGAATATGGGGTGAACTCGGTGTACGAGCGCCAGTATGTGGGGAATGCGGCGGTCCGTCGCAAGACGCTGCACCGCTGGATGAACGATCTCCTTGCCTCGTGGGAGCGAGCCGGGGTGGACACCTTCATTATTCTCACGGCTCACGGCTACGACCCACATCAGGAGGCGCTGTCCACTCTGCGGACCCGTGCGGCGAGAGTGCTGACGGTCGATATCTTCGCCTTGGATTTCGCCGGCGAGCTCGCGGCCCCCGAGGACCCGGCAGAGGGGAACGAACTCGATACATCGCTGCTACTCTATGTGGCGCCGGAGCTTGTCGATATGAAACTCGCACGGCGCAGGGCCGCTGCGGCTACCCACGGCGCCGGCCCGGAGGGCGCGGGAGCGAGCCCCGAAGGCGCTCCGGAAATCGGTGAGCGAGGGGCTGGAGCGGCGGGGGAGCTATTCGACCCGGCGCTCGCCACTGCGGAGAAAGGAGCGCGGCTGTACAAAATGATCTACGACCGGATCGCCACCCGAGTGCTCGAGAGCGCGGCATGACGGCCGGACTGTTCCTCGCGCTCCTGATCACGCAATCTCCCCTCGACGCCGGAACGTTCGTCATTCGGCAGGATACTGTCGACGTCGGTCGCGAGACATTCGAGCTGAGCTCGATCCCGTTTGGCACAAGCGAATCCGGGTGCCGCATCGCGGCCGAAGCGCGCTACAACGGCGGTCGCGGGGCGCTATTGCTCGAGCCCACGCTCGATATCGGCCCCGATACCGAGCCTCTCTCGTTGTCGTACGAGATTGCCCAGGCGCGCGAGCGACTCCGGATCCTGGGGCAACGGTCGCGGGGCCGGTTCACGGTGCGGTATTTGTCGCCCCACTCCGAGCGGGCCCGGGAGTATCCGCTGAGCGGCCCCACGGTCATTCTCGACGACTCGGTGTTTTCGCCGTACATCTTTGCGGGTTGGCGGGCGGGGTTACCGGGAAGCGGCACGGACGTGGCCATCATCGTACCACGAGCGGATCGGCGCGAAATGGCGACGGTCGAGGAGCTCGGGCCTGCCCCCACGACCTTGAACGGCCGTACGGCCGATTTGCGCCACGTTCGGTTGACCGGAGGAGCGAACCAGGTTGTGCACCTCTGGTTCGATCGGCGCGGGCTGCTGCAAAAGATCGAAATCCCGTCGCGTCATCTCGTCGTGGAGCGGGTCCCGCCAGCTTGACCCTGCGGGTTTTGCCCGGCTACCTTCGCACGACTCTGATGCGACTCGCTCGCTCGCTCGCGGCGCTCGTCTGTTATCCGGTACTCGCGCTGGGCCAGGAGCCTGCGACCACGTCCCCGGCTCCCACCGCTACCGCACCCGCGCCCGCACCGCGGCAACCTGCGGTGAATCTCTCGCTCGCCGATGCCATCGCCCTCGCCAGGCAGAACAATCCCGCATACCGGCAGTTCGTCAATAGCCGCCGGCCCGCGGCCTGGGGCGTGCGCAACGCGTACGCGAATTTTCTGCCGTCGTTCAACATCTCGGGGGGAGTCGGCTACACCGGCGCGGGCCAGCAGCTGTTCTTGAGCCAGGCCTTCACGCAAAACGTGGCGACGTGGAGCTCGAATTACAATTTTCAGCTCGACTGGCAACTGTCGGGTTTCACGCTGAGCCAGCCCGGGCTGCGCCGCGCCCAGCTCGTGGCAGCGGATGCCGACATCACGGGCGCGGAAACGGATCTCGTGTCGCTCGTGACCCAGCAGTACCTCACCGTGCTCGAGGCTCTGGCCAATTCCGGCGTGACGGTGGCCCGGCGGGATCGTGCCATTGAATTCCTGAAGCTCGCGCAGGCCCGCTATGACGTGGGACGAGCCACGCTGATCGACGTGCGGCAGGCCCAGGTCGCGTTGGGGCAGGCCGAGGTCGCAGTCCTCCAGGCGCGCACGGCGATTCAGGTCGAGAAGCTGCGGTTGTTCCAGAACCTCGGAACGGCGGCGCCAGCCGACGTGGACGTCGTGCAGCTCACGGACACGTTTCCGGTCACCGCACCGCCCTGGCACCTCGAAGATCTGCTGACGCTGGCCGAGGCCCAGAATCCCGCGCTCGCCGCGTTGCGGGCGCGGGAAAACGCGGCGAGCTGGAACGTGCGCGCCACGAGCGCGAGCTACGGGCCGTCGTTCTCCCTGTCGGCCATCTGGTCCGGCTTCACGCAAAAACTTTCGGACATCGGACCGGCGCTCTCCGCCGCGAAGGCCCGGGCCGACACGAACGTGCGACTGTGCGAGTACGAAAACAGCGCCTGGCTCAACGCCGGGCAGCCGCCCTTGCCCTGCGGCGCGCTGGCGTTCACTCCCGACAGTACGCTCGCCTATCAAAACCTGAACACGGCGTATCCGCTGCACTTCACCCCTTCGCCGTTTCAGGCGCGACTCACCATCAGCCTGCCGATCTTCACCAATTTCAGCCGCCCCTATCAGGTTTCGCAGGCGACGGCCGAGCGCGACAATCTCGCCGAGTCGGTGCGCGAGCGCGGTCTCGAGGTGCGCACCGAGGTGAGCCAGGCGTTTCTGACGCTGCAAACGGCATATCGCACGATCGGCATTCAGGACACCAACCGCACGGCTGCGCGTGAGCAGCTGCAGCTCGCGACCGAGCGTTACCGCGTCGGCTCGGGTACCTTCATCGAACTGCTCGATGCGCAGTTGCAGCAGCTCAACGCCGAATACAGCTACGTCAGCGCGGTGTACGACTATCACAAGGCCGTGGCCGCGCTCGAACAGGCCGTGGGCAGGCCACTGCGCTGATGTCGCGCCGCACCATCCTGCTCGTGGCCGCGGCCGTGATCGTCGCCGGAGCCGCCACGGCAATCGCCGTGAACGCGAACCGGAAGAAGCGCATCGAGGTGCGCGAGGAGCGCGTCGCGCGCCGCGATCTCGTGGCCGCGGTCACGGCGAGCGGCAAGATCCAACCGAAGAAGAAGGTGGACCTGAGCGCCGACATCACGGGCCGGATCACGCAGATCACCGTGCATGAGGGCGACGCGGTTACCCGGGGCCAGTTCCTGCTGCAGATCGACCCGACGGTATACGAGGCCAACCTGCGGCGCGCCCAGGCGGCGTACTCGGCGGCCATAGCGGCGGTCGTGCAGGCACGCGCCAACCGGACCCAGGCCGAGCACGTGCTCGCGCGCACCAAGCAGCTGCATGACGAGAGTCCGAATCTCGTCTCTCCCGAGCAGTTCGAGCAGGCCCAAACCGCATTCGACGTATCGCAGGCGAATCTCGATGCGGCCGATCACCAGGTCGAGCAGGCCAAGGCATCGGAGCAGGAGGCGAACGACAACCTCCGCAAGACCCGCATCGTCGCGCCGATCGCCGGACGCGTGACGCGCCTGCCGGTCGAGGAAGGAGAAGTCGCGGTCCCGAGCACGTTCTCCAAGGACATCGGGCTGCTGATGACGATCTCGGATCTCTCCGTGGTCCAGGCGAAAGTGCAGGTGGACGAGACCGACGTCGTGCGGCTCAAACTCGGGGACTCGGTCGAAGTGGCGATCGACGCGTTTCCGGACACGACGTTCACGGGTCGCGTGACCAAGATCTCGAACAGCTCGATTCAGGCGCCCACCGGAACACTCGGTCAGAACGAGCACGCCGTCGATTACGAGGTCGAAGTCACGCTCAACCGTCCGCCGCCGGACATTCGTCCCGACCTGTCGGCGACGGCGCGGATCGTGACCGACACGCGCCAGAACGTGTTGTCGATCCCGATCGTGGCCCTGACGGTGCGGGAGCACCGCGGGATCTCGACCGAAGACCGGCCGCTCGATACGCTTAGTACGATCGAGCGCCGCCGGAACGAAACGGAAGGCGTGTTCGTGATCGAGAACGAAACGGCCGTGTTTCGCCCCGTGCGGGTGGGAATTGCGGGAGACGAGTTTTTCGAGGTGCTCGACGGCCTGCGCGAAGGGGAGCTGATCGCCGCGGGCCCCTACCAGACGATCCGCGATCTCAAGGAAACCGCTCGCGTGCGTCCGCTCAAGCAGAAGGCCGATTCCGCCGAGGGCACCGGGACGCGTGCCGCTCGCTGATGCTGCGCTGCTGGCGCTGCAGGCGGCGTGGAGCCACAAGCTCCGGTCCTTCTTCACGCTGCTCGGGATCATCGTATCGGTGGCGTTTCTCGTCGCGGTCGTCGCGATCATCCAGGGCATGAACGCGTACGTGCGCGAGCGCATCGGGGGAGCCATCGTGGGGGCGAATGCGTTTCAGGTGCGCCGTACGCCGATCGCCGTCGGCCTGATCGACGACGAAGAATGGCGGACGATCGAGCGCCGGCCGATCATCGCACCGGAGGACGTTCCGTACGTCCAACGCGCACTCCCCGACGCGAGGGCCGTGGCGCTGCAATCGGGGTGGCCGACGCCGCAGGCCGACGTCGTGTGGCGCGATCAGACGGTGGGCGATGTGTTCATCTTCGGCGTGACCGCGCCGTTCCAGGTCGTCCAGGATTACGAGTTCGCGGCGGGAGAGCCGCTGACCGACATCGACGTGCGCGAGCGGCGACCGGTGGCCGTGCTCGGGTGGGATGTGTCGGACAAGCTGTTCGCGAATCCCGCGCTCGCGGTGGGTCAGAAGATCCGGATTCGCGGGGATCAGTTCACGGTAAAGGGCGTCATCGCGAAGAAAGGAACGGTGCTCGGGCAATCCTGGGACGGCTTCGTGATGCTGCCGCTCACCACCTTTGAGGCGCTGTACGGGCGTCGCGAGACCACCGTCATCTCGGTGAAGATGGCCGAAGCGGCCCAGGTGCGGGATGGGATGCAGCGCGCCGAAGAAGCGATGCGAATCGCGCATCGTCTGCGGCCCGAGCAGCCCGATGACTTCACCGTGGACACCGCGGACGCCCTGGTGGACTTCTGGAAAAAGCTCACGGGGATTCTCTTCCGGGTGATTCCGGGAGTGGTGGCGATCGGCATCATCGTGGGCGGCATCGTGATCATGAACATCATGCTGATGAGCGTGAGCGAGCGGACGCGGGAAATCGGCATCCGGAAGTCGCTCGGCGCGACGCGCCGGGACATTCGCCGCCAGTTTCTCGCCGAGTCGGTCACCCTGACGGCGCTGGGAGGCGTGCTGGGCCTCCTGGTGGGGATGGCGCTGGCCGGCATCGTGGCCGCGGCTTCCCCCCTGCCGGCGCGGGTAACCGCCTGGTCGGTGGCGGTGGCCCTCGCGCTCGGGGCCGGGGTGGGAATCGTGTTCGGCGTCTATCCGGCGTCGCGCGCGGCGCAGCTCGATCCCATCGAAGCGATGCGCGCCGAGACCTGATGGCATGCGGCTGCACTCGCTCTCCGAAGGCGGGCTGATCGCGCTCGACCAGCTGAGCAGCAACAAGCTGCGCTCCGGTCTCACAATCCTCGGCGTCGTCATCGGGGTTGCGACGGTGATGGCGATGGCGTCGATCGTGCAGGGCATCCGCGACCAGATCATGAACGCGATCGAAGTCGCCGGACCCACGACGTTCTACGTGATGCGGTTTTTCTCCTCCACGCCGCTCAACCCCGAGGCGCTGCCCAAGGAAGTCCGGATCCGGCCCGTCCTCAAGGCCGAAGAGGCCGACGCGCTCGCACGGCTGCCGGACATTCATTACGCCGGCGTCTGGGTTCAGCTGTTCCAGCGGCTCGAGTACGAAGGCACGCACACCCAGATTCTGACCGTGTTCGGCGCTGACGATCATTACATGGAAATTCAGGGCGGGACGCTGCTCGACGGCCGCTTCTTCACGGTCGCCGAGCAGCGCACCGGCGCTCCGGTGGTGGTGCTCGAGGAAAAGTTCGCGAACAAGCTGTTCGGCCGACTGAATCCGCTCGGCCGCTTCCTGCGGATCGCGGACAAGCCCCTCCAGGTGATCGGCATCTTCCAGAACCCCGAGAACATTTTCCAGCCGCCGAGTCAGGAGATCGGGGCCGTGATGCCGTTCGAGACCGCTCGCCGTTTCTTCCGGTATGATGAGACCAACGCCCTGTGGATCGTGGTCAAGCCGCAGGCGGGCGTAACGGTGAGCCACGCCATGGACGAGGTGACGATCACGCTGCGCCGACTGCGCGGCATCCGGACCGGCGACCCCAACACCTTCGACCTGATCACCCAGGATCAGATTCTCGACGTCTTCAACAAACTCACAGGAGTGTTCTTTCTCGTGATGCTCGTGCTCTCGAGCGTGGCGTTGCTCGTGGGCGGCATCGGCGTCATGGCCATCATGATGGTCTCGGTGACCGACCGAACGCGCGAGATCGGGGTGCGGAAAGCCATGGGCGCCACCCGACGCGAGATTCTCTGGCAGTTCCTGGTCGAGGCGGCGACGTTGACGTTGATGGGGGGCATCCTGGGCGTGGTCGTCGGGCTCGCCACCGCGGAAACCATCAAGTTGCTGCTGCATTTCGAAGCGCGCGTCCCGCCGTGGGCGACGCTCGCGGCATGCGTCGCGTCGGTGTTCATCGGGCTCGTGTTCGGCATCGCGCCGGCGGCGCGTGCGGCGAAGCTCGATCCGGTGGAAGCTTTGAGATACGAATAAGGCCGGGAAGCGGGAAGCGGGAGGCGGGAAGCGGGAGGCGGGAAACGTGGCACTCACGCTTCGGCTTCCCGTCTCCCCCTCCCGAAAGCATCGAAAGGATGGCTCGTGAAGCATGAGGTAGTCGATTTATTGGCGCTCGCGGCTCACCGCGATGATGTCGAGCTGACGTGCGGCGGGACGCTCGCGAAAGCCGCGCGTGCCGGCCACCGGGTTGGGATCGTCGATCTGACGCGGGGGGAGACCGGCACGCGGGGCGATGCGGCCACGCGCGCCGCCGAAGCGGAACAGGCGGCAAAGGCGCTCGGGGTTGCCGTGCGGTTGAACGCGGAGCTGCGGGATGCGTACCTGGCGAACGACGAGGCATCGCGCCGGCGCGTCGTGGAGCTGATCCGGATCACGCGGCCCCGCGTCGTGATTCTGCCGTTCTCGATCGGGCGCCATCCCGACCACCGCATCGCGTCCGAGCTGGGTCGCGACGCCTGCTATCTCGCCGGACTGAAGAAGTACGATGCGCCGGGTGAGCCGCACCGGCCGTTCAAGATCATTTACGCCCTGGCCTACCGCGAGGACCCGGTCAAGCCGACGTTCGTCGTCGACATCACCGACGTGTTCGAAACCAAAATGCGGGCGGTGCAGTGCTATGCGTCGCAATTCACGGGGGCAAAGGCGGCCGGCGAAGTGTTCCCAGGCGGCGAGGGTCTGTACGAGCAAATCCGCATTCAGTCGGCGCATTACGGCTCGTTGATCCGGCGACCATATGGAGAGCCGTACTTCTGCAATGAGACCGTTGCCGTCGACGATATCATGCAGCTTGGCGTGGCTTCGATGTAGCCGGTAGATTTCAGCCGTGACCCCCATGACTTCGTCGGGCGCACCCGAGCGGCTCGTGTATCTCGACCACGCGGCCACGACGCCGGTGCGGCCTGAGGTGCGCGAGGCAATGTTGCCGTTTCTCGGCGACGCCGGGGGCGGCGAGTTCGGGAATCCTTCCTCGCCGCACCGGTTCGGGCGCGCGGCACGCGCGGGAATCGAGCAGGCGCGCCGGGCGATCGCGGCGGCGCTCGACGCCGATCCCAACCAAGTGATTTTCACGTCCGGCGGCACCGAAGCGGACAATCTCGCCGTGATCGGTGCGGCGCTGGCTGCGCGCACGCGCGGCCGGCCATTCCGGGTGGCGGTGAGCGCGATCGAGCACAAGGCGGTGCTCGGCGCGGCGCATTTCGTGGCCGATCTGGGTGGAGAGATGCTCACGCTGCCGGTCGACGCCGGCGGCCTGGTCGACGCCGCCGCGGTTCGCACGGCGTGCACACGCGGAGCCGCCCTGATCAGCGTCATGTGGGTGAACAACGAAATCGGCGTGCTCGAGCCGATCGAGCATCTCGCCCGGGCGGCCCGCGAAGCAGGAACCGAGGTCGCATTTCATAGCGACGCCGTGCAGGCGCTCGGCAAGGTGCCGGTCTCGTTCCGCGGTTCCGGATGCGCGCTGCTCAGCATCTCCGGGCACAAGATCGGCGCACCGAAGGGCGTGGGGGCGCTGCTCGTTCGCGACCGGCGGACGGTAACGCCGCTGCTGCACGGTGGCGGGCAGCAGTTCGCGCTGCGGCCGGGAACCGAAAACGTCCCGGGAATCGTGGCGCTGGGGAAGGCCGTGGAGCTCGCGGTGCGCGAGCGCGCGGAACTCGCCCAACGGCTGACCGGACTGCGCGACGCCCTCGAGCACGGGATTGCCGCCGCGGTTCCGGATGCCGTGATTCATGCCGCGTCGAGCCCGCGCGCGCCCCACACGTTGAGCGTGTCCATCCCGGGCATCGACAGCGAAGCCATGCTGATGCACCTCGACATGGCGGGCATCGCCTGCTCGTCGGGCTCGGCGTGCAGCACGGGAGCGGTCGAGCCCTCACACGTGCTGAGCGCCATGGGTGTGCCGCACGACCTCGGTGTCGCGACCTTGCGATTTTCATTCGGACGCGAGAACACGGCCGATGATGTCGCCGCCGTCCTGGCGGCGCTGCCACGTATCGTGGAGAAAGTGCGGGGCTTGACGGCGGAGTTGCGAAGATGAGAGGACGAGTGCTCGCCGCCATGTCGGGCGGAGTGGATAGCTCCGTGGCGGCCGCGCTCCTGGTCGAGCAGGGTTACGAGGTGGTGGGCGCGACCATGAAGCTGTTCTGTTACGGCGACTCCGTGCCCGAGCGCCCCTGCTGCTCGCTCGATTCGATCGCCGACGCGCGGCTCGTGGCGCACCGGCTTGGCATCCCGCATTACGTGCTGAATCTGGAAGATCGATTTCACCACGACGTCATTGCCGATTTCGTCGCGGAGTACGCGCGGGGCCGCACGCCCATCCCGTGCGTGCGGTGCAATTCGTTCACAAAGTTCCGCGACCTGCTGCGCCACGCCGACGCGCTCGACTGCGAGTTCATCGCGACCGGCCACTACGTCGTGACACGGGATGGCGCGCTGTTCCGCGGCCGGGATCCCGAAAAAGACCAGTCGTATTTCCTGTGGGGCATCGATGCCGCGGTCGTGCGTCGCATGCTCACGCCGGTGGGCGACCTCACGAAGCGCGAGACGCGCGCGCTCGCGAAGCGGCTGAGGCTCGAGACCGCCGATAAGCCCGAATCGGTCGAGATCTGCTTCGTGCCCGACGACAATTACGTGGGCGTGCTCGAGCGCGAGCTGCCTCCCGATGCCCCCGCGCTCGCTCCCGGCCCGCTCGTGACCACCACGGGTGAGGTGATCGGCGAGCACGCCGGGTTCGCCCGCTACACGATTGGCCAGCGGCGCGGCCTGCCCGGAGGGTTCTCCGAACCGATGTATGTCGTCGCGATCCGGCCCGATACGCGTGAGGTCGTCATAGGCCGGAGCGATGACCTCTTTGGACACGATGTCTCGCTCGCAGAGGTCAACTGGCTCACCGAGCCGCTCGAGATGGGGAGCACGGTGTGGGTGCAATGCCGCTACCGCGGCCGGCCCGCACCGGGCACGGTTCACGCTCGTGGCCCGGACACGCTTGCCCTCCGGCTCGCGGAGCCGGTCCGCGCGATCACGCCGGGACAGTCGGGGGCGTTGTACGACGACTGCGGCCGTCTGGTGGGGGGTGGCATCATCTCCTAGGCGTCGTCACTGTGTGCGGGATCACAGCCCCTCTCTTCTGGTTCCCCTACTTCTGTTGGCTCGCAAACACGCATCCCTCGAGCGCCCTGGCCGTACCTACTGACAATCGGAGGAAACACGTATGTCGTCGCGCTGCAAGGCGTGTGGAATCGGCTTGGGCTTGGGCATAGTGGTGCTGCTCAGCGGGTGCGGATCCGCCACGAACGCCACGTTGAGCGACCCGGCCGCGACGTCGGCACAGGTCGCGGCGCTGGACAGTGCGTTCGACGCACCGGCGCTCGGCAGCTTCCAGGCGATGGGCAGCTCGATCACTCCGGCTCCGCCGATCGCGCAGATGGCCGCACGGGCAATTCGGGTTGTGCGGGTGCAGTCGGGTGGCAACTACGCCAATCTGGCCGCGATGAGCAAGACCATCCAGCAGTTCGTCCCCGCGTTCGCGGCGATCAGCCAGTCCGCCATCTTCGGCAGCCTCGACGGCTCGGTGTACACCTGGAATACGAGCAGCAATGCCTACCAGCAGACCGCGACCACCGGCGGGCCGTCCAACGGGGTTCGCTTCATCCTGTACGCGATCGACCCGCTCACGGGCGTGCCGTCCTCGCCGCTGACGCAGGTCGGGTACGTGGATTTGATGGATGAAAGCACCGGCAGCGCGGCGATCCTGCACGTCAAGGTGAACAACACGGGTGGCACGGTCACCTATCTCGACTACACCTTCACCGGCTCGGGCTCGAGCACGAACTTCAGCGCCAGCGTCTCGGGAACCGTGTCGAACGGTCTTTCGGGCGGCTCGAACAAGACCCTGAGCTTCAACGTCTCGATTTCCGGCGGCTCGAGCTCGGTCACCCTGTCCAGCACGTACACCCTGAACAACCCGGCCGTCACGGTTTCCGAGAGCATGACGATCGCGGACAACGGGACGACCACGACGCTGACCGTCAACTTCACGTTCTCGCGCACCGGTGAAGCGGTGAATGCGCAGGGCACGATCGCCCTCAACGATGCGGACGGCTCGGGCACCGTGAACGTGACCTTCAAGGTGAACGGCGGCACGTATGCGACCTTGACCGGAGATGTGAATGCGCCGTCGCTCGCGCGGTCGGGTGGCGGCCAGCTGTCCGGCGCGGAGCAGGATGCCCTGGGGCACTTGTTCATCGCGGCGGCGGATATCAGCGAGAAGACGGGCGAGATCTTCAACCCGGCGGAATCGGTTCTCGGGTTCTAGGGTTGCCGCTCGACTGGTTTACACCCCCGCCGGGATTTCCCGGCGGGGGTTCTCGTTTATTACACTGCTCTCATGGGGTATCGCCTTGCGGCCAACGGCGTCGTGCTCATTCACGTACTCTTCGTGCTGTTCGTCGTGTGCGGCGGATTTCTCACCTGGCGCTGGCCGCGGCTCGCCCTGATACACATCCCGGCCGCGCTCTGGGGGGTCGCCATCGAGTTCGGCGGCTGGATCTGCCCGCTCACGCCGCTCGAGAACGCGCTGCGCGCCCGCGCCGGACTCGAGGGCTATCCCGGCGGGTTCATCGAACACTACGTTATGCCGCTGCTGTATCCCGCAGGACTCGAGCGCGCGACGCAGGCCTGGCTCGGCGCGTTCGCGTTCGCGGTGAATGCCATCGCCTACGGCGTGCTGGTGCGGCGCCGGCGCGGGCGTAACTCATCGCTTGAAAGGGGCTCTCGATGACGCGTTCATTGGCTCAGCGGATGTTGATCGCCACAGTGCTCGCGACCCTCGTCGCGTGCGGCGGGCAACCGAAGCCCGCCGCGGTTGGCACCACCGATTCGATGACGGAGCGGCAGCGCGACAGCATGCTTGCGGGCTCACGGATCCCGGGTGCGAGCGGCGTCGGCGCGGCAATGCGCGCCGCGGATGCCACGAGTCACGGCATTCGCTCGGCGGATTCGGTCGCACCCTGACCCGTGGCGCCCCGCGTGACCCGCGCGGTCGCACTCACCGTGCTGCTGGTGGGGTGTGGTTCCCGTTCACCCTGCGATACACACGCCCTGGGCGCGACGCTTCGCACTTCTGCCCGCTACGTGGGGCACTGGACGGTGCTGTGGGGGGACACACTCACGATCCCGCAGATGGGGGATCGCTTCAAGCTGCGGGAACTCGATCTCGACACGACGCGCGTGCTGGTAGCGCAGGGCAAGGCATGCCGGCTGCGCGGCGCAGTGCTGTTTCAGGAGCCGCGGCGCGACACGTTTGCCGTGACGTGGGCCGGCTTTCCGGAGCAGGCGTTGATCTACGGCTGGCCCGCCGATCTCGGCCCGTTTGGCGGGATTGGTGCGCGGTTGCGCGGCGATACGCTCGTGGGATCGCTGCTGTTTCAATCCGAGGTGAGCATCAACGTTCCCGCGGGCGTCACGGCGCGGTTCGTGGCTCGCCGCCTCGCCGCACACTAGATTTCCCGCATGCCCTTCTCGCCCAAGGAACGGGCGGCATTGATTGAGCGGTATGCCCGCGGCCCCGCGCTGTTGCAGGAGGCCCTCGCCCGCGTCCCGGTCGACGCGCTGCAGTGGCGCCCCGCCCCGAAGCGCTGGTCGGCGCACGAAATCATCGTGCATTGCGCCGACTCCGAGACCAATGCGCATGCCCGACTGCGGTTTCTGCTTGCCGAAGAAAAGCCCGTGATTCAGGGATACGATCAGGATCGCTGGGCGATGGCCCTCGACTATCACTCCCGACCCATCGATGCCGCACTCAGAACGGTCGAAGCGGTGCGCGCGAACACGGTTCCCGTGCTCAGGTCGATGACCGAGCGCGACTGGCAGCGAAAGGGGCAGCACACCGAGTCGGGACCGTACGCCGCGGAGGACTGGCTCGCGATTTACGCGGAGCATCTCGAAAAGCATTCGCGCCAGATCGCGGGCAACCTCGAAGCCTGGAACGCCCGATGAGGGGCTTTGTCTTCCGGCTCGTGATCACGGCGCTCGGCCTCTGGATTGCGTCGGCGATCGTTCCCGGCGTGCAGATCGACGGACTCGGGACACTCGTGCTTGCCGCGCTCGTGCTGGGCATCGTGAACGCCGTGATTCGCCCCATCATTCTGATTCTCACCCTCCCGCTCACCGTGCTCACGCTCGGGCTGTTCATTTTCGTCGTGAACGGGATCGCGTTCGCGCTCGTGGCGTGGCTCGTTCCCGGCTTCCGCGTGATCGGGCTGGGGTCCGCCATTCTCGGCGCGCTGGTGGTGGGAGTCACCGGCTGGCTCGCCTCCACTTTCGTGGGCTCCACGGGCAAGATCGAGCACATTCACCGCGTCGACGTCTCCGGCCGCCGGCTTGACTGATGGACCGCCTCTTCGCCGTGTGCGGCGCGCTCTCGGGGGCGGCGGGCGTCGCGGCGGGAGCCTTCGGCGCGCATGCGCTCCGCAGCAGACTTCCCCCGGATCTCCTCGCGGTGTTCGAGACCGGCGCGCGCTATCAGTTGTATCATGCGCTCGCGCTCGTCGCGGTCGGTCTCGCCTTGGGCCGGTGGCCCGCGGCTCCCGTGCGCGCCGCGGGATGGCTCTTTCTCGCCGGAACCGTGTTGTTTTCCGGGAGTTTGTATGTGTTAGCGCTCACAGGGGCCCGCTGGTTCGGGGCGATAACCCCGTTGGGCGGGCTGTGTTTGATTGCGGGCTGGCTGGCGCTGGCGGCCGGAATGTGGCGTCCCTAAAGCACTTGCGACAGCCGTTATAGGTACTTTTCCGGGCCTTTGTTATAGTTGTGCCCCGAAATGTACCCGACGAACGCCGTCTCCAAGCTCGTCCCCAAGCTGCGGCTCGACTCGATCCGCAACCAGATCCTCGCCTTTGCGGTGCTGGCCACGCTGATTCCGTCGCTGTCTACGACCTGGCTCTCGTATTCCCAAAACAAGCGCTCGCTCGAGGAAAAGATCACGAGCGAGCTGCAAACCGTGAGCGCGGAGACGGAACGCGAGCTCGACCTGTGGCTCAAGGAGCGGCTGTACGATCTCCGCGTGTTCGCGAGCTCGTACGAAGTGACCGAGAACCTGGACCGCGCAACCCGGAACGAAAGCGCCGGCCTGCACCGGCTCAACGACTATCTCAACTCGGTCCGCGACCGCTTCACCGATTATGAACAGCTGCTCGTGGTCGATCGGCAGGGACACGTCGTGGCAACGAGCACCGCGTCATCGAGCTCGGTGACGATGCCGGACGGCTGGATCAGCGACCTCAACAACGGCAACCCCGCGATCGGCACGCCGTACTGGGATCAATCGCGCGGCCGCGTCGTGCTCGTGACCGCCGTGCCGATCCGGATGGCGAACGGACGGCTGCTCGGCGCCCTCACGGCGAAGCTCAACCTGCATTCCGTCGACGACATCCTGAAACGGTTCACGCCGGGGCCCGCCGACGCGTTGTACGTGATCCAGCCCGACGGGCGAGTCATCACCTCGTCCCGCGCCGGGTCCAAGCAGCCGATGCGCACGTCGCTCGGTTCGGGCACCGTCCGGACGCTACTCGCGCGCGAGGGAACGACGGTCCACTACGCGGGTCTCGACCAAATCCGGGTCGTGGGATCGCTGCGGAGCGTGCAGCGGCTCAACTGGTCGGTGATCGCCGAGCTACCGGTAAGTGAAGCGTACGATCAGGTCATTCGGCTGCGGAACGCCACGATTCTCATCATGACGGCCCTGCTGCTCGGCGTCGGGTTGATCGCCTACGGCCTCGGCCTCTTGATCGTCCGGCCGCTCAACCGGCTCGCGCACGCAGCCGGAAAAATCGCGGGCGGAGACCTGACCGTGGATCTCCCGCCTGTCCGCGGCCGGGGTGAAGTCGCGTACCTGACCGAGGTGTTCAACGACATGGTCGTGCGCCTGCGCCAGGGACGCGACGCGTTGGCGAGGAAAACCGAAGAGCTCGAGCAGCTCTCGATCACCGACGGACTCACCAAGTTGTACAATCGCCGGTATTTGATGGACCGGCTCACCGCCGAAATTTTGCGGTGCCGCCGGCACAAGCGGGTGTTCACCGTGCTGATGGCGGACGTCGACCATTTCAAGCCCTACAACGACGCGCGCGGACACCTGGCGGGAGACGATGCCCTCGCCCGCGTGGGAGCGGTACTGCGCAGTACGACGCGGGAGGACGACTGCGCGGCGCGTTACGGCGGCGAGGAATTCGTCATCGTGCTCGCCGAAACGGCCCCGGAAGGCGCGATGGACGTCTGCGAGCGCATTCGGACGCGGCTCGCGGGCGAATCGTTCGATGGCAGTCCGATCACGTTGAGCATTGGAGTCGCCGGATTCCCCGAGCATGGAGATACGCCCGAGGCCATTATCTCGGCGGCGGACGACGCGATGTATCAGGCGAAACGGGATGGCCGCAACCGCGTTGCCCAAGCGACCAAGAAACGGTCACGCGTGGCGAAGAAGCAGGCCTGATTACTTCGCTCCCGCGCGGGCGAGAACCGTGTAGTGCACCCACCCGGCGCGCCCCGCCTGATCGCCCACCCTGAGCCACGTGTCCAGATACGAGTAGCCGACGACCTCGGCCCCGGGCTGCAGCGTGAACAGCACTTTGAACGCGGTCCCCGGCCCTTCGCGGACGTTGCCAGTACTCACGGTCTTCAAGCGTACCGGAACCGCCAGTAGCACTTCTCCCTGCCGCAACGCGGATCCGCTCGAAGCGGCGAGTCGGCCGTGTCCCGCGCCCGCCGCGAGCTTGGCCTGATTGGCGAGATACAATGAACCACCGTAGTTCGACTTATCGAACTCCGTCGTGCTCATTTGCAGCAGTCGTACTGATTGCGACAGCTCGGGCGGCTGCTGCGAGCCGGCGGCCGCTTTCAGCGAATCGACCGCGATTTCCGCCTCCGCCATGCCCGATGCGGCCTCGGCCCGGGTGGCAAGCGTCTGCAGCTTGGCCATCGCGCGCACCGCTTCCTGGCGCGCGTCGTCGAGCTTGCCTTGCAGGTCTTCGATCTGCGCGTCCGACTCGAGCAGGCGCACTTCGAGCCGAGCCACGCGGGCTTCGAGATCGGCCGTATGGGCGTTGGAAGCCGGCGCTGGCGCCGTATCGGTGTGATGGAACGGGTTGGACTGGCAGGCGAGAATTACCGTACTCAGCAATGCCCAGGTGAGCGGGCTACGCAGTGGAGGATTGCGTCGCAAGTGGTCCTCGCTCCGTAAATGAATGCCGGTGAAAAGTCGGTCACCAAGATACGTCTTGCGACAGAAATCGGACAAGTTGGGCGTGGTCAGGACCGCCGACGGTATTCGTCGGCTCGAATCGCTGTGGGACTTCGACGCGTCCTACGTGAGCGGTGCGGCCGGGGGTGTGCGGGTCTGGCAAGTCGATATGCCGAGTAGCCGATACGCCGGACACCAGCCCACGAGACCGGTTGCGAGCGGCACGAACCCAAGAGCCTTGAAAACGATACCGAGCGCTCCCGTCACGACGTTTGCCCAGCCCAGGTAGAGGAGTGCGACTCCTGCGACGAGCCGCAGCGCGCGGTCCCACGCCGCCTCGTTTTCGTGTATGAACGATGCCATGGATCGGTCTCCGTTCGAGTTCATTTCAATAAACGCGAACGTCCATGGCGAAATGCTGAAGCACGTCTGAGAGATTGTTCAGGTTCCAGCGGTGCACCAATCTTACGGAAAATGGCTTAGTCGGAGTAGCCGGCGGATGGAGAAGCAATAAAGAACTGGGGCGGGAGGACTCGAACCTCCAACTTCCCGGTTAACAGCCGGGCGCTCTGCCAATTGAGCTACACCCCAAAGACCAAATCCGTCAAGAAAGAACCGACCACGTCACCTTCCACAAAAAAACCCCCGACCGTTTCGAAGCCGAGGGCGTGCATCTCGCGTGTCGCGGATTTTACGCCAGCCGGCTCCGAGCATTCCGATTGTTTCGATTGGCAAGCGACGAACCGGCCGTCATGGGCGGGAACGTTAGCATTGGCTTCTGGCGAGAGCAAGAGCAAACACCTCAAGAACGTGCAACGTAGCGTCGCCGTTCAGTATTTGATTCCCGCCTGCTCCGCGAAGGCCTGCGCCGCCGCGGTTTGTTCTGGCGTCAGATGCTCGGGAATTTCCACTTTCATCTCGACGTACTGATCGCCGCGCCGGCCGTTCTTCTCGATTCCCTGACCCGCAATCCGGAATCGCTGCCCGTGCTGCGTTCCCGCGGGAACGCGGAGCACCACGCGCCGGCCATCGAGCGTGCGTACGCGAATACGCGAGCCGAGCATCGCCTGCGCTACGTTGATCGGAACCGTACACACCACGTTGAGACCCTCACGGCGGAAGAACGAGTCGGGCTCGACGTGAAAGACGACGACGATGTCCCCCGATCCCCGCGTGCCCTGGCCCCGCAGGCGGACGCGCGTGCCTTCGTCCGTGCCCGGGAGCACCGTGATCATGAGCCGCCTGTCGACGCGCACTTCGCCCGCGCCCTGGCAGGTGGGGCACGGTTCCGAAGGAACGCGACCCCTGCCGCGGCACACCGGGCAAGGCCGATTCACCGCGAAGCTGCCCTGTCCGAACGAGACCGTCCCGCGGCCCTTGCACTCGGGGCAGGTCGAAATGGTGGCGCCCGGGGCCGCGCCATTCCCATGGCAGGTCGGGCAGACGTCGGTCATGGGCAGCGTGACTGGGACCTTACCGCCCTGGGCCGCGACTCGGAATGGAATCGTGACCGCCGCTTCGATCTCTTCTTCCGGCTCCGGGCCAGCGCGATCGTTGCCGCGCCGTCCGAAAATCGACGAAAACAAATCGCCAAAACCGAACGAGCTTAGGTCGGCCGGGTCGAACTCGGCGCTGAACCCGCCTGGCCCACCACCTCCCGCCCTGCCTCTCGCCCCCGCCCCCCCCGTGGCGCCGGCGCCGGCAAACGCGCCGTAGCGGCGCAGCTCATCGTACTGCCGGCGCTTCTCGGTGTTCGAGAGCACGTCGTGCGCCTCGTTGATCTCCTTGAAGCGATCGGCGGCTTGCGCGTTGTTGGGATTCCGATCGGGGTGGTACTGCTTGGCCAGGCGGCGAAACGCTTTCTTTATCTCATCGGTCGAGGCGGATTCGGAAACGCCTAACGTCTGATAGTAGTCTCTGGCGGCAGCCATCAGGCGCGCTCGCCCTCCGGGGACCCCTGCCAGGTGCGGACCTGCACGCGCGCGGGCCGCACGAGAATGTCGCCGAACATGTACCCCGTCTGCAGCACGGCCGCCACCGTATGATCCTGATTCGGAGCCGCGGCTGGAGTCGTCGCGACCGCTTCGTGGACCTGGGGGTTGAACGGCACGTCCTTCTGGTCGATACGGCGCAGTCCGGCCGCCTGCAGCTCCTTCCAGAGCTTGCGCTCAACCAGAACGATCCCTTCGTGCAGCGCTTTCGAATCGATATGTTCCGGCGCCACATCGGAAAAGCGCGCGAGATCGTCGATGCCGTCCACCAGCCGGCTCAGCAATTCGACTTGCGCTTTCTGCCAGGACTCGGCGCGCTCTCTGGCCGTGCGTTTCCGAAAATTGTCGTACTCCGCGGCAAGCCGCAGATAGCGGTCCTGCACCTCGGCGAGCTGGCTCTCGAGCCGCGGCACCGCAAGCTCAGGGGCCTCGACGAGCGCGTTGGCGCCCGGCGGCGGACCTTCGATCGGGTCGACCTGGTCGACCAGGTTTGGAGTGTGCTTGTCGTCGTCCATGGTTCGCTATGCCTCAGCAAGCGCTATGCCTGCCATAATACGCCTTAATGGCGGTACGGTGTCCCACAATCCCAATTAAGACCTTGTCACAATGAAAAATACCCCGGAGCCAAAAAAGTGTCGACGGTACGCCGAAGCAGCAGTCCTCCCGCTCAGACGCCCCCTTTCGTCGCCACGAATGCCAGCATGTCGGCAAACACCTGCTCTGCCTGTGGATCGTGGAGGATCTCGTGAAACATCTCCGGATACCAGCGGACCTCTGCCGGGGCCTCGAGCCGCGCGGCGAACGCGCGCGACGCCTGGCTATCGACCAGACGATCTTCTCCGGCCAGGAGAAACAGGACCGGAGATTCGATCCGGTCGCCATCGGTGATCACAGCGCTTTGCGCCCACTGAATCTCCCGCCACGCGCCGGGGGTGGTCACGCCGTGGACCGCCGGATCGGCCGCGTACGCCGCATTCACCGCCTCATCACGCGAGATCACTCCCGAATCGATCCTGGTCCGCATGGCGAGCGTGGGCCAGAGATCGGCGAACAGTCTGCCGAGGAACAGCTTCCAGACCGGCGGCGCCGTGGCCAGCGATAGCCATGGGCTCGACACGAGTGCGGCCACCACCGGGTCGCTGGGCTGAGTTTCCAGGTACCTGAGGGCGACGAGTCCGCCGAACGAGTGTCCGAACAGGATGTGCGGCAACTCCCGGCGACGTTTGCGGACGGCGCGGCGGAACGCCTGCAAGTCACCCAACAGTTGGCTAAAACGCGACAGGTGCCCGCGTCGGCCTCCCGAGCGTCCGTGGCCGCGCTGATCGAGCAGGTACACCGCGAAGCCTTCGTCCTGAAGCCGCTGCGCCGCGCCGGTCCAGCGGCCGCCGTGATCGCTCCACCCGTGAATGAACAGAATCGCGGCCCTGGCGCTCGCCGCCGGCTCGAAGACCTCGTAAAACAACTGGGTACCGTCGGGCGCGGTGAGCGTCGGCATCAGCCGCGCACCAGCTCGCGCCGCAGCAAATCGAGCGCGCCTTGCGCGGCGCGCGCTCGAACCTCGTCGCGATCGCCGGGATAGACGCGCTTGATCGCTCGCACGCGATCGTGCACGCGAGCGGCGAGCCACACCGTCCCCACGGGTTTTTCGGGCGTGCCTCCGCCCGGACCCGCGATCCCGGTGACGGCGATGCTCGTGTCCACCGCGAACAGCCGCTGGGCTCCCTCCGCCATCGCGCGCACGGTTTCCTCGGACACGGCGCCATGGGCCGCGAGTGTGTCCATCGGGACCTGGAGCGCGGTGGTTTTCACCACGTCGGCGTACGCCACCACGCCGCCCATGAAGGTGTCGGAAGCGCCGGGAATCGCGGTAATCCGTGCACCCACGAGTCCCCCCGTGCACGATTCGGCCACGGCGAGCCGGTGGCGGGGCGACGCGCGCCGCAATTGTTCGAGCACGACCGACGCGAGATCGACGTCGTCCACCCCGTAGGCGTGCTCGCCCGCCGCCTGGAGCAGCTGGCGCGCCACCGCGTTGAGACGCGTGTCCGCCTCCTCGGGATCCATGCCCCACGCGGTGAGGCGCAGGTCGACCCCGCTCCACGACGGGAGGTAGGCCAGCGTGAGCGGCGCGATGACGGTTTCGATGTCTCCCACGCGCTCGGCGAGCGCCGATTCGGGAACGCCGGTGGTCCGTACCGTGCGCGACCGCACCACCCGCACGCCCTGTGCAGCGGTCCGCTGCACGATGCGGGGCAGGACTTCGTCCACCAGGAGTCCGCGCATCTCCCGGGGGATGCCGGGGAGCAGCACCGCGACCCGGCCGCCGTCGTCTTCGATCCAGAGGCCGGGCGCCGTGCCGCGCGGATTCGGCAGCACGGTGGCGCCCTCGGGGACATCCGCCTGGCTGCGGTTGATCGCGGGCATCTCGCGGCCCATTCGCTTGAATCGCTGCTCGAGCGCCGCGAGCAGTCCTGCATCCCGGCGGAGCTTGCGGCCGAACACCTCGGCGACGACCGTCTTGGTCATGTCGTCACGCGTGGGACCTAACCCTCCCGTCGCGATCACGAACCCGGTGCGCTCGAGCGCCCGGGTGACGGCCTCACGAATCGCGGGGGGATGATCGGCCACGCTCGTGTGCAACGTGATTTCGGCTCCCGCGGCGGCTAGGGCGCGGCCGAGTTCTGCGCCGTTCGTATCGATGATCTGGCCGAGCAGGAGCTCAGTGCCGACGGTCAGTATTTCGAGCTTCACTCGGGACGGCGGGGCGGGCAGCCGGCGGTAGGGGTGGGGGCGAGCGACGCACTGGCCAGAAGAGCGCGCGATAGTGGTACAGGTAGACCCCGAGCGAGTAGATCGTCAGCAGGATCGCGCCCCACAGCGTCAGCGAGACGAACCAGCCGTGAAACTCGTCCCAGAACGTCCGGAATCCCTGGGCGACGGGATGATCGACCAACGCGTCCTTCCAGGCGAACCAGAACAGCGTGGCACCGATGAACACATTTTGGACCGCGGCCTTGAGCTTCCCCGCGCCAATCGCGGCGATCGGCAGGCCGCGCCGTTTGGCCACGAAGCGGATCGCCGTCATCAGAAGCTCCCGCCCCACGAGCAGCAGCGCGACCCATACCGGAAGGCTGCCCCACCAGGGAATCCGATAGTCCACGAGCAGCGTCGGGTGGCGGGTGAGCCAGAAAATCGGAATCAGGGTCGCGAACAGCAGCAGCTTGTCCGCAATCGGGTCGAGCAGCTTGCCCAGGTCGCTCACCTGCTTGTAGCGGCGGGCGAGATAGCCGTCCACGACATCGGAGATCGCGGCGGCGAGAAAGATCAAGAACGCGATGACTTTGGGCCAGGCGCCCTGGATGAACGGCAGCAAGGCAATGACCGGCGTGAGACAGATGCGGGCGAGGGTCAGAATATTCGGGAGGGTCCATTGCATGAAACCGCGCCCTCCTTAGCTCAGCGTTTTCAGCACCAGCTTGCTCACCACCTTCAAGGTATCGAACACTCCGTCGCCGCGCACCGCGACACCCTCGACGTACGGCGCGTGTCCGACCCATTGTCCGTCGACCTTTTCGATCAGGTTTTCGCCGGGGTGCGCCGCATCCGGACTGACCTTTTGTTGCGCGGCCTCCTCGATGGGCCAGCCCGGGTTGAGCGAAGCCTGGAGATCGCGAACCGGAGCGGCATTGGGCAGGTCCCGCTTGTTGTACTGGATCACGAACGGGATTTTCGTCAAGTCGTAGCCGTACTCGGCCATGTTGTCGTACAGGTTCTGCATCGACTCCACGTTGGCTTCCATCCGCTCGATCTGGCTATCGGCGACGAACACAATCCCGTCCACCCCCTTCAGGATGAGCTTGCGGCTGGCGTTGTAATACACCTGTCCGGGCACGGTATAGAGATGGAACCGGGTCTTGAAGCCGCGAATCGTGCCCAGGTCGACCGGGAGAAAGTCGAAGAACAGGGTGCGCTCGGTTTCCGTGGCGAGCGAGATCATCTTGCCCCGCGTGTTCGGCGCCACCTTGCCGTAGATGTGCTCGAGATTGGTGGTTTTTCCCCCAAGCCCGGGCCCATAATAGACGAGCTTGCAGTTGATCTCGCGGGAAGCGTAGTTGATCATCGACATAGTTCGTGCCCTCTCAACCGAACAGCTTGTCGATTTCGTCTTCCGCTCCCTCCAGCAACCCCTTCTCGGGTCTGGCACCAGGTCCTGATCCCGCGGCGCCGACTCGATTGAACATGTCCTCGAACACTTTATTGAGGACCTCCACCGTTCCCTTCCCCTTGAGTTTGACGAGTCCGAGGGTGGTACGCTGGTCGAACAGCACGACGAGGATAACACGCTTCGCGACGTCGGCGAGGAACATCGATTCCCTCTCGCCCTGGTGTACGAGCGAGGCGAACTCGGGTTCGCCGATCATCTTGGCCAGCTGATCGTTGGCGCTGAAATCGGCGGCGGTGAGCGACGCAAAGGCGGTGGAGTCGAATTGCGGAGGGTCGCCGACCGTCGCGACGAGCTGACCGGTGCGGTCGACGAGCAACGCGCAGCGCGCGTTCGCGTCGCGGAGAAATGCCTGCAGGTGTTGCTGAATCAGTTTGAAGTCGTTCTCAGAGAACGACCAGCTCGCCGCACCCGCCATGCGACTCCTTGATTACTCGGCCTCGGACATGTCCCGCCGCGCATCGAGCGCCTGCGCGATCGTCACGCCATCGGCGTATTCCAGGTCGCCACCCACAGGCAATCCGCGCGCGATACGGGTAACACGAACGCCGGTGGGTTTCAAGACTTGCTGGACGTAGGTGGCGGTCACTTCCCCCTCCATCGAAGGGTTGGTCGCCACGATCACTTCACGTACCTGAGACCCGTGCTGCACCCGCTCGAGCAGCCGGTCGATGCGCAGCGCTTCGGGACCAATACCGTCGAGCGGAGAGAGCCGGCCACCGAGCACATGATAGTGCCCCCGAAACCTGCCGGCACGTTCGATGGCGCCCACGTCAGACGGCTCTTCGACCACACACAAGAGCGCCGGATCACGCCGCGGATCCGCGCAGATGAGGCAGGGATCCTGGTCGCTCAAATTCCCGCACGTGGCGCACGCCCCCACCCGGTCGCGCACGCGGCGAATCGCATCGGCCAAGCGGGCTGCCGCTTCAGGCGGCTGCTTCAACAGATAAAACGTGAGACGCTGCGCCGTCTTGCGTCCGATCCCGGGGAGTTTGGCAAGCTCCCCCACGAGATCCTCGATGGCCGACACGGCGAACTACAGCGGCAATTGGAACGGGAGCGGGAGACCCGAAGCGAGCTTACGCACCTCAGCCTGATACAGCTCCGCGGCGCGCTTTTGCGCCTCCGCCACGGCGGCGAGCACCAGATCCTCGAGCATCTCGACATCTCCCTGGCTCATCGCCTGGGGGTCGATCTTGATCGCGCGAATCTGCCCCCTGCCATCGGCCGTCGCCTGCACGACGCCCCCGCCGGCTGAGCAGGTCACGGTCTGTTGCGCAAGCTGAGACTGGATCTCGGACAGGCGCCACTGCATCTGCTGCCCCAGCTGGAGCAGGTTGGATAAATCCGCCATACGCCACAAGTTAGCGCGTAAGAGACCCCCTCGCAAGCTATTCCAATAACTCGAGATCGAAGGCGTCCGCGGCCGCGTTGAGCCGGGGGTCACGCTCCCGCAGCCGACTCAACCGCTCCGCGCGAGCGCTCTCCTCGGTGAGCCGCTGGGGGCGCGTACTGGGAGGGGGAGCAGGGGTGGCACCCATGGCCGGCACAGGAGCGGGGGATGTCTGAAGTGTGATCGACACGGGGGCGTCGACATACCGGGCAATGATCTGTCGCAACGTGTCGCGCTGCCGCTCGAGGCCCTCCACGTGCACGGGATTCTGATCCTTGAGCCGCAGCGTGATCACGCTGCCCTCTACCGCCGCGACCTCGGTATCGGACGCAAGGGTCCCCAGGATCTGGCTCTTGGCGCGGGCATCGGTGACGATCTGCGACCAGAGAGAGCGGAGTCGGTCGACAGTGGCGAGACCGGCCTCGGGCGCCACCGCAGATTGGCGGCCCGGTGGCTCGGCGGACGGACGGACAGGCGGACGAGCAGACGGGGACGGCGGTTCATTCTGTCCGCCGGTCCGCCCGTCCGGCCGTCCGGCCGGACCGAGCGACCGAATCACCTGCTCCAACTCCACCGTCCGACTCATCAGCGCCCAGCGCAGGAGCAACAGCTCGACGGCGAGCTGGGTGTGCCCGCTGCCGCGAATCTGGCCTTCCATCTCACTCAACGTCGTCAGCAATCGCACGAGATCGGCCGTGGGAAGTGCGGGCGCGTAGCGGCGTACGACCGTATCGAGCGCTTCGGTGAACCCCTGCGCCTGGCCACCCATGCCCACGAGCAGCACGGCCCGAAGCACTTCTCCAGCCCCGTTCACGAATTCCTGGAGATCGGCGCCCGCATCGACCAGCCGCTCGATCAGCGGGAATACGGCAGGCATATCGCGCTCGGCGATCACGCGTAGCATTTCGCCGTAGATGTCGTCGGGAATGAGCCCCAGCACTTCGCGTACCAGCGCCGCCGTGATCGGCCCCTCACCAAAGGACCGGACCTGGTCCAGCATGGACAAGGCGTCGCGCATGCCGCCGTCGGCGCGCTTCGCGATGAGCCGGAGGGCATCGGGTTCGGCGGAAATCTTCTCGCGCGCGACCACCTGCTCGAGGCGCTCGAAAATGGGCTGGGGGCCGATGCGGCGGAAATCAAACCGCTGCAGCCGCGAGAGAATCGGCGCGGCAGTCTGCGCGATTTTCTGCGGCTCCGTCGTTGCGAAGACGAACACGACGCGCGGCGGCGGCTCTTCCAGGATCTTGAGCAGCGCGTTCCACGCCTCGCGCGTGAGCATGTGCGCCTCGTCCACGATGTACACCTTGGAACGGGACTCGGTACTCGCGGCGTACATCGCGCGCTCACGCAGATCGCGGGCATCGTCCACTCCGCGATTCGATGCCGCATCGAGCTCGACGACGTCGAGGCTCGCGGACCCGTTCCAGATGCGGGTGCACGAGTCGCACACGCCGCACGGCTCGCCCTCGGGCGAGCGGTTCTCACAATTCAGGGCCATCGCGAGAATCCGCGCCGCAGAGGTCTTTCCAACCCCGCGCGGCCCGGCGAACAAATACCCGTGCGCCACCCGGCCCTGGGCCACCGCCCCGCGTAATGCGGCGGCCACGTGGTCCTGGACCAGAAGATCGGAGAACGACTTCGGTCTGTACTTGCGGGCTAGGGCGATCATAACTAACGCGGAACTCGGAAGGCGGAGCGCAGAACAGCAGGACGCCTGTCAGTCGGGACGATGCTCATTGTGAAGTTCCGCGTTCAAAAGGATTGCCCCAGGCACCCCGCAGCGTAATCCGACATCGTTGAGCGCTGCTCCCTGCGGGGGCCTGACGCGGTTCACGAGCGGAAGACCTGCGGACCTGGGGCGACGGAAAGGTACCCGGACGGCGCGGGGCGGCCAAGATGGGTTAAGTCCCCGCGAGGGCGGCGTGGATGCGTCTTGCCGCGTCGAGAATATCGCCGCGCGTCACGTCGAGGTGGGTGACGGCCCTGAGCCGGCGCTCGCCGAACGGGACCACCAGCACGCCCACCTGTGCGAGGCGCTCCACCGCGCGCGCCGCGGTGTCTCGCTCCCGCACCAGGTCCAGCATGACGATGTTCGATTCGGGCGCGAGCGGGCGCAGGACCCCGCCGTCCGCGAGCGATACGGCGAGGAGCTGCGCGTGCTCATGATCCTCGAGCGTACGCGAGCGGTGGTGGTCGAGCGCCCATAATGCGGCGGCCGCGAGCATGCCGGATTGCCGCATCCCTCCGCCAAGGCGCTTGCGGTACTCCCACGCGCGCGGTCGCTGGTCGCTCGCGAACGCCAGGCACGAGCCGACGGGACACCCCAATCCCTTGGAAAAGCTCACCATGACCGTGGTTGCACCGCGCGCGAGTCGATCGACGGCCACCCCCAGGGTCGCGGCCGCATTCCAGAGGCGCGCTCCGTCGAGGTGCACGGGAAGGTTCGCCCCGCGCGCGATCGCGACAATCTCATCCATCAGCGCCGGCGTCATGACTTTCCCTCCAGCGGCGTTGTGGGTGTTCTCGACGGCGATCGCGCCGGCGTGGGGCACATGGGGCGACGGTGGGCGGAGGGCTCGGCGCACGAGATTGCCCGTGAGCTGCCCATCGCTCGTCACGATCGGGCGGACCTGGACGCCCCAGTTGGCGGCCACCCCCGCGAGCTCATAGTGCACGAGATGGGCATTGGCCTCGACCAACAGCTCGGTGCCCGGACGGGTGAGCAGGGCGATCGCGGTCTGATTCGCCTGCGTGCCCGAAGGGAAGAACAGGGCGTCGCCAAACCCGAGCAGTTCGGCCACACGCTGCTCGAGCCGGCGCGTGGTGGGATCACCATCCAGTACGTCGTCCCCCACGGGCGCCTCGAGCATGGCCTGGCGCATCGCCGCCCCGGGTTTGGTGACCGTATCGGACCGCAGGTCGATCGTCTTCATCCGAGCCGGATGCCCTGCGCGCGACGCATGCGGATCAGGTCGTAGGTCTCCGCGACTTCTCCGCCCAGGAGAAAGAGGAAAGCGCTGTAGTAGATCCAGAGCAGAAACAGGAACAGCGCGGCCACGTTGGCATCGGACGTGAGCCGATCGAGCGTCACGAATTTACCGATATACAAGGCGTAGAGCCGCCGTGCCACTTCGAATCCCAGCGAGCAGAACGTGGCCGCCACGAGCGCCGTCCGCCAGTTGATGCGCCGCGAGGGCAGGAGTTTGAACACGACGAAGAACACCGCGATGCCGAGTCCAAACGCCACGATCTCCAAGGAGAAGCTCCAGATCCAATGCACGACGAATACCCGGCTGACGGCCGGTGTTTGCCGCGCCTCGAACGCCGACAGCAACCCGCTCGCCACGAGGAACACGCCGGCGAGGAGCACCATGAACACGTCCAGCAGCTTGATGAGATACCAGCGGCGATTCTCGTCGGTATCGAAGACCTCGTTCAATGCCACGCGCAGGCTGTCGAAGAACCGGGTCGAGAACCAGAGAAACAGCGGGATGCCGTAGAGCGTCAGCCTGCCGCGGCGCCGGACGACATCCACCAGCTCGCGCTCGATCGCTTCAAAACCACCCGCGCGCCCGTCTCCAGCCGTCGGCAGGAAACGCGAGAGCAGCTCGTGCACCGAAACCTGCTGGGTGGTGATCTGATGTTGAACCAGGTAGCCGATGACGCCGAGCAGCAAGACGGTGAACGGAACAGCCGTGAGGAGCAGCGAGAAGGAAAGTCCGCTCGCGAGGAAGGGAATATTGTCCTCAAAGCCCGCCTGGTACGTGCGGCGAATGGTGCCGCCGACGGAGCTGTGCCAGCCCTTGGCGCGATTCAATCGGGCGGCGGGGGTCCTTCACGCATCGGCTGGAGTGCGCCTCGCTCTCCGCTGTGGCTTGCGCGGGGTTCGAGCGGACCGCGGAGCCCGGGTCGCACTCGACGTCGCGGCGATGCGGCGCGGCGGGGTCGGCTCCGGCTCCTCGTCTTCGTCGGCCGCGTCGTCGAGCAGGCCGCCGAGCTCACCCGCTTTCTCGAGCGCCAGATCGCGCAAGGAGCGCAAGCGCTCCCCCAGCTGATCGCGCAATCCCTCACCGGCTTCCGGCGCAAACAGCAGCGCGAGCGCCGCTCCAACCGCAACGCCAATCGCGAATGGCCCGAAGGTGGAATTACTGCGCTCGCTCACTCACCTGCCTCGAGATCATCCGGTGCCGCGATCGCGACGGCCCGCGGTGCGGCGTGCGAGTCGAGCGGCGGTTTCACGCAACGATCCACGATGGCCCGCGTGCCCTTCAGCCGCAGCTTGTCGAACACGTACGAAAAGGTCTTTTCGAGGTCCGCACCGATCGCGCCGCGCACGTCCTCGGGGAGGTCCCACATCCGCCGCTTGAAGGGGCCGATGGCCTTCTTGCGGCTCTTATAGTAAAACTGTTCCTCGGTATCGCCCTTCTTCCACTCGTCCTTGCATTCGGCCTTCACCCATTCTTTGAGCTCCTTGCGCAGCGCCGCCGGGAGACTCGGATGGTCGAACACCATGCTCTGGTAGTTCGTGGCCAGGTGAATTTCGACGGCCCGGCAGGCCGGAAAATTCCCGAACGCTTCGAGCGGCAGGGTGGACGCCCCATGCTGCACCGCCCCGCCCATGCCGTACTTGGTCCGCGCGTCGTGCGACAGCGCCTTCAACGCTTCGAGGTCGAGCTGCACGCGGGCAATCGTGCCATCCGGTAACACGACGCCACCATGGCTCGTGCCGGTCTGGACGGAGATCTTGCTCAATCCCGCGTACCCGCCCAGTCGCTTGAGCGTGCGCAAATATCCATCCATGTAGGCTCGAAGCTCGTGGACATCGGAGTTCTTGCCGCCCACTTCCCCGATCTCGCCCCCAACCGACACGGTGACGCCGTCCGGCTCACGATCGCGGATGTACTGTGTCAGCTCGGCCGCCCGTTCGTAGTTGACCCGTTGCTGCTCGTCCAGCGTGGCCTTGGACAGATCGACCAGCGTCGACGTGTCGATGTCGATGTTGTAGAACCCGGCGTGCAACTCCTCTTCGATCAGGGCCCGAATGGCGGACAGCTCGGTCTCCGGATCGACCGCGTATTTCTTGGCGTTCACCTGGACGTGATCGCCCTGAATGAACAATGGACCGGTGAACCCTTCCCGCAGGGCGGCGGCGGTGGCCACAGCCAGGTACTCGGCCGGCCGCTGGCCGGTGTAGCCGATTTCGCTGCGCGCGATCTCGAGAATAATCGACCCGGCATCGAGCTGCTTCGCGGCCCGAAACACGGCGCGCATCGAATCGTACGCCAGCACGCGAATGTTGATCGCGGGTGTCGTGAATACCGGGATCTCGCCGCGCCCCTGCGCCATGTAGAGCTCATGGATCGATGCCGGCCGCACGCCGGCACGCTGCCCGATTTCCCAGATCAGCCAGCGCGCTTCGTTTTGCTCGTCCGGCGCCCCGAACGCCACCTGCCGCGCAAGCTTGTCCATTGCTGCGCTTTGGCGCTCTTTGGCGCTGTCGAACGCGCGCACCTTTTGTTCGAGGGGAAGCGGGGGAGCACCGGCCATGAGATCTCCGCGAAGAAGTGTGAGAATTCGGGTGGTGTTCGGGGAATTTAGACCCCGCTCACGTCGATGGCCAGTCCGTCGTACGCCGGCTCGATGCCGCTTGGCAGGCGTCCCAATAATTCGGCGTGCGGCGTTTCGTGGGTGAGATGCGTGAGAAACGTGCGGCGGGCCCCGATCGCCTGAGCCGCGGCGACGGCTTCGGGAATCGACAGATGGAGCGGGTGTGGGCGTGAGAGCAGCGCATTGAGCACCAGGACCTCGAGCCCCGCGAGCTGCGCCCGGACCGTTTCAGGAATCGTCTTCGCGTCCGTGACATAGGCGAGGGCGCCAATGCGATAGCCAAACACCGTCTTCGACCCGTGCGGCAGGGTGAACGGGAGGACCCTGAACCCCGCGATGTCGGTCTCACGGTCGGGCTCGATCGCGTGTGCCCGCAGCTCCGGTTTGGTCGTCCCGGCCGGAGTGACGATGGCGGGATCGAAGATGTAGGGAAATCGTGTCGCGAGCTCGGCCAGCGTGTCCGTGGGTCCGTACACCGCGAGCCCGTTCGACTGTCGCACCGAGATGGCGCGAAGGTCGTCGATGCCGTGGACGTGATCCGCATGGGCATGGGTGAACAGCACGGCGTCCAACTTCCGGATATCCGCCCCGACGAGCTGCAGCCTGAGCTCGGGCGGCGTGTCGATCAAGAGACGGCGGCCATCGGCTTCGATCAGCGCCGAGGTGCGGGTTCGCTTGTCCCTCGGATCCGGTGACGTGCACGTACGGCAATCGCACCCGACCTGCGGCACGCCGAAAGACGTACCGGTGCCGAGCAGCGTCAGCCGCATCTCACACCTCTTCGACCTTGAGAAGATTCGTCGCCCCGGAGACCTCCCAGGGCACGCCGGCGGTCATCACGATGCGGTCGCCAGGCTTGGCGAACCCATGTTTGAGAATCAGATCGCGCACGACGGCCAGCATCGCATCGTAGCCTGGCACCTGATCTACGCGGACCGGAGTCACGCCCCAGACGAGCGCGAGTTGCCGGTAGGTAATCTCCTCGGTCGTCACGGCGAGGATGGGCACGGGAGGACGGAGCGCCGCGACCTTGCGCGCGGTGAATCCGCCCTTGGTGAGCGTCACGATGAGCGGCGTCTTCAACATGCGGGCGACGGCGCTGGTGCCGAGGGCGATGGCATCTTCCACCGAAACACGTTCGCCTCCGGCCGACGTAAACCGGCGGTCGGCTGTGCTCTGTCCCTCACGCTCCATCTCGCGAATGATGCGGTCCATTGCGCGCACCGCTTCGATCGGATACTCCCCGACCGCCGTTTCCGCCGACAGCATCACGGCGTCGGTGCCATCGAGAATGGCGTTCGCCACGTCGGATGCCTCGGCGCGCGTGGGGCGAGGGTGATGCACCATCGATTCGAGCATCTGGGTCGCGGTGATGACCGGCTTCCCGCGAATGTTGGCTTCGCGGATCAATCGCTTCTGGACGATCGGAACGCGCTCGAACGGCAGCTCCACGCCCAGGTCGCCGCGTGCGACCATCACCGCGTCGCTTCCCGCGAGCAGCTGCTGCAAACTCTCGAGCGCCGTGGCCTTCTCGATTTTCGCGACCAGCTTCACCGTGGGGGGGACGAGCCGGCGCAGCTCCGCGAGATCCTCGGCGCGGCGCACGAACGACAGCGCGAGGTAGTCCGCACCGTGCTCGACGGCATGGGCGACATCCTCACGGTCTTTTTCGGTCAGCGCGGGCGCGGAGACGTGCAGGCCCGGGAGGTTCATGCCCTTGTGGGAGGTGAGCGTGCCTCCGTCCACAACCCGGCCCTCGACTCGCGGTGCCGCGATCCGAATAACCTGGACCGAGAGCAGTCCGTCGTCGAGCAGGATGCGCGCACCGACGCGAGCATCCTTGGCCAGATCGGCGTAGGTCGTGGGGATTTCGTCGGCGGACGCGACTTCCTCGGGCGCAAACACCACTGTCTCGCCCGTGGTCAATTCGCGGGGCGCGGCAAGATCGCCGACGCGAATCCGCGGACCCTGAAGATCGACCAGCACGGCCACCGGTTGACCGGACCGCTCCGCCGCACAGCGCACGCTCTGAATCCAGCGACCCCGCTCCTCGGGCGTGCCATGCGAGGCGTTGATCCGGAACACATTGGCTCCGGCTTCGAGCATTCCGGCTATCGCTGCTTCGGTGCCCGTGGCCGGGCCGATGGTCGCGACGATCTTGGTTCTGCGGATCAAACGTGTTCTCCCATGGGAAGTGAAGCTCGTGCGGCACAGTACCGCACGGCGCCGGCTAAGAATCGCTGGAACCCCTCCGGTTCCACCAGGGCGGCGCGGAATCGTGCGGTGCAGCCGCGGGTTCGCTCGCGTCGGAGCATCGCCCCGGGGTCAACCTAGCCTGGACAGGTAGCGCCGAAAACGCGGGCCCCAGTAATCCACATTCTGCTCTGGAGATCACAATGTGGAAAACCAGGCGCTAGAGCCGGGCGGCTGAAGTTACCTCTGGGGGGAGACGTCAATCGTGCTGGGGCGTCACGGCACAACGCTGATCTGCTTCTCGTCGAGACGGCGGCGGAACTCGAGCAGCAGATGGACGGCTCGCGTGATGGCGGAAGCGGGAACGCCTTCGATCGATCGCGCCGCCAGGCGACGCTCGAGCTGCCCGGCCCGAAGCAGGACCTCGAAACCGCGCCGTGTGAGCGTAACCCGCACGCCCCGATCATCGTCGGCATCGGGGGTGGTCTCGAGCATCCCCTTGCTCTCGAGGCGCTGAATGAAGGTCGTCGCCGCCGGGCGCGAGATCCCCAGCGCCTGAGCCACGTCCTTGGGGCGGGCTCCCGTTTCGCCTCCGGCATCAACGGCCGCCAGCACCTCGTGCGCCTTATGCGAGAGGCCATAGGCGCGGAAAGCGCGGTCACCGGAGCGCCCCAGGGCGGCACCGGCCTCGCCGATGGCATTCCCGAGCAGCAGCGCGAGCGCGGCGCGATCCGTCATATGGTTAACATGTTTATGATTAACATGCTAATGATATGACGGCCGAGAGTCAAGATCGGGAGCCCGGGTTTCAGCAGGTCTCGGACCAGTCCACGGGAGCGGTCGTGCCACAGCGAGGACAGCTGAGCGTCGCGGGGCGGCCTTCGAAATCTTCCCGCTGGTGGCAGCGGGGACAGACGGCATAGGTGTTGACCACTTCCCTGCCCTGCCCGCCGAGGGTGGGGCGCAGCACGCCGGTGCGCAAGACGATGCTCCAGCGGTCGGGCGGCGTGCGACGCACTCGCACGTCTTCGGCCTTGAGCCGGACGCGGTGGCCGCGAACCTCGACAACCACATGCCCGTCGGAGGACTCCTCGAGCATCGGATACCACGCGCCGCGGCGCAAAATGTCCGCGATGCTATCGGTACATCGTGCCCAGCCAAGCGGTGCCATGAGTGAACCCCATGATATCACTTTTCGATAGATTCCGTTATGCAATCGCTCGGCACGATCGTTCGACTGCAGATCCAGCGCTCATCGTTGAAGACCGGTGTATCGCGCGCGCGCGTGTATCACCCCGCGCCGTTGCTACCGGTGAGCGTGTTGTACGTGAGCCCCGACGGCGTATTCGGTCTGGGACCGGACGGGAGCTGGTTGATCGACATTCATCACCGCGCGCACCCCGATTCCAAGAATCCGGGCGGCGAGAACGGCATCTCGATCGGGTTCAGCGGGCACTACGATGCGATGCGCGAGCGGTTCGGCGATCGGATCGAGCTGGGCTGCGCCGGCGAGAACATTATTGCCGAACTGCCGCGACGCTGTACGCTCGATGAGCTGCGCGCGGGACTCGTGATCCTCTCCCCCGCCGGCGCGGAACGCCTCCGGCTGCGGGTGCTCGACGTAGCGCACCCCTGTAAGCCGTTCACCGGCTGGGCGCTCGCCCACACGGTCGAGCCGGAGATATTCAAGACACACCTGCAGTTTCTGGAAGACGGAACGCGAGGATTTCTGCTCGCGACGGAAACCGCCGCGCGGATTTCAGTGGGAGACCATGTCGCCGTGCTCGACGAGCGGGAAGCGGGAAGCGAGAAGGGGGAAGCGGGAAGCGGGAAGCGGGAAGGGGAAAACGAGAAGCGGGAAGCGTAGGCACGGCGGCCGTCCGCTTCCCGCTTCGCGCTTCACCCTTCTCGCTTCCCGCTTCTCGCTTCCCGCTTCCCGCTTCCCGTCTTAGCTCATGTCATCCCACGCGAGCGCCGCGTCGGTGTGGCAACGGTCGCATTTCAGCTCGCGGATGTCGCCCGAGAACGCCTGGCGGTGACGGCAGCGGGGGCAGACGGCATAGGTGAGCGGGAAGGCGCGCCCGACGCGTTGCAGCTCGCGCGGTTCGCAGCGCACGATGCTCCACCGCTCCGGCGGATGATACCGGATCTCGAGGAACCGCCGATCCACCGGCACGTTGCGCCGGTTCACGTCGAGGACGACGATGTGACTCGAGGAAATTCTGACCACGGGATACCACGCGCCACGACGGAGCAGATGCGCGCCGATTTTTCCGACACGCGCCCAACCTTTGGCTTGCAGTCTGGTAGCTGTGAGCGGCCGCGAAGCGTTCAGTAAGGGATTGTTCACGGCTATAATGATACGGGCGACAGCAAGGGCCGGTCGTGACAGAGGTCACAGGCCTTGCGGGAGCGGCGCGTGTGACCCCTGACACACGCGCTATTCTTGGTTCAACCGCATTCCGAATATCCACAGACGTGACATTTCGCACATCCTTCAGCCAACTCGAGCTGCGATCCGCAGTCGGGACAAGCTCCCACGTAATCGACCGGCGCTTCCTGTGACGGAGCGGGCATCGCCTCTGTGGCGCCAGCGACACGCTCCCGCGCGGGAATAATGGCCTCGGCTTGCGTCGGTCCGATCAATTCCTGCTGCACACCTTCCTTGGTCTGGATCCAGCGCTCGATCGCAATCCCGATCGCATCGGGCACCGAGAGCACCTTGTTGGGGCCGAGTCCAACGGCGCGATCGGAGGAGATGCCGCGCAGCTGGCGGCGAACGTCTCTGATCGGGACCCCGGCGCGCAGCGCGAGCGAAATGAGCCGTCCGATGGCCTCGACGTCGGCCATCAAGGGTGCGCCGGCCTTCCCGAGCGAGACGAAGACCTCGAACGGCTGGCCGCGGTCGTCTTCGGTGATGTTCACGTACATGGTGCCGAGGGGAGAATCCATCCGGTACGTCGTGCCGCGCAGCGCGTCAGGGCGCGACCGCACTGCTCGTCTCTGGAGATTCTCCGCCTCGACGTCGTGCAACTGTTTCCGGGTGCGCTCGAGCTCGGCTTCCAGCTCGGCGACACGACCGAGCGTTTCTCCCAACTGGCGTTGCACCTGCTCGGCGGCCGGAGCGGCTGGTGCGCTCCCCGCCTGCTCCTGCACCTTCTTCGCGGTGGCGCCGGTGGACAGCACCTGCATTTCGCGCGAAGCATCGCGATATACGGTGACCCCTTTGCATCCAAGCCGATAGGCGAACCGATAGATCTGCTCCACGTCGGATTCGGTGGCCTCACGCGGGAAGTTGCAGGTCTTCGAGATCGCGGAGTCGGTGAACTCCTGGAACGCACCCTGCATGCGGATGTGCCACTCGGGAGTCACGTCGTGCGCGGTGACAAACACCCGCTGCCACTTCTCCGGCACCTCCGGGAAGTGGATATGGCCCGTTTCCGCGATCTGCTGCATGAGACGGTCGGAGTACCACCCTTCCTGGCGCGCGAGGGCGACGAAGTCTTCGTTGACGTCAGGCATGAGTACGCCCGCCTGATTCCGCATGAAGGCAACCGCAAAGAGCGGCTCGATGCCCGACGAGCAGCCCGAGATGATGGAGATCGTTCCGGTGGGCGCCACGGTCGTCAGGTTGCAGTTGCGCATGCGGCGCATGGGGCGGATGCGGCGGCCACGCGCATCGCGCGCGCACGTGCTGTCGGGACCCCAGATCGAGCGCTCCCATTCGGGGAACACACCGCGCTGCTCCGCCAGACTCTCGGACGCGCGCTTCGACTCCTCATCAATGAACTGCATGATCTTGCGACCCAGCTCGACACCCGAGTCGGAGTTGTACGGGACGCCGACGCGGACGAGGAGATCGGCCCAGCCCATGATGCCTAGTCCGACGCGCCGAATGCGCTTGGCGAGGTTGTCGATCTCGGGTAAGGGATAGCGGTTCGCGTCGATGACGTTGTCGAGGAAATGGGTGCACAGCCGCGTGACGGTGCCGAGCCGATCCCAATCGACTTCACCGTTTCTGACGAACAGGCCGACGTTGATCGAGCCGAGATTGCAGACGTCGTAGGGGAGCAGGGGCTGCTCGCCGCACGGGTTCGTGGCCTCGTAGCTGCCGAGCTGCGGGACGGGGTTGAAGGCGTTCGCGCGGTCGATGAAAAACACCCCCGGCTCGCCCGTCTTCCATGCGCCGTGCACGATCTTCCGGAAAACGTCCGACGCGCTGAGCTGCCCCACGGGCTTCCCGGTCCGTGGATGGATGAGATCGTACAACTGCCCTTCTTCGAGCGCGTGCATGAAGGCATCGGTCACGGCGACCGAAATGTTGAAGTTCGTCACCTGGGTCAGATCGTCCTTGCAGGTGATGAACTCGAGGATGTCAGGGTGATCGACCCGCAGGATCCCCATGTTCGCGCCGCGACGGGTCCCGCCCTGCTTCACCACATCCGTAGAGGCGTCGTACAGCTTCATGAACGAAACCGGCCCTGAGGCCACGCCCATGGTGGAGCGCACGACGTCGTTCTGGGGCCGCAGGCGCGAGAACGAGAACCCTGTACCGCCGCCCGATTGGTGAACGAGTGCCATGGACCGAAGCGTGTCGTAGATCCCCGATTTTCCGTTCGACAATGCATCGTCCACGGGGAGCACGAAGCACGCGGACAGCTGCCCGAGCGGCCGCCCCGCGTTCATGAGCGTGGGGGAGTTCGGCATCCACACACGCGAGGCCATCAGGTCAAAGAACGTCTCCGCCAGGCCTTCGACCGCGCGCTCCGTCGCTCCATAGGCGCTATCGGCCGCCGCGATGGTCCGTGCCACCCTCCAGAACAGGTCTTCCGGCCGCTCCACCGGGCGTCCGGCATCGTCTTTCACGAGGTAGCGCTTTTCGAGGACCGTGACGGCGTTGGGGCTGAGCGACAGCGGACCTTTGGGCGAGGACGGAATCATGGGCATCCCTGTTTAAACGCTGAGTCGCGGGAAATTGTTCGTTTGGGCGACGTGGGGGCTCAAAGTAGGAATTGCTGGGGCTCGGGCAAGCGCGCGCAAAGCAGCGCGGAACATATGGGTTTGGAAATTCACATCACAAACTTGCTCTCGCGATCGGAAAAGTCCCGGCCCGATGCCGCACCGCCTCCCCCACGTAATGCTCCCACGTCGAGCGAATGCGGCCGCGGAGCGCTTCGTCCACGCGGCGGGTGACGCGCGCCGGCACGCCGACGACCACCGAGCCCGGCGGAATCTCGAGGCCTTCGGGCACTACGGCCCCCGCCGCCACGACGCTCCCTTCTCCTACACGCACGCCATTCAGAACCACGCTTCCCATCCCGATCAGGCAGTCGTTCCCGATGGTGCAGCCGTGCAGGATCACCCGGTGCCCCACACCGACGCGCGCTCCCACCGTGGCCGGCACGCCTTCGTCCACGTGCACGATCGATCCATCCTGGATGTTGGACGACTCGCCGATAACGATCGGCGCCGTGTCGCCGCGCAGTACCGCATGGTACCAGACGCTCGCGTGGGGGCCCAATGTGACATCGCCCAGCACGACGGCGCCGGGGGCGATGAACGACGTGGGATGAAGATTGATTACTGCCTCACGGCCTTGAACGGCCACTGCACCCACGCGTCCACCGGCTCGCCGTTCTTCTGAGCCGGGTTCCAGCGCAGGTTCTTCGAAATGTCGAGTGCCTGATCGTTGAACGTTTCCACATTCGAGCGGGCGAAGATGCGCGTCTCGATGGTCTCCCCGGCGCGGGAGACGTGGAACAGCAAAATCGCCTCACGGGGAAAGATCGTGGCATCCGTGGGTACCGGAATCACGGTCGACGACAGCGGCACCGGTCGCGTGTCGAAACAGAGATTGTCCTGGTTATAGGCCGGACCATACTGGTCACAGGGACCACCGCCGGCCTGTCCACCGTCCGCGGGTGCAAGCTCCACGTGCACGGTGCTCAGGCCTCCTGGGGTCATCACGACCTGCTGCTCGAATGCATCGTAACCCGCGGCGTTGACCGTGAGCTTGTAGACACCGGGCGGGATATCGAACTTCGTGCCTCTCATCGGCTGCCCATTCAGGAACACTCGAGCACCCGCCGGGACCCCCTGCAGCGTGAGCTTGCCCGGTGTCGCCGGTCCGGACGGCGCGCCGAGACCGGATGAGGCATGCGAGGTATCGGACACCGGCACGACGACAGGGTTCGCCGGTTTGGTCGAATCGACTCGCGGGGCCGCACTATCCTTCGGGCCCGTGGCAAGCAGCGAGGTGTCTGTGTGGAGTGGAGGCATCGCGAGGTTGGGTGGCGACGCGAGCAGCCAGCCCTGTTTGTACGCGTAGAATCCACCGCCCCCGACGATCCCGCCTACGATGACGAGCCACAAGAAGACGGTTGCCGCTACGGAGTGCTTTTCATCCGCGACAGCCGGCACGGGCGTCAGCGGCGTCGTAGGGACGGCGGCGGCCGTCACCCTGGGCAGCGGGGTGGTCGGAGCATTGGCCGCGCGGGCGAGCGACGGGATCGCGCGGGTCGCCGCCCCGGTGAGGCTGATCGCGCCGGGGGCACCTTCCAGGACCGCGACCAGCTCCTCGGCACTCTGGAAGCGATCCTCGGGGGACTTGGCCATCATCTTCCGGATGATGTCGAACACTTCCCGCCGCTCCGGTGTGTCGAGCGCCGGCGTCGGCACTTCTTCCATGATATGCTTGTAGCCGATCGAGAACGAGTCCTCTCCATCGAATGGCACACCGCCCGTCAGGCATTGGTAGGCGACGACCCCGAGCGAATAGATGTCACTGCGGCCGTCGAGCCCCTGAGCGCGCGCCTGCTCCGGGCTCATGTAATGCGGCGTTCCGATCGACATGCCGGTGCCGGTGAGCTTCGCGCCGCTGGCCGCCTTGGCGATTCCAAAATCCGTCACCACAGCCTGGCCGTGCTCGTCGAACATGATGTTGTCGGGCTTGATATCGCGGTGCACGATCCCGCTCTTGTGCGCGTAGGCCAGCGCGCGGGCCACCTGTGCCAGCACCTGACGGATTTCCGCGGGGGCGAGCGAGCCGCGCGCACCCAGAATGGCGGAGAGCGGCTTGCCGCGGAGAAACTTCATCACGAAGTAGATCACGCGGCCCGATTTCCCGACGCGATAGATCGGGATGATGTTCGGGTGCTCGAGTTTTGCCGAAGTACGGGCTTCGCGCTGGAACCGCTCGACGAACTCCTTGTCGAACGCGAGCGAGAACGGCAGGACCTTGATGGCGACGTCGCGGTCGAGCTGGCGTTCCCGTGCCTTGAACACGATCGCCATACCGCCGCGGCCCAGCTCCTCTACGATGTCGTACTCGTCGCGCAATTCCTGGCGGACGAGGTCGAGATCCGATAGCTCCCGTTCTCCCTGGATCGGAGTGGCGCCGAGATCGAGGCCGCAGGACCGGCAGAACTTGCTGGAATCGTCATTTTGCGTACCACAGCGGGAGCAATACATCCCTACTCCGGGGGAAACCGGCCTAACTTAGGAGAGCGTGCTCGCAGGGTCAACCGACTAGCGGCCAACAACATCCAGTGCTTGCTCTTGCGTAACGGTCATTCCGCTCGCGGGATGCGTGATGCGGACGCTCAAGACATAACGACCGCGCGGCACGTCGCGCAGCGCGATCTGGCGATGCACATGAGTAATCGGGCCGTCACTCGCCGCGTCGAAACTCAGGGTGACCGGGCCCTCCTTCTTCCCTCCAAACAACCGGCCGAAGAACCCGAAGACCGATCCACCACCCTGCCGGCGCTCGAGGCGTACCGCGGTGTGATACGCAGCCCCCGCCGGCACACCATAGACCTCATAGTACAACTCGGCGGCGCTGCCCTCGGGAAACTGTTCCAGCGGGTTCAGGAACACCGTATCGCCCCGATCGGTCCATACGAGCCCGGCGTCGGCGCGACCGACCACCAGATCGCTCACGGCAAACCGCGTCCCGTCGAGCACTCCGACCCGAATCGAATCCCGCGTGATCAGATCGCCCGGGCCGCTCCCCCCACCGCCCCCCCCCTCGCCGCCAGGCTGCTCGATCAGGAGGTGGTATCCATACATCCCGGCGGGTAGCCGCGTGGTGAGCTGTCCACTCAGATATGCGCCGCTCGGCAATGGATGGCGGGAGACAAAGACGCGGGTGGTGTCGATGCGGCGGGCGATCGCGCCGGAGGAGTCCGTGACGTACAGCCGGAAGGAGATCGGATAGAGGGTGCGCGCGGAATCGGTTGTCGGCAACAGCCGATCCACGGGGATCGCGAAGACCACGTGGAGCGCTCCGCCGGGATGCTGTTTCAGCCCGGTGTCGCCCACCACGAATTGCGATGCCACGGTCTCGAGCGGCGCGTCGAAATTCCGCCGGTAGCTGTCGGTGGTCGTGCCGATCGCGATGCTGCTCTTGCCGAGGTCACGCTCCTCGGCGAGCGATCCGCGTACGTTGGCCGACCCCAGGACGTCGCCGAGCCTCGTATAGACGGGATTGAAGGTCGAGCGCGAGGCGAACAGACCGCTCGCGATCGGACCCATGCCGCTGCGACGTTGCAGCGCCAGGGCTCCGTTGAAACCCGACGTCAACGCATCCGCCAAACTCTCGACGAGCTTGTAATCCTGCCCGCCCTTGCGAGCGACAAAATGAAAAATCAGGTCGCCGTCCGGACGCCGATACAGCCACGACTCGTTGGGCTCGACCGAGTCCGACTGAACGTAGGTAGCGCGCGAGTCGGGCTCGCCGTGTCGCATGTAGATCACGCCGCGATCGTCCACCTGGTCCTGATCGGCCCGGTAGCGCTCGGTGATATCGTAGTGCCGGTGGCGGCTGACCAGACGAAAGTTGTGCATCACGTAGAACCAGCGGCGATAATGCTCCGCCAGTCGTTCGGAGGGATCACGCGCATCCGCGGCGGCGCGCTGCTCCCAGAAGCGCAGTAGCCAGGCGGATCGAGCGGACGCATCAGGCAGCGCGTCGAATGCCTGCCGCTCGGAATCCGAGGCGACCCACGAGAAGTCCGAGCGGTACAAGTCACGAGCGTCGGCGCTGTCGGTGTGCGCCGCCCCGGTGAAATACGCGTGATAGGCGGCGTCAGGCTGGTGCAGGTAATAGTAGGTGCGGGCCCGTTCGAGGAGCGCCACCCCCGAATCACCGCCCACGGCCAGCAAGCGGTCGAACGCCTCGAGTGCGGAGTCCGGATACCCGGCCAGGCGCTCGACCCGCCCGCGCGCGAGCTGGATGGCCGGGTTCGTGGCCGCGCTGGTATGCGCGGCGGCGCGCACCGCCCGCAGGGCGAGGTCGATCCGGGGTTGGATGCGCTGCGCGAGCGCGGTGCGCGCGAGCAGCACCGTCGCGGGCGAGAAGCTGGGATCGGCATCGGTCGCCTTCGACAGGACCCGGGCTGCCTTCGAGAGGTAATCGAGCCCCAGGATCTGGCGCATGTTCTCGAGCCCGATCACAGCATGCTCGCCCAGTGCCAGCTCCGCGAGGCCATCGCCATACCACGGGTACGGCCAGCCGGGTCGCAATTCGCCGGCCCATTCGAACTCGCCCGCTGCGTCGTCGAAATGCCCCTTACCGCCCAGCTCCCCGAGGCGATACGCGATGAAACCAAGCCGAAGATGCATCAGCGGATTGTCGCGATCTCGTTTCGCAACCTGAATGGTTGCGACCTCGAGTTGCCGTAACGCCACGGTGTCGGTGACACGGCCCAGGGAGTCGCGCAGCTGCTCGAGTGCCCCACGGTCGCGCGGTTCCTGCGCGCGAGCGAATCCGAGCGTGGCACATGACCAGAGCACGACGGCCAACACGAGACGCTGCATGAGGCTGCTTTCTCTATTAACTCAGACGGCGGCGCTGCGGCAAGAAGCCGTGCGCCCTTTCTACGATGCAATTTGCTCCATAGATTCGCCGGGCGTAAACTTCTCCCCCGACTGGAGCCCGTCCTGGAGTGACCGCGTGCGCGTTTTGCGGCCGCGATAACGACGCGGGCGCTGAATTCTGTTCCGATTGCGGCAAGTCCCTGCCAGGAAAGCCAGCCGGACTGAAGGGCGTCGAGCGACGCACCGGGGGTGAGGGGGGCGGAGGTGGAAGCGAGGCGAGAGGAGCAGTACCGCGCACGCAGACCGCGATCCACCCGGAATCGGGCCCCACCGTGCACGCCACGCCGTACGCCGCGCCAACCGCCGTGACCCTGTCCTGTCGCTTTTGCTCCGCTCCGCTCTCAGCCAATCACCCCTTCTGCCCCGCGTGCGGTCGGCGCCTCACCTCGCCCGGGTCGGGGCCAAGTTGCGCGCGCTGTGGCTCGCCGCACAGCGCGGGCGCGCGATTCTGTGCAACGTGCGGTGCTCCCGCCGCCGAGCCGGCGCGGACGATGCCGCGCGTTGCTGCCAATTCCGAACCCCAGCCGAGCGAGGCGACCACTCTCGTGCTTGGCCTGCTCAACGAAATGGGCGAGTTGATCGAGCGATTCGAGCGCCGCGGTCCGCACGTCACTCTGGGGCGCGAAGCGGCCGATCTCACGTTCGCGGACGACACCTTCCTGTCGCCGCTTCATGCGAAGCTCTCGTTCGAACCGGACGGCGACCGTCAACGGCTCGTGATCCGAGATCTCGGCAGCCGCAACGGGACGTGGGTGTTTCTCGAGGCGCCGCACCGGCTGGACGATGGCGATCTGCTGCTCGTGGGATCGCAGCTGATCCGATTTCGGCGGCTGGGATATCCCGGTCCGCATGCCGCCGAGGCCGACGCCACGAAGCGCATAGGCAGCGTCACGCCAAGCGCCGACATTGCGAGTCTCACTCAGCTCCGAGGCGATGGCAGTGCCCGGGACGTCATTCAATTGTCCCCCGGACGGGATATTCAGATCGGCCGGGAGCGAGGGGACTGGATCTTCCCGTACGACCACACGATGAGCGCCGTACACGCGATCATACGCTCAGAAGACGCGGATTTCGTGGTGATCGATGCCCGCTCGCGCAACGGGGTCGCCCTCGCGGCGCGTGGGGCGGTGCCGTTGTCGCACGAGTCGCGCATACTGGTGGGAGACAAGCTGCTTCGCATCGACCTCCCGGTCCCTGCCGCAACCCCATGAAGCTCTGTCCCGTCTGCTCGATCGAGTATCCCGATGACGTGAAGTTCTGCCCCAACGATGGACAGACCCTGCGGTCGCTTGCGCCCGCGAACGATCTCGTGGGGCAAGTGGTCGCCGACCGCTATCACGTCCTGAAGAAACTCGGACAAGGCGGCATGGGGCAGGTCTATCTCGCCGAGCACGTCAAGATGGGACGGCGCAGCGCGATCAAAGTGATGAATCCGTCGATGGTGCACGACACCGACGCGGTGTCGCGCTTCAACCGCGAGGCCGCAAACGCGAGCCGGATCACACACCCCAACGTGTGCGCGATCTACGACTTCGGGGAGACACCGGATGGGCTGATCTATCTCGCGATGGAGTTCATCGAGGGCGAACCCCTGACCGCCCTGCTCGAGCAGTCCCCGGGCGGTATGCTCGAGCCGCGCCGCGCCGGACACATTTTTCTCCAAGTCGCCGAAGCGTTGCAGGCGGCCCACGATCTCGGCATCGTGCACCGGGATTTGAAGCCGGACAACATCATGGTGACGAAGAGCCGCGGCGGCAGCGACGTCGTGAAGGTGGTCGACTTCGGCATCGCCAAGGCGGTCGAGGGCAGCGGTGACAATCAGAAGGTGACGAAGACCGGCCTCGTGGTGGGAACGCCCGAGTTCATGAGCCCGGAGCAGCTCGCCGGAGACAAGGTCGATGGCCGCAGCGATCTCTACTCCCTCGCGCTCGTGTTGTACCGGATGCTCACCGGCCGCCTGCCGTTCGACGGCAGTACGGTCCAGGAAACCATGGTCAAACGGCTGACGGACGAGCCGCTCCCGCTCGAGCGCGCCGCTCCGGGGCGCAGCTTTCCCGCGGGCCTCCAGCAAACGTTGGATACGGCACTCACCCGCACCCCAGCCGACCGCTATCAATCGGTAGCCAAGTTCGCGGGCGACGTAGCGGGGATTCTGGGCCTGACCGGCGCGACACCGACCGATGCCCTGGTCCCGGCCACGCGAGCGAGCGATGCGCGGACGCAGTTACTCAACGCGGAAAAGACGGCTGTGACCGTTGCGCCGCCTCGAGCACAGCCAGCCGCCCGATCGCGCCGGACGGCGGTGATCGGGGCCGTGGTCGTGCTCGTTGCCGCGGGCGGCGGCTACACGCTGTACGCGCACCACGAGCCTCCACCCCAGGTTACCGCCGCCGCCCACGATTCCGCACCAGCGACCGCTCCCCGGGTCGACACGAGCCGCGTGGTGTCACAGCCCGCGGCACACGTGTCTGGGGAAACGCGGCCGAGCAGCGCGCCCGCCATCGATGCGGCCCTCGCCACCAAGTTGTTAAACGACTGGGTCGATCGCATCGACGCGATCGACGGCGCAGTGTTGCGCGACTCGGCACGGGCCGTGTACGAGACGCATGGGCTCGCGAGCAAGGACCGCGCGCTCGCGGCATACCTCGTGGCCAACGCCTACGCCAAGCTCGAGGACCGCGCCCAGGGCTGCGACTGGGCCCGGCGCGCGCTCACGCTCGATTCGCGATCCCGCTCGTACGCTGCGCTCTCCCAGTCGCTGTGCGGCTCTCAGGCGGCGCCCTGACCATGTTCGGACGCGATCGCCGCACGGTTCAGGTTCGCGTGTTCGGCAAGACCGATCTGGGCCGCACTCGCGACCATAACGAGGATCGGTTTCTCGTTGCCGATCTCACGCGCCGCAACGCATCGCTGCTCGAGCAAGTGCGTGAACACGGCGTCGGCGAGCGGGGCTCGCTGTTCGTGGTGGCGGACGGCATGGGAGGTGCGGCAGCGGGCGAGCTCGCCAGCGAGATGGCGACCGAGACGATCTACTCGCAGCTCGTGGATGGGTGGACGAACGACGCCGATCAGTCGGCGCCGCGATTCGCCGCTCGTCTGAAAGAAGCCGTCGAAGCGGCCAACGGCCACATCCATGCGTACCAAAAGGCGCACCCCGAAGTGCGGGGCATGGGGACGACCGCGACCGCGCTGGGCATTCTGGGCGATCAGGCGTTCGTGAGTCAGGTCGGCGACAGCCGAGCCTATCTGGTTCGCGGGGGAACCGCGTACCAGATCACGAAGGATCAATCGCTGACGCAACGTCTCGTGGAAGTGGGTGAGATGACGGAGGAGCAGGCCGCGAAGAGCGACCGCAAGAACATCATCCTCCAGGCGCTGGGTCCCGACCCTCGCGTGAAGGTCGATCTCACCCACCAGGCACTGCGCCGCGGCGACATCCTGGTCGTCTGCTCCGACGGCCTGTCCGGCCAGGTGACGAATGACGAGATCGCGCAAATCGTGACCCACTCGCCGAGCGTGCAGGCGGCGTGCGACCGGCTGATTGCGCTCGCGAACGAGCGCGGTGGTCCCGACAACATCACCGTGGTCGTGGCCCAGGTCGATGGCGACGGCCTCCGGGGGCCCGAGCCTGACGAAGCGGTTGGCCATCAGGTGTATCCGCTGGTCGATACCGAAACGAGCACCGAGCCCGTGCCGGTGTATCGCGGCTCCCGACCGCCCGAACCGTCGCGTCGCGTCCGGCTGCGTACCGTCATCGTCGTGCTGCTCGCAGTCCTGCTCCTCGGAGTGGGGTTGTATCTGTCCGGCATCATCCCGTGAAGGTCGAGCTGCGATTTCTTTCCGGCGCGCGCGCCGGGCAAGCCCAGGTTCTGCAAAAGGCCTATATCGGCCTCGGCCGGCACCCGCTCTCGGATGCACGCTTCGATGCGGACCGCGACCTGGATGTCTCGTCGCGTCACGCCGCGATCGTGTTGCGTGGCGATCAATTCGTCCTGCGTGATCTGCAGAGCAAAAACGGCACGTTCCTGAACGGAAAGCCGATTGCGGGCGACGTGGCGCTCAGGGACCGCGACGTGATCGGTTGCGGCGCAAACGGACCGACCGTCGAATTCCGGCTGCTCGATCCGGCCTCGACCGACACATCCCCCGCCGTACGCGCGTCGGCGGAGCGGATGTCCGCGGCCCGCGAGCAGTATCCCGCCGTCGCCGCGCCCCTACCGGGCAGAGCGGAGCGCGGGAGCACCGCCCTCCGTGTCGCCGCCGAGGTGCAGCGCCAAACGCGCGACCTGCGCCAGACCACCAAGCTGCTGGTGCTCACTCTCCTGCTCGTCGCTGCCGGATTCGGGTGGGCGCAATGGCACAGTGCCCGCAATGCGCACGACCTGCTCGCGCTCCAGGTGCGCGCCGACAGCCTGACTCAAATTTCGCGGCAGCTCGCGACGCATTTCGAGACCGAGCTCGAGAGCCTGCGCGTTGCATTGGCGGGCGCCGAGCAGGATGCGGCGCGCTTGCGGCGCGAGCTGGCCCGGGCCGGCGCGGAGGGCGACGCGAACGCGGTGTCGCAGCTGCAGAACCGCCTCGACTCGGCCAACGCGCGCCAGCGCGGCCTCGCGGGTGCCGTGGCCGTGGACTACCGCACCATCGCGAAAAACAATGTCGACGCGGTAGCGATCGTCATCGTGAAATTTTCCGACTCGGAGATCGTGAGCGGCACGGGGTTCACGGTCGACTCCGCCGGAACCCTCGTCACCAACAAACACGTGCTCAAGGGGGAAACCGGCGACCGCGAGCCGCGGGAGATCGCGGTGAAGTTCTCGGGCAGCACGCAGTGGTTTCGCGCACGACTCGTGGGCGTGGCCCGTGCAGCCGATCTTGGCGTGGTGAAGGTGCCAATTCGCGGAGGCACGCCGCGCGTCGTCGGCGTCGCTCGGGGACCATCGCCCGAGCGCGGCGACCCCGTCGCGATCATCGGGTATCCGCTCGGCGAAGACCTCCCCATGGACGCAGCGGCCACCGCGGCGATTGCCGACCCCACGCTCACCGTTGGCACGGTCAGCAAGGTGTTGCGTGGCCTGATGCAGCTCGACGGCTACGGCGCGCCCGGGTCATCAGGCAGTCCCGTGTTCGACCGCAGCGGTCAGGTCGTGGGCGTACTGTATGGCGGCGAGCGGCAAGCCCAGGGGAAGATCGTGTACGCGGTGCCCGGACATTATCTGGTAGATCTGCTACGAACGCTGGGCGTCGCGACCCGGTGAGCCTGCTGTCGCGAGCGCTGTATCTCCGCTGGCAGGTGTTTCGTTGCCGGCAGAAGAGCGACACCGCTACCAGGTTTCTGCTCGAGCTGGCCCGTCACGTCGCGAGCGCCCCTCGAAGCGAGGATCCCGCTCCCTTTCTCGAGATCGGCACCCGCGCCGGCGGCTCCGCGCTGCTGATGCTGCGAATTCTCGAGTCTGTGTATCCCATCCGTGCGAGAAAGCCTCTCGTACTCACGGTCGACCCGTACGGCACGCGCCCCTACGAGGGCGCTCCCTTCATCTACGATGACCGTCATTACGGTGCGATGAAGCGCGTGCTGGCCCGTTATCCGAATCACGTCCACTACATGATGGATTCGGAGCTGTTTCTCGATCTACTGGACCGTCTGTATCTGTGGCGTGAGGGAGTGAAACGACCGCTCGATCGGTTCTCGCTGGTCTATCTCGACGGCAGCCACGACGTCGAGATCGTGTGGCGTGAGATCGAACAGCTGCTCCCGCGGGTCGTCCCCGGGGGGACGTTAATCGTGGACGATACAGACTGGTTCGACGGCGCGATTCGCAAGCGACTCGATGCCATGCACCAGCCGCTCGTTGGGACGCCGCGCCACAATGGCAAGCAGACCATCATCGAGGTTCCATCCGCTGGAGCGACCAGCGCGCCGCTGCCCGCTGCATCAACGGCTGGCCGTGCCAGCAACACACGATCGGAGCGTAACCGCTAATCTGTCCGGCCAACCGCGGATGCCCGAGAAGAATCACCAGATCGGCCTTGGGAAGCAGGTGCGCAAGCTGTTGCAGCGATCGCGACCCCAGCTCGGCGCGGCCCTTCCACGACCGCGGCTCGGCGTACACGAGGACAATGCGCGAGCCATGCGACCGAGAGTCGGCGGTGCGCAGGATCGATACGCCCGCGGCCGCGAGCGTGTGATGGTAGACATCGCGTGGACCCACCGTATACGGGCCGCCGACGTCGTCATCGACGATTGAAACGATGCAGGGAGGCCGCAAGGCGGGTGCGGCCCCCCGGAGCAGCGTGACCACACGGTCGGCGATCTGGTCCGCCGCCTGCGCGTGGCTCCGCCAATCCGGCTCGCCCTGGTCCGCGCCACCGTCCCAGCGGCTCACGGCAGCATCGTACAGCGCCAGAGCGGCGTCGGCTCGCGCCGTCCGCAGCGCCCGCCCGGTGGCGGAGTCGAGGGCAGCGACGACAGCCGCGTAGTCCTGCGGATAGAGCAGCGCATCGCAGCCCGCGGCAACCGCTGTGGCGGTCGCCGGACCTTCCGACTCGCGTGCCGTGGCGCCGGCCATGATCAGCGCGTCCGTCACGACGAGCCCGGCAAATCCCAGCTCCTGGCGCAAATACCCGAGAATCGTGGGCGAGAAGCCCGCGGCCGCAGCGCTCGAGTCCCAACCAGGGTACGACACGAACGCGCTCATCACGCTGGCAACGCCGGCCTTCACCGCGGCGCCGAACGGCACGAGATCGCTCCTGGCCAGCTCGTCGAAGGAGGCATCCACCCGGGGGAGCACGGCGTGCGAGTCCTGGGTAGTGCGGCCGTGCCCCGGATAGTGCTTGGCGCACGCCATCGCCCCGTGCTCCTGACATGCCGTGATCCAAGCCGCCACGTGTTCGCTGACGCGTGAGGGATCGGCGCCGAAGGAGCGAGTCTGTACGATGGGATTGCGGGGCTCGTTATCCAGATCGCAAACGGGCGCGAACACCCAGTTGATTCCTGCCGCTTTCGCTTCAGTTCCCGTGATGAGGCCGGCAAGGCGGGTCGTCTCGACATCATCGAGGTGGCCGAGGGCGGCGGGGGGCGGCAGCTCGGTGAGCCCAACGACCTGCTGCCCCGGGCCGCGCTCGAGATCAGCGCCGATCAGGAGACGCCGTCCGGCCTGGCGGCGCAGATCGCGGGTCAGATTCACGACCGATTCGCGATCACCGCCAAAAACGATGAAGCCGCCAACGCCCGTGGCGAGCGCGCCGTCAATCTTGGCCCGTTCGTGTTCGAAACCCCCCTTCTCGCGCCAGCGCAGCGAGGGGAACACGAGGCGAGCAAGCGATGTCACGCCGGCGTAACGCGGCCCAGGACCCGTGGCCCGCGGGCTCCCGTTACGGCAGGAAGGTTGCCGGGCATGCCGCGCAGCGTGAGCCAGCCCAGCAGGGCGAACGCCGCAGCCTCCTTCGCCTCGCCGTCGAAAAACAGATCGGCGAACTGCAGCACCGGTCGGGGCCGCAGACGTTTGCCGAGGCGTTCCATCAGCGTGCGATTGCGCGCGCCTCCACCCGAGACCACGAGCTCGTCGTCCGGTTGAGCGGGAGTAAACCGCGTGATTGCATCCGCGATCGTTTCGACGGTCAGCGCGTTCGCGGTCGAGATCGCGTCGTCGGCCTCTCCACCCGACGCCCGCGCTGCAGTGGCGAGCTGCCGCGCAAACTCGGGGCCGAAGCGCTCCCGCCCGGTGCTCTTGGGCGGACGCTCGGCGAAATACGGATCCTCGAGCAGTGATTCCAGCACCGGAACGAGCACCCGGCCGTGCCGGGCACGTTCACCGTCGCGGTCGAACGGCAGATCGGGACAGAGGAACCGCGTCACCGCGTCCATCACGCCGACACCGGGGCCTGAGTCGAACGCCACGGCCCCGGCCGTCTCGCCGCGCCGCGGCACCCACGTCACGTTGGCGATCCCGCCCAGGTTCAACAGCAGGCGCCCGCGGTGGGGGTGCCCAAAGACCAGGACATCGACCAGGGGAACGAGCGGTGCGCCCTGCCCCCCGGCCGCGACGTCGCGCGTCCGAAAGTCACTCACCACCTGGACGCCGATCCGCTCCGCGAGAACCGCGGGATCGCCAAGCTGCAGCGTCGCGCGCGCGGGCTCATGCCAGACGGTCTGGCCGTGCGATGCAACGAACTCGATGTCTCGAGCCGTCACCCGGGCCTGCGCGAGCAATTCGAGCACGGCAGCGGCGAATCGTTCCCCCAGCGCGACGTGGAGCAGCGCCAGCTCACGCGCTCCGCCCTGCGCGATCGTGTGGAGAATGCGCTCGCGCTCCGCGGACTCGTAGGAACTCTGCCGGAAGGCTCGAAGCTCGATGTTCGGCGGCGCGTCGGTAAGCCGGACGAGCGCGGTCGACACACCATCGAGCGAGGTGCCGGACATGATGCCGATGGCGAGTGACCCGGTCATGATGTGGTCGCGGGGCGTCCGGGAGGCGGGGGGGGATCGCCGATCACCCGGCGGACGGAGCCGTGCGACTGCTCGAGCGCGCGCCGTGCATCCCCCTCGCCCACATCAAGGCGTGCCATGACAATGGCGAGCTTCACGCTGCCGCCCGCGGCGTGAATCGCCTGCCGGGCGCGCGCGCGCTCCACGCGGCAGACCTCCATGACGATGCGCTCGCCGCGATCGCGCAGCTTGGCACTCGTGGCCATCAAATCGACCATCAGATTGCCATACACTTTGCCGAGCCGGATCATGGCACCCGTCGTGACCGCATTGAGCACGAGCTTGGTCGCGGTGCCTGCCTTCAGGCGTGTCGAACCGGTGATCGCCTCGGGTCCCACTTTGGGCAGGATCACGACGTCACAGCGCGCGGCCACTTCGCTCGGAGGGTCGGTGCAGGACAGCAGCCCGGTCGCCGCCCCGCGCGAACGGGCGCAGTCGAGCGCGGCCCGCACGAACGGCGTCGTGCCGCTCGCGGCAATGCCGAGCACGAAATCCTGAGCGTTGACCGCGGCATGCTCGATCGCTACACCCGCAAGCCCGACATCGTCCTCGGCGCCCTCGACGCTGCGCACCAGCGCCGCGGGGCCGCCGGCGATGATCCCTACCACCATGTCCGGCGGCGTCCCGAAGGTTGGAGGACACTCGCTGGCGTCGAGCACGCCCAAGCGCCCGGACGTACCCGCCCCGGCGTAGATCAGCCGCCCGCCGTGCTCGAATGCGCGGACGGCAAGATCGATCGCCTGGGCGATCCGCTCGCGCTCGAGGTGTACCGCGGGCGCGACGAGCGCGTCCTCAGCGTTGAGGAGATCGACGATTTCGAGGCTGGATGCGACGTCGATCCGCCCGGTCCGGGGATTGCGCTGCTCGGTAAGCCGCGGATCTCGAAATTCGGGCGTGTTCATGGGGCGGGTCCGCCCAACTTAGATGTTGACCGTCGCTTGGGTCAACGTGCACAATACGGCCATGCGGGTCCGGCACCTTTCCGCTCTGCTCGTCGCGCTGTACGGCTGTCATCATCCGCGCCCCGCCGCGCTCGCTCCCAGCGCGGGGGCGGACTCATCGGACGTTTCGGCTCCAGCAGCGGTCCAAACAGCGGCCGAGAGCGCGCTCGCGAGCCCATCGCAACCGCCCGCCTTCGTCAATGCCAGCTGGCCACTCGGGCGCCGGACCAGGGTCGTGACCGCGAGCCACGCCGTGGTGGTGTCGTCGCATCCGCTTGCCACCGACGTGGGGATCGCGATTCTGCGCCAGGGCGGGAACGCGGTCGACGCCGCGGTGGCCGTGGGCTTCGCCCTCGCCGTCGTACATCCCGTCGCCGGAAACATCGGCGGCGGCGGGTTCATGATGATTCGGCTGCAGGACGGAACATTGCGAGCACTCGACTATCGGGAGATGGCACCCGCCCTGGCCCGCCGCGACATGTTCGTCGATTCCGCCGGAACCGCGCTGCAGTCATCGCTCACTGGGCACCAGTCGGTGGGCGTTCCGGGAAGTGTGGCCGGGATGTACGAAGCGCATCACACCTTCGGCCGGCTGCCGTGGGCCGATCTGCTCGCCCCAGCGATTCGTCTGGCCCGGGAGGGATTCGTCCTCGATGCCGCACATAGCCGCCAGGTGGCGCTGGAAGCGGAGCGGCTGGTCCGGTTCCCGGCATCACGCGCGCAGTTTCTCGTGAATGGCGTCGCTCCCGAGCCGGGCACCCGGCTCACCCAGCCGGATCTGGCGCACACGCTCGAGCTGATCGCGGATTCCGGCCCGGCGGCGTTTTATGATGGGCCGATTGCCGGCCTCATCGTGCAGGAGATGCAGCGCGGCGGCGGGCTCGTGACCAGGGGCGACCTCGACGCCTACCGCGCGAAATGGCGCACGCCAGTGCAGGTGACGTATCGCGGCTATACGATCTACACGATGCCGCCGCCCTCGGGCGGCGGCATCGCACTGGCCGAAATCCTGAATGTGATGGAGGGTTTCGGAACGCTCCCCGATTTTGGCACCGCTACCCTGATGCACGTCGAAGCGGAAGCGATGCGACGCGCCTACCTCGATCGCAACATGTATCTGGGCGATCCGGACTACGTGCAGATGCCGCTCGAGCGCCTGCTGAGCAAGTCCCACGCAGCGGAGCTGCGCGGCGACATCGACCCACACCGCGCCACACCGCCACCCGCGCCCGGCCCCACGCAACACGAGGGAACCGAGACCACACACTATTCCATCGTGGACCCGGAAGGGAATGCCGTCTCCTGCACCACGACACTCAACAACGACTTCGGCAGCGCGGTGACCGTCAGTGGCGCGGGATTTCTGCTGAATGACGAAATGGACGACTTCACGTCCGCTCCCGGGCGACCGAACCTGTACGGGCTCGTTCAGGGAGAAGCGAACGCCATCGCGCCCGGCAAGCGCATGCTTTCGGCCATGACGCCGTCGATGGTACTCGATTCCGCCGGCCACCTCGTTCTCGTGCTGGGCTCGCCCGGTGGCTCACGCATTACGACCGCCGTGTTTCAGGTCATCAGTAACGTGATCGATCACGGCATGACGCTTCCCGCCGCGATCGCCGCTCCCCGGCTGCATGACCAGGGCTTGCCGGACATGATTTATGTCGAACGAGATGGCTTCACGGATGCGGCGATCGATTCCCTTACGGCGATGGGTCACAAGGTGACGACCTGGAACTACAAGACGGAAGTCAACGCGATCGCGCGCACCGATTCAGGATGGGTGGGGGTGGCGGACCCGAGGAGATCGGGGGAGGCGAAGGGGTACTGAGCGATTGTTTAGTGAGCTGCCACCGTCAGCGGCTGCTTCAGCGTGATTCTCATGCCGTTGCCCTTGGGAAGCACGACATCGATATCCCGCGATCGCTGAGCCGCGACTGCGCCTCCGGCGGCTCCCAGGACGCCACCGATGACGGCGCCCTTCGTATTCTTCCCGAAGATTCTTCCGACCACCGCACCGGCTGCCGCACCGGCACCGACTTTTGCCGCATCGGCACCGGTGACGCCGCGGCCTTGCATTACGGTGTCCTTGGATTCGACGGTTGCGTCGATCGGGTACGCTTTTCCGTGGATCGTGACGCTCGTGATGCTCAGCTCGAGCGTGCCGGTGGAACGAGGGTTCGGCGCCGGGTCGGCGCGGACGATCGTGCCGGAAATGCTGGATCCTACCGGAATGACGATGTGACCCGAGGGATCCCGCACGGCTTCACTCACCGTGGCGCTGAAGGGATCGCCCGCTTTGGCGCTCCGAGTCGTGATGCTGTCATCGATGGTCGCGCCCACCGAGGTCCCCGCTCCTGCCGTAAAGAACGTAGGCTGCGGGGGCGGGGCGGGAGGCGGCGGTGGCGGAGCGGGCGTCCGCTTCGTCTCAGGAGTATGCTTCGGTTGCTCGGGGGTGGGTGCGGGCACATCCCGCATGGTGGTGCTCGACTCCGTCGGCGCCATCGTGAGATTCCGAGCCGTGCTGTCGGGGGTCTGGCTCGTCTGCTCGCCCTTGCCGCAGCCGAGCAGCAGCCCAGCCCCGATACCCCCAATCATGCGTAGCCACGTCGTACGTCTCATAGCCGTCCACTCCAGATAGAAACACTTTCCTAATATAAGCTAGAGCCGCTGCTTCAACGCATCTGGGGTCAGGCGTTGGAGATACGCCGCGAGAACCGTAAAGCGATCGGTCAGGAGGAGTACGCCAAGGGCAATCAGCAGCACCCCGGACACGCGCTCGACCCAGACGAGGTAGGGGCGAAATCGCTGAAACCAGCTGAGAAACCGATCCAGCGCCAAGGCAGTCAGTATGAACGGCACGGCGAGGCCGAGAGCGTACACCGCGAGCAGCGCCGTTCCCTGGGCAACGCTCGCGGTGGCGGCGGCAAGGGTGAGAATCGTTCCCAGGATGGGACCGATGCACGGTGTCCATGCGGCTCCGAACGACATCCCGGCAACCGCGGACCCGAAATACCCGATCGGCTTGCGCGCCAGATGAAAGCGGCGCTCGCGCATGAGAAACGCGGGCCGCGCCACGCCGAGCAGATACAGCCCGAACGCGAGCACGAGCACGCCGCCAACCCGGCCGATCCAGAGCTGATATTGCAGCAGGAAGCTGCCGAGCGCCGATGCCGTGGCGCCGAGGACGAGAAAAATGATGGAGAATCCAGCCACGAACCACGTGGCGTGTTTCAGCGCCGTCCCTTTATGGACGTCGAGCTCCTCGGCGGTCATTCCCGTAATGAAGCCGATGTAGCTCGGAATGAGCGGCAGCACGCACGGCGAGAGAAAGCTCAGCAGTCCCGCGGCAAAGGCGGCGCCGAAAGTGACGTTCAATCGTCAACCGCAGAAGCACACGGCGGACACCACCGTGGTCCAGCGCCCATCCACACCGCATTCCGCGGTCGAGGTCACGTTCATCGTGCGCACGATTTCGCCCGAGAGCATCCATTGTTCCCGCCGTTGGTCCCAGGCCTGATCGGGATCGAACGGCACTCCGAGGACGGTGGCGAGCATGGACGCCGCGAGATCCTCCGCGTAGTCGCCGGCCATCACCTCGTTCTGTCCGTAGCTATGATGCTCCGAGATATAGCCGTGATGACTCGCGTCGGCGGGCATGGCGACGCCGATCGAGGCCGCCACCAGCCGGCTGGGCTCGTTCGTTGCCGACTCCGCGATGACCGCGAAGACGACCTGGCCGGGACGCATTAGCGATAGCCCCTCTTCGCGATCCACCAGCTCGCAGTGCGGCGGAAAGATCGAGCTGACCCGCACGAGATTGAAATTTGCGAGGTGGGCATCGCGCAGCGCCATCTCGAAGCTGGTGAGCTTCTCCTTGTGGCGGCCGACGCCTTTGGTCAGAAACGCCTTGGTCGGCACAAACAGGCGTGAGTCGATCAACGGTTTTACCTCGCGAGGCTAGGGGGCTGCGGGGAGGCGGTCTCGTACCACGCCGCACGTTCGACGATCGATGGCGGTTCGGGGTCGCCGTTACGATCGGCCGTTGCCTGCATCACCTGCGACAATACTTCGGCCGGACTGAGCGCCACTTCTTCCAGCTCCGCTTTGACCCGGCCGCGTTCTTTCCCGCGCGTGATCAGCATGTAGCGGGCCGTGTAGACGCGCAGCCGCGGCGCCCCGGCTGCGGCAGCGAGCGGAGCGGAAACACGGGTGACCACCGCCGTCCCCCATTCGCGCCCGTCACGCTTGATGGGACGAAACACGTAAATCGTCTCGATCTCGTGCGGCGGCACGGCACGCGCCACGGCGGCCGCGACCTCGGTCCACCCGCGGCCGATGCCGGGGGCGAGCTGCGGCAACGGCGCCGCGATCAGCGGCTCACCGAAGCCGGAACCTGCGCCTGTTCCCATCGCTCGACGTAGAAGCGCAACACGTGCATGAAATCCTGCGCGTTGGTCACCACGCCATACGCCTGGTGCGTTCCCCGGTCGCGGAGCTTGGTCACGACGAATTCCGTCTGATCGACGCAGATCGTGGTGAGCGGGCGAAGGTCGTCGCCCGGACCGTCGACGAACGCCGGGAGCATGTTCCCCACGGCAATGGCGTGCAGCGCAGTCGCCACGAACACGGCAAAGGTCGCCTGCGTGGTGTGGGCGCGCATGGCATCCTGGGCGAGCTGCGTATCGGTCACGACTTCGGGGAGCGGCCCGTCGTCGCGAATCGAGCCCGCCAGAACAAAAGGCACATGCTGCGTGACGAGGGCGTGCATGATGCCGTCTTTGACAAGCCCGCGCTCGACCGCGGCGTGAATCGATCCCACGCGCCGAATCGCATTGATCGCCCGCATATGCAGGGCGTGCCCGCCCTCGACGCCTTCGCCCGAGCTTGACATGCCCAGCGTCGTGCCGAAGATCGCGGCCTCGAGGTCATGTACGGCAACGGCATTGCCGCCGAGCAGCGCGCCCACATACCCGTTACGAATGAACCAGATCATGTCCTGGCGTGCGCGGGCGTGCACCAGCGCCGGCCCGATCACCCAGACGATTCTCCCGCCACGATGCTTCTCTTCGCCGAGCAGTTGCGCCAGGTGGGAGTAGTCGGCCGGCCGCTCCCGGGAGACCTCGGTCTGCATGAACCCGAACTCGTTGGCGCTGTGGCGTCCGCCGTAAAAGCCCTCCACGTGGACATAGATGCCCGTGCTGCCGTCTTCGGCCGACCCCACCGCCACGAGTCCGCCCTTGGGCACCTTCCTCGGTTCGGTGACGACGAGATCGTTGCGTACCTGCTCGCGCACGATCACGCAGTCCATCCGCGGCAGGCGCGGGCGGCGCCACTGTCCCTGCACCTTCACGTACGTCGGGAGGTTCGTCGTGGAATAGAAGGTTTCCGGCAGGACCCCGTCGGCGGGCGCCGGTTCAAATCGAGCATCGGGCGCGTCCGACAAGGGCGGCGCGTCGAACTTGGGTGGTCGATACTGGAAAGGAGACCCCATCACGGACGCCAAAATTATCGCAACGTCCCCGCTCACAACAGCGCCACCGGATCGCGGTCCACCACCACGGAGCCCCGAAGCTCGCGCGCCACGGCGCTCCGCGTCCAGGCACGCACCACCCCCCCGATTGCCCGCCCATCCGCGGCCCTGAGCAGGGCATGCCAGCGCCATTGCCCGTGCAACCGGGCAATCGGGCAGGGGGCGGGGCCGAGCACGTAAATGTCCGGCTGCGTGCCGATGCACGCGCGGAGCCAGGCTTCGACCCGCGATGCGAGGCGGGCCGCCCGAGACTCCGCGGGCGCGGTCACCACGAAACGCGCTAGAAACGCATGCGGCGGATACGCGGGATGTGGCGGCGCGCGCAGCTCGAGCTCCCGCGCTGCGAACCACTCGAGCGAATCGCCCCCCGCCGCCGCCCCCTGCCCCGTCTCCGCGCCCGAGCGGACCGCCACGATCGCGTGATGTTCCGGTGCGCGGGTTTGCACCACGACTGTCCCCCCCTTCGGGCCGCGGCCCGCGCGGCCCGCCACCTGAGCCACGAGCTGGAACGTCCGCTCGCCGGCGCGGAAATCGGGAAGGTGAAGCGCCGTGTCGGCGTCGACCACGCCGACGAGCGTTACGCCGGGGAAATCGAGCCCCTTGGCGATCATCTGCGTGCCCAGAAGGATATCGACCTCGCGCGCGGCGAATCGCTCGAGAATGCGGTGATGCGCCCACTTGGTCGTGGTCGTATCGAGATCCATTCGCGCCAGGCGAGCGGCGGGAAACCGGGCCGCGACGAATCGCTCGAGCTGCTGGGTGCCGATCCCGCGCATGCGCTGGACGTCGTGCCCGCACACGCGGCAGGTGCCGGGAATCGGCTCCTCGTGCCCACAGTAGTGACAGCGGAGCGAGGGAGGCGTCTGGTGGACGGTGAGCGAAATGGCGCAGCGCGGGCATTCGCGAACGTCGCCGCACGCGGGACACTGCAGGAAGGTGGCAAACCCGCGGCGATTCAGGAGCAGGATGATCTGGTCGCGTTCGTCCAATGCCCGCCGCACGGCGACATCCAGGGTTTCACTCCACGGCAGTGCGCCCGCATGCGGTTCGCGCGGCGCGCTGCGCAAGTCCACGACTTCGACGCGCGGCAGCGGACGAGTGCCGACGCGGCGCGGGAGCTTGAACACGTGGATCGCGCCGTGCATCCCCTGAAACAGCGTTTCGAGCGACGGCGTCGCGCTGCCGAGCACGAGGCGCGCGCGCTCGAGCCGGGCTCGCACTCGCGCCACGTCGCGCGCATGATAGCGCGGGGCACTCCCCTGCTTGTAACTCGCTTCCTGTTCCTCGTCCACGACGATCACGCCGAGGTCCTGGACCGGCGCGAATACGGCGGACCGGGCGCCCACCACGACCCTGCGCTCGCCGGCACGCACGGCCCGCCAGGCATCTGCCCGCTCCCCTTCCGACAAACCGGAATGCAGTACCGCGACCTGATCCCCGAACACTCCGCGCACCCGGGCAACGGTCTGCGGCGTGAGCGCGATTTCGGGCACCAGGAGAATCGCGCCCCGGCCCGCCTCGACCACGCGCTTCATGAGCTGCAGATAGACGAGCGTCTTTCCGGACCCGGTCACTCCTTGAATCAGGACCGTCGCGTCGGGTGCGGTGGAATGGATTCCCTCGAGCGCCCGTACCTGGTCGTCCGTGAGATTCGGGGGCGGCGGCGATGAGAGCGCTGCGAACGGATCGCGGGGCGCGGCAACCGTGTCGATCGTGGCGAGTCGCTGCGCGACCAGGCCGTGGACGACGGCTGCCGAGATGTTCAGCCGTTCGCGCAGATGCTGGATTGGCGCCGAGCCGCCCAGCGCCTCGATGGCCTCGAATGCCAAGCGCCGCTTGGGCGAGCGACGGAACACCTGCTCCCGCTCGAGCAGCGACGGAAGCTCGCGCACGATTTTGAGTATGCGCTCGCCTTTGACCGCGGGACCAGCGGGAGCGGACGCACGCCACAACGCGCCGGGCAAGAGCGCGCGAATCGCGAGCCCCGCCGGGGCCCCGTAGTAGTTCCCGATCCAGCGCCCCAGCCGCAGCAGCGCCGGCGACAATGCCGGCTCCGCGTCGGGCGCCGCGGCGATTTCCTTCAGGTCTTCGCAAGCGACGGACGTGCCCGTCTCGAGCACGATGCCGATGACGCTGCGGTTCCGCACGGGCACCACGACACGCGCCCCGGGAAGGACTCTCGGCGCCAGGTGATCGGGAATGCGGTAGTGGTACGGTCGGGAGAGCGGCAGCGGCAGGACAATCTCGGCGGTGCGCGTGGAGCCTGCGTTCATCGCCGGCGCACGCCCAACCCCGGTTCGTCGGGAAGGCAGATTTGTCCGCCATCGATCGTGGCGCCCACGAACGGATCGTTGGCAGTGAGCGCCGCGCCGTCCAGGTCCGCGGCATCGACCAGCGGCGTCAGATGCGCGGCGGCCGTGATGCCGAGCGAGGATTCGATCATGCAACCCACCATGACGAGCATGCCGAATGCCCGTGCCGTGGCGATCATGCGCAGGGCTTCGCGGAGCGAGCCGCACTTGGCGAGCTTGATGTTGATTCCGTCGGCCGCGGCGGCGACGCGCGGGATGTCCGCCGCCACGATACAGCTTTCGTCGACGACGACGGGCAGCACTCCCGCACGCCGCACCGCCGCGATTCCCTCGAGATCGGCGGGCGGAAGCGGCTGTTCCACGAACTCCACGCCGAACTCCCGGAGCCGCGGCAGCATCGCGAGGGCGCGCTCGCGCGTCCAGCCGCCGTTGGCATCGACCCGGAGCGGCTTGTCCGTCGCATCACGGACGGTGCGGAGGATTTCCTCGTCGCGATCCGTCCCGAGCTTGATCTTGAGAATTGGGTACGGCTCTGCTTCCGCGATCTTGCGCCGCATCACTTCTGGGCTGTCGAGTCCGATGGTGAAGGACGAGCGGGGAGCGCGCGCTCTATCGAGCCCCCATAACCGCCACAGGGGAAGGCCCGCACGCTTGGCCGCGAGGTCGTGCAATGCAACCGAGAGCGCCGCGCGCGCGGCTCCCGTACGAGCCGGGTCCACACGGCCGCGGAATGCGGACTCCGCCGTTTCGAGCTGGAAGGGATCAGCAGGGAGGAGCGTCCTGAGCCGCTCGAGTGTGGCGAGCACCGTATCGGCCGTCTCGCCGTAATACGCTGACGGATCGGCTTCGCCCCACCCCTCGCGGCCTTCGTCATCGGTGAGCCGTACCCACACGACCCGATAGTCACTCGACCCACCGCGCGCAATGACGAACGGGTGGCGGGTGCGCAGGCGGATGACCTCGGCCGCGAGCGACAGCGGCATCGATTCAGCGGTCTGCTGGTGCCGGAACGCCGGCAAGCGCCCGCACCAGCGCGGTGGCTCCAGCCGCCAGGAGATCGAGGCGGTAGCCACCTTCGAGGACTGCGACAACCGGCGCCGGCGAGACGCGGTCCCGAAACGCCGCCGTCCAGCGGGCGATGTCGCTCGGCTCGAGGGTGAAGCCACCGAGCGGATCGCCGTGCAGTGAATCGAACCCCGCGGAAATGAGCAGCAGGCCCGGACGCCACCCGTCCAGAGCACGATCGACGGCATCGAGCAAGTCCTGCACGTACCGCTCGCGGGGAAGGTCCGGCGGACGCGGCACATTGAACACGTTTCCCACGCCGCGTTCGTGCTCCGCTCCCGTTCCCGGATACCAGGGATACTGGTGCATGGAGACGAAGCGGATCGACGGATCCCGCTCGACGAGTGCCTGCGTGCCATTGCCGTGATGCACGTCCCAGTCCACGATCAGCACGCGCTCGCAGCCGAGGCGCTGCGCGTGCCGGGCCGCGAGCACGACGTTATTGAAGAAGCAAAACCCCATCGCCCGATTGCCGAGCGCATGATGACCGGGCGGCCGCGTGATCCCGAATGCCGTCCCATCGGCGCGGTCACGCGCGCACTCGACCGCCTTTAGCGCAACGCCGGCAGCGCCGAGGATGGCGGCCCAACTGTCCGGCCCCATCACCGTATCGGCATCGAGAATACCGCCGCCCCGCGTCGCGAGCTGTTCGAGGCGATCGACGTAACCCCCCTCGTGCACCGTGCGGATGGCGCCGGGGTCCAGGGGAGCCGCCTCGATCCACTCGACGTGTGCGGTCGCCTCAGGATCGCGGAGGGCCTGCACCACGGCGTCCACGCGCTCCGGACGTTCGGGGTGCCCCGCCCCCGGATCATGGCGGCGCGAACCAGGATTCCAGACGACCGGGGTACTCACGCAGCCTATTTCTCGGGCGGGTGGCTCTGCAACAGCGTCTTGATCGACGCGAGCTCCCGCTGCACGTCCTGCCGCGCGGCATTCACGTCGACAAAGGCACGCCGGTAGCGGCGCCAGGCAACCACGACGAGAACGGCGCCGAGCGTGCAGAGGACCGCGAGAACGATGAGCGAGGAGCGAGAGCCGAGAATACCCGCGCACGCAAGGAGTATCGCATCGAGCAGCAGAAACCCGACCGCGAGTGTGGTGGGTACCCGGCTCGGGGCCTTCACCGCACGATCCGCCGATGCACCGGGAGCACGACGAACGACGAATTCGCGGCGGCGCCCACGGACTCGATCGTCGCCTGCTCATCGGTCACTTCGGCGCCGCGGAACTTTACCATGTAGTCGTCGACATCCCGCACGGCGCTCTTCAGCGCGCGCGTCAACGCCTCGCGTTTGAGATCGCTGATCCGGGTTCCCGGGTCGACCGCGAGAACGACGTGATCCCAGACGTCCGTCACCATTACGCGGACGGCAAACTTCTCCGCCGCCGCGGTCACTGGACCGTCACCTCCGAGTCGAGCGGCAGCGTGGAAAGGAATCGGTCGAGTGCCTGATCGAAGAACAGCGTCGACGCGCGCACCACACTGCGCGCGGGTCCGCCATCTTCAGCGACGAGCCGGGCGCTGATCACGAGCTCCTCTCCCCCCTGCCCCCGGAGCCCGAGAAAGTTGGGTCCTTCCTTCTCCGGGAAGGCGGTCGATGTGGGAATACGCGAGCCGAAAAACTGCTTCGCCCGGGCAAAAATGTCGGCGGGAGGGAGTGCGACGGTCGCAGTGTGGATCATGGCACGAAACATAGAGCGTGCCACTCGATCCCGCAGGTCAGTGTGAGCCCCGGAGCAGGGCGGCCAGCCGGGCTTCGACCTCCGAATTCGGCACCGCGAGTGCCCCCGCCTCGCGCGCCGCGCGCAACGCGTCGGCGCGCACGTGTGGCCCGAACGCGAGCACGGAAACGCCCCGCGCGACGAGCTGTCGGATGGTTTCCGCGGCATCCGGCGTGTCGAGCGGGACCACCGCGAGATCGCCCGGCACCGGCTCGCCGACAATTTCGGCGTTGGCGGCGCGCGCCACCGCTCGGAGCTTCGCTTTGAAGAGGAGGTCGTTCGTCGCGAGATGAACGCGCACTCAGCCCGACAGCTTCTCCGCGAGGTACGCAACCAGCGCCGTCGCCGCGAGGCGATCCTGCTTGAGCGTGTCACGATCCCGCACCGTCACGGTCCCGTCGGCCACCGATTGGCCGTCGATCGTGACGCCGAAGGGTGTGCCCGCTTCGTCCTGACGGCGATAGCGCCGGCCGATCGAGCCGGAGTCGTCGTAAAACACGTTGTAGTGGCGCCGGAGATCATCGAAGATCCGCCGCGCCAGTTCGGGCATGCCATCCTTGTTGACCAGGGGAAAGACCGCGGCTTTGAGCGGTGCGAGCGCGGGGTGGATCGCGAGCAGCACCCGCGTTTCCCCCGCCACCTGCTCCTCGCGATACGCGTCGCACAGCAACGCGAGCGTGGTGCGGTCCGCCCCGGCGGACGTCTCCACGACATAGGGGACGTACCGCTCGTTGGTAGCGGTATCCAGGTAATCGAGCTTCTTGCCGGAGTATTCCTGGTGCCGGCTCAAATCGAAGTTCGTGCGATTGTGAATCCCCTCGAACTCGTTCCACCCGAACGGAAATTCGTACTGGATGTCGTAGGCGTCCTTCGCATAATGCGCGAGCTCCTGCGCGGTATGCTGATGAAACCGCAGCCGCGCGGGAGTGATCCCGAGGCTCTGCACCCATTTCATCCGTTCGTGCCGCCAGAACTCGAACCATTCCGTGTCCGTGCCGGGCTTCACGAAGAACTGCATCTCCATCTGCTCGAATTCGCGGGTGCGGAACGTGAAGTTGCCCGGAGTGATCTCGTTGCGGAACGCCTTCCCGATTTGCGCGATCCCGAACGGAATTTTCTGACGGGAAGACTGCAGCACGTTCAAGTAGTTGACGTAGATGCCCTGCGCCGTTTCGGGGCGGAGATACACGACCGCCGCCTGCTCCTCGACCGGACCCATGAACGTTTTGAACATCAGATTGAACATCCGCGGCGCCGTGAGAGTGCCCTTCGATCCGCACACGGGACATTGCGCCGTCGGCTCTCCCGGCGTGCCCTTGATGCGTGGATCGTCGGCTCGGAAGCGGTTCTTGCAATGCTTGCAGTCGACCAGCGGGTCGGTGAATCCGGCGATGTGCCCCGAGGCCTCCCAGACGCGAGGATGCATCAAGATCGCGGCATCGAGCCCCTCGATGTCCTCGCGCTCGTGCACCATCGAGCGCCACCACCGCTCCTTCACATTCTTCTTGAGCTCGACCCCGAGCGGGCCGTAATCCCACACGGAGCCCAGCCCACCGTAGATCTCGGACGACTGGAATACGAACCCGCGGCGCTTCGCGAGCGAGACCAGCTTGTCCATCACCGTGTTGTCAGTGGACGAGGGCATCGGGGCGGAAGATAGAGATGCCGCTAAGCCGTGGGGAGGGGCAACCCGAACGCCTCGCGCGTGCCGCGCTCAGCAAGCGCCGCGATCCCCTCGAGCTCGAGCATCCGGCCCTCACCCGACAACGCGTGCACACCGATCAGGTCATCGACTTTGCCCGCAATCACCGTGACTTTCTTTTTCGCGCCCTGGGCACGCCTCAGGACCTCGCCCGAAGCCTTGCCCCCGAGCGAGGTGCGATCGAAGGTGCCTTCGCCCGTGATGAGGAGGTCCGCACGCGCGAGCGCCGCGTCGAAGCCTACGCGCTCGAGCACCCACTCGGCGCCCCGCACCAGCTCGGCGCCGGCGAAAAACGCGAGCCCCGCCCCCAAACCGCCCGCCGCACCACCGCCCGGAATGGTGGCGAGGGCCGACCGTCCTCGCGCAGCCATCAATCCCGCAAGCACTTCGAGTCCCGCGGACAGCCGCGCGACGTCGTCCGGACTCGCGCCCTTCTGCGGCCCGAACACCGAAGCTGCTCCCTCGGCTCCGACCAGGGGATTCGTCACGTCGACCAGCGCGACGACCCGCGCCGTGATCCCCCACCCTCCCTCGAGCGAAGCGAGGTCCACGAGCGCCCCGCCACCCTCGGGAAGGGGGCGACCCTGGCCGTCGCGCAGCGTCCAACCGAGCCCGCGGGCAGCGCCCGAGCCCCCATCGACTGTTGCCGAGCCACCCAGTCCCACGATCACGGTGCGCGCGCCGCGGTTCACCGCCTCCCAGATCAGCTCGCCCACACCGCGCGTGGTGGCGTGAATCGGGTCGAGCTGGTCCGGCCTGAGGAGCGCGATCCCGGCAGCCGATGCACTCTCGAGAATCGCGGTATCGCCATCGATCCAGCCCAGCGTCGCGCTCACAGGAGCACCGAGCGGGCCGGTCACCGTTACGCGCTCGCGTGTCGATTCGGCTCCAAGCACCGCGTCGAGCAGCCCATCTCCGCCATCGGAGATGGGGCACTGGAGCACCGTGCTCTCCGGGAGGGCGCGCCGTACGCCGCGGGCGATGGCCTCGGTGACCTGGCGCGGGCCAAACGTCCCCTTGAAAGCCGCTCCGGCGGCGAGTACGATCGACTTCATTTTGCACAACGCGGTAAATACCGCGAAATGCAATGCGTAGGTGTGCTGTGCTTCAGCGCCATGTCCTTGATGTGACGGTACTTACGTTTTTGGCACCGGCCTTGCCTACCCCCGTGACCAGCGAATCTCTGTACAGGGCAAACCGTCGGTGACGGCGGGGCGCAAAGCAAAGGGGTCTCGGGTTCAATGAGACAGCCCGGCTGCCAGAGAACGGCAGCGGCCCCACGTCCTGGAAGCAGAGCGCGGGGCCGCCTTCGTTTGCCGCCCCACGAGCAACGATTTCGTCTCGCTCGCATCGGGTTCTAGGGCGCACGATGTTGGGCAGGCGATCACCCCCCGGGGGCAACCTTGGGGGGTTTTGCTTTTATATCGGCGCAAATCAGATCGCCGTGCAGCCGCCCGTTCTCGATGAAGATGCGGTTGGCATTGAATCCCGCCGCGAGTACGCCGGCGATGTAGACGCCGGGGACATTCGTTTCCATCGTTTCGGGGTCGTGAGTGGGAATTCCCGTGACGTCATCCACCCGCACCCCCATGCGCCGGAGCACCGCCTGGTCAGCCCGGTAGCCCGTCAGGGCCAGCACAAAATCGGTCTCGAGCACGTCGGTCGACCCGTTCCGCTCCGATCGAATCACCACGCTCGCGGGAGTAATTTCACTGACCCGGTAGCCGAACCGGACCGCGACACTGCCATCCTTTAGACGATTGGTGATGTCGGGAACGATCCAGGGCTTTACGTTCGCATCGAACTGTTTGAGAAAATGCACGATGGTCGAACGGGCGCCGACGCGGTGCAGCTCGAGCGCTGCCTCGACGGCGCTGTTGCTTCCGCCCACAATCACGACACGCTGGCGCCAGTACGGGTGCGCCTCGGTGAAAAAATGCGACACGTGCGGCAAGCTCTCGCCCGGGACGCCGAGCAGGTTGGGATTTTCGAAATACCCGGTGGCGTAGACCACATGGCGTGCCTTGAGAATTTCGGGCTCGGCCGAGTGCGGGTGGCTTGCTTCGACCTCGAACGCGCCGGCCGCGCGGCGGACATCCCGCACTTCATGATACTGCCGTACATCGAGCTCGAAGTATTCGGCCACCTTGCGGTAGTAGGTGAGCGCCTCTCGCCGCGTGGGTTTCTCGCCTGATGTGACGAAGGGTACGCCGGCGATCTCGAGCTTTTCGGCCGTCGAGAAGAACGACATATAGACCGGATAGCGCATCAGACTCGAGACGACGGGGCCTTTGTCGAACAGGCTCGCGGTGAGTCCCGCGCGTTTCGCCGCCGCGCCCACCGCCAGTCCACAAGGTCCCGCACCGACAACGGCGAGATCAATCATCCCCTTCCCGCTTCCCCCTTCCCCATCCCTACTAGGCCACTTCGACGATCTGGTCCCGCCGCGTGCCCACGCTCACATAGCGGATGGGCGCGTGGGCCAGGTCCTGGAGCCGATCGAGGTAGGCGCGTGCGGCGGACGGCAGATCCGCGAGCCGGCGGACTGCCGAGAGGGGACGCTGCCAGCCGGGCAGTGTCTCGTACACTGGCTGCACCCTGCTCAAGCGCTCGACCTCCGCTGGCATCCAGTCTACCGCGCCGCCGTCGACCAGATAGCCGACGCAAACCGGAATCTCGGCAAACGTGTCGAGCACGTCGAGCTTGGTGACGGCCAGTCCCGTAAGCCCGTTTACGCGCACCGCATACCGCACCACGACTGCGTCAAACCAGCCGCAGCGGCGTGGCCGCCCCGTTGTGGCCCCGTATTCACCTCCGAGCTCGCGGATCCGCCCCGCCAGGGCGGCATCCGCCTCGGTGGGGAGGGGGCCGTTCCCCACGCGGGTCGTATATGCCTTCACGACTCCCAGCACCGCATCGATCGCGGTGGGGCCGATCCCCGCTCCGACCGCTGCTCCACCGGCCGTCGTGTTCGACGAGGTAACGTACGGATACGTGCCGTGGTCGACATCGAGCAGCGCGCCCTGCGCGCCTTCGAGCAGCACCGCCTCGCCGCGCTGCAGTGCCTCGTAGACCACACGACCCGCATCGACGGCGATCGGCAGGAGCCGCGGTGCGAGCCGTTCGAGCAGCTCGAGATGCTCGTGCACGTCGGCTTGTTCGGGCGATCCGAGCAGCGCGAGGAATTGATTGGCGGCCTCGACGCGCGCGCAAACCAGCTCACGGGCCCGATCGAGATTGCGCAGGTCCGCGACGCGGATACCGCGGCGTCCGTACTTGTCTTCATACGTCGGCCCGATGCCGCGGCCGGTCGTCCCGATCTGCTCCCGCCGCTCGCGGGCTCGGTCCAGCAGCTTGTGGTAGGGAAGCGTGAGGTGCGCGCGATCGGAGACGAACAGCTTCTGTTCAGTCCGCACCCCGCGCGAGCTCAGCGCATCGAGCTCGGTAAAGAATGTCTCGGGATCGAGCACCACGCCGTTGCCGACGATGCAGACGGCGCCCTGGATGATGCCGGATGGAATCTGGTGCAGGACGAATTCGCCGGCTCCCGTGTCGACCGTGTGACCGGCGTTCGCGCCCCCCTGGTAGCGGACCACCAGGTCAGCACGCTCGGCGAGCACGTCGACGATCTTCCCCTTCCCCTCGTCACCCCATTGGGCGCCGACGATCACGACACAGTGGGTCTTTGGTCCGAACATAGCACTCCATGAAAACGCCCCCGCCCGGCAGGCTAGAGGGACGGAGGCACATGGGGAGGTTAATCCAGCGAGAAACCTAGAGGCTGTGCGGGAGATCGTCAACGCAAAAGCAGATCCTGCAATGCTCCCGCGACTGCTGCCGCCACCGCGGTGCTCCCCTCGAGCGTCAACCGGTTGGCCTCGTCCCTGGGTGTGTGGACGATCAAGCTGGTCCGCCAATCGCCCCGCATGATGGTGACGCATTCCGCCGCGCGGCGGGCCAGCTCCCAGCCATCGACGACCACCGGCAGGAGCCTGCGACGTTTCGCGCCGAGTGCCCGCGTGACCGCTTCCGAAACCGGCCCGGCGCGATGCACCAGACCGATCGTCGATCCACGGTCATCGATGCCGTCGAAATTGAGCACCGCCGTCCCCTCGAGCAGGTTCGCTCGCTCATTCACGAGAGCCTTGGCCCCGAGCAACCCGAACTCCTCGGCATCGGGCAGCAACACGCCGACGGCGGCTTCGGGCGGCAACCGATCGATGATCGAGAACACTGTGACGAGCGCGGTCGCGTTGTCGAGCGCCCCGGGCGACCCATCGGTCACCCGATTGCCGAGCAGCAGCATCCCGCCCACGAGTCCGGGACTGGCGACGAGTGCCGCGGTCGAAACGTCCCAGACGGTGCCGGAGAGCCGGGTGGCGGCGAGTACCGCGAGCGCGCACGCCCCCACGAGCGAGAGCGCGCCGGCCACAATCCGGCTGAACATCGAGAGGGGCTGGCCCTTCGAGTCGTAGTGAGCCGCCAGCCACACCTTGACCCGCGCTTGTGGCCGCACCGCGATCAGATTGACCGCCGCGAGCGGAGGATGTCTAATGCTCGCGACGAGCACGCCGAAGCAAAGCAACAGCGCGACCCCGAGCGCGCCGGCAAGCAGGGCCGATGGATTGGGCGGCGGCAGGGCCGCGAGCGCGGCGACCAGAACGCTGCTTGCGGCGAGCATGCCACCCGCCAGATAGGGTCCCGCGAGCCGGCCCGGCGGATGCACCGCAAACGGCTGCTCGAGGACGACGAACCCCCGCTGCCGTAGCTCGCGGGTCAACACCGCGCGCACGCGGGCATGAGCAGTCGATCCGGTACGGCGTGGTACGGCGACCTCATCGAACAGTCGCCGGAGGTCGCTCACGTTTCCGGCAGAATGTTCGACAGGTCGTCGGGAATCGGAGTGACGCGATTAGCCCGCGCGTCCTGTGCCGGAGGTCCGGCGGGACGAGACAAGCCGCGCGTCTGTCGTTCGAGCTCACCCGGATCGACGGCGGTGGAGAGCGCGGTCTCGTGAGTCACGAGACCGTTCGCGACCAGCTCCACCAGATGCTGATCGAGGGTTTGCATCCCATAGCGCTCGCGGGAGCCGCGGATGTAGGCCGGGAGGTCGGGGGCGCGCTTGGGGTCACGAATCATTTCCCGCGCCGTACCGGTGCAGAGCAGTAGCTCAACCGCGACGACCCGTCCCTGACCGTCCGCTCGTGGGAGCAGGCGCTGCGACACGATGGCATGGAGCGCCTCGGCGATGCGCAGCATGGCTCCGTCCTGCTCGGCCGCGGGAAACATGTCCACGAGCCGCGCAACCGTCGTGGCGCTGTCGGGTGTGTCGAGCGCGGAAATCACGAGATGCCCGGTCTCCGCCGCTTTGAGAGCGGTGTCGAGCACCGTCAGGTCACGTACATCCGCGATCAGAATGACGTCGGGGTCCTGGCGCAGCGCGGCTCTGAGCCCGCGCCCGTAGTCGTCCGTATCGACGCCGATTTCCCGCTGCGTCACCGACGAATTGATGTCGCGATGGAGAAACTCGATGGGATTCTCGAGCGTCACCACGTGGCGCTGCTGATTCTCGTTGATGTAGTGCACGAGCGCGGCCATGGTCGAGCTCTTTCCCGATCCCGCGGGTCCCGTCACCAGCACGAGTCCCCGCTCCGCCGTGGCGACGCTGCGCAGGATGGCCGGCAACCGGAGCGACTCGAACGAGGGGACGTCGAACGGGATCACGCGCATGACGATCATGAAGGACGAGCGCTGCCGGAGAATATTGAGGCGGAACCGCCCCACGCCGGGCATTCCCCAGGAGCAATCGTAGTCGCGGAGCACGTCGATCCGTGCCCGGTCCTGCTCATTGGGAATGAAGCGCAGCGCGATGGCGCGCGTTTGCTCCGGCGTCAGTCGCTGCTTGGTAAGCGGGACCAGCTTGCCGTCGATGCGCGCGCGGAACACGTCGCCTGCCTTGATGTGCAGGTCGGAGGCGCCGCGATCCACGGCGGCCCGAATGATCTTCTCGATCCCGCCGCCCGTGCCGGGAGCCTGCCCGCTCGGGCGCGGCGTCCGGGGCTTGGATTCGTCCATCAGTCGCCTCCGCCTCGAGCGCCCTCGAGAAAGCCCATGCAGCCGCGAACGCTGATAACGGTTTCCGTCGCCAGCGCGCGCGCCTTCGCCGCGCCGGCGCGGAGCAGCGCGGTGACGCGGCCGGGCGCGCTGCGCAGCTCCGCGGCTCGTTCGCGCATGGGAGTGAGCGTGGCTATCATATTGTCCGCGAGTACCCGCTTGCAATCAAGGCAGCCCCACCCAGCCGCCCGGCAGTTGCGAGCCACGAGCGCCTGTGTGTCGGGCGGCGAGAACCCCTGGTGCATCGTGTAGATATTGCACACGTCGGGATTCCCGGGATCCTTGCGCGTGACCCGGGCAGGATCGGTGGCGGCGGGCCTGAGCTTCTCCCAAATGGTTTCCGGGGGCTCGAACAGCCCGATCGTGTTGCCGAGGCTCTTGGACATCTTGGCCTGGCCATCGAGCCCGAGGACCCGCTTGGCGGTGGTGAGCAGCGCCTGCGGTTCGGGAAAACTGAATCCATCGCCGAAGCGACCGTTCCAGCGGCGGGCGATCTCGCGCATCAGCTCGAGATGCTGGAGTTGATCTTCGCCCACCGGCACCAGCGTGGCGCGGTACAACAGTACGTCGGCGGCCTGGAGCACGGGATAATTCAGGAGACCCGCGGGCACGCTCTCCTGACGCTGGGCCTTGTCCTTGAATTGCGTTTGCCGCTCGAGCTCTCCGAGCGGTGTGACTGTCATCAGGAGCCAGTTCAGCTCGGCATGCTCGGGAACGTGCGACTGGACGAACAGCACGCACCGCTCGGGGTCGAGGCCGGCGGCAAGCAGGCCCACGGACATTTCCAGGGTCCGCTGCGCCAGCGTACCAGCTTCATAGGGCTGGGTGATCGCGTGGAGGTCCACCACGCAGAAGAAGCACTCGTGCTGTGATTGCAGCCTGACCCAGTTCTGCACAGCGCCGAGATAGTTGCCGATGTGGAGTTCGCCAGACGGCTGGATTCCCGAGAAGACGCGCGCCATGGGCTGACAAGCTACGAACCCGGAGTAGGGTGCCGCAAGGTGCGAGAAATCAAAGACTTACTCGATATCGCGATGCGCGCCGCCGACCGCGCCGCGCGGCTCTTGCGCGCCACCACGCCGCCCATGGCGGGCGAGTGGAAGGAAAAGGGCTGGCATGACTTCGTGTCCGAAGCCGACCGCGGCGCGGAGCGGCTCATTGCGGAAACGCTGAGCGCGGAGGCCCCCGGATCGAAGATTGTCGGCGAGGAATTGTCGCCCGGCGCGGCGCGCGACGGCGACGTGGTCTGGATCGTAGATCCGCTCGACGGTACGACCAACTACCTCCACCGTTATCCTCACTATGCGGTCTCGATCGGCTGCCTGTATCGGGGCTCACTCGCCGTCGGAGTCATTCACGACGTCACGCGCGATACGGTGTTTCGAGCATCGGTCGGCGCCGGCGCATGGATCGGTGAGCGCCGGCTCAGTGTCTCCTCCGTCTCCGAGCCGGATCTCGCGCTCGTCGGGACGGGATTTCCCTTCAAGCACGTGAACGACCTCGAGCGCTACATTCGCCAGTTCCGCACCATCGTCCGCGCGTCAAGCGGGATCAGGCGAGCCGGTTCGGCCGCGCTCGATCTGGCGGACGTCGCCGCCGGACGGCTCGATGCATTCTGGGAGCTCACGCTCTCACCGTGGGACGTGGCGGCAGGGGTCGTGCTGATCCGCGAGGCGGGCGGAGTCGTGACCAACACCGAGGGCTCGCCCGACGTCCTGAATGGCGGGCCGATCATCGCGGGCAACCCGGCGCTGCATCGCTGGCTGCTCGGGGTCGTGCAGCAGAGCTGATGAGCGGCCACCTGGTTGAGTGTGTTCCGAATTTTTCGGAAGGACGCGACTCGATCGTGATCGCGGCGATTCGTGCCGCGCTCGAATCCGTGCCGCAGGTGCGAGTGCTGGATGCGCAGTCGGATCCCTCCCACAATCGTTCGGTATTCACGTTCGTTACACCGCCCGAGCACGCGGTCGAGGCGGCGTTTCGCTGCATGCGCGTCGCCGTTGAACGCATCGATTTGCGCACGCATACGGGTGCGCATCCCCGCATGGGCGCCACCGACGTCGTCCCGTTCGTCCCCCTCGAGGAGGGGGGAACGACGATGGACGACTGCGTTCGCCTCGCGCGGCAGCTGGGCGAGCGAGTGGGGAAGGAGCTCGAGATCCCGGTCTTCTTGTATGCGGCCGCGGCGACGCGACCGGAGCGCGCGAGCCTGCCCGCCATCAGGAAAGGTGAGTTCGAGGGATTGCGCGAGCGCATCGGAACGGACCCCGCGGCCGATCCGGATTTCGGTCCCCGGCGAATTCATCCCAGTGCGGGAGCGACGGCCATCGGGGCGCGACCATTTCTCGTCGCGTTCAACGTGTATCTCGAGACGCCGGATGTCTCCATCGCCAAGGCAATCGCGAAGACGATCCGGACCTCGAGCGGCGGCCTGCCTGCCGTGCAGGCCAGCGGGTTCGACGTGCAGGGTGTAGCGCAGGTCTCGATGAACCTGCTCGATTTGAACCAGACCTCTCCGGCCACGGTATTCGACGCGGTCTCGCGCGAGGCCGCACGGCACGGCACGAGGGTCCGGCGCAGCGAAATCGTGGGCCTCATCCCCCAGCGCGCCCTGTTCGATGCTGCCGCCGCGTATCTCCATGTACCCGACGCGACCGCGCACGTGCTCGAGACCAAGATCCGCGCACACTCCGACGCTGGGCGAGCACCAACCCTGGACAGCTGGCTCGAGTCGCTCGCCGCCCGCACGCCCACTCCGGGGGGTGGAAGCGCCGCGGCCCTCGCGGGAGCCATGGCGGCCGCGCTTGTGGTCATGGTCGCGCGCCTGACGGTCGGCCGGACAGCCTACGCGGACGTGAGCGACCGGGCGGCAGCGATCGCGGCGGATGCGGAGCTGATCCGCCAGGCGATGCGCGTGCTCGTTGAGCAGGATGCGGCAGCGTACAACGAGGTCACCGCCGCGTATGCCGTCCCGAAAGGCGATCCGTCCCGGGCGCCGCGGATCGACCGCGCGCTTCTCAGGGCCGCCGAGCCGCCGCTCATGCTCGCCCGCGGCGCGGCCCGCCTGGTCGCCCTGGCGCAGGAGATCACGGTGATCGGCAACAAGAATGCCCGGTCCGACGGCCGTGTGGCTTCGGCACTCGCCCGTGCCGCCCTGTTCGGCGCAATCGAGAACGTTCGGGCCAACGTGGAGGCGCTCTCCGACCCAGAAGCGGGCCAGGCCCTGCTCCGCGAAATGCTGGAACTGGAAGCGGAGATCGGCCCCTAAACGCCGGCGGGCACTCGAGGCAGCTCCTTCATGGCGGCCGCGACGCGCTCGGCCGGATACTCGTAATCCTCGAGGTTGCCGGCATGGAACGCTTCGTAGGCCGCCATGTCGAAGTGGCCGTGCCCCGACAGATTGAACGCGATCACCTTCTTTTTCCCGTCACGCTTCGCCGCCAGGGCTTCGTCGATCGCGACCCGGATCGCATGCGCGGATTCGGGAGCCGGAATGATGCCCTCGGCGCGCGAGAACTGCACCGCGGCATCGAAGGTCGCGAGCTGCTTCACGGCCCGGGCTTCGATGTTCCCGTTTGCCACGAGCGCGCTGACACTCGGAGCCATACCATGATAGCGAAGCCCTCCCGCGTGGATGCCGGGCGGCATGAAGGTATGGCCGAGCGTGTACATCTTGACGATCGGGGCCATGGCGGCGGTATCGCCGTAGTCGTAGGTGTAGCGTCCCTTGGTGAGCGAGGGACACGAGGCCGGCTCGACCGCGATGATCCGCGTCGTTTTCTTCTCAGTGAAGTTCTTGTGGATGAACGGGAACGCGAAGCCGGCGAAGTTTGACCCGCCGCCCGCACAGCCGATCACGATATCCGGATACTCGCCCGCCAGTTCGAGCTGTTCCAGCGACTCGAGCCCGATCACGGTCTGATGCATGAGCACGAACCCGAGCACGGATCCGAGGCTGTATTTCTTCCGCCCGCCGCTTGCCGCCGCCGTCTCGACCGCCTCCGAGATGGCGATGCCGAGCGAGCCGTTCGAACGCGGATCCTCCGCCGTGACCTTGCGGCCGTACTGGGTGCGGTCGGTGGGGCTCGCGTACACCGTGGCTCCATAGTTCTCCATCACGATCCGGCGGTACGGCTTCTGGTGATAGGATACCTTCACCATGAAGACCTCGAGATCGATCCCGAAGAAATTGCAGGCCATCGCGAGCGCGGCACCCCACTGCCCCGCGCCCGTTTCCGTGGTCAGCGCCTTGACGCGTTCCTGTTGGTTATAAAATGCCTGCGCAACGGCCGTGTTGGGTTTATGCGACCCTACGGGTGAGACGCCTTCGTACTTGTAATAGATATGGGCCGGGGTATCGAGCGCGCGCTCGAGGCGGATCGCGCGGTACAGCGGTGTGGGACGCCACAGCTTGTACACGTCCCGGACGGGCTCGGGAATCTCAATCCAGCGTTCCGGGCTCACCTCCTGCATGATCAAGCCCATCGGAAACAGTACGGACAAAAAATCCGGCGTGACCGGCTCCATCGTTCCCGGGTGGAGCACGGGCGCGGGACGAACGGGCATGTCGGCGTTGATGTTGTACCAGGCGCGGGGGAGGCGGGACTCGTCGAGCAGATACTTGTGCTGAGTCATGGGGTTCCTTTCCCATCGTCCGCGGTGAGGATGCGGGGCGGTCCCCCGCCCTCGAGAATCGCGACGGTGTGCTCAAAGTGCGCCGAGAGCGAGCCGTCTTCCGTTACCACGGTCCACTTGTCGTCGAGCGTGCGGATTTCAGGACCGCCGGCGTTGAGCATCGGCTCGATGGCAATCGTCATCCCCGGCACGAGCCGCGGCCCGCGACGGGGCTTGCCGTAATTGGGAATCTGCGGCTCCTCGTGGAAGCTCGAGCCGATGCCGTGGCCCACGAGCTCCCGAACCACGGAGTATCCCGCCGTCTCGGCCACCTGCTGCACCGCGTGCCCGATGTCCCCCACGTGGTTCCCCGCCCGCGCCTCGGCCACTCCTCGGGCGAGGGCGCCTTTCGTCGTCTCGAGCAGCCGCTCCGCCTCGGGAGTCGCGTGCACGACGGGAAAGGTTGCAGCCGAATCGGCATGGAGGCCGTCGAGCCAGACGCCGACGTCGACGCTCAAGAGATCGCCATCGCGCAGAATCCGCTTGGCCGACGGGATGCCGTGGACGACCTCCGAGTTGATCGACGTGCACAGGGTCGCGGGATAATCGTACAGTCCCTTGAACGAGGGGCGAGCGCCGGGGTGACTGCGAATGAACGCTTCCGCGATCTGATCGAGCTCTTCGGTGGACACCCCCGGACGCACGCGGCGGGCGACTTCGGCGAGCGTTTGCGCGACGATCCGGCCCGCCGCCGCCATCGTGTCGATTTCCCGGGGAGACTTGATCGTGATCATCGGCCGACGAGGCGGCGGATTTCGTTCGCGATTTCGTCGACCGTCCCGGTCGCCGGCACGCGGTGCACGTTGCCGCGCTGCGCATAGTGCGCTACGAGCGGCGCCGTATCTCTCTGATAGACCTGGAGCCGCGTGCGAATGGCGTCGGGGGTATCGTCGCTCCGGCCCTCGAGCGTGGCGCGTCCGTGCATGCGCCGCACCAGCTCGTCTTCCGACACATCGAGCAGCAGCACATGATGCAGGCGCTGCCCCCGCTCCGCGAGCGTGCGGTCGACCAGCTCGGCCTGGGGGGCAGTGCGGGGAAATCCGTCGAATACGGCGCCGCCCGTGGCCTCGGGCTTGGCGAGCTCATCCTTGATGAGACTGAGAATGACGGAGTCCGGAACCAGCTTGCCCGCGTCCATGAAGCTTTTGGCTTCGCGGCCGAGCGGCGTGCGCGCCTTCACGGCGGCGCGCAGGATATCGCCGGTGGTGATCTTGGGGAGCCCCAGGCGCTCCGCAAGAATCTTGCCCTGCGTGCCCTTGCCCGCACCAGGAGCGCCAAGAAGCAGGATGAACACGCGTGACCTAGATGGTCCGCGCGCGTCCGCGGAACTTCACCCGCCCCTCCTTCATGAACCCGTCGTAATGCCGGAGGAGCAGATGCTGCTGTACCTGTTGGACCGTGTCCAGCGCGACCCCGACCACGATGAGCAGCGCGGTGCCGCCGAACCCGAACGGCATGTTGAGGATGTTCGAGATCACGATGGGCAGCATGGCCACGAGCGTGAGGAACAGCGCGCCCGGGAACGTGATCCGGGACAGCACCTCGTCGATGTAGTCCGCCGTGGCGGCGCCCGGCTTCACGCCCGGGATGAACCCGCCCTGCTTCTTCAGGTTCTCGGCCAGATCCACCGGATTGAAGATGATCGACGTGTAGAAATACGCGAAGAAGATGATCAGCACCGCGCTCGAGATGACGTAGACCCAGGACGTCACACTGAAGTATTCGGCCAAATGCTTGAGCGTGGCATTCCCGGAAAAGGCGGCGATCGTGCCGGGGACGATAATCAGCGACTGCGCAAAGATGATGGGCATCACGCCCGACGAGTTGATGCGGAGCGGGATGAACGTCTTCTTCCCTTCGGCGATGCGCCCCCGTCCAATGACCTTGCGGGGAATCTGGATCGGGACCCGGCGCGCGGCCACCGTCACAGCCACCGTACCGGCGACGACGAACACCATGACCGCGAGCACGAGCAGCAGGGTGAGGAAGCTCAACGAGTGCGCCCGCAACGCCTCAACCGTGCGCAGCGTCTCGGGCCAGATTCGCTCGATGATCGAGAAGAAAATCAACAGACTCGCACCGTTGCCGATGCCACGCTCGGTGATTTGCTCCCCAAGCCACATGACGAACACGCCGCCAGTGGTGAGGGTGATGATCGTGGTGAGCATGAACCCGAACCCCGGGTCCGCGACCGCTCCGGGCAATCCCGCCGTGAATTTGGCGAACGCGATGGCCTGAAGCACGCACAGCACCACGGTGAGATACCGGGTCCACTGCGTGAGCGTTTTCCGGCCTTCTTCGTCGCGCTGCATCTTGTCGACGGTGGGAAACACGGGCTGCGCCAGCTGGAACACGATGCTCGCCGAGATGTAAGGCATGATGCCGAGCGCGAACACCGTCGCGCGCGACAAATTGCCCCCGGCGAAAAGGTCGTAGAGGCTGAACAGCGTGCCCTGCCCCTGATTGTGGAGAAAGTCGGCGAGGGCCTGGACGTTCACGCCCGGCGTCGCGATATGCGCGCCGATCCGGTAGACGACGAGACAGAGGAATGTGACGGAAAACTTCTCCCAGAGATCCTCCGGGAGCCTGAAGACGTTCAGCGCATTGGGAAGTCGGAATGCCATATGACCCGCTAAGCCTCGATCGTGCCTCCCGCCTGCTCGATTTTTGCGCGGGCGGAGGCGGATACCGCGACGCTCTTGATGAGAAATTTGCGGCCGACCTCACCCATCCCAAGCAGCTTGACCGGGTGATCGGGACGGCGCACCAGCCCGGCACCGAACAGGGTGTCGGGAGTGACCTCCACGCCCTCGGCCAATTTCTCGAGCTGCTGCACGTTCACGACCTGGGCCGGCTGCTTGAACGGATTGGTGAAACCGCGTTTCGGAATCCGGCGGATGAGGGGCATCTGGCCGCCCTCGAAACCGGGACGCGTCTGGCCGCCACTGCGGGCGGTCTGGCCTTTGCCGCCGCGTCCGGCGGTCTTGCCGATACCCGATCCCGGCCCGCGGCCCTTGCGAATGCGGTTGCGATGCGAGCCGACCGGCGCGTGCAGGCTGCTCAACGTCACCCGCTGGACGGTTTGCGGCACCGTCGCGGAGGGTGAGGCGGTCTTCTTGGCGGACGCTTTGGACGCGCGCTTCCTGGCGCGCTTCGGCGACGCCGCGCGCTTGGCCGGCCGCTTCGACTTGCGTTCAGGCATCTGCTACTCTCCCCCCCGGGCCCGTTTCTTGGCCGGCGTGACCTCGATCAGATGGCGGACCTGATAGAGCATGCCACGCAGGGCCGGGTGATCGTCTTTCACGACGCTGTCCTGATGGTGCTTCAATCCCAGTGCCTCGAGCGTGCGGCATTCGCTCGTCGGACGACCAATCCCCGAACGCACCTGACGAATCTCCAGCTGTCCCTTGCCCACGGGCGGGAGCGCGCGATCGCGACCCGGTTTCCGCTTACGGTATTTCCTGGTCGGTGGGTTTCTAGCCACGGACGGCTCCCTGGCGCGGCTTGTACGGGATCGCGTCGACTTCGATCCCCCGCTCGAGTGCGACGCGACGTGGGGTTGTCAGGTGCTGCAATCCGTTCATGGCCGCGCGGACCATGTTGTGCGGGTTGGTCGAGCCGAGGCTCTTCGTGAGGATGTCACGCACGCCAACGCACTCGAGGACCGCGCGGACGGGCCCACCCGCGATCACGCCGGTACCAGTCGCTGCCGGCTTGAGCAGCACGCGGCCGGCACCGTGCTCACCGATAATCTCATGCGGAATCGTGCCGCCCGAGAGGGGAACCTCGACCATCTTGCGGCGGGCGGCTTCCACGGCTTTCCGGACGGCCTCGCTCACTTCGTTGGCCTTGCCGGTCGCAATGCCCACCTTGCCCTGCCCGTCGCCCACGGCGACGAGCGCATTGAACCCGAACCGGCGCCCACCTTTGACGACTTTGGCAACGCGGTTGATCGCGATGACGTTCTCGACGAGCCCATCGCTCTCGCGCTGCCGTTCGCCGCCGTCACCGCGGCGTTCGCCGCCGCGTCCGCGTCCGCGTCCGCCGCCCCCGCCACCGTGCCGGCCGCCACCCCCACCCCCACCCCCACCCCCGCCCCCGCCTCGGGGGCGCTGCGGCGGCGGCGCGGCTCCGGCCGTACTCTGCGGCGGCGCCGACTCCTGAGACGCGCCTTTTTCCTGATCGTCAGCCATTAGAACTCCAGTCCGCCCTTGCGAGCGCCGTCGGCCACGGCCTTCACGCGACCGTGATAGCGATAGCCGGCGCGATCGAACACCACCTTCGTGATGCCTTTCGCCTTGGCCCTTTCCGCGACGAGCCGGCCGAGGTTGAAACTCTTCCCGGTCTTTCCCTTGCCATCGGTTGCGATGCCTTCGGAGCGATCGGAGCCGCCAACCAGCGTCACGCCGCGGACATCGTCGACGAGCTGTGCATACATGTGCTTCGAGGATCGGAACACGACGAGGCGCGGCCGTTCGGGCGTCCCGGAAATCTTCTTCCGGACGCGGAGGTGGCGGAGTCGCCGGTGATCGTCCTGGGTCCTGAGCCGATAGAGCGATCGCATGGTTACTTCGCCGCCGCCTGCGCGGTCTTCCCGGCCTTGCGGCGCACCTGTTCGCCCATGTAACGGATTCCTTTGCCCTTGTACGGCTCCGGCGGGCGCACGTTGCGCAGCTCGGCGGCCACCTGGCCCACGAGCTCCTTATCGACGCCCTCGACCTTGAGCTGCACGTTGTTGTTCACCGAAATTTTGATCCCCGCCGGCGCGTGATACGGGACGGGATGCGAGAATCCCACCACGAGCTGCACGCCGAACGGTTTCGGTTCGGCCTTGTATCCCACGCCCTGGATCTCGAGCGATTTCGAGAACCCTTTGGTGACACCCTCGACCATGTTCGCCACGAGGGTCCGGGTCAATCCGTGCAATGCCTTGTGCCGGCTCTCGTCGGAGGGCCGGCGCACGGTCACCGTGCCGTCTTCGACCGCGACGGTCAGGTCCCGGTGGATGTCGCGGCTGATTTCGCCTTTCGGGCCCTTCACCGTGAGGCGGGATCCGTTCACCTGGATCGTCACGTCCTTGGGGAAGGGCACCGGTCGTTTGCCGATTCGTGACATGGCGCTCTGCTCCTACCAGATGACGGCGAGCAGCTCGCCGCCCACGCGCGCGGTGCGCGCTTCGCGATCGGTCATCAGGCCGCGCGGAGTCGAGAGAATGGCCATCCCGAGTCCGTTCTTCACGCGCGGGATCTCGCGCGCCTTGACGTAGCGTCTGAGTCCCGGAGCGGACACGCGCTGCAGCTCACGAATGACGGGCGCGTCCTTGTAATACTTGAGGTACAGGCGCAGCAGCCCCTGCCGGCCGTCGTCCAGCACTTTGTAGTCGTGAAGGTAGTGGTTGTCGCGCAGGATTCGCGCGATCTCCACCTTCAGCTTCGAGACCGGCATGTCAACCCGGCGGTGGCCCGCTTCGCAGGCGTTGCGCACGCGGGTGAGCATATCGGCAACGGGATCGGTAACACTCATCTCGTGAATTCCGTCCTTTACCAGCTGGCCTTACGCACGCCGGGGATCTCGCCGCGCAGCGCGAGCTCGCGGAAGCAGATCCGGCACAACCCGAATTTCCGGAGCGTTCCCCGGCTCCGGCCGCAGCGCTGACACCGGTAGTACCCGCGCACCTTGAACTTCGGCGTGCGTCGCACTTTTTCCATCCAGGACTTCTTCGCCATTCAGTTCCTCCCGAACCTACGCGGCGGCCACGGGCGTTTCGCCCCGGAAAGGCATGCCCAGCTCCCGCAGCAGCGCGAGCGCCGCGTCGTCCCGACCCGCCGTGGTGACGATGGTGATATCCATGCCGTGAATCTTCTCGACCTTGTCGTAGTCGATCTCGGGGAAAATCATCTGCTCCTTGATCCCGAGCGTGTAATTCCCCCGCCCATCGAAGCTCTTCGTCGGCAACCCGCGGAAGTCACGCATGCGCGGCAGTGCGATGCTGATGAACCGATCGAGAAACTCGTACATGCGCGGCCCGCGCAGCGTCACGGCGGCGCCGATCGGCACCCCGGCCCGCAGGTTGAAGTTCGCGATCGCCTTCTTGGCGCGCGTCACGACCGGATGCTGGCCGCTGATGGCCGCGAGCTCGGACACCGCCGTCTCGAGCCCCTTGGGATTCTTGGGCGCGTCGCCCATCCCGACGTTGAGCACGATCTTCACGAGCCGGGGAATCTGGTGCGGGTTCTTGAACCCGAACTGTTGCTGCAGCTTGCCACGCACCCGCTGCTCGTAATGCTCGAGCAGCCGCGCGCGCGGCGCCGGCTCCGCCGGCACGGCGGGCGCTTCGGCCGCGGGCTCGATGTCGGGCTTCTTGCCGCCCTTCTGCTTGCCCCCGCCCTTCCCCTCGCCGCCCTGTTTCTGCTGCTTGGGCTGCTTGGGTTTAGCCTCAGCTTCGGCCGGAGCCGCGCCGGGCTGCTTCGGCTGCTTGTCCCGTTGTTCCTGCTTCTCCTGCTTGTCGGCCATTTTTCTTACGTCTCTCCTTGACGTTTCCTCTCGACGTCTTTATCTGACGTCTTATCTGAGTCTCGGAATCGGTTGTCCCGACTTCACCGCCACCCGTTCGACTTTACCGTCCTTGTCGGGGCGTCGCCGCACCCGTGTGGGCTCGCCGGACTTGGGGTCGATCAGCATCACGTTCGAGGCCGCGATCGGTGCGGGGATGTCGATGATGCCGCTCTCGCCCTGCGCGGTGGTGGCGCGCCGGTGCTTCTTCGCGCTGATCCCTTCGACCTCGACGCGGAACTGCTTGGGATAGACGCGCATCACCTTGCCCTCGCGCCCCCGGTGCTCCCCCCGGATCACGCGGACGGTATCGCCCCTCGCGACGTGCAGCTTGTGGCGCTCGGGCTCGCGGCCGCGCTGTTTCCGGCTCTTGCGATAGACGAGCACGCGCATGTCAGATCACCTCCGGGGCGAGCGACACGATCTTCATGAACTTCTTCTCGCGCAGCTCGCGGCCGACCGGGCCGAAGATGCGGGTCGCGCGCGGCTCCCCCGCGTCGGTAATCAGGACGGCCGCGTTCTCGTCGAACCGGATGTAGGAGCCGTCCTTGCGCTTGGTCTCCTTCGCCGTCCGCACGATGACCGCTCGGGCGACCTCGCCCTTCTTGACCTGTCCCGTCGGGATGGCGTCCTTGATGGTCACGACCACCACGTCGCCCAGGCCCGCGTAGCGGCGTTTCGAGCCGCCCAGCACGCGAATGACGAGCGCCCGGCGGGCGCCCGAATTGTCCGCGATTCTGAGAATCGATTCCTGCTGCACCACGTTCCGGTCCCCTCTCTCAACGCGCCCGCTCGACGATCTCCACCACACGCCACCGCTTGGTCTTCGAGAGCGGCCGTGTTTCCATGATCCGAACCGTGTCCCCCGCCTTGGCGCCGTGCTCGTCGTGCGCGGCGACCCATTTGGTTCGAACCACCTGCTTGCCGTAGAACCCGTGCGAGAAACGGCGGGTGAGCTCGACCGACACCGTCTTCTGGCGCTTGTCGCTCACGACCACACCCGTGCGCACCTTCCGGTTGCCCCTCATGCCTGTTTTCTCTCCCGCAAGATGGTCTTGATCCGGGCGATGTCGCGGCGCATGTAACGAAATTGCAGCGGGTTCGGCACCGGCTCGGTGCCACGCCGGAACGAGAGGCGGAACCGCTCTTCCTCGAGCACCGCAAGCCGCTGCTCGAGCTCGTCCGTTTTCAGCTCGCGCAGCGCATCCGGTTTGAGCTTCGCCATGTTACCGCTCCTCTCGCCGCACGAACTTGGTCCGCACCGGCAGCTTGGCCGCCGCGAGGTCGAGCGCGGTGCGCGCCTGCGACTCCTCGATGCCTTCGAGCTCGAACATGATCCGCCCGGGCTTGACCACCGCAACCCACCCCTCGGGGTTGCCTTTGCCTTTCCCCATCCGCGTCTCGGCCGGCTTTTTTGTGATCGGCTTGTCGGGAAACAGCCGGATCCAGACTTTGCCGCCACGCTTCATTTCGCGGGTGAGCGCGACGCGTGCCGCTTCGATCTGCCGATTCGAGATCCATCCCGGGTCGAGCGACATCAACCCGTAGTGCCCGAACGCCACGGTGTTGCCGCTCGTGGCCATACCGTTGGTGCGGCCCTTGAACCGCTTGCGAAACTTGACTCTCTTGGGCGCGAGCATCGGTCAGGTCCCGGTCGAGTACGTGCGCCCCTGAATCTCCTCGGTGCGCTCGCCTTTGAAAATCCAGACCTTCACGCCGATCGTGCCGTAGGTCGTCTTGGCGGTCGAGAGCGCATAATCCACGTCGGCGCGCAGCGTGTGCAGCGGCACGCGCCCCTCGTGATAGCCTTCAGTCCGCGCGATCTCCGCGCCGCCCAGCCGTCCCGCGGTTTTGATTTTGATCCCCTGCGCGCCCATCCGCATGGCGCTTTGCACCGCGCGCTTCATGGCGCGGCGGAATGAAATGCGCTGGGTGAGCTGGTGCGCCACCGAGTCGGCCACGAGCTGGGCATCGAGCTCGGGCCGCTTGATCTCCTCGACGTTGATGCCCACTTCCTTGCCCGTGAGCTGGGTCAGCTCGTCGCGCAGCTTGTCGACTTCCGCGCCGCGCTTGCCGATTACCACCCCGGGGCGCCCCGTATGAACGGTGACAGTCACCTTGCCCGGCTTGCGCTCGATGTGGATGTCGGCGATCGCCGCGTGCGCGAGCCGCGTTTTCAGGTACTTCCGGACGAGCTCGTCTTCCTTCAGGAGCTCGGGGAAATTGCGCCGCGCGTAATAGCGCGAGCGCCATTGCTTCACGATCCCGAGCCGGAACCCGTACGGGTGTGTTTTCTGACCCACGGTTACTTGCTTCCTTTCTTTTTCTTGCTTCCGGACGCCTTCGCTCGGACCGGTTTGGCCTTCGGCGTTTTCGCCGCGGCCTTGGCCGCCGGGCGCTTCCTGCCGCGCGGCTTGGCTTCGGCCTCTCCCGTCGCGGCCTTCGCGGCGGCAGGGCGCTCGGGACCGGGCGTGTCCGAGGCCACGTGGATCTCGATGTGGCTCGTGCGCTTGAGAATCGGCGTGGCGCGCCCCATGGCCGCGGGCGTGAACCGCTTGAGCGTCGATCCCTCGTTCACGACCGCGTATTTCACGCGCAGCCGGTCGACGTCGAGCGCCTCGTTCAACCGCTGCGCCCGCTGCTCGGCATTGGCCACCGCGGACCTGAGCACCTTGTGGATCTGCTTGGCCGCGAGCTTCTTCGAAAACTTGAGCAGCGCGTATGCCTCCGGCACGCCGCGGCCGCGGATCTGATCGATCACGAGGCGCATCTTGCGCGACGACTGGCGTACCGTCCGCTGAATCGCCCGAGCTTCCATCGCTTACGCTCCCGGGGCCTCGGCTTCGGCGGCTTCGCGCTCCGCGGCCGAGCCCTTCGCCGAGTGCCCGCGGAACAGGCGCGTGGCCGCGAACTCCCCGAGCTTGTGCCCTACCATGTTCTCGGTGATGTAGACGGGGATGAACTTGTTCCCGTTATGGACCGCAAGCGTGTGTCCGACGAAGTCGGGCGTGATGGTACTGCGCCGCGACCAGGTCTTGAAGACCCGCTTCTCGTTCTTCGAGTTCAGAATCCTGATCTTGTCGAGCAACGACGGCTCGACATACGGACCCTTCTTGACGCTTCTGCCCATTATTGGGTCGCCTTTCCTCTCCGCCGTCCGCGAACGATCAGCCTGGTCGACGCCTTCTTGCGATGCCGGGTCTTCTTGCCTTCGACCTTGCCCCAGGGAGACGTCGGGGGACGGCCGCCGGACGATTTGCCTTCGCCGCCGCCCAGCGGGTGGTCGACCGGGTTCATCGCCACGCCGCGAACCTTGGGACGCCGGCCGAGCCAGCGAGTCTTGCCGGCCTTTCCCACGCGGAGCAGCTCGTGCTCGGCGTTCGAGACCTCGCCGATCGTGGCGAGGCACTCGCCGCGCACCATGCGCATCTCGGTGGAGCGCAGCCGCAGGGTGACGTAGTTGCCTTCTTTCGCGACGACCTGGATTCCGGTGCCGGCCGATCGACCAAGCTGGCCGCCGCGGCCGATCTTGAGCTCGACGTTATGGACCGTCGTGCCGAGCGGGATTTCGAACAGCGGCATCGCGTTGCCGACGCGGATATCGGATCCCGGGCCCGAGACGATCGTATCGCCCACACCGAGGCCGCGCGGCGCGAGGACATAGCGCTTCTCGCCATCCGCGTAATGCACCAGCGCGATGCGCGCCGTGCGGTTGGGATCGTATTCGACGGACGCGACGCGCGCCGGAATGCCGTACTTCTCGCGGCGGAAATCGATGCGCCGGTACTGGCGCTTGTGCCCGCCACCCTGATGCCGTGTGGTGACGTGCCCCTTGTTGTTGCGGCCGCCGGTGCGCGGCAGCGGCTCGAGCAGCGACTTCTCGGGAGTGGTTCGCGTGACCTCCGCGAAATCGGCCACCGAGCGGAACCGCGTCGCGGCCGTGACCGGCCGAAATTGCCGAATGCCCATCTCAGCCCTCGAAGATGTCGATCGTATCGCCCACTTTGAGCGTCACAATCGCTTTTTTCCATGGCGAGCGGCGGCCATGATAGCGCCCGTAGGTGCGCCGCTTGGACCGCATCACATGGGTCCGGACCGCGGTCACGTCCACCTTGAACAGCGTCTCGATCGCCGCCTTGATCTGCGGTTTGGTCGCCTCGAGATGGACGCGGAACGCGTATTCTTTTCTCGCCTGATACGACGCCGAGCTTTTCTCCGTGACCACCGGCGCGAGAATGGTTTCGTAGAGCTCAGGCATTCTCCGCCTCCTCCTTCTTGCCGACGCCCAGCGCGAGCAGCTCCACGACCACCGCGTCGGACCAGAGCACTTCATACGCAGTCACGTCGGCGAAACGCATCACGTGCACGTTCGGGAGATTCCGTCCCGAGAGGTACACGGTCTGCCCCCGCTCGCCGCTATCCGCGGTGAGCACCAGCACCTTGCGGTCGGGCACGCCGAGCTTGCCGAGCAGCTCCGCGAGCAGCTTCGTCTTCGGCTTCTCGAAGCTGAGCTCGTCCACGACGTACAGCGCGCCTTCACGCGCGCGGGCATTGAGGGCGGATTTCCGGGCGAGCTGGCGGATCTTCTTGGGAATCCCGAGCCGGTAGTCACGCGGCTGCGGGCCGAACACGATGCCGCCGTGCCGCCAGTGCGGCGCGCGGGTCGATCCCTGGCGCGCCCGGCCCGTTCCCTTCTGGCGCCACGGCTTCTGGTTGCCGCCCGTGACGTAGCGGCGAGTCTTGGTCGCCGCCGTGCCCTGGCGCTGATTGGCGAGGAACGTCACGACGGCGCGATGCATCGCGTCCTGGTTCACCGTGCCGTCGAACAGCGCTTCGGGAAGCCGGACGTCCTTCTTCTTCGTGCCGGTCGCGGAGAAATGCGGCGCGTCAATCATGGCGGCTCGGCCCTCCCTGCTTCCGGACGGTGAGCAGCCCGTTCATGGGACCCGGCACGGAGCCGCGCACGAACAGCAGGTTCCGCTCCGGATCGACTTTCACGACGATAATGCCGAGCTCCGTGAAATTCCGGGCGCCCATGTGCCCCGGCATGCGTTTGCCCTTGATGATGCGCGACGGATCGGTTCCCGGCGCGATCGAACCGGGCTTGCGGTGCCGCGTATTGCCGTGGGTCTGTGGCCCGCCGCCGAAGTGGTGGCGATGCACGACGCCCTGGAATCCGCGGCCCTTCGTGACACCCGTGATCTTCACGCGATCGCCGGGATTGAAGATCGCGACGGTCACCGCTTCACCGAGCTTGGGTGCCTCACCGGTCGTCTGGAACGTCCGGAGCACGCGGGGCGCCGTCTCGAGATTGGCTTTCTTCGCGTGACCCAGCAGGCCCTTGGGCGTCCGCTTCGGTTTCAGGGCATCGAAGCCGAGCTGCGCCTCGCCGTCCCGCACCTGCACCACGGGACAGGGGCCCGCTTCGAGCACCGTGACGGGCACATGCGTGTCCTCCACGAACACGCGCGTCATCCCGAGCTTTCTGCCGATCAATCCATTCATCGCGCTATTCGACCTTGATCTCGACGTCGACGCCGGCCGGCAAGTCCAGCTTGGTCAGGGCGTCGATCGTCTGGGACCGGCTGTCCTGGATGTCGATCAGGCGCTTGTGCGTTTTCAGCTCGAACTGCTCCCGGCTCTTCTTGTCGATGTGCGGGCTGCGCAGCACCGTCCACAGCTGCCGTTTGGTGGGCAGGGGAATGGGCCCCGACACCTGCGCGCCGGTTTTTTCCGCGGTGCGCACGATATCGGCCGCGGCCTGATCAATCAGGGCGTGGTCGAACGCCTTCAAGCGAATGCGAATCTTGCCGGCCATGATTCCTCTATTTGTGAATCTTCGTGACGACGCCCGCGCCGACCGTGCGCCCGCCTTCCCGAATCGCGAACCGCAACCCCTCTTCCATCGCGATCGGCGTGATCAGCTCGATCGCCATCTTCGTGTTGTCTCCCGGCATCACCATCTCCACCCCCGCCGGCAGCTCCACCGTCCCCGTCACGTCCGTCGTCCGGAAGTAGAACTGCGGCCGGTAGCCC
>DATIYM010000024.1:0-3321 GCA_035517615.1 Gemmatimonadales bacterium
CTCGACGATCGGCGCGGACACATCGAGCAGCAGCGTGTCCCAGCCGTGAGCGGCGAACACATGCGCGATGCCGTTGCCCATGGTCCCCGCCCCAACGATGGCAACGCGGCTCATGGGTCCTCACCCCCTGAGCCCTCCCCAACCCGAACCACCGCGATCCCGAGCGCCACCGCGACCGTGCCCATCACCCCACCTTCCGGCCCAAACGTTCCCCCGTCAAGCCAGGGATGCGTGCCGGCATGATAGGCCACGAGCGGCAGCCCGAGCGCCAGGCCGCTCACCGGCGTGTCGAGCAGCGCGAGGCCGAAGTTCCAGCCGAAATGCACGCCCCACGCGAGCGCCATCCCGCCGGCCGACAGAAACGCGAGCGAAAGCCAGATCCCCGCCAGCATGATGTTCACGATTCCGAGCGCGGTGGCGTGGTCGTTCCACAGATGCGCCGCGCCGAACGCGCCCGATAACAGCAGGATCGCGGGCCAGCGCGCTCCTCCCATCGAGTACGTGGCCTGCCACAGTGGGAACCCGCGAAACACCAGCTCTTCCACCAGCGCGGCCGCGAGCAGCGCGAGGGCAAGCGGGCCCGCCGCCTGGAGCTCCTCGGACCATGCCGGGCGGAATTCGATGGTGGCGCCGGCCACGAGGAGCGTGAGCAGCACCGCCAGCACGGCGGCACCGACACCGAGCATCACACCGCGCCCGCCTTCACGCAGAAACCCGCGCCGCGGCTTCCAGCCCAAATCGGCCCACGACCAATGTGCGAGTCTCACGCCGACGACCCAGGTCGCGAGCGCGAATGCGACGAGAAGCAGGATTGATGCGGTGAAGAGATACCGCGGCGTCACGACGAGATGCGGGGGAGTAGCGAGCAGCGACCGCGCGGCTTTGGTGAGCAGGTAGGCGATGCCGCTCCCCACGAGCGCATACAGCAGGATGAGCGCGCTCGAGACGGCCACGGCACGGGCCCTCACATCGCCTCGACGGCGAGCGCGACGGCATTCCCGCCCCCCAGGCACAGCGTCGCGAGCCCAGTCGATTTGCCTCTATCCTTCATCGCGTACACGAGCGTCGTCAGCACGCGCGCTCCCGACGCGCCGATCGGATGGCCCAGCGCAATGGCGCCGCCGTTCACGTTGACGCGGTCCCAATCCCAGCCCAGTGCCCGGCCATCAACCAGCATCTGTACCGCGAACGCTTCGTTCGCCTCGATCAGCTCGTAGTCGCCGATCTTCGTCCCGTCTTTGGCGAGCAGATTGTGCACCGCATTGATCGGCGCAAAGAACACGTCCTGAGGTTCACCGCCACCCGACGCGTAAGCGCGGACGCGCGCCAACGGTTTGAGCCCGTGTGCTTTCGCGTACGCGAGCGATGCGACGACCAGCGCGCTCGCGCCGTCGTTCACGGGCGGCGCATTCCCCGCGGTGACAGTCCCCGCCGGCCCGAACACCGGCTTGAGCTTGGCGAGCGCTTCGAGGCTGGTATCGCGCCGCGGGCCTTCGTCCTGCGCGAACAGTGTCGGGCCCTGCTTTCCCGTGATCTCGACGGGCACCGTCTCGGCCTTGAAGCGGCCGGCATCCATGGCCGCCACCGCCTTGCGATGGCTGTCGAGCGCGAACTGGTCCTGGTCGGGGCGGGAAATTCCGGCGCGGCGGGCGGTCTCATCGGCGAAGCTGCCCATGTGCGCGCCCGCGAACGAATCCCACAGCCCGTCGTGATTCATGCCGTCCACGAGGCTCGAGTTGCCAATGCGCACGCCGGCCCGCATCCCGTACACGTAGTGCGGCGCATTCGACATGGACTCCATGCCCCCGGCCACGACACACTGCGCGTCGCCGGCCTTGATGGCCTGCGCCGCGAGCATCACCGCCTTGAGCCCGGAACCGCACACCTTGTTGATCGTCACGGCGGGAATGAGCGCTGGAAGCTCGGCATGAATCGCCGCCTGCCGAGCGGGCGCCTGACCCAGGCCAGCCTGAATCGCGTTCCCCATGATGACTTCGTCGATTGTGTCGGGTGCGATGCCGGCGCGCTTCACCGCATCGCGAACGACGACGGCGCCGAGCCGTGGCGCGCTGATGCCGACGAGCGTACCGAGATAACGGCCAATCGGAGTACGGACCGCAGAGAGGATTACGGGGACCGAGCGATCGTTGCTTATATCAGGGCCTCCAATGCCTTCCCGGTCACTTCCTCCCTCAGCTTCCCCAAAAACTCGTCCAGCGCGATGACCGTTTGTTTCTTCCCCGCTCCCCTGGCCCGCACCGCCACGTTGCCGCTCGCGGCTTCGCGTTCGCCCACCACCGCCATGTACGGCACCTTGTGCAGCTCGGCATCGCGGATCTTGTAGTTGAGTGTCTCGTTGCGCTCGTCCAGATGTGAGCGGATGCCCGCCGCCACAAGCCGCGTGTGCACGTTTCGGGCCGCCTCGAGCTGCGTGTCCGAAATCGGCAGTACCCGCACCTGCTCCGGGGAGAGCCACAGCGGAAACGCGCCGGCAAAGTGCTCGATCAGGAAACCCGTGAACCGCTCGAGCGTGCCGTAGATCGCCCGGTGGATCATCACCGGCCGGTGCGGGCGGTTGTCTTCGCCCGTGTACTCGAGCTGGAACCGCTCGGGAAGCTGGAAGTCGAGCTGGATCGTCGCGCCCTGCCACTCACGGCCGATCGCGTCATTGAACTTGATGTCGATCTTCGGGCCGTAGAACGCGCCGCCGCCGGCATCGATCCGGTAGGTGGCCCCGCGCCGCTTGAGCGCGCCCTCGAGCGCCCGCTCGGCCTGATCCCACGCGGCATCATCGCCCAGCTTCTTCTCGGGCCGGGTCGCAAGATCGAGTCGGTAGCTCAAGCCGAACGTCTTGCCGAGCACGAGATCGACGATATCGAGCAGCTGGAAGATCTCGTCCTCGATCTGGTCGGGCCGCAGGAACACGTGCGCGTCGTCCATCGTGAGCCCGCGCACCCGCAGCATGCCGTGCAGCGTTCCCGACCGTTCGTTGCGATACACGTTCGCGATCTCGGCCAGGCGAATCGGGAGATCGCGGTAACTGCGCTGCTGCGCGGCATAAATGAGGATGTGCATCGGGCAGTTCATCGGTTTCACCCGATAGTGCACGCTCTCCGCCTCGCCTTCCCCGGCGCCCATGGCGGGAAACTGATTGTCCGCGTACAGCGGCAGATGCCCGGAGCGCAGGAACAGCTGTTCCCGCGTAACGTGCGGCGTGTACACCAGCTGGTAGCCGCGCTCGAGGATCACATCCTCGATGAAGCGGCGCAGCTGGAACTGGAGCATCGCGCCCTTCGGATGCCACAGGATCAGTCCCGGCCC
>DATIYM010000025.1:0-10730 GCA_035517615.1 Gemmatimonadales bacterium
CGAGACCCGCGCTGATCAGTGAACGTAGCGGCTTCACATTCTTCCTTTCTTTATTGGAGCACCTAAGGACCTGCGTGTTGCATGCGCACGGGCGCTAGAATGCTCGATCCGAGGCGTGTGCGTGTCATCATTTGCTTGCCGCCTTGTGCTTTTTTTCACGTTCCCTCGCGCCCGATCCGATCCGGGAACCCTACTCATCCGCATGGGTTTCAGAAATACAGGTCCTGCCGTCGTACTCGTCGCACTGGAGTGCTACCATGCGTGTCCAAGATCTGCTCGAGCGCAAGCCATCTACCCTGATCACCATCGATGTTGAGGGTAGCGTCGAACAAGCGGTTCATCTGTTGATGTTGCACAATATCGGCGGCCTTCCCGTCGTCGTGAACGGCGGCCGCCTCGTGGGCTTCGTGGCCGAGCGCGATATTGTGCGCGCGGTCGGGCGCCGGTCGTGGAACGCGCTCGATGTACGCATGCGCGAGATCATGCGGCCCGCCGCCACCTGCAAGGTGGATGAGAGTCTGTACGACGTGATGCGCCGCATGACCAGCGAGCGCCAGCGCCACCTGGTCGTCGAAGAGGATGGCCGGCCGATCGGCGTGATCTCGGTCGGCGATATCGTAAAACAGGTGCTGGAGCAGCTCGAGACCGAAGCCGGGGTGCTGCGGGATTATGTTGCTGCGCACCGCGCGGGGCGAGGCTGAGACAGCCTGCGCTCACGTAGCGCCGAACTGTCGGTCCAGCTCGTCTTTGCTCGGCCGTCTCATCGCGTGCTCGTATACGTGGATCTCGAACCGGCTGCCTCTTGGGAGCGGCATGGGATTCCCGTCGAGAAAACGAAAATCCGACAGCTGCCGGCCGTCCCACGTGGCCGTGCCTTCCACGGCCAGGCAGGTACGATCGATTCGCGTTACGGATACGCGGTGCGCCATGCGGGGAATCCACCAGGGGAATGTCACAACCAAGCGCGCCACGCCCGCGCGCGCCATCCGATGGGTGTAACGAACCGATCAAGAACGTGTGAAGAGACCGTGAACCATATCCGGCCGGCCACCGCGTCCGACCTTCCCACCATTGGCAAGCTTGCCGTGCTCCTGGTTCGCATGCACCACGAGCTGGACGCGGCGCGCTTCATCGCGCCCACGCCGAGAACGGAACCCGCCTACGCCTCCTTTCTCGGCTCGCAGCTCGAAGAGCCGCACGTCGTCGTGCTCGTGGCCGAGCACAATGATCGGGTGATCGGCTACACGTATGCGGGCGTGGAAGGCACGGACTACATGTCGCTGCGCGGGCCGGCGGGCGTTGTGTACGACATCGTGGTCGATCCGGCGGAGCGTGGCCATGGGATCGGGCGCCTGCTGCTCGACGCCACGATCGCGGCGCTCGCGTCGCGCGGGGCGCGCCAGTTCGTGCTGTCGACGGCGGTCGGCAACGAGGCGGCGCAACGCTTGTTCACCCGCGCCGGGTTCCGGCGCACCATGATTGAAATGACGCGCGACCTTCCCCCCAAATAGGGAGGTTGCAGGGGTTGCCCCGAGCCGTAGGTTTAGCGGTTCGTGTTGCCATATGTAACTGCTCGAACTGCGCGAGCGTCCGCGCCCCCCTCCACCACGGTGTGGCAGCAGCTGCTGCGTCCGGAGACGTCGCGTCGCGCGCTCTCGGTGTGGATCACCGCCGCGCGCGCCGTTGGCGCTGTCGTCGGAATCGCCGTGCCGCTCCTGCTCGTGCGCGTATTCGACCAGACCACGTTCGGCTACTACAAGGAATTGTTTCTGATTGCGGGCACCGCCGTGCCGCTGTTGTCGTTCGGGTTGCCCGCCAGCGTGTTCTATCTGGTCCCGCGCCATGGCGATCAGGCGCAGCGTCTGCTGGTTCAGTCGGCCGCGTTGCTGGGCGTGCTGGGGATCGTTGGCGCCGGCGCGCTCTTCTTCTTTGCTGGTGAGCTGCAGCGCTTCTTCCATGCCCCGCTCGCACTCTATATCCCGTGGCTCGCCATCTTCGTCGCGCTTTCAATTCCCGCCGCGCTGTTGCCCGTGGCGGCGATCGTGGAGCGGCGCTCGCGGCTCGTGGCGCTCTTCGTCACCGGATTCGGCGCGCTGTACGCCATCGTCCTCATGCTCGCCGCCTGGCTCACGAAGGATCTCGGAATCGTCGTGATGGCGGCGTGCGGCGTGTTGCTGCTCGAGACCGTGGCGCTCGTGGTCTATCTCCTGTGGCGCTTCGGGGCGAGCCGCTCCGTGTCCGCGAGGGGCCTGTTGCGGGAACAGCTCGCGTACGCGCTGCCGTTCGCCGCGGCGGCGCTCGTGGGATTATTGCGTGACCGGGTGCACGCGTTCTACGTGGGCGCCACGATGAGCGCGGGCCAGTTCGCCGTGTACGCGATCGGCCTGATCCAGATTCCCGTGCTCGACCACGTGACCCAGACGATCGGGGAGGTGGTGGTGCTCGAGAACGCGGGACACCATTCCGCGGGGAACGTTGCCGCGGCGCGCGCCACCTGGCAGCGGGCCGCCGCCGCCCTGGCCGTGCTGCTGTTCCCGGTGTTCGCGATCGGAGAGGTGTTCGCCCCCGACGCGATCGCGGTGCTGTTCGGGCCGGCGTACGGCGGAGCGGCGGCGGTGTTCCGGATCAATCTTGTGCTGCTGCCGCTGCAGGTGCTGCTTGCCTCGCCGCTGCTCCGCGCGACCGGGGATGTGCGGCTCATGGTCGGCGCCGATCTCGCGTCACTTGCCGTGGCGCTGATCACGCTCGTGCCGCTGGTGCATGCGTTCGGCACGGCCGGGGCGGTGGCGAGCCTGGTCGCCGGAGTCGCGACGTTCTCGCTCATCGCCTCGTGGCGCAACGCGGCGCGCCTGGAATTGCGGCTGGTGCGCTTCCTTCCGTGGAGTCATCTGGCGCGGCTGTTCGCCGCGGCGGCAGCCTCCGCCGGCATCGCGTGGCTGCTCGTGCACCTGGCGCCACCCGTCTGGCGTCTCGCGCTCGGCCCGGCCAGCGCCCTCGCGCTGTACGCGACGCTCGTGTGGCGTACCAGTCTCGTGCCGGCGTCCGATCGGGCGTGGATCCGCGAGCTGTTCCATCGCATGAGATCAGGCGCGCGACATGGCTAAGCCCGTTCTGCTGGCGGTCGCGACCGCACCACCCTGGCCGCTCATCAGTGGCTATGCCATCAGGGTGTATCATCTGCTGCGCGAGCTCGTGGATCAGTGGCGCGTCGTGCTGCTCGCTCCGCCGGCGCTGTTGCCCGACGCGCTGCACAGCCGGCTGCGCGCGTATCAGCCCGTTTCGTTCGCCGGGTGCTGGTCCTCACTCCCTTCGCAGTTCGAGACGCGTCCACTCGAGGATGCTGCTGACGCGGCCATAGCCGTGTGGCAGCCACAGGCGGCGCTCCTGTGGCACGGTGCCGAGTTCCTCGGCTTCACGCGCCGGTTCCCGCCCAGCGTCGCGGACCGCATCGACTGTCTGGCTCTGGCGGCGTGGCGCAGCCGTCATCATGCGCGCACCAAACGGGAATGGCTGTCCGCCTGGAGCACGCTGCGCGCGCAGGCGGTCTACGAGCGTCGCGTGGTGCGCGGGCTGTCTGCGACCGTCGTGGTGGGAGAGGACGACGCCCGGGCGCTGCGTCGTCTGGCGCGCCGCGACACGATTCACACCATTCCCAATGGGGTCGCGGCGCCACCCGAGGTCCTGGCGGAGGATGCGGTGAGCGCCGAGGGTCCGATTCCTACGGTTGCGTTCACGGGCGTGCTCGATTACGCGCCCAACGTGGACGCGGTGTGCCAGTTCGCGGAGACTGTCTGGCCGCAAATCCGCGCGGCCGTTCCCGAAGCCCGGTTCGTGATCGCCGGACGACGGCCGCTGCCCCGGGTGCACGCCCTCGCTGGTCTCGCGGGAGTCGAGCTGCGCCCCGACGTGCCCGACATGTACCGCGTGCTGCGCGAAGCGTGGGTGCTCGTGGCGCCGATGGTGTGCGGGTCGGGCATCAAGAACAAGGTGCTCGAAGCGTGGGCCGCGGGGCGCCCGGTGGCGATGACGGCGCTTGCCACGAACGGCCTGACGCTCCCGCCCGACGCTCGCGAGCTGGTCGCGCGGGATATTCGAGGACTCGAGCGCATCGTGGTGGACCTGTTGCGGCACGCCGAGCGTCGCCGCCGGCTCGGCCTCGCCATGCGTGAGCAGGTATTGCGCTCGCATCGCTGGGGCAACGCCGCGGCCAGTCTCTCAGCCCTGCTGCATACCGTGTCGGCCGGCTCGACCTAGAGACGCTCGATCCACTGCGCCACGGTCACGACCTCGGCCTGACGCGGGAAGATTTTTTCGGTCAGCACGCGGTGCACTTCCTCGTCGCCGTCCCAGCACGCGTCCTTGAGAACCACGAGTTGATAGTCGCGGTCCGCCGCTTCGCGCAGCGTCGAGAGCACCACGCCGCTGGTCGAGATCCCCGCGAGCACGAGCCGAGTGATCCCGCGCGACCGGAGCAGCACCTCCAGGTCCGAGCCGGTGAACGCGCTGTAGCGCTTCTTCACGACCACGGGCTCGTCGGATCGTGCGCCCAGCGCCGGATGCAGCTCGGTGGTCGGGCCGCCGGCGGTGAACATGTCGCCGCCCGGGCGCTGCGTGAGCGTGCTCAGCGTCCGATTCGACGCGCTCACCTCAGGGTAGCCGGGCCGGAACGCGAGCCGCACGAAGATCACGGCGAGCTGCCGCTGGCGGGCCGCCTCGAGCGCGCGGGTCACGCCGTCGAGCATTCGCTCGGCCGCGGGGTAGCGGGACATCACACCCAGCTGCACGTCCATCACCAGCAGCGCGTCGCTCACCAGGTCTCCTTGCTCGATCGGTCGAACTGCATCCGGGCGAGGGCGCGCACGAGCTGCGTGCGCTCGCGCGCCGAGAGCGGGCCGATGCGTGTCCGCACGGCCGCCCGGGCCGCTCGCCGGGCGGCCCGTAACGCCGCGGCGCCCGATGTGCTCAGGCGCAGCTCGAGCCGGCGCCGGTCGTCGGCGGACGGCACTCGGGTCACGAGCCCGCGCTCGACGAGCCCCACCGCCAGCGCCGACATGCTCGGGAGCGTGGTCCCCACGGCGTCCGCGGCCGCGGAGAGCGGCGCGCGCGGGTTCGCTTCCAGGAACGCGAGCGTGCGGAGCTGCGACAGCGACAGCTGGCGCGGCCCGGCGCGCTGCACCTCCGGGCGTACCACCCGGATCACGGACATGGCGAAATCGAGCACGACCTCGGCGACGTCCCGCGGCGACGGGGTGACGCGTTTCCGTCTCATCCCGAAATATGACTCCCGGAAGATAGTTAGATTCCCTAACTATGGATGCGCGAGCAGTGCACCGGAAGTGGATCATCGCCGGAACGGTGCTCACGGGGACCATCATGGCGGTGCTCGATTCCAGCATCGTCAACGTCGCGCTGCCCGACATGTCGGGGTCGTTCGGCGCCACGCTGGAGGAGATCACCTGGGTCGTCACCGCCTACATCCTGGCCCAGGTCATCATCATGCCCATCACGGGCCTCCTGGCCGCGCGGTTCGGCCGCAAGCGATTCTACACGGCGAGTGTGCTGCTTTTCACGGCTGCATCGATGGCGTGCGGCCTGGCGCGCGATCTCAACGCCATGATCGCGGTGCGCATCCTGCAGGGTGTCGGGGGCGGTGTGCTGCTCACGGTGTCGCAGGCCATCCTGCGGGAAAGCTTTCCGCCGGAAGAGCAGGGCATGGCCATGGGTCTGTACGGCTTCGGCGCGGTGCTCGCACCCGCCTTCGGCCCCACGCTCGGCGGCTGGATCACCGATCAGTATTCCTGGCCCTGGATCTTCTACATCAACGTGCCGATCGGATTGTTGAGCGTGGTGCTCGTGTCGCGCTTCATCGAAGATCCGCCGTATCTGGTGCGCGAGCACGGCACCGTCGATTGGCTCGGCCTCGGGTTTCTCGTCACGGGGCTCGGCGCGCTGCAATTGATGCTCGAGGAAGGCCAACGCCACAACTGGTGGGAGTCGGGGTTCATCGTGCGGCTCGCGGCGATCGCCGCGTGCGCCCTCGTCCTGTTTGTGTGGCGCGAGCTCGAAACCGAGCACCCGGCCGTGAACTTGAGGATCTTGCAGAACGTGTCGTTCAGCTCGGCCACTGCGCTGGGCGGCGTGCTGGGCATGGCGCTGAACGGCAGCCTGTTTCTCCTCCCGGTGTTTCTGCAGACCCTGCTGGGCTACAGCGCCATGCAGTCGGGCATCGTGATGATGCCTCGCAGCCTCGCGATGGCCGTGCTGATGCCGATCGGCGGGCGGTTTTACAATCGGCTCGGGCCGAGGGCGCTGGTCGGCAGCGGGCTGTTCGTGGCGGGGTGGGGATTCTACGCGATGTCGCGCCTTACGTCCGACGTGGGCTACTGGGACCTGTTCTGGCCGCAGGTGTGGCAGGGCGTGGGGTTCAGCCTCATCTTCGTGGCGCTCAGTACCGCCGCGCTCTCGACCATTCCCAAGCCGCGCATGACGGCGGCAACGGGTCTGTACAACGTGGTGCGACAGGTCATGGGGAGCATCGGGATCGCGGTGGCCGCGACCACCTTGAGCAGCGCCACGGTGCGGTATCGTGAGATCCTCGCGGAAGACGCCGGCGCCTCGCGCGTGGCCATGCCCTGGCTCGATCGGGTGGCCCATTCATATATGAGCCGTGGCGCGGATGCCCTGACCGCGCACCAGCAGGCGTTGGGTCTCTTGGACCGGATCATCACGCGTCAGGCCGGAGTGCTGGCGTACAATCACGTGTTTGCCCTGGCGGCCGCGTTGTTCGTGGTGGGATTGCCGCTCGCGCTGCTGTTGCGTCGCGGCATCGGTGCGGGGAGTCGGGAAGTCGTGGCCGACTGACCGACGATTAGCGCGCTTACCCCGCGCGCACGTTTGGCTGCATACTCCTATCATGACTCGATCGTCTCTCTCGATCCTCACTGCCATGGCGCTGCTCGGTTCGGCGAGAGCGCGTTCTCGTCCGCGCCGGGGGTGCCATGCGACTATCTGACGGTGTAGCGAGCGGCGCGCTGAAGGGAACCCCCGCCTTGACCGTGTGAATTTGGCCGGATACGTTCCGAAGCAACAATCCCGACAATAGAACTCATAATTTATTAATGGGAGCGAACGTGTCTGCGCCGAATTACGACAGACTCTCTTTCATTTCGAAATCAACCGTGAGCGTCGCATGAGAACCCAGGCGTTCCGGCGTTCCCGAGGACTCATCGCTCTTGGCATCGGGTGTGTCGCGGGCCTGACCTCCTGGGGGGCGCGCGCTCTCGCGGCTCAGGAGAGCGCGTTCGGCTATGTGATCACCACCGACCTGCTGCCCAAAGGGGCGCGGGAGATCCAGCAAGCGGTGACGTGGCGGCACGAAAAAATCGCGGGCTACTTTGACGGCCTCGACTTCCGAACCGAAATCGAATACGGCCTCACGAGCAGACTCCAAGCCGCGCTGGAGCTCAACTATTCCTGGAATCAGGCGTACCACAACGGCCCACTCGGGGCAACCACTCCCGCCGAGCCGTTCTCCTATGATCATCCGGATCCTGACGCCCACTATTCGGCGACGCGATTCGTCGGCGTCTCCGGCGAGCTGACGTACACGATTCTCAGCCCCTATACCGATCCCTTCGGACTGGCGCTGTACGAGGATCTGACCGGCGGGCCGCAGTTCTTCGAATCGGAGACGAAGCTCATTCTACAGAAGAACTTCCTCGATGATCTGCTGACGTTCGCATTCAACTTCACGTACGCCCCCGAATTGCGGTACTTCAGTCCCGAAGCGGAGACGCCGAGCTGGCAAGAAGAAACGGACGTCAACGCCTATTTCGGGGTGACGTATCGGTTTCACCGCAACTGGTGGGCGGGGCTCGAGTTTCTGAACGAGCGCGAGTACAACAGCTACGACTTCACCGAATGGACCAACAGCGGCTATTACGTGGGGCCGAGTTTCCACTACGGCGGCAAAACGTTCTTCGCCGCCATCGTCTTTCTGGAGCAGCTGCCGTGGGCGACGGTCCACGAGGCGACGCTCCCCGGGGCGGTGGTCGATGACCGGGTATACGACAACGACTTCGAACGCTACCGAGTGCGGCTGCGAGTGGGGTTCTATCCGTGACTCGGTCGCGCTGGATTTGGGCGCCGTTCGCGGTCGTGTCGGCCGCCACGGGGACCGCGGTGCCGGTCGCGGTCGTTCAGGCGCAGGAGTTCGAGGGGCAAGCGCAGCAGCTCATTTTCCCCGGCAAAAAGCTGACGCCCGCCTTTGTGACGCTCAGCGACGCCCAGGCCGATGCGATCGAGCACGCGTCCGACGCACGCGTTCGGAACCGCGACGTCAAGGCGTGGAAAGTCGAAGGCGGTGGCTGGCTGGTAATCGATCAAGTGATCGGCAAGCACGAGTTCATCACCTACGCGGTCGGCATCGATGCCGCGGGCGGGGTCAAGGACATCGAAATTCTCGACTACCGCGAGACGTACGGCTACCAGGTGCGCAACGCAGATTGGCGGGCGCAGTTCGTGGGCAAAACCGCTGCCGATCCGTTGAAGCTGAATCATGACATTCACCTCATCAGCGGCGCCACGCTGTCGTGCAAGCACGTTACCGAGGGTGTGCGTCGGGTCCTGGCCACCTATGCGCTCGTTCTCAAGTAAAGACTCCACCGCGCAGCGCATGCGGCCGATCCTCGGAACGTTCGTCGCGATTCGCGCGACGGGCCCGCGCGCGCTCCTCGAGCACTCCATCAAATCCGCTTTCACCGCGGTCGAGCGGGTGCACCGGCTGATGAGTTTCCATGACGCAGCGAGCGATGTGGCGCGCATCAACGCGGCGCCAGCGGGAAGTGTGGTCACGGTCGACCGCGAGACCTACGCCGTGCTCCGCGCCGCCCATGCCCTGGGGGCGGCATCGCGAGGCGTATTCGACATCGCGAGCGCGCCCGTCCTCGTCGAGAGCGGTTTTCTTCCCGACTGCGGTACCACGACGCCGCGCCCGGCCACCTATTGCGACCTCGAACTCTTGCCCCGCGCGCAGGTGCGGTGGCGGGCGAAGGGGTGGATCGATCTTGGCGGCATTGCGAAGGGCTATGCGGTGGACCGTGCCGTCGCCGAGCTTCGCGCTCACGGCGTGGCGAGCGGTGTGGTGAACGCGGGCGGCGACCTCCGTTGCTTCGGTCGACCTCATGCCGTTCGGGTCCGGGCGCCGCGGGACCCCGGGACACTGTTGTCTCTGGGATCGTTGTGGAATGGCGCGGTCGCGACATCGGCCGGGTATTTCAGTCGCCGCGTGGTCGCTGGGCGACAGGTCGATGCACTCGTCGATCCGCATCGCGCAGCCTGCGTGCGCTGGGGCCGGAGCATCAGCGTCGTCGCCGCAGACTGCATGACCGCCGACGCGCTCACCAAGATCGTGCGCCTCGCGCCTGAGCGCTGTCCCGGCTTGCTCGAGCGCCTGGGGGCTCAGGCGATCGTCATCGGTCGGAGCCGCGTCGGTGTGTGCGGCCGGTCCTGGCTCGAGCCCCCGCTGACCGCGTAACGAACGTGGTGAACCGGCCCGCCGTGCGACTGTCGCGGCGTCATGAACGCTGGCTCTACGTCATGGGCGGCCTCCTCGTCGTGTCCGGGGTCGGCTGGTTGCTGTCGCACTACGTGCTGCCGCACCACGGCGAATTCGCAGACGCGCCCAGTCCGGCGGAGCCGTGGTGGATGCGGCTCCATGGGGCCGCGCTGATCGGATTTCTCACGGCGTTCGGGGCGCTCTTGCCGGGGCACGCGGTGCGCGGATGGCGCCGGCGGATGAACCACCGCACGGGGATGTTCATGATCGTCGTCGTATCGCTGCTGGCGTTGACCGGGTACGGCTTGTATTACGTCGGCGACGAGACAACGCGGCCCTGGATCAGCATCATCCACTGGGCGGTCGGCCTCGCGGCGACGGCGGGCCTTGTCGTGCACGCGGTGCTCGGTAAACGGGATCGCAAACGCACCCGTGAGTCTGTGCCGAGGACGCCGTAACAGACGGCCTTGGGCCGCATGGCGAGGCGCCGCGTCCAGCAACGCGTCTGATGACGGTCCAAGAGACGCCAAACTTCTGGAAAGCCGTGAGAAACCGCGTCTCGATGATGTCACGAAGTTCGAAGATCGGCTCTGTGTGCTGTTTCCCCACCCCGTGCCGAAGGATGGGAACACCGAACAGGCTGCCCTATCCTAATGGCATATCTGGCGGCATACTCTCTAAATCCCAAGTGGAGCAGCGTTGTGTGTTCAGCTAAGATCATCGTAGTCGCACTGCTCGTTCTGGCGAGCCCGCTGCGGGCGCAACACCCGCGTGCGCCACACGGGCTCGATTCGCTGCAACGCGCCGACAGTGCCGCCGATGACTCATTGTGGAATTCGGTGTTGCACCAGGTGTATGGGCCGGCGGCCGACACCATGAGGCCGCCGAGCGCGGTCGCGCCCGCGCCGGCCCCAGCCGCGGCGGCCGCAGCCGCCGCGGTGGCTGTTCCGGCTGCCGCAGCAGACCGCACTGCGGCACAGAAGACACCGGTCGATACGGCGCGCGCACCTGCGCCGAGCGGCAAGGCAGCACCCGCGGCCGCGGCGGGAGCGGTAGTGGGAGCGGCAGCAGTTGGTGCCGCGGCCGCCTCCGCCAGCAAGCCCGTACCTGCGTCACCACCTGCGGCTGCCCCGGCGCCGGTGAGCAAGCCCGCACCCGCGTCACCACCTGCGGC
>DATIYM010000026.1:0-13218 GCA_035517615.1 Gemmatimonadales bacterium
TGCGGCGCCACCCCGGAGTCAGCCGAACCGCGACGAGCTCCGTGCTGCGGCGCCCCCCCCCCGAGCCGCGGCACCGAGCGTGAGTCCCGAACCGCCGGGCGCCGCTGCCGCGATGAACGCCGATATGGCTGCGCGAGCACCCGCGCAGGTCCCCGGATTGCCCGTGCTGCGAACCTACGCCAGCGGAGAGGCCACGGTCGTGGAACAACAACTCGAGGGCGGAACGGTCATTCGACTGTACGAGTACCCACCGGGTCTCGTGGCTCAAGGCGCACGCCCCGCCGAGCGGGCCGCTGCGCCCCGCGCCGCGGCTGGGGGGGCACCCGAGGTCGCAGCGCGTTCCGATGAACCGGCCAATGCATCCCGGGAACGCCTGGCGCGTTACGTCGGCACCACGCGCGTCGAAATCGAAGGCCCGGTGGGAAGCGACTCGCTGGAACGGTTACTGGAGAAAGTGCGGTGAGGCATAAAGGCGGAACGCGGAAGACGGAACGCGGAGCATCAGTGCAAAGTCATCGAACCTTGTATTGATGTTCCGCGTTCCAAGTTCCGCGTTCCGCGTTTGTTAGTGTTCCCGGCTCAGGGTATCCGCCGCCAATCTCGGTGAGATAATCGGATATCTCGACGCGAACCAGGCCCAGGAGAGCAGGAACAGTCCGAGAAACAGCAGCGTCGTCCCGATCTCGGGAACACCGATGGCAGGGCCCGCGCCGCCGTTGATCGATGGCACGATCTCGAGGTAGCGCTCGAGCCAGAGCCCGGTGACGCTGACGAGCGCGAACCCGATGAACGTTGGCGGATAGCGCTTGGGTTTGACGCCGAGCAGCCCGAGGAAGGGCACGACGAACACGAGGATGAACACCGCCGCGCCGAAGGGACGCCATGCACCCCACAGCCGGTACCAGATGAAGTAGGTCTCTTCCGGCATGTTGCCGTACCAGATCACCAGGAACTGCGCCCACAGGAGATAGGCCCAGAACACGGTGAAGCCGAACACGAGCTTCCCGAGATCGTGGATCTGGCGTCCGGAGTAGAGGTTCTCGAGTCCCATCGCACGGCGCAGCGTGAGCGACAGGATGGCCAGCGTGCCAAGCGCCCCGAGGAAGCCCCCCATGAAGTAGAACGCGCCGTACAGGTTGCTCATCCAGCGATGATGCAGCGAGGTGACGAGGTCGAAGCCGAGCATGGTATAGCCGAACGCATAGGCGATCGTCATGATCGCGGCGTCGCGGCTGATGCGTCCTTTTTCTTCCGCGTCGATGTCGACGGGACGGCGTTCGGCCAGCTCCTGAATGTCAGGAGCGAGGTCGCGCTTGACGAACCGCCACGACAGCACCGCCAGGATGGCGAGGATCAGCTCGTTGCGGACGAAAAAGAATTTCGTCGTGAACCAACCGCCCAGGTCGGGGCGCGGGGTGTCATGGAGCCAGCCGAAGAGATATTCGCGGCCCACGAACAGCCCGAGAAACAGCACCAGGGCCACGAACAGAAAGCCGACGGACGCTTCGGCAAACCGGATGATGAGTCCCGACCAGTGGCCCTTGGCGAGCTTCTGACTGCCCGCGAAGATCACCATGGCCTGCGCGATCACGATCCAGTGAACGAAGTTGAAGTGGTAGGATTGCCAGGCCCGCGCCGCATTCCCGCCGCTCAACGACCAAACGAACGCCAGCGCGCCCACGATCGCCGCCGCGGCGCCGACCAGCGCGATGGTCCGCACGGGAGCCTTGCGGGCTGTTTCCGCGAGCTGCGCGCGGGTCGCGGCCGCCGTGGTGGTCGTCATTGGGCCGCTCCCTCGCCGCCCTGCGCGGACGGTTGGCGCGTCATCGCCTGCAGCGTGCGGATATAGTTGACGAGATCCCAGCGATCTAGCCCTCGCACCTTGTCCCCGTAATGCGGCATCAGGCCACGTCCCATCATCGGCGCGTTCACGATCACCCCGTAGATGTAGCCGTCGGTTTTCTTCGCGACGGTGTCGGTCACGACGGAGCGGACGCCGAAGAACGGTCCTCCGGAGGCGGAGGAGATCGGCCCGTCGCCGCGCCCGCTCGCGCCGTGACACACCAGACAATAGGTCTCGTACAAAAGCTTGCCGCGATTGACCGACTCGGACGTGCGGGTGCGCGGATTGACTAGGTGGTCGGCCGTCGCGAGATCCCCGTCCGGAAACACGCCGGTGATGGGCACCGTGCCCTCGACGGGATCGCGTGGCATCGCGTAGGGGCGAATGCTGCGTTGATGCACCATCGCGTTGAACCAGCTGACCTTGTGGATCGCGTCCTCCGGCTGGCAGGCCGCTCCCACGAGCAGTGCGCCGCACGCCACGAGGGCGAACCGCCCGTTACGCATGCCGGACCTCTTCCGCACCGCACTCCTTCAACAGCGATTCGACACGAGTGACCTGGGTGCCGCTCGCCGGTACGAAAATTCCGAACCGATCATTGGTGAATCGCGGGTCCCAGGCGATCCGCCCCCGCTGCCTGACCGAAAGCAGGATGTTGAACAACACGCCCAGCAGCGTGGTCAGGGCGCCGAACAGCACGGTCATCTCGAACATGATCACGACGTAGGGCGGGATCGAGCCGATCGTCTTCCCCCCGACCACGATCGGCCAATCATACGACATGTACAGCGCGATCCACGCGCCGATGGAACATCCCGCGATGCCGCCGACCAGCGTGAAGGCGCGTACGGGGCTCACGGGCTGGGCCAGCGCGATCTCGAGCTCGTGGCGCGCGAGCGGCGAGTAGACCGTGAAGTCGCGGTGGCCCGTGCTCTTCAATTCGCGAATCGCGTCGACCGTGCCGTCCAGGTGCTTGAACACCGCAAGCACGCCCGGCGTCATCGGGCCGTCGAGGATCGGCGTCAGCGGATGCGGGAATTTCACGCGTGCCTCGCGGCGCCCGCGACCGCGCGGCGTGGGGGCGGCAGCTCTTCCTTCACTTCGGAGACGGAAACGGCGGGGAAGTTCTTCACGAACAAGAGGAACCACATGAAGAACCAGCCGAAGCTGCCGGCCATGATGCCCCAGTCGGCCCACGTCGCGTTGTAGCTCGCGCGGACATACGGCTCGAACGGCTCACCGGTGAGATGGACCGCGATGATCACAAACCGCTCCATCCACATGCCGAGATTCACGAAGAACGAGATCACGAACAGCGCGGTGATGTTGGTGCGGACCTTCTTGAACCACAGGAGCCAGGGCAGGAACGCGTTGCAGATGTTCATGGTCCAACCCGCCCACCAGAACCGGCCGAACGCGCGGTAGATGAACGCGGCCCGTTCGGGCGTCGGACCGCCATACCACGCCACGAAATTTTCCGTGGTATAGGCGTAGCACACGATCATGCCGGTCAGGAGACACAGCTTGGCGAGATTTTCGAAATGGTGCACCGTCACGATCTCGTCGAGCCGGAACAGCCGGCGCATCGGCACGAGCAGCGTAATGACCATCGCGCAGCCCGAGTAAATCGCTCCCGCCACGAAGTAGGGCGCGAACAGCGTCTCGTGCCAGGCGGGCACCTGGGCCATCGCAAAGTCCCACGACACGACGCTGTGCACCGACAGCACGAGCGGGGTCGCGAGCGCCGCGAGATAGAGGTACGCAGGCCGATAATGCCGCCACTGATCATTGGTGCCGCGCCAGCCCAAGCCCGTGATCGTATACAGCTTCTTCCGCCATCCCGTGGCCACGTCGCGGATCGCGGCCACGTCGGGAATCAGGCCCATGATCAGGAACAGCGTCGACACGGTGAAGTACGTGCCGATCGCGAACTCGTCCCACACGAGCGGCGACTTGAAGTTGGGCCACAAGCCCCGCTGGTTGGGATAGGGGACGAGCCAGTAGAAGAACCACTGCCGGCCGATGTGAATCAGCGGAAACAATCCCGCGGTCATGACCGCGAACACCGTCATTGCTTCCGCGGTGCGGTACACCGCGGTGCGCCACCCAGAGCGGAACAAGAACAGGATCGCGGAGATCAGCGTGCCCGAGTGCGCGATACCGACCCAGAATACGAAGCACGTGATGTAGATGGCCCAGTACGTGGGCATCGAGTAGCCGGCGAGCCCGAGCCCGTAGCGCAGCAGATACAACAGGCAGATGACGCCGATCGCGAGCAGCGTGACGGCACTCCCGAGCAGGACGTAATAGCCTCGGCTCGGATTCCCCAGCGTGCGCGCCACAATGCGTGTGACGCGATCGTAGGTCAGCCCCTCATGGGCGCGGTCAGGTGCGCGGATTTCGGTCATGGTCATTCAGGACTCCCCCCACCCTCGCTCTCGCCGCCGTGCACGACGCGAGCGAGATAGGTGATCGCCGGTTGGGTGTTGAGCTCTTCGAGCACGTGATACCCGCGCGGGTCCATCGCGAGCTGCGCCACGCGCGACGACTTGTCGTGCAGGTCGCCGAACACGATCGCCTCAGATGGACATCCCTGCGCGCACGCCGGCATGATGTCGCCGTCCTTGACGTTGCGGTCTTCGAGCCGCGCCTGATGCTGCGCGCCCCGGATGCGCTGCACGCAGAACGTACACTTCTCCATCACGCCTTTTTCGCGCACCGTGACGTCGGGATTGAGCTGCCAGTCGAGCGGCGACGGCCACGACTCCCACTGGCCGCCCGGCTCCGCGAAATCGTACCAGTTGAAGTAGCGGACTTTGTAGGGGCAGTTGTTGGCGCAATAGCGCGTGCCGACGCAGCGGTTATAGATCTGGCCGTTCAGCCCGTCGGTGGTGTGGTACGCCGCGAACACCGGGCACACGGGCTCGCAGGGCGCGAGCCCGCACTGCTGGCACAGCATGGGCGTCACGACACTCTGCACCGGTTTGCCGCGGCGCTCGCCGCCCCGGAAATAGCGCTCGATGCGCATCCAGCTCATCTGGCGATGCCGCATGACCAGCTCCTCACCCACCGTGGCGAGGTTGTTCTCCGCGTAGCAGGCGGTCACACACGCCGAGCAGCCGGTGCAGCGCGACAAGTCGATGACCATTCCCCACCGGGGCTTGGCACCAGCGTAGTCGCCCAGCGACGCCTTCTCCCGCTGGGCTGCTGCCCAGCCCGCCAGCGCGCTGTCGGCATAAGCCGGATTCTCGCGCCGCTCGAACGCCCGCTCACCCGGCTCGAGCTTCGCTGCCCGCGCGAGCGGCAAGACCCGGACGATCTCGTGTCCGCCGCCGACTTGCCGTGGATCTCCCGCCGACGTGGCCAGGAACCGGTGCTCACCGGTCCGCCGCGCCGAAACGCCGACCGCGAACGTCCGGCCACCGTACTCGTTGGGCGTGGTGGGGAGCAGGTCGAAGGCGTTGAAGGAGCGATCACGAGCGTATCGCCCGTAGGCGCGATGCCCCTGACCGGTGGGGACCGCGATCACGTCGGCCCGGATTCCCGGAGTGATCCACACCGGTGCGCGAACGGCGCCAAAGGGCGACTTGAGCACGACGTAGTCGCCGTCCACCACCGACCACTTGGCCGCGGTCTCCGGATGCACCTCCACCCAGGCGTGCCAGGCGATCTTCGACACGGGATCCGGCAGCTCCTGCAGCCACGGCTTGTTCGCCCCGCGTCCATCGTGCAGCGACGCGGACGGGAACACGATCAGCGTGGCATCGGCGCCGTTCCCCTCGAGCGCGGGCACGGCCGGCTTGCCGCCCATGATGCGGGCCGCGTCAGCCGAGAGCCGCGCCGGTTGCTCCGGTGCCGCGGTATAGATGCCGCCATGCTGAAGCGACTCGTTCCAGAAGTCGTCGAAGCTCTTCCCTTTGCCGAACCGCGTCTGGAGCGTCTTCCAGCGACCCTGCAGGTAATCCTTATACGTGCCGCTCTTGCCGGCGACGGCGAGCAGCACATCACCCGCGGGCCGCGTGTTCGCGAACACGGGCTGCATAGTGGGCTGCTGCAGCGCGAACACTCCGGCGCGCGGCCGGCTGTCGTTCCACTGTTCGAGCGGATGCTGATCCGGCAGCACGAGATCCGCCGCGCTCGCGGTCTCGTCCAGGGTGGTCGCGAATACGACCTTGAACCCGACCTTATTCCACGCCGGCCAGAAATTGGTCAACGAGTGGCCGGGGTTCGTGCCATGGACCACGAGCACCGCGACCTTGCCCTGCTGCATGTCGGCGACGAGCGCGGCCATGCTCTTGAACGCATCGGTGTCACCGCCCTGACTGGCGCCGAAGTGCACGGTCTTGCCGAGCGCGCCGGTGACGTAATTCAGGATGTTCGCGGCGGCCACGATTTCCGCGCCGTTCGGATACTGGGCGGCGACGCCGCCCGCGACGGCGAGCGAGTGCCCCGCGCCGACCGCCGCAAACTCACGCGCCAAGCGCTCGATCACGCCGCCTTCGATGCCCACGGCATCGGCGACCGCGCCCGGAGAGTGGCGCTCGAGCAAGTCCTTCAAGCGGCTCGCGTCCGCCGGCGCCGCCACGAGGCGCTCGGACACGATCACGTGGGCGAGCGCCAGCGCGAGCAGCCCTTCCGATCCGGGAGCGGCCGCGATCCACTCGTCCGCGTTCATCCCCGTCAGATTCATCCGCGGGCCGACGAAGACGAACCGGGCCATCGGGGTCTCGCGCCCGCCGGTAAACCCGTGCGCGCGGGCGAAGTCGTTCTGATACTGGACCGACGATCCCCACGATTCGAGAAAATCGGCGCCAAACGAAATGATGTAGCGGGCCGCCGCGAAGTCGTACGCCGGGATCTCGCTCGTCCCGAACGCCAGGCGGTTGCCCTCGCGCAACGCCTCGAACGCGAAGGCCTCGTAGGTGACGCGGCGCGCGCCGATCGCCTTGGCCCATTCGTCCACGAGATCGCCGAAGCTACCCGACTCGTTGCCCGTCACGACCGCGATGGCCTGCGCGTTCGCGCCCTTGAGCTTGGAGCGGAACCGCCCGAGTGCATCATCCCAGGAAATTTTTTCGAGCTTGCCCTGCGGGTTACGTGCGAGTGGATCGGTAAGGCGGTCGGGATTGTAGAGGCCCTGGAGCGCCGCTTGCCCCCGGGTGCACAGCCGGCCACGGCTGATCGGGGAGTCGGGATTGCCCTCGAGCTTGATGACACGCCCTTCGCGCACCTTGGCATGCAGCCCGCACCCTGACCCGCACTCGCGGCAGGTCGTCGCGTACCAGGTGGCGATCCCCGGAACCTGATCTTCAGGCTGGACGAGATACGGGATCAGCTTTTCGGACCGCTTCGCATCCACGCGACACGCACCGAGCGCCGCCGCCCCACCGCTCGTGGCGCCGAGGATCGCGAGGAATCGCCTGCGATTGATGCCGCCGTCGCTCATCGACTCTCCATGCGTACGCTCAGTAGTGACATACGGTGCAATCCCGGGTCACCTTCTTTTGCTCGTGACAATTGATGCACCAGCCCATGGTGAGCGGCTCGACCTGGTGCACCTGCGCCATGCCGCGAACATCCCCGTGACACGTCGTGCAGCTCTCGGTGCCCAGTGCCTTGATGTGGCGCATGTGCGGAAAATGGACGAATCGCGGAAGGTCATGGATTCGGACCCACTGCGGCACCGTCTTGTCCGCCCAGGCCTGGCGAACTTTCTTGATCTCGGCCTGATGGGTCGGGGCCGTGCCGCTCACGATCTGATGGCAGCCGAAACAGGTCTGGAGCGACGGAATGCCCGGCTCACTCGCGACGGTCACCGAATAGTGACAGTACAGGCAGGGGATGAGATTCTGACCCGCGTGCACGTCGTGACGGAAAAAAATCGGCTGACGCGGCCCGGAGAGGGAAGCCGTGTCTTTGATCACCGGTGCATTGTATCGAGGCGTGGTCTGGGCGTTTTGGGCGGTGGCGGGAACGACGCTGCACACCACCACCCCAATCCACGCCACGACCATACGACGCCTATTCGTCATCCGGGCGCTCGATGGCGAAGGGGGCGGCGAATGTAGCCTTCGTCCACAAGGGCGACAAGAGGGCTCCGCCCTATTCGGGACGCGCGAGAATTTGGTGTTTCAAGCGGACGATCTGCACGAACTCGTCCGCCGCCTCGAGATCGGGCAGCTCCATCCAACACCAGCGCACTCGCACCGACACCGGTCCGCCGGCGAGCGCTTCGCGCAACCGGGGGGCAAGCCCGTCCGATTGGGCGAGCTCGCGCTCTTCATGCTCGCTGACGATGAACGTGGCGCTGACGCTCGATTCCATCGGATGGAGGTAGCCGAGCTTCCGGCCGCCGACTTCGTACATCCAGACCCATTTCCACGCGGTGCCCATGAAGACGACCTGTTCGGTCACGTGCTTCAACGAGCGCACGCCCTCACGCGCCGCCTTGAACCGCTGCGCCGCCCGAGGGGGCAGGTCCTTGAGCGGCGCATCCGCCTTCGGACGCTTGCGAGGATCCTTGTAGAGGGTGGTGGCCCAGTAACCGGATGGCTGTTTCTCAAGCGGTATCATCAAGGCACATAAAGTAGAGCGAGGCGCGTGGGTCGAAAAGGTCAGGAGTCGATGCGTCGGGCCCGCGCGGCGAACCGCCCGGGGTCGAGGAGCTGCCCCGCCGAACGGATGGGGACCGCCATCCGACCGTCCCTACCCATCTCGAGCGCGATCACATCGGCGTCGGGACCAAACCAACGATCGCTCGGCTCCAGGTCCGACGTGTACACGAACCGCGGCAGACCCGCGACGGCGAGCACCGCCTGCGAGCCGATTCCCGATTCGGGCATCGTCCCGGCCCACAAATCAGCGCCGTACTCCTCGGCGATGCGATAGATGCGGCCCACTTCGGCGAGCCCACCCACGCGATGCACCTTGATGTTCCACACCTCGGGACCTTCGAGCGCGGCGATCTGCCGCGCCCAGCTCGCGCTGCGCAGCGTTTCATCGAGGCAGATCGGCGTGCGCAGCGCGCGCTTGAGCTGCGCGTGCCCAAGCAGCTCGTCCGGCGCGAGCGGCTGCTCGATGTACAAGAGGCCCGAGTTGTCGAGCAGGCGCAACGGTCCTTCATCCTCGGGCCAGCGATAGGCGCCGTTCGCGTCGACGGTGAGCGGCAGGTTCGATCCCTCGAGCCCGCGCCGTGCCGCCTGCACGGCCACCGCGTCCCATCCCGGCGCCACCTTGATCTTCACCCGGCGATATCCGCGCTCGACGGCGCGCGCGACGCGGCGTGACAGTGTGTCGGGACTGCGATCCTCGGGAATGCCGAGTGCCACGCCGCACGGAACGGTCGATGCCGTCGGGCGGTGTAGCCGCTTCGAAACGAGCTCCGCGAGGCCGATGCCCGCGCATGCGGCCTCGAGATCCCAGGCGGCCGTTTCGACGCCCGCGCGCGCGAACGGATTGCCGCGCACATTGTCGCGCAGCACCAGGTCGAGCGCCTCGGCCGACGCGAACTCACGACCGCGAATCCGCGGGAACAGCACCTCGGTGATCAGCGCGCGGGCGCTCGAGACCGTCTCCTCGGAATAGAACGGGAGATCGAACGGCGGAGACTCGCCGTATCCGACCCGGCCGTCCGTGTCGTGGAGCGCCACGATGAGCGAGTGCCGCGCCGGCACGGCCCCGCCCGAAATGATGAACGGCTCGACCAGCGGGAGCACGAGGTCGAACAGCTCGGCGCGCTCAATCCGCATGGCGTGAAAGATCGAGAAAGTGCAGCAGGCCGCTCCGCCGCTCGAGCCGGCCGCGCCGCTCGAGGTCGAGCATCGCGGCCACGAGACCATCGCCGGGATCGAAGATGAGCTTGTGCAGTGCGCGGCGCGTGCGCGACCCCTCGGTCGCGGGATATTCCGAAAGGGGCAGCTGAAAAAACGTGTGCAGCTGGACGCTCTCACAGCCACGCAAGGCGTACTCCGCGATGAGTCGACCCACGTGGATGTTGCCGGTGCCGGAAAGACGGCGGATGGGCGGGTGGGCGGATGGGCGGATCGTGAAGGCGTCGAGCACCCGCAGATTTCGCTCGCTCAACTCCCAGCCGCCGTACGCCACGCCTCGGGCCGGATCGAACAGACGATTGAAACACACCAGCGTGTCTGCGTCGGCGCACGCGTCCATCATTTCGAGTTGAAAGGCATCGTCGAAGCGCGCGTTCATGAGTTTCACCGCGATCCGAACCGGCATCGGGGATGCGGCGCGAATGCGACCAGGTATTTCCGACAGCCAGCGGATGATCTGCGCGCGGTCGTCGGCGAGCCGATCGCCGGCGAGGGTGGGGGAGAAATCGACTTCGACGAGCAGCGGCGGCGCGCCCCACGCTTCGGCGAGCCTGCCCGTGGTGAACTGGTACTCTGCTTCGTGAAACGGCTCGGCGAGCTTCGGCAGGTGGTACTTCACCGAAGGGATCGCGGGCATGCCCGTCGACGCGTGCAGGGCGCGGCCCGCCCGCACCAGCGTCATGTACTCCGCGAGCGTACGATCCCAACCCCTCCCCTTCCACGTGACCGTCCATCCCTGACGGCCATCGGCCGCTTCGCGGTGTTCGACCTTCATTTTGGTCTCGTGGATCGCCCATGCCGACATGCTCTGCGTGCCGGCTGCGTCTTCCGCAATCACGGTCTTGAGGACGACGAAAGCCAGTCCCGCGGCGGCATCCTCTTCGAGCTGACCGGCATTCAGCGACAACTGACCGGAGCCCTTGCCGATCGGGTGCGGCAGCGGCACGCCCAGGTAGCGCGCGGAGAGGTCGATGCCGTACGCATCGCGAACATGACCGGCAATGTCCGGGGGAAACTCGCGTTTGAAGCGCTCGAAGTCCCGCTCGAGGTCACCGCGGGTCACGAGGCGCGCGCTGCGCGAACCGCGTTGCGCACCCGTGACCGGTCCCGCTCGTCGAGCACCGGCCCCCAGGGATCATCGCACGCGTCGTCCGGGATCACTCGCTCGGCCGCGAGCGCCCAGAGCATGCGGCGGATGTAACCTTCCATCGGCGCGGTGAACGTGGCAGCCGCGAACCGATCGATGCGCCGGGAAAGCGCGTGGAACGTGGCGTAGTCGGCGCCCGCATAGGCCGCGAGCAGCTGCGCCTGCAGATCGGTGAGCGCCGATCCCATGCCGATCAAGGCGCTCCGGGCGCCGAGCATGAGTGAATAGCCGAGGAAGCGATCCTCGCCCGTGATCAGAACTTTGTCGGGATAGGCGCACAGTAGCTCCGCGATCCATTGAAACGTCATGACGGAATCGAGCGTGGCGATCTTGATGCCTACGACCTCGGGAAGCTCGATGATGCGGCGCAGCATCTCGGCGTCATACGACACGCCCCCCGCCGCCTCGTACAGATAGAACGCGATTACCGGCAGCTCGCCACCGAGCGCCCGGTGATAAGCAACCGGATCGTCGCGGCGCGGGAACGCGAGCACCGCATCGGCGCCGCCCGCGCGGGCTTCATGCGCCATCTGCGGTGAATTCGCCCCCGCCACGATCACGCGACCAGGCAGAGCCGAGCGCCACGAAGCGAGCACGCTGCGGCGAGCGTCAGCTGTGAGGTGCGGACCGCGCCCCGTGTGCGCCCAGACCGCCACCCCCGAAATCGGCTGCCCCGCCATCCAGCGCGCATATGCCTGCTGCGCGTCTTGCGCCAGCGTCGACCCGCGAAACGGAACCGGCACCGCGGGAATGAGTCCAGCGAGCCCCGCGACCAGGCGATCGCTCACGCCGCGATTCCGCGGCGCACGTTGGCGGACTCGATCCGCTCGCGCTGATCGGTGGAAAGGTCGAGCAAATCGAGTTTCGCGACCGCCGTCTCAGGCAGCCGCAGCGGTTGGCCGGTGCCGAACACGAACCGCTCAACGCCCACGGTACCGAGCAGCGTTGCGAGATGATCCTCGGGCGGGCCCCAGATCCAGGAAATGTCCCACCAGATACGCGCCGCCTCTTCGGGCGTGGACCCGAAATGCACTTCTTCGACGAACGGCCGGTCGGCATGCGTGATAATGAAGCGCGCATCGGGGTCGGAGCGCACCAGTGCGCGCACGGCAGCCGCGGGCAGCTCGGGTGCGCGGTCGTTGGGGTGCCGCTGGCGTCCATCCTCCAACCGCACGGCCATGAGCAGCGCGACGCGGGCCGCGCTGCATGCCGCCACCAGCACGCGCATTTCCGCTCCCAACGGGTCCAATCCGTAAAACGTGGGATCGCAGCGCACCGCGGGCACGCCGCGATCGACCGCTTCGCCGAGGATGTCCTCCCAATGCGCGAGCCCCGGATGCACGGCGGGAACGGGCCGGAACCGCGACTCGGACGCGGCGGCCTCGTACAGCCAGGCATTACCGTCGTCGGGCGACTTCCAGAACACGCTCGGAAGATGGCTCACCCACGCCTCGTCGATCGCCACACGCTCGAGCGCCGCGCGCAAACCCGCGGGAGAGGTGCCGGGCACACGGCGGAACGGATAGGAGCCGACGAAGCAGTTGACGTCGATGCGCATCAATCGCCCGGGAACGCAGCGCGCGGGAACAGCCGCGCGGCGTTCTTCCATTTCACCGCTTCGAGCGCCGTCCTCCCGAGCACGCGTTCGAGGTAGCGCAGTTTGGCCCAGCCCGTGTCCATCGTGAGATCGCACCCCCAGAGCAGGCGGTCGACGCCCACGGCATCCACGCACGCCTCGAGCATCCCGCCATCCACCCCGCTGCCCGAGAGGTCGACCATCACGTTCGAGGCGTCGCGCACCGCTGCCAGCGAATGCTCCCAGTCGCCGCCGCCGCCGATGTGCGCGAGAATGAAATTCACCTGAGCATGCCGGGCCGCGAGCGCGGCGAGCTCCGCCGCGTCCGACGCCTCCTGCCCGGGCCAGTCGCGGCGGCGATGCTGCCAGATGTGATGCAGAATCGGGAGCCGCAGCTCGCGCGCCGTCGCACAAACCGGGTCGAGCAGCCGGTCGGTGGCTCGCCGGCTCGCGGCCAGCTTGATCCCGATCATGCCGAGGTTCAAACAGCGGTGAATTTCACCCACGGCGTGCGCGGCGTAGTTCGGATTCACGGTTACGTAGCCGCACACCCGGCCCGCGTGGCGGCGCGCCAGCTCTGCGAGCGCGGTGTTGCCGTACTCGATGTCCGCAGGCGACGGGAAATACGTGGGCGAGGTGTGGCCCCAGCTGCCCAGGATCGAGGCAACGTGCACCGTGATCCCGATCCGTTCCCCCGCGCGCAACCGGGCGGCGTTGCGTTCGGCCCAATCGGCCCGCGGAGTGCGGGCATGGTAGAAATGGGCGTGCACGTCGATCAGCATGGAAAGAACATAGTTAAACGACGCCACGACGCCATGTTACA
>DATIYM010000027.1:0-56888 GCA_035517615.1 Gemmatimonadales bacterium
AGCGCGGCGATTCTGCACGCGGTTGCGCGCAAGCTCGAAACAACGCGGGTACTGATCATCGTTGCGGGTCGGCCTACCGAACTCCACATGTCTAGTGCCACTGCTGCGCTAACGGCTGATCAAGGAATCATCGCACTTCAAGTGGTCGAACTGGAGTCTCTTTCGGAAAGTGACGCACTTGACCTAGTCTCGAGACATTCGAAACTCGCGATTGCCAATGATGAGGAGATTCCCGCAAGAAGCATCCTGCGAGCCGGGAACGGCAACCCGCTTGCTATTGAATTGTTGACGAAAGAGTGGGTGACGCACGGGCCGGATTCTTTGCTGCGAGCTCTGGAGTCGCTCGATACAATCCCAGTTCCTTCCGTGGGAATCCCGCGCGCTGTTCGCAGACTCTTTGATCGGCAAGTGCAAAGATTGGATTCGGTCGCAAGAGCGGTGCTCGACCTAGCGGCTGTAGTTGGTCGGAGACTTAGTGAAATATCCCTGTATACCGTCATCGATTGTTCGTACTCGATGGCCGTCGAAGCCTTGTCACGTCTTCGCTCAGAGGGGTTGCTAAGGGATGTAGGGGGTGAGCTCGAATTCCGTAACGAACTCATTCGGGCCCAAGCCTATTACGCCGTCACGGCTGCCGTTCGGCAACACCTTCATAGACGAACGGCTCAGGTTCTATCGGGCTCCACGAGCGGGACAGTGCAGGATCTAGAGGTCGCATGGCATTTCGCAAGAGGCGGTGATTGGGATAGCGCGGTCAAGTACGCAATCGGCGGGTCCGAAAGGGCACTGAGTCTCGGGGCGCCCTACGAGGCCGAACGAATACTGACGAGAGTTCGTCATGAAATAGGAAGCGTCTCTGAGTTCAAGGACGAGATCGACCTCCTACTTGCTCGAGCGTTCCTTGATCAGTCGAAAGCGCACTCAGCAATCCCGCTGTTGGACGAGCTCAGATGTAGCTGCAAGCTCTCCGACTTTCAGAAAGCAGATACCGCCCGACTTCGCGCAGCAGCTGAGTATCTACTTAGTAGAGAGCAGGGTGAGAGCTATTGTCGGGCTGCGAGGCACGCGTTGGAAGCAGCTAGACACATGAACAATCCCTTGCTAATAGGGGGAGCATTGTTCGAGTGGGCGAGGTCTGGGGCAGAGACCGGCGACGTTAACAGAGTCGGGGCTGCTCTCGATGAACTGCTCGCCCTATCACGAACCCAAGCCGGGATGAACTTGCCCGTAGTGTTGCATGCTCTGGGGTTCTGCCACTACTTCTTCATGGACCTTGTGTCCGCTGCGACATTTCTCAAGACGGCCATCGGAATGCTCAACAAAACAACCGATCCCTTTACACTTAATCACGTCTACAACGGATATGGACTTTGCAAGCAGTTCTTATGTGAGGCATCTGAAGCCGAAGGGGCATTTCGAGCAGGCCTCGAGGTCGCCACAAAGCTTGGTGACGACTCTCGGGTCTCTACAATCATGTCCAACATGGCCTCTCTAAAATGTACGATGGGAGAGTACGACTCAGCCATTAGAATGGCGCTTGAAAGCATTGATGCAGCTCGCAGAGGACTCAATCAACCAAACTTCTTGTATGCCTACACGAACTTAGCTGAGGCGTATGCGCTAAAAGGCGACGTGCAAAGCGGAATCGAACTCATAACGGAAGCAAAAGCTCTCCTCGACTCAAGCCATAGTTGGCGTGCAAGAGTGGCTTTCCTGGGGGACTGTGCGAATTTTTGGTTAATCGTTGGGAATTCCTCCTTAAGTCTCGAGATCATCAGTGAGCTAGAAATCATCGCCCACGGACGCGAAAGAGGCGTGCCCGACATGGGACAGCTTGAGCGCCTTCGAATTTTCCGAGGCGGGCAAGTATCTGGGCCAAAGACAGCTTTCGACATGGCGCGGGAAGCGAAGGAGCGATTCCGCAATCGGAATAAAATGTTCTATTTAGATGCTCTCAGCGCGTACGCTTGGGCAGAACGCCTTTCATACGGTCAGGTCAGTCCGGCAACTGCGAGGGAGTTGAAGACGTTCGACATACCCGAACTCAGGGGAAAGAGAGCGGCTTTGACAGCCCAAGGATTCCTCGTGTGATCACGCTTGCCTGACGTGGTGCCGAGTAAATTTGTGCCTAGCCGAGAATGCCTTAATTAGTCCTGATGACCCCTCATCTTTGGATCATTCACAGTTTCGGCTCAGTCAACCCGATGCGACGCTTGGCCGGTTAAGGCTGACGGGTTGATGCTGTGAACGCCCATATAGAGTCGCAACTTGTCTACGTATCGTCGAGGAAGTAAGCAGGAGCTCGGCTAGACGGGGATCGAATTGTGTGCCTGAATACTTCCTCACTTCATCAAGTACACGCTCGAACGGGAGAGCTTTCCTGTACGGGCGGTCCGTAGTCATTGCATCAAGTGTGTCCGCCGCCATGATAATTCGCGCGCCTAGCGGAATGGCCTCTCCAGCTAGTCCATCAGGATATCCCGTTCCATCGAAGTTTTCGTGGTGGTGGCGTATAGCCTTCTCCACTGGACCGCGCAAACTCGAAATAGTCGTGACTAGTTCGGCCGATTTTACTGGGTGAGTTTGCAGAATCAGCTTTTCTTCGGTCGTTAGCTTTCCCTCTTTCCGAAGAAGGGGAGCGTACTCCTCATACACTTTGCCGACATCGTGTAAGAGCGCAGCCGTAGCAATCTGATCGACTTGACGCGCAGAAACTCCAGCCTCCTTGGCCAAGATCCTGGCGTACTGAGAGACTCTCTGAGAATGCCCCGAAGTGTATGGATCACGAGCTTCTATCTGCTTGACCATCAACTCCAACAGCTCGCGACTGGCTTGCTGTAACCGAAGGTTCTGAACGTAAATGTGACGTACAATGAATAGGGGCGCTGTTAGGGCAACCGCGCCTATGAGCTCCCATTTCACATAGAGATAGGCGAGCAACGCCGGAACAGGAGTGACTATTAAGTCATAAATGACCGAACTTCCAAACATCCGACCCCACGCAGCTGCGAAGTCGATCCCCTCCGAGAGTGAAACGACGAAGCTTACTGCGATGGAGTTCATCGCAGCATATGCTACTCCCGCTGAGACCACAGCTACGGCATCGAAGGAAAAGCTATATATCGATGGCGTTCCACCGAGGAGACGGTAGACGGCCCCTGCGAAACCTAAAGCGAGAATCTCTTTGGAAGTGTTGAAGGCAATCTTGATCCACGGCTTCCGACGAACCCATAAGTCAACTGAGAAGAATGTTACGCCACCGATCGACATGGCCCAAAAAGGGCCGAATAAGAAGATGCCAGCGAGGTATGGGATGAAGGCAATCGACATCGTCGCCGTGCCCAATTGAAAACTCACGAAGCTCACTTCAGACGCAAGAGCAACTCCAAGAATTGCGATTAGCCCATTTAAGAACCGGCTTGAGTGATCCCAGGAGACTTCTTTGCCAGCAATAACGAGAGCGGCAATGGCTCCAATCGCCAGTGCCGTGACGTAGAACCTCACGAGACGTGATTCGTACCGATCTCGCACTAAGCGCTCCTGAATTCCAAGAGGGTGGCCCCAGGTTGCCTTTACCATCCCACCGTAGCGCTTGACATCAGCGTCCGGATGAGTGCCCCCAACAGCAACGCGAAAACTTTGAGCGCTAACATGGGCGTCACCTCCTTTGAGTTCCGCGAGACTCGCTCGACAGACTGGGAGTGGCACGCCTCGCTACGGCGCACCCGACGCTCCGCTCTCTAGGTTTCGCTCAGCTTCGCTCGGGCAACGGCAACCCGGGGCCCTTTCCCTCCTTTATCCTTGGTTTCTCTATTGGATGAAAGCGTTGAAGGCGCGCTACGCCGCCATCCGCCTCTCTAATGCCTGGCCGATCGCATCCAGCAACACCTCGACGCCATCCGCCTTGTTCATGATCATCTTCACGCCGACCTGACGCAGCCGCTCGACATCCGCGTCGCGCATGCCGCCCGTCATCACCAACACCTCGGTGTCGAGCTCGCGACCCGGCTCGAGCAGTCGCTGCACTACCTGCAACGCGTTCAGGTCCGGCAGATTGAAATCCAGCAGAATCAGCGCGGGACGCACGCGCCCGATTTCGAGCAGCGCGTCCACCCCGTTCGTCGCCGTGACCACCTGCACGCCCAGATCACTCTTGGCAATTGTCTTCGTCAGCGCTGTGAGATAGGGCACGTCGTCGTCCACCACGACGATCACGTCATGCCCCATCGCGTCCCGCAGATCGGACGGCACCGTCATCTCGCGCGACCGCAAGAACTTCACGAGATCCACCGCCTCGACCCGGCGCCGACCCGTCGGCGTCTTATGCCCCTTGAGCAAACCCTGATCGATCCAGTGCGCCACCGTGGCCGGCGACACCTGGCAAACCCGCGCGACTCGCTGCGTGCCCCAGTATTTTTTCGTCCGCACGTCACAGTTCCTCGTTCGGCTTGTATCAGTATCCCGCGATTCGCCTAAAACGCGTGAATCGCACAAACCGGTAATACCGCTAAAATGGGAACCTCGCAAGATCACAAAAATGCCGCTGGGAGCTACTCCCAGCGGCCAGCGCGCGATTCCGCATTTGTGGCGTTAACTTATTTAATTACATGATGTTAACGACGAGCATCGACCCAGCGATTGGTGGCATCGAGCACCGAAAGCACCGCTGAGCGCTCGGGGCTTTCGCGAATTTCGCAGGTTCCCGTAAGCAATTGCGCCTCGCGTCCGCCCAAGCCGTGCACCGCTACCATCACGAACTTGCGGTCGAACGCCTCGACGATCTGAGCGCCTTCCAGCGCCACGGAGTTGTCCGGGAGCAGCTCCTCGAGGCACTGCGACGCCGCGCGCGCCGCGGCTTCGACGCGGTTGCGTACCGTGTCGGTGCCCTGCTCCTCGGCCTCCGACTCCTTCTCCTCGAACGACAGCTTCACCCGGATCATGACGCGATGCGAGCGGGGCGCCGGACGAACCTCAAGCCCCTGAAACACGACCACCCGCTTCTTGGCGCGCGTGTTGATCGCTTCCTGCTGCAAGGCTTCGATCGGCTTCACGTCGGCCGTCTGAGCGATGCTGATCTTGCGGTGATCGATCTTCAGGCCGAGCTGCGCCATGAGCGCCGACTCGATGTTCCGGACCATCTGCTTCGGCGGAACATCGGCGGCGGTGAGCACGTGAACCTCGGAGACATCACCCTGCGACGTAACGACGACCCGCGCCGACAGCACGCCGGTCAGACTCGTGATGAGATTCTCCGCGCGCTTGATGCCCCACGGATCGCCCTGCACGCGATCGCCTCCGTTATCGGCGGCTGGCGGATACGACATCGATGTCAGAGTGCCCCTCCTCCGTTCACGCCCAGCGCCACGCGGTTGCGGCCCTGCTCCTTGGCACGGTACAACGCCCGATCGGCCGTGATCAGCACGTCCTCCTGCTCGGGCCCCTCCGACGAGGTGGGCCGGACTTCGGCGACCCCAATGCTAACGGTGACGAGCCCCTCCGGATAGCCTAGGCGTCTCCCCAGTGCCTCGACATCCGTCCGGATCTTCTCGGCCACCACATGCGCACCGTCCAACCCCGTGCGGACGAGCACGAGTACGAATTCGTCGCCGCCGTACCGCGCCGCGAGGTCGGTGGAGCGGATCATCGCGGCGAACGACTTGGCGGCGTTCCGCAGCACCTCGTTGCCAGCTTCGTGCCCGTACTCGTCGTTCACCCGCTTGAAGTTGTCCAAGTCGATGAACAGCACCGCGAAGGAATCGGCCGTGCGGGCGCTGCGCGCCATTTCGCTGGCGAGGCGGTCACGCAACACCCGGAACGTGGCGAGCCCCGTCAGCGAGTCGACCGCCGCCTGCAACTGCGCCTGGCGCTTTTCCTTCTCCAGATACGGAGGGCAGGACTTGAGCGTGGTCCGCCCGCGTGCCGCCGCCGCCGCAAACGAGCGGCAGGTGCGATAGCCACAGGCCCCACAGTCCCAGGCTCGGCCGTTGGGCGCGAGCCCGATCTGCGTGAGAATCTGATCGACCGCATCGTCCGCGACATCGGTGCCGCTGGTATCGAACGGGAACGCCTCGCCGATCTGCACTAATCCGGCGAGACCGGAGTCGACAATCGGCGTGCGGGACCGGGCGGGCTCGGACGCCCCCACGATCTCCCGGCGCCAGAACAGCTCTTCTTTGGGTCCGAGCAGGGGATGATCGAGACAGCCCTCGCAGGGCAGGATGTCCACGAATCCCAGCTCGATGCGGTCCACGGCCACGGCGCGCGCGAGCTGCTCCAGATGCCCCATGCCACGCAACTTCCGGAACCGGCGGCTCGAGTGCCGCTCCTCCATCAGGATCTCGAGCGGCAGACCCCCCGCCGTGCTCCAGTGGCGCCGCCGCTCCTCGGGGATGCGACTGAAATACGTCGGCTGGTCCTCCACCCGGACATCCTGCTTCGAGAACAGCGTGGCGAGCTCGGCGAACGTGATGGCCGCGTCGACTTCTTCCCGACCTTCCGTCAGGCATACCCCGGCGTAGACGACCGGCGTGTCGGGTCCATACATCTGTTTGAGGTACCGGGCCTCGGCGGCGATCGGCGTGGTGACGGGAGCGAGGTACGGAACCAGCTCGGGATATTTGGTCCGCACCGTCTCCACGATGACGGGACAAGTGCTGCGGATCATCGTCCCCCAGCCTTCGTCTTCCCACATGCGCGCGTACTCGCGCGCGATCAACTCGTCGCCGATCACGCCACGGTGCACAATCCGGAACCCCGCGGCGTAGGCGGCGTTCACCACCTGCTCCGGGGCGGACGGATAGAAATAAGCCGCCGATTCGACGGTCAAGATCAGGATCGCGTTGCCGTCGCGCGCCAGCTCTTGGGCGCGCGCCAGATCGCCCGTCGCCCGGATCGCCTCGTGCGGGCAGGCGGGCAGGCACAGCCCGCAGCGGGTGCAGGCATCGTCGACGATCCATACGCCCGCTCCGCCGCGCTCTCCGTCCACCGCCACCGCGTCGGCCGGACACACCCGTACGCACGCGAGGCAGGCGACACAGAGATCCTGGTTGATCCGAAAATCCACCGACGGTCCCCTCCCGACCTCTACTGCGGTTCAGGCGATGGCGTATTCCTTGAGCTTGCGGTACAGAGTCCGTTCGCCAATGCCGAGCAGCTCGGCGGCCTTGCGCCGGTTGGCATTGGTTTCGCGGAGCGCCGCCTCGATCGCCGCGCGCTCCACCTCAGCCATCGTCATGCCGGGACGGTACAGCACCTCTCCCGCACCCGATCGGGCGCCGGGCCCCTCGGAGTGCGGCGTCGATTCCACAGGTGTTTCGGGTGCCCCATGCCCCACCTCGATCACCTCAACCCGGTGCGGCCGCTCTTCCAGGCGCCGGCGCAGCTCCTCCACCTGCAGTTTCAGGTCCACGAGACTGCGGAAGATAAACTCCAGCTCCTGCCCCGCGATTTGGCGGGTCGCCGGCCCGATCCGGACCGGCAAGCCGTAACTGCGCTCGCGCACGTCACGCGGGATGTCGCTCGCGCGAATCTCCCCTTCGGGCGCGAGGACGACCATCGACTCGATCAGGTTGCGCAGCTGCCGAACGTTGCCCGGCCAGTCGGCATCGACCAGGATCTGGAGCGCCTCGGGCGTGATCCCCCGGAAGCGCCTTTCGTGCGCGGCGGCGAAATCGGCGATGAAGCGCCGCACGAGCAACGGGATGTCGGTCCGGCGTTCGCGAAGCGGCGGAAGATAGATGTAGAGGACGTTGAGCCGGTAGTACAAATCATCGCGGAACTGCCCCAATCCCACCGATTCTCGCAGCGACTTGTTCGTGGCGGCCGTAACCCGCACGTCGACCTTGATCGGCTGCGTGCCTCCCACCCGGAAGAACTCCCGGTCTTCGAGCACCCGTAGCAGCTTGACCTGGGTGGCGGCCGGCATCTCACCGACCTCGTCGAGGAAGATCGTGCCGCTGTTGGCCAGCTCGAACCGTCCCAGACGCCGCTCCGCCGCCCCGGTGAACGCGCCCTTCTCGTGCCCGAACAGCTCACTCTCGAGCAGCGTGTCAGGAATCGCGGCGCAGTTCACGGCGATGAACGGCTTCCCGCGCCTGGGCGACAGATCGTGAATCGCCCGCGCCACGAGCTCCTTGCCGGTGCCCGATTCGCCCTCGAGCAGCACCGTCGAGCTGACCGGAGCCATCTGCTCGATCTTGACGAGCACTTCCTGGATCGGGGGCGACTCACCGAGGATGCCCGTGCGCTGCTGCAGTCGTCGACGCTCGAGCAACCGGCGGACCGTCGAGACGACCTCGCCCGCGTCCGCCGGCTTCGAAAGCCACGCGGTCAGTTCCAGCTCACGCGCCACACCCGTCGCGTCGGGTTCGGTCGGCTCGACGAGCCCGAGCGTCGAGATCTCGCGGTCGCGCGCGATCGCGAGGATGCGCCTGGCCTGGTCTTCGTGCAGGCCGCCGGTCAGGATCACGCAATCAGGTGCGCGCTCTCGACCCTGGAGCATGGGTCGCAGGTCGTCGAACTGCGAGACCATCTGGGTCTCGAATCCTGCGGCCTCGAGCTGCGCGTTCACACGCACCGCCTGCTCGAGATCATCGGTCGTGATCAAGACCCGATCAGCCATCAGTGGGTGATCGCCTCTCCCGTGAGCAACCCGACCGCGTGGTCGAGAAACGTCTCGAGCACGGCGAGCCCGTCTTTCACTCCAGCAGGGGAACCGGGGAGATTCACGATGAGCGTCCTGCCCCGCGCGCCCGCGATACCGCGCGAGAGCCAGGCATTGGGAAAACGGGGTCCCGCGCTCGCTCTCAGCGCCTCGGCAATCCCCGGGGCCGGCCGCTCGATGGCCGCGAGCGTCGCTTCGGGCGTAACGTCGCGCGCGCCCAGTCCCGTCCCGCCCGTTGTGAGAATCACGTCCACCTCACCCGAATCGGCCCAACGAACGAGCTTGCCCGCAATCCGATCCGTCTCGTCCGGCACGATGCTGCGTACGACCACCTCAGCTCCCCGATCCGCCGCCCACTCGACAATCGCGTCGCCCGAGGTGTCCTCACGTTTTCCTTGCGAACCCAGGTCGGAAATCGTGAGGATCGCCACGCGCATGACGGTTCCCGCTTCCCCCTTCCCGCTACGCCTTGTAGGTGCGGTGGGGCACGAACGGCAACTTCACCACTTCGGCCGGCGCTCGTTTGCCACGCACGTCCACCTCGAACCTCGAGCCGGGCTTTGCATGTGCAATAGGGAGATACGCGAGTCCCAGCGGGTAATTGGCCGTCGGCGTAATGGTCCCGCTGCGGACACGTTCGCCCGCGCCGGGCGAGCCGTTTACGAACACCTCATAGCCCGGCCGCGCCACGAGCCGCGGCTCGAGCACGCGAAATCCCGCGAGTTTGCGCGTCACGCCGGCAAGCTTCTGCCGTTTCAGAGCCTCTTGTCCGACGAAACTCGCGCCTTTCTCGAGCTTCACGATCCAGCCGAGCCCCGCCTCCAACGGCGTGACGGTGTCATCGATATCGTTGCCGTATAGAGGGTATCCCGCTTCGAGACGGAGCGTGTCGCGCGCGCCCAGCCCGCATGGCTCGGCACGCCCCGAGCCCACCAGGGCGTGCCACAGGGTCTCGAGGTCGCGCGAGCGGCAATACAGCTCGAATCCGTCTTCGCCGGTGTAGCCGGTGCGCGAGATGAAGCACTCGATGCCGGCCACCTTGCCCTCGATAAAGTGGTAGTAGGGCAGCAGGGCGAGGCCCGCCGATGTGAGCGGAGCGAGAAGCTCCGCTGCTCTGGGCCCCTGAACCGCGAGCAGTCCCGTTTCGTCCGAGATGTCTCGCAGCCGAACGTTCGCGCCGCCTTTCTCGCCAACCAGGTGCTCCCAGTTCTTCTGGATGTTCGCCGCATTGACCACGACCATGAGCTTGTCGGGAAACCGGTACACCACGCAGTCATCGATGAAGGTCCCCTGCTCCGTCAACAGCGCCGTGTACTGGGCCTGGCCGGGCTTGAGCGCCGCCACGTCGTTGCAGGTGACTCGCTGCACGAACGCGTTTCGATCCGGGCCCGTGATTTCGAACTCGCCCATGTGCGAGATGTCGAATATGCCCACAGCTTCCCGCACCGCGCGGTGTTCGTGCACGATGCCTTTGGGATACTGGACCGGCATCTCGTACCCGCCGAAGGGCACGAGCTTGGCGCCGAGGCTGGCGTGGAGCGGATACAGTGCGGTTCGCTTGAGCAGGGTGCCGGCGGTCATCCGAGCAACTCCGCGAGCAGGGCCTTCTGAACGTGCAGCCGGTTCTCGGCCTCGTCCCACACGCGCGACTGCGGCCCCTCGATCACATCCGCCGTGACCTCTTCGCCCCGATGCGCCGGCAAGCAATGCAGGAAAATTGCCGAGCGATCGGCAAGCTTCATGAGATTCGAGTCCACCGTATACCCCTTGAAGGCGTTGCGCCGCTTGTCCGCTTCGGCTTCCTGGCCCATCGAGGCCCACACATCCGTATTCACCACGTGCGCGCCCTCCACCGCCTCCTCGGGCACGTCGGTGATTTCAATGCACTTGCCGCCCGCGCGCGCTCTTGCCTGCTCGAAAATGGTCCGGTCGGGCTCGAATCCCTCGGGACACGCAAGCCGCAGCTCGAACCCCAACAGCCCCGCGGCTTCGATCCAGCTGTTTGCCATGTTGTTGCCGTCGCCCACCCAGGCAACCCGCTTCCCCTCCCATCCCCCCAGCGCCTCCTTCATCGTGAACAGGTCGGCCAGGACCTGACACGGATGCATCAAGTCCGTGAGACCGTTGATGACGGGAATCGTCGCGTCGCGGGCCAGCTCGACCACTTCCGCGTGGCTGTAGGTGCGGATCATGATCCCGTTCACGTAGCGAGACAGCACGCGCGCCGTGTCGGCAATCGGCTCACCACGGCCGATCTGGATATCGCGGGATGAGAGAAACAAGGCCTGGCCGCCGAGCTGGTAGGTGCCGACTTCGAACGAAACGCGTGTCCGCGTGCTCGACTTGGCGAAGATCATGGCGAGGGTCTTTCCCGCGAGCGGCTGCTCCCGGTAGCGACCGCCTTTCATCCGCTCGGCCAGGGCAAACAGGCCGTGGAGGTCGTCCCGCGAGAGGCCCCCAATCGCGATGAAGTCCCGTTTGGCCATGAAACCCCTAAAATGGTCAGTCAAAATGACAGGGATAGAGGATTTTAGGCGCCGGGACGGCTGGTGACAAGTCTCACGCCGTCCCGGGCCGGGGAAATGCGAACTAGAGGATGTAACGCCGCAGGTCTTCGTCGGCCGCGATCTTCGTGAGCCGCTCGCGCACGACGGCTCCGTCGATCACGATGTGTTTTTCCGGATAGTCGGGCAGGGCAAACAGCAGGTCCTCGAGCAGGGTGGTGAGGACCGTGTGCAGGCGACGGGCGCCGATGTTCTCGAGCTGCTCGTTGACCTTCGCCGCGATGCGCGCGATCTCCTGGATGCCGTCGGCAGTGAACTCGAGCTTGGCCCCTTCGGCCGCGCACAGGGCGGCGTATTGCTTGGTCAACGCATTCTCGGGCTCGGTCATGATGCGCACGAAGTCCTGCTCGGCCAGGGGCGATAACTCGACCCGGATCGGGAAGCGTCCCTGGAGCTCGGGAATCAGGTCCGACGGCTTGGAGACGTGGAACGCGCCGGCCGCGATGAACAGGATGTGATCGGTGCGCACGAAGCCGTAGCGCGTCTGGACCGTCGACCCCTCGACAATCGGTAGCAGGTCCCGCTGCACCCCTTCGCGCGACACGTCGGGGCCAACGGTCCCGCGGTCACCCGCGATCTTGTCCAGCTCGTCGATGAAGATGATGCCGTGATTCTCCACCCGGTCGAGCGCCTCGTTTACGACGTCGTCGAAGTCCACCAATCGTTTGAGCTCCTCGTCGATCAGGATCCGCCGAGCCTCGTGCACGTGCACGGTACGCCGCTTCTTTTTCTTGGGCAGAAGATCCTGGAGCATCTCCGTGAAGTTCACGTCTGGCCCTTCCATGCCCGGTGGCGGCTGCATCATCTCGAGGGCCGGGAATCCCTGCTGCTGGACCTCGACCTCGACGTCGCGCTCTTCCAGCTTTCCTTCTTTCAACTGCTGGCGCAGCTTCTCGCGCGTGCGGCGGCGGCGCTCCTGGCTTTCGGTGTCGGCTTCGGTCGGCTTGGGAGCGACGTCGCCTTTGGACGAGACCACGAACAGAGGACGATTCTCCCCTCCTTCCCCCGGCTTCGGAGCCTGGGGCGGCTGGGGCGCGGTGGGAACGGGCAGGAGAATATCGAGCAGCCGCTCCTCGGCCCGCGCCTCGGCCTCGGGGTACACATCGTCCTCGCGCTCGGTGCGCACCATGTTGATGGCCGCGTCCACGAGCTCGCGGATCATCGATTCCACGTCGCGGCCCACATAGCCGACCTCGGTGAACTTCGACGCTTCCACTTTCAGGAACGGCGCGCCGGCGAGGCGCGCCAGGCGGCGCGCGATCTCGGTTTTCCCGACGCCCGTCGGGCCGATCATGATGATGTTGTTCGGCAGGATCTCATCTCGAATGTCCTCGGGCGTCTGCGCTCGGCGCCAGCGGTTACGCACCGCGATAGCGACGGCCTTTTTCGCCACTTCCTGACCCACGATGTAGCGATCGAGCTCCGCCACGATCTTGCGGGGCGGGAGCTCCTCCAGCCAGGGCAACGCCTCTTCCTCGGGGCGTTGCTCGACGGGGGATGGGGGAACGTGCTCGTCTGACGTGCGAGTGGGCTCAGCCATTTACAGCTCCAAAATCGTGATATTCGAATTGGTATAGACGCAAATATCGGCCGCGATTTCGAGTCCCTTCTGGACGATCTCGCTGGCCGAGAGCGCAGACGCCTGGAGCAGGGCGCGCGCGGCGGCAAGCGCGTACGTGCCGCCCGAGCCGATCGCGAGCACGCTATCGTCCGGCTCGATCAGCTCGCCCGACCCGCTGATCACGTAGCCGTGTTCCTTGTCCGCGACCACGAGCAAGGCTTCGAGCCGCCGCAGGACGCGATCAGAGCGCCAGTCCTTGGCCAGCTCCACGGCCGCGCGGGGCAGATTTCCGGGGTAGCGCTCCAGCTTCTCTTCGAATTTCTCGAACAGGGTGAACGCGTCGGCAGCGGCGCCGGCAAAGCCGGCGAGGATCTTCCCGCCCTTCAGGGCGCGGACCTTGTTGGCGTTGGCTTTCATGACCGTGTCGCCGATCGTGACCTGGCCGTCGCCGCCCAGCGCCACGTGCCCGTCGCGCCGGACGCTCAGAATCGTCGTGCTGTGAATGATGCGACCGCTCACGAAAACCTTTCGTTAGGCTCGCGGGTGCGCCCCGTGATACACTTTCTTGAGCCGCTCGACCGAAGTATGAGTATACACCTGCGTCGTTGAGAGGGAGGCATGTCCCAGCAGCTCCTGAACCGAGCGCAGGTCCGCGCCGGCGTCGAGCAGATGGGTCGCGAACGAGTGCCGCAGCGCATGTGCGTGCAGCGTCTTGCCCCGGGGCAGCACCGCGAACAGCTGCTTCATGGCGAGCTGAACACCGCGATTTGACAGCCGCCGCGCGCGCGCGTTCAGGAACACCGCGCGCCGGTCCACCTTCCCTCTCGCCTGTGCCAGCAGCGCATCGCGGCGCGCGTAGTAGCTCCGCAGTGCCACGCCCGCCTGCCGCCCCACCGGTACGATCCGTTCTTTCCGCCCCTTGCCGCGCACCTTTACCTGATCCGACACCAGGTCGATATCCTCGAGGTTCAAGCCGCCGAGCTCCGCGAGCCTGAGTCCCGACGAGTAGAACAACTCGAGCATCGCCAGGTCTCGCGCCTCTTTCATTCCTCCGCCCGCCGTGGCCCGAACGGCCGCGGCTCGGAACAGCTCGTCGGTTTCGGCCCGATCGAGATGAATCGGGAGCGTGCGGCCCAATTTGGGGGTACGTGCCGCCCGGGCGGGATTGACCTCCAACCCCTGGGTAACGTTCAGAAATCGGTAAAAGGTTCTGAGCGCCGACAGCGCGCGCGCGCTCGAGCGCTTTCCGAGTCCTGTCTGTTGCAGCGCGCCCAGAAATCCGCGGATCGCGAGCCGGTCGACACCCGCCCACTGCCACGGGCCGCCGTAGAAGCTTCCGCAGAACTCCGCGAACCGCGCCACGTCGCGGGCATAGGCCTTCACGGTATGCGGCGAGTCGTTGCGTTCCTTGGAGAGAAAATCCACGAACGAAGCGATGTCGGAGGCGGGAAAGCTCATTGGGTGATCAGGCTCGCGAACTCGCTCATCGCCGCCAACGCCCGTTCCGCTATCCGCTGCCGTTTTTGAACCTTGTCTCGAACCGGGGGATCAAGCGGTTCCACGAGCCCCAGGTTCGCGTTCATCGGCTGAAAGTGCTCGGGTGGCGCCTCGCGCAGATAGCGATACAGCGAGCCCAACATCGTCGTGGGCGGAGGGATGAGCGGCGCTGCGCCGCACAACAGCCGCGCCAGGTTGATCCCCGCCAGGATCCCGGTCGCCGCGGATTCGGTGTACCCCTCGACTCCGGTGAGCTGTCCAGCGAACAGCACCCGCGGATCATCGCGCGTCGAGAGGTGCGGTGTCAGCGCCTGCGGCGCATTGATGTACGAATTGCGGTGAATGCTGCCGTAGCGGAAGAACTCCGCGCGCTCGAGCCCCGGAATCATCCGGAGCACGCGCTGTTGCTCGGCGTTGCGAAGCCGCGTCTGAAAGCCCACCAAATTCCACATCTGAGCGGCGCGGTCTTCCTGCCGCAGCTGGACCACGGCAAACGGCTCGCGTCCGGTGCGGGGATCGCAGAGCCCGACGGGCTTCATTGGTCCGAACCGCAGCACGTCCCGTCCCCGGCGCGCCATCTCCTCCACCGGTAAGCATCCCTCGAAGTACGGGATGTGATCGAACTCGTGCGAGGGCTGGTATTGACCCGCCGTCGTGAGCGCGGCGTGGAACCCCTCGTACTCGGCGATGGTAAGCGGCGCGTTCAGGTAGTCGTCGCCCCCGCCCTTGCCGTAGCGCGACGCGCGGAACAGCCGCTCCTGGACGAGCGATTCGGTCGAGACGATGGGCGCGATCGCATCGTAGAACGCGAGCGCATTCGTGCCCAGACGAATCGCGATCGCGTCGCTCAATTCGGCCGACGTCAGAGGCCCGGTCGCGACGATCCCGGGAGAGGGCAGGCTCGAGACGTGATCGTGAACCAGGCGAATCGCGGGATGCGACGTGACGCGTTCGTGCACCGCCCGAGAGAACGCGAGGCGATCGACTGCGAGCGCCGCTCCACCAGGGACGCGCGCCTCTGCCGCCGATTCGAGCACTACGCTTCCCAGCAGCCGCATTTCGGCCTTGAGCAGGCCGTGCGCGTTCGTGACCTCTTCGGATTTGAACGAGTTGCTGCAGACGAGCTCGGCGAGCTGGTCGCTATGGTGCGCCGGCGTGGTGCGCCCCGGGCGCATTTCGAAGAGCTGGACCGGGATGCCACGCTGCGCGAGGGCCCAGGCGGCCTCGCTGCCGGCGAGACCACCGCCCACAACGACGGCGTTCAGGTCCCGACCGACTCCGCCTGCGCTGGCTGGCCCTCTTCGAGCGGCACTTCGTGCGCGCATTTCATACACTTGCGGAACGAGCCCAGGGTTTTGGTTTGCTTCTGCTCCATGCCCACGAAGCCGCAGCTGGGGCACGCCACAGGCACCGGCTTGTTCCACACCGAGAAATCGCAGTCGGGATAGCGCAGGCAGCCGTAGAACGTCCGGCCACGCCGCGTGCGCCGCTCCGCGAGATCGCCTTCAGTGCACTTGGGACATTTGATACCGAGCGGCACAGGGCGCGTGTGCTTGCACGCGGGGTACCGAGTGCACGCCAGAAACTCGCCGTAACGGCCCGTTTTGATCACCATCGGCGCGCCGCATTCCTTGCAAATCTCGTTGGTGGGCCGGTCGGGGACCTTGTCCTTCCGCAGCGGTTTCGTGAACCGGCACTCAGGGTATTTGGCGCACGCGATGAACGGGCCGAACCGACCGCTCTTCACGATCAGCTCGCCGCCGCAATTCGGACACTTCTCTTCCGACAGCTTGGAGAGATCGTGCGTGTCGCGAATCAGCTGCTGCACGTCGACTTTGCCGAGCTGCTGCGCAAACGGCTGCCAGAAATTCCCCAGCACGCTCTGCCAGCGGAGATCCCCTTCCTCGATCTTGTCGAGCTCGGTCTCCATCTGCGCCGTAAACCCGACGTTGAACGTGTCGGGGAAGAGCCGCACCATGATCCCGCACACCGTCTCGCCCAGTTCGGTGGGCGTGAAGCGGCGGTCTTTCGTGTTCACGTAGAACCGCTGCTGCAGCGTCGAGATGATGGTCGCGTAGGTCGAGGGGCGCCCGATACCCAGCCGCTCGAGCTCCTTCACGAGGCTCGCCTCGCTGTAGCGCGGCGGCGGCTCGGTGAAGTGCTGGGTCGGCGTGATCTTCACGAGGTTCACGCGATCGCCCTGTTCGAGAGCCGGAATCGGCGCGAGATCGCCCAGGCTCTTGCCCTCTTCGGGCTCGTAGACTTCCTGATAGAGCGCGTGATAGCCGTCGAACACGACCCGGGATCCGGTGGCCCGGAACAGATACTTCCCGAGGTCGAAGTCCACCGTTGTGGTCTCGTACACGGCCGGGCTCATCTGTGACGCCACGAAGCGGCGCCAGATGAGCTGATACAGCTTGAACAGATCGGCCTCGAGATAGTCCTTCACGTCTTCCGGACGGCGCGACACCTCGGTGGGCCGGATCGCCTCGTGCGCGTCCTGCACCCGTGCCTGGCCGCGCGTGGCGCCGTACTGCACCGGAGCGTCAGGCAAGTACGGCTTGTCGAAATTCTGGCCGATATAGTCGCGCGCCTGCACGATGGCCGAGTCGGCCACGCGGGTCGAATCGGTTCGCATGTAGGTGATCAGGCCGACCGGGCCGTCGGTACCGACATCCTGGCCTTCGTACAAGGCCTGTGCCGCGCGCATGGTCCGTTTGGCCGAGAAACCCAGCTGCTTCGCGGCTTCCTGCTGCAGCGTGCTCGTGGTAAACGGGGCGGAAGGCCGTTTCTTCCGTTCTTTTTTGGTAATCGACGAGACGACGAACGGAATTTTCTCGGCTTCGCGAACGATGGCGTTCGCGTCATCCGCCTTCTTGATCTCGGGCTTCTTGCCGTCGAGTTTGTGCAACCGCGCCTGGAAGCTCTGGCCGTCCTTTTCCAGGTCGGCCTCGATCGTCCAGTATTCCTGGGGCACGAATTTCCGGATTTCGTTCTCGCGCTCCACGATGAGCCGCAGCGCGACAGTCTGCACGCGGCCCGCGGAAAGCCCGGTTTTCAGGCTCTTCCATAGGAGCGGCGAGGTCTTGTAGCCCACGAGGCGATCGAGAATGCGCCGCGCCTGCTGCGCGTCGACTTTGTTCTGATCGATATCCACCGGGTGCTCGAGTGCGCGCGCCACCGCGTCCTTGGTGATCTCGTGAAACAGCACGCGGCGGACCTTGGCGGCATTCTTCCCCACCTGTTCCGCCACGTGCCACGCGATCGCCTCACCCTCGCGGTCAGGGTCGGTCGCGATCAAAACGCGATCCGATGCCTTGGCCGCCTTCTTGATTTCCGAAAGCGTCTTGGCCTTGCCCTTGATGGTCACATAGCGCGGGGTGAAGCCCTGGTCGACGTCGACGCCCAGCTCGCGCTGCGGCAGATCGCGGACGTGCCCAACCGTCGCTTTGACCGTATAGCCCGAGCCCAGATACTTGCCGATCGTCTTGGCTTTGGTCGGCGACTCGACGATCACGAGCGCCGGGCCACCGCCGCCGTTGCCGTTGCCGTTGTCCGTCGCGCGCTTGGAACGCGTGCGGCGCGGCTTCTTGGGCTTCACCTCCGCGCCGTTCGCGGACGCTTCCTGGTCTTCCGCGGTCACGCCATCGGGCGACGCGCCGTTCGCTTCGTGCGTTTCGGCGGGTGCAACGCGCTTCGTGCGGGCACGCCGCTTGGGGGCAGGCTTCGCCTCCGCCGCGGGAGCGCCGTTCTCGAGCGGCTCGCTCGTGGGTGTGGGAGTCGAAGTCGTGGCCGCGGTTTCGTCGGGCACGCCCGCTGCTTCGGTTTTCACGCTGCGTTTCTTAACTGGCACTGATCAACCTTTCTTCAACATCCAAGTCGGCATCTTTACCATCCGGCTTTGCTTTGCGCAAGGCTGAACACTTCTTGCGCGACCTGCGCCGGGGTCTTGCGATCGGTGTCAACCGTTTCGTGGGCTTCCCGATACGCGGCTTCACGCTCTTTCAAAAGCGCCCGCATGCGGGCCACCGGATCATCACCAGCTAACAACGGTCGGGTTCCCTCGGGTGCCGCGCGTTCGGCCGCGGTGTCGGCACGCGTTCGCATATACACCAAAAACGCGCTCTGTTTCGCATTCGCGAGCGCACCCTGCTGCGCCGCCCACCCGCCGCCCGGCGCGATCACTGCCGGTTCCTGCTTCAACGCTGTCTCCATGGCATCACGCTCGAGGTCGCGGAACGCGGCTTCCCCCTTTTCCGCGAAAATCATACCGATTGGCTTTCCTTCGCGCCGGATCAACATCGTATCTATATCCACGAAGCCAGCTTTGAGCTTTTCCGCCACCAGGCGCCCGACGGTCGTTTTTCCCGCTCCGGGGAGACCAATCAGCACCACATGCCGTTTTGTCACGCGACGCCTTTGGGCGTTCGGTTCCGCACCGTCGTCTGATACCCCGCGAAGTTGCGCTTCATTTCGGTGAGCGAGTCGCCGCCGAATTTTTCGAGCATCGCCTCCGCCAGGATCAGCGCGATCATCGCCTCCGCGATGACGCCCATCGCGGGCACCGCCGTCACGTCGGATCGCTCGGACTGCGCCTGCGCCGGCCCGCCCGTTCGAAGATCCACGGTACGCAGCGGCGACATCAGCGTCGAAATCGGCTTCATCGCGGCGCGCGCCACGATCGGCTCTCCCGTGGTGATGCCGCCTTCGGTTCCGCCCGCGCGATTCGTGGCGCGCGTGAAGCCGACGAGAATCTCGTCATGCACTTCCGAGCCCTTGCGCCGCGCAGCCTCGAACCCGATCCCGATTTCGACGCCCTTGACCGCGGGAATGGACATCAGTGCCTGCGCGATCCGTCCGTCGAGCTTGCGATCCCACGAGACATGCGATCCGAGTCCCACGGGAATGCCGAGGGCCACGACTTCCACGACGCCGCCCAGCGTATCGCCCGCCGCCTTGGCGGCGTCGATGCGCGCGATCATCTCCTTCTCGGCCTCACGATCGAGGCAGCGCACCACGCTCGCGTCGGCCGCCGGATTGAGCGGCACCGGGAGCGGCGGCCGCACCGTCGCCACGACTCCGCCCAGCTCGACCACGTGGCTTCCGATCTCCATGCCGAACTGCTCGAGCAGGAGCCTGCAGACGGCGCCGCAGGCGACTCGTGCCACGGTTTCGCGCGCGCTGGCGCGCTCGAGAATGTCGCGCGCGTCCGTGCGGTCGTACTTGAGGACGCCGGCCAAGTCGGCATGGCCGGGCCGGGGGCGCGTGACCTGGCGGCGCCGCTCGGCGCCGGGGGCGTCCGCCTCGGGCGCCATCACGTCCTGCCAATGCTCCCAGTCGCGGTTCCACACGAGCATCGCGATCGGCGAGCCGAGCGTCTCTCCTGCCCGCACGCCCGAAATCCATTCGATCTGATCGGACTCGATTTTCATCCGCGCGCCGCGACCGTACCCCGCCATGCGTCGCTTCAGCTCTGCGTTGATCCGCTCGGCCGCTGCCGGGACTCCCGCCGGAATCCCCTCGAGAATCGCGACGAGCCCTCTGCCATGCGATTCGCCGGCCGTCGTAAACCGAAAAGTCACGGGATCTTCATACCCTCCGAATAACGAGCGAGCCCGACCGGGCGTCGGGCTCGTCTCTCTCTGCGTCAGTTCACCGCCCCGGCCTCACCGGTTTCGCTGCTTGCTGAGGCGTGGCGGGGCCGGATTGGGGTTCGGGAACACGGGGAGCTTCACCATCACGACTCCGCGCGCCGTCACACCGAACAGGAGCTGGTTGCCGCTCGCATCCTTCGCGACGCGCAGCGGACCGATGATCGGGTCCCGCACCGGGATCGACCCGATCTGATTGTAGAAGAATGTATCGAATGCCAGGATATTGCCGATGGGGTCGGCCACGAATGCCACACGATTTGTGGAATCGCGCGTTCCGCCCAGGCCGGTCGAGCCACCCTGGCCCGCGAGGAAGTCGTGGAAGTAGTTCATGTCCATGCCGTAGGCGCCCGGCGCTACGGGCGACGCGCCCTTGAGCCGCAAGCCCTCGTCCAGCACGTACATCGAGTCGGCGCGAACTAGGTTCGTGCCGCCGTTAAAATTCGTCGCGATCGACGCGACCTTGACGCCCGTGTTGCTGATGAAATCGCTGACGTCCACGGCGGGCGACATGCCCAGGTCCTCATCATTATCACCCGCGTCGAACGTCTCACGCCCCAGCGAGTCGGGAGGCGACGTCCGGCAGCTCGTGGTGGTCGGCGATCCGTGCAACAGCGCGTCCTTGGTGGTATAGGACATGACGCGCCGATATTGCGCGGGCGCGTTGCCGCCTTCACCCACGAATGCGTGGGTGAAGTTGCCGGAGTTGCGCGTGTAGGTGGAATCGCCCAGGCCGAACGTCGAGAAATCGATCGTCACGCCGGCGCACGCGCTGAGAACGACCTTAGTCTGGTTGTAGGGGCGGCCGCGGCGCATCACCACGCGCAGGGTGTCGGAGACGTCGCTCGAGTTCAGCGCGCCGATCTCCCAGAAGAAGTGCCCGAACAGCTGCGTGGTGTCGGTCGAGTTGATGAGTTTTTCCATGCGCAGCGTTCCGCGCCCGTCGAACGGCGTACTCGAGCTCGCCGTGGGCGTGGTGGCGTAGATGGCGAAGATCGAGTCCGTCGCGCATGCGGGCGGAGCACCCCCCGTGCGGCACACTGTCGCCACGTACTGCGGACGGTCGGACAGATCGTACACCGTGATCTTATAACCATAGCCGCCCTCAGCCAGGTTGATCACTTTGTACAGTTCGATTTCATAGTTGGGCAAGTCCTGCCGCCACCGCAGCCGCCGCGCCGCCGCATCGATGATCGAAAGCTCCGTCCCGCCGGCGTCGGCCACGACCAGGGTGTCGAGATAGTTGCCGACCGTGTCGGACGGCCAGAGCGCGATGCCCCAGGGCTGTGGACCCGCCGTCGGGATGCCGCCCGCGACGAAGTTCGTGTTGGCAACCTGGAAGATCTCGACCCGGCCGAGCGGCGCATTGGTGAGATACAGCTCGCCCGTACCGCCTTGCGCGTTGCCGTCGAAGATGGCGTCGGCAATTTGGCTGCCCGCGGGCAACAGCCGCGAGATGCCCGCCACGATTTGCGTCGAGTCGGCCTTCGGAGTGCCCCGCACCACGCCGCTCACCGTGGAGAACGCGCAGTTCCGCGCCGCCGCGGCGTCACAGGCATACCCGTCGATGAGCACCGTGCTCGGGAACGTGCTGATCAGCGTCGCGAGCTGGAGGCTGAAATGCCGCACCACGTCCGTCAGCGCTCCGCCGACGTTCACGGTGTCGAACTCGATCACCGCGAGCGTGTTCGGATCGCGGACCCGGAATCCCATCCAGGAGATGCCGCTCGGATCGGTGGCGTGCACCACCACGGTGTCGGACACCTCGACCCGGGCCGCTACACTGTCCGTCACGGACGGCGGCGTCACGTCGTTCGCCGCCGACTGGACGGCAACCGTGACCGGGCTGGTCGTGGAGCGCCGTCCGCTCGAGTCCTCCGCGAATCCGGTAATCGTGATCACGCCGGTCGTGAAGGTCGGGCTCACGGTCAGCGTATCCGTGTAGTCGACCGAATCGCTGTACGGCAGCGCGAAGAAGATGGAGTCGTTCGGCGGGATCGTCGGGTTCGTCACCGCGGCCGGCGGCGAAACCAGGAAGCCGACTTTCCTGATCCCGGAGAGCTGCGCGGCCGAGACCTCGACCGGGAAGCTCTTTCCCGGCGATGTCGTGGCTCCCGGTGCCGGCGCGTTCAGGTAGACCTTCAGCGCCTTCACGTTGGACAGGAAGATGAAAATCGTGTCTTCGGCGAAATTTCCGGCGCCGTCGGTCGCGCGGCCGATGATCCGGATGTTGCCGCCGGCGCCCGAGTTCGCCGGGAACGTGAGGCTCACCGGCAGCGTGACGGTCGCGAGCGTCTGATTCCGGAAGATCGTGTCGATCGTGTCGATCAAGCCGCCCGAGAAGATCAGGCGCACGTCGTTGAGCGCGAGGTTATCGGTGGCGTCGACGGTGAGCGAGAGACCGCTCGCGATCGGCTGCGTATCGTTCGCCGTCGTCAGGGAAATCGCCGGCGGAATAAGATCCTTCTGGAACCCGCCGGGCGTGGACGTGGTCTCACACGCCCAGCCAGCTCCGCCGAGCAGCAGGACGCACAGTCCCCATCGGGTCACGGTCGGTCCGCGCATAACGACTCCTGGCTACTTCCCGGTGCTGGGCGACACCAGGTCGTCGATGATGTGCGGCGTGATGAGGATCAGCAGATCACGCCGATTCTCTTGCTGGTTCGTAAAGCCGAACAGTTTGCCAAGGATCGGCAGATCTACAAGGAACGGAATTCCCGTCTTGGATACCGTGACCTCTGTCACCGTAAGTCCGCCAATTACGGCCGTTTCGCCATCTGCAACCAGCAATTGATTGTCCGCCTGCTGCGTCTGGAACGTGTAGCCGATATCGACCGACGCCGGCACCACATTCGAGCGCTCGGCGTGCACTTCCATCAGCACCTGACGGTTCGCCGTTACGTGCGGAGTGACCCGCAGGTTGATACCGGTCTGCTGGAAGCTCACCGTCGCCTTCGGTGGCGTGGCGCCCCCGGCCGCGGTGGAGCTGACGTCGATCACGCGAATCGGCACGCGATCGCCCACGAGGATTTCCGCCACGCGGTTGTCGAGCGTCGTAATCGTCGGCTCGGCCTGAATGTCGTCGAGCGACAGCGACTGCAGGGCCTGCAGGAATGTCGTGAGATTGAAGTTCCCGACCGCCGTCGAGAAAATCAGGTTGAGCGCCGGGTTCACGACCTCCTGGCTGGCGTTGCCCAGCGCCGAAAGCGAGTTACCGCCGAGATCGATCACGGTCTGCGAGGGATCGAAGAACTGCGTCGGAATCGTTCCCGTCGGCACGCCATTGGCGTTTGGGTTCCCGGGCTGCGCCGTGGCCGGATTGGGACGCTGCACGAGCTGATTGAAGAACTGCGTCTGGGAGCCGAGGTCGTATTTCAACCCGAGCTGCTCGATGTCCGTGCGATCCACGAAGATGATCTTCGCCTGGATCGACACCTGCGGCGTCCGAATGTCGAGGCCGTGCACGAACTGCTCGATGTCGGCGATGCGGTTGCGGGTATCGGTGACGACCAACGAGTTGCTCGTCGTGTCCGCCACCACCGCGCCCCGTCCCTTGGAAACGATCGACTGGACCGCCGGGACGAGCGAGGTCGCCCTGGCGTAATTGATGCGCACGAGACGCGTCTCGACCGGGACCGTCGAGTCCGCCCGGGCGAAATCGGATTTGTTGAGGACGTTGATGATCCCGCCCTCGAGCACCTGATACGTCAGACCCTGCGACTCGAGCACCGCGGCAAAGGCCAGGTCCCACGGCTGATTCTTGATCTCGGCGGTGACCTTCCCCCGCACGTCATGAGCGAGCACGATCGTGCGCCCGCTGAACGCGGCGAAACCGGCGATCACATCCTCGATGTCGGCGCCGTCCCAGCGCACGGTGATCCGCGGCGCTTGCGACTGGGCGCTCTCCGCGACATGGGCGGCCAGATAGCGCTCGATGGTGGCGCCATCCGCGCCAACGACGCTCGCGCCGACCGGGGCGCCCTGCAGCTCACCCGCGGCGATCGGGGCACCAAGCGTCGCGTCTGCCGTCTGCCGGGTCGCCGCAACCGCGACTGGCGCGGGGGCGGGGGCGGGGGCGGGGGCGACGGCAACGCTGCTCCGGGGCGCACTGCCCGGCCGGCTCGTCCACCCACTCACCGCTGCACGGTCCGCGCCGAACTCGATGCGAATCGCGTCGTCGGTGTGCTGGATGTGATAGTCCTTCAACACCTCGAGGTCGACGACCACACGTACGATGTTAGGACGGTACTGGGCGTAGCGGAGATTCTTTACTCCGCCCCGATTTTCACCGTCGTATGGGGTCGATGGACCGGAGAGGTGCGCGCCGACCAGATCGACCACGAGCCGCGCGGGAGCGCGCAATGTGAAGTCCTGCACATCGACCGGGCCGTGCAGGTCGATCACGATCGCGATCGTCCCGCTCCCCGGCTGGACACTGACGGTCCGCACCTCGCCGTCGCCACGTCCATGAGTGGTCGCGCTCGCCCCCGCCTGTGCGGGGGTACGGGCCGCCAGGAGTACGCACAGGACGGCGAGCGCAGCGCTGCGCTTCATGGCATTTCCTCCTGCTTGGCGAGGGACAGGGTCTCCTGTCGCTCGAAGCCGAATTCCTGCACCGTGAACACGATTTCGCGAGATCTGATCTGGCTAACCTTCAACCGTCCCATGATGTCGCCCGACTTGGCGCGATAGCGCTTGCCGTTGGTGACATCGTGGAGCACGGCGACACTGCGGACGGGATAGCGCTCATCGTAGTAGATCCCGACGAGCTTCAGGTCCGAGAGCAACGGGCGGATGTCGCCGGACTTGAGTAGCGAAATGAAGGGATCGCGGCCGCCTCCCTCGTAGGCGAATTCCTCCCGCTTCAGGTCGATCGCGAGCGCAGAGTCGCCGCGCGACGAATCGGCTTTGCCGGCCGCCACCTGCGCGTGCGCCCAGGTCGCGGCACACGCCAACGCGATCGCGCTCAAAACCAGCGACCTCACTCGCCACCCGCCTTCTTCGGGGGCGGCGGGGGCGGCGGGGCGGACTTGACGAAGGTGCGGATCGCCAGATCCGCCTCGAGCAGCGCCCCAACAGTGTCGTTCAACAGACGCTGCGCGCCCTGCGACGCCGGCTTGAGCGAGATGTCCTGCGGCACCACGATGCGCGGCAGGCTGGCGATGTCGGACAGGTATTCGCCCAGCTGATCGTAGTGTCCGAGGATTTCGAGCCGGTAGCGGTACGTGTCGAATGGCGCGCCGGGTTCGACCGGCAGCGGCTCGATCCGTCCGATCGAGACACCTCGCACTTTGGCCTTGGTCGAGATGTCGTCGATCAGCGCCGGGACTTCGTTCTGCTCGGGCACGAGACGGCGCATCAACAGCAGCATGCCGCGGTACTGCTCCACCCGCTGGCGCAGGTCCTCGACGGTCCCCTGCGCGAGATCCTGCTTCGCGCGGTCGACGACCACCTGCAGGCTGTCGATCTCGGTCTTTTCGGCGGCGATCTGGACGCTCGTGGGGCCGTAGTAGTAATGCCAGAACGCGTACCCGCCGATGGCGGCGAGGAGCAGGATCAACAGCATGACCTGACTGCGCTGGTCGGTGGGAAGCAGGGCCACGGTTACCTCAGCGGCTGGGTGAGCGGAACCGTGTGCATGTACACGGAGTCCGCCACGCGGAACCGCGCAGCGATGGTGAACGCGGTCACGGGTCGATCCTGGTCGACAACCGTCTGTGAGCTCGCCGGAAAGACGTCCGTGAACCAAGGCGACGCCGCGAGCTGACGCAGGAACGTCGTGTAGGCCTGGATGTCCACCGTGCTTCCCGTGATCTGAAACGACACGACCGACGCGATCGGCGCTGTCGGCGGAGGCCCTGCCGGTTGCGCCCCTTGCGGCGGTGCGGGAGCCGGCGCGGACTGCGTCGAGCCCTGCACCGTGAGCGTCGTCAGCCAGGTGTAGGGGGGCAACGCCTTCGCGACCTGATCGAGGATGTGAGGCCAGATGTAACGCGCCCCGTCGATCGACCGGATAATGCCGATCTCCGCGGCAAGCGAATCGCGCATCCGCTCGGACTGGCGCTTCTGCGCGATCACCGCGTCGTAGCGCCGTTTTTCCGTGCGGACCGCCTCGAGGCGCGAGTTCAGCACTGCGAGCCGCGTACGACTCGTCACGAACAGGGCGAGCCCGCCACCGAGCACGAGAATCCAGGCGGCACAAGCGGCAAGCAGCCACGGATTCGTGACGTTCGAGAGCATCGCCCGGAAATCGGGCAAGCGCAGCTTGAGGCCGGCGCTTTTCTCGGTGGGACGCCCTGGGAGTAGATTGACTTCAATCATGCGGCACGTCGCAGCCCGAGGCCGACCGAGAGCATGAGCAGGGGTGCCAACTCATCGACCGGCACCGCCTCGAACACGTTATCGCGTACCTTCAATCGCTGCAATGGGTTAGCGAGCTCCGCGGGAACCTTCAAGCGGCTGCCAAGAAATTCGTTCAGCCCCGGGGTTCGGGCCCCACCGCCGCTCGTGAAGACACGGCTGAGTTCGCCTGCCGAGCGCGACGCGGTGGCCAGAAATCCTGCAGCGCGCTCGACCCCCACGGCGATTTCCTCGCCACGCTCTTCGACGCAACTCGCCAAATCGTCGTTCTGCAGCTGTCCCTGAATGACCTTCTCGCTATCCTCGGCCGATAGACCCTTGTTGCGCTGCAGGTCTTCCGTAAACCGCCGCGTGCCAACCGAAAGGTCTCGTGTAAGCACCGGGATGCCGTCCTCGAGGATGTTGACGTTGGTCACCTCGTGGCCGACGTTGACCAGGCCCACAACACCCTGCATGGCATCGGGGTAGTTCAGCTCGAACGCGTTGTGGATCGCGAACGCGTCCACGTCGATCACCGTCGGCTTGAGCCCCGCTTCCATGAGCAGCGCCATCCGACTCTCCACCACCTCCCGCTTCGCGGCCACGAGCAAGACGTTCATCTGAAGCCCTTCGGCATCGGGATCCAGGATCTGGAAGTCGAGCTCGACGTTGGCCATGTCAAACGGCACGTGCTGCTCGGCTTCCCACCGGATCACTTCGCGCGCATCGGCTTCTTTCATCCGATCCATCTGGATTCTCTTGACGATGACGTCGCGACCTCCGATGGCCGTCACCACCGTCTTCTGCTTCACTCCCGCGGTGGCGAACAGACCCCGAATCGCTTCGGCGACCATGCCCGGGTCCATGACTTCGCCCTCGACGATCGCATCGGTAGCCACCTGAGTCGTGGCAACGCGCACGAGCTCCGGTTCGCTACCGGAATGATCGAAGACCACCAGCTTGATGATTCCCGAGCCGATGTCCAAACCGACCGATGTCCGTTTGCCACCTAGCAAGCCAAATAGGGCCATTTCGTTGCCGTTGCGAACGGCTGGGAGAGGGCGAACTACAGTAAGACTCGACTGTTATCCTGTCAAGCCTAGAAGATACTGGAGATTATTTGCTGTAAATTATTGCAGAATAAGTACTTACAAAATCAGAACGGCTCGATTGACGAGCGGCTGGCCAAGGGGACGACGCTGGCCGCCGCTTCCAACGCTTTAGTAATGGCGCACTTAGAATATGTGACTTCGAGTGAAGACGCAAGTGTGTCGGCGGCGACCGACACGGTGCCAAACGCCACCATCGCGCCCCAGATCTGAATGGCAGGGCCGGAGCTCTTGAGGGTCAGATTGCTCCCAGTGAGGATAATACCGTTCCAGCGCACAGCGCCGGTCAACGTCAGGTCTCCGTCAACCAGCAATGTGCCCTGTCCCGCAACATCTCCCAAAACCGCGTCACCAGTCAGGTGAGTCACCGGATAGAAAGCGCCGCACGGTGCAGTGGGATGGGTTGCGTCACCCCAATTTGTGGTGACAGCGACGGCGCAGTGTCCACCCACTACCGAGGGTTGGATGGTGGGAAGGGAGCTGCCGGGCAAGGTGTGATTCGGCTCGGTCACTAACACGTCGCGTAGCGCGGTCCAGGAGCGCAGCCGGGCTGGCTCCGCCTCAGGAGCGGTAATCGCCATCGGCGGCTGCCCAGTGATCCTGGCCCCGGGAGGTGAGAGAATGGCAATCGACTCGGCGGCGATGCCGGCCTGACTGCTGTCCCGCGGGCTGCAGGACCATCCGGGCGGCGCGGAATCGATACCGCTGATCCGAACCGGTCCGTCGACCTGGACCGAGCCGCCCGCCTCGAGCGCTGCCCGAGCCACCGATCGTGGTGGCTCGAGCCGCAGCAGGGTGCCGAGCTCATGAAACGCGGGGAATGGACTGCGATCCCCACGACCTACCGTTCGCAGGAGGTACAGCTCCTCATTCAGACGATACAGGTACCCTCCGTAGGCAGCGTTCCCGTGCTGCAGATTGAGCCAGGAGGCTGGAAAGTCGGACGGTATCGCTACCGAATCGGTGGGATACGGAGCGATGAAGTTGTAGGAGCGCGACCAGTTCCGGATCGTGGCCAACGCCCCACCTTCGGCGACATAGAACGAACGGTGTAGGGCCGCCGCCGTGTCGTCGATCCGCGCCTCGCTGAAGACAACGGTCCAGGCAACTGCAACCAGAGCGCTCGCCACGACAAGCACGAGCAGCGTGAACGCGAGCGCCGAGCCCCGCGCGCCGCTGTGCTCAGGAATGGTGGCCTCGCAGGGCGACGCGAACCGAAACGGAGTCGTATGTCGGCCGGCCGTCTTGTAAGTCAAACTCGTGACTGCGGATCACGATCTGCACAGCGGCAACGGCCCGGCCGGTGAGGGTGGGATTGCCGACGCTGTCGAAGTAGGTGAACGCGATCCCGTCAGCACCCTTCAAGGGACCAACGAGCGGCTCGATGGCACTGCCGTTGGCCCGCATGCCAAGATACCAACGCCGGTCGCTCGGGGACTGATACAGCGCGTAGCTCGTCATCGTGAACGCACGCACCGGGGAGCCCATGCTGACCCGCCGCGCAATGGCACTATCCCCGGCTGTTACGTGAAGCTCGGCCGTTAGTCCTGAAACGGGAATACTATCCCCCGGACACAGGCCGCTGGCGGTCTTCGTGATCTGCGTCCGGCCCCAGCGATCGTCGCCGCCGATCGATCGATCGCCCTCCTCGAAGAGCAACGCCGAATCACCGGCGGCGAAACGGCTGTGTGACCCGAACAGCACCGGCTCACGCACCGTTGCAACCCACTGACCGTCGCTGGTGGGACCGGACAGGGCGCAGAGGAAGCCGAGCTCCCGAAAGCTGCGAATGGCCATGGCGGTAGGGGAGAGTGCCGCAAGGTCAGAGTCCGCCGGATCGAGCTGTCGGAGCTCGGGAGGAAGTGCCCAGGCTGCCACGCGGAGATTCTGGCGCGCATCGAGGCGCGCGATGGATCGCCGGTAGGTTCGATCGACCACGAGGAGGACCAGGCAAGCCCCACCGGCAACGATCGACGACAGCGCGAGCGCGACGATCAACTCCGCAAACGTCACGCCGCACTGGCTCAGCCTGCGCACGGGATCTCCGTGACGAACGTGTCCGTTCGCCAGCGCCTCGGCGCGACGAGATAGTGATTTCGGAGCACGAGCTCGCGTTGCTGATCTCCGAGGGTGATGCTCGCCCAGTCGAGCGAGTCAAACGGTGTGAAACCGACCACAAGCACTTCGTGGCCGTTGGCGGCACAGCCATCCTGCCGCAGTGCCTCGAGCCGCCGTTCCGCCGCCAGCGCTGCCTGCGTAGCGCGCTCGCCAACCGTCAGGACTCGAGATACAAGGGCCGTCGTGGCGAGAACACCCAAGAGCCCGGCCTCGAGGAGAACGACCGCCACGAGAACCTCGGCGAGGGTGAAGCCTTCTGATTCGCTGCGCACTCGGCAAACTTGCATTGCGGCGTTCCGCGGATGACATCCAACCCTTCCAGACCGAGCCGAATCATTGCGTCAGCACGCACCGAACGAAAACGGCCGCCGGCGAATGCCGGCGGCCGTTGTGCAAGGAGGAGCGCGCGGTTAGAAGACCCCGCCCGAGCCGTTAAGGAAGCTGTTGCCCGCCGACGTTGCCCCCGCGGCAACCGTGACGGAATAGCCGAATGCGGCGTATGCACCGGTGCACGCCGTGCTGTTCGACGCCGAACCAGCCGCGGGAATCTGCTCGGCGGCGGGCGACGGATCGGCCTCGCACAACATGTAGGTCCCGGCCGCCACGCCTGTGAACGAGAACGTCCCGTCCCCAGCGGTCTTCGTGGACTGCGACGCTCCGGTCGAGCTGATCAGGAAAATCTGCCAGTCCGCCACCGCACCATTGTCACCGGCTACACTGCCCGAGATCGTGGCAGGCTGGGGCGTGCCACCCACACCGCCCGCGCTGCCCCCAGTGCCACCACTGCCCGTCCCGCCGCCCTTGCCCTTGTCGCAATCCTTGTCCTTGTCGTTGCCATGGGGGTCCTGGCGTCCGGCGTCATGCGCGTCCTTGTCATGGCTGCAATCGCGCGAGCTACCCCAGCCGCGATGGTCGTCCTTGCAATCCTTGTCATTGCCGTGCTGGAACCAGCCCCAAGGCCAGCCATGGGACCGATCACCCTGCGCCGCCAAGCGCCCCGCTGAAACGAGGCTCAGGGCTATCGCGAGCGCGCACCAACGATGCGCTTGCATTGAGGCTCCTCCTTGACTGTTGTGAGCTACAGGGCGCATACCAATCGGTACGTTCAGCGCGCCGGGGCTCACGCCCCAGCGTCGCACGGGGACAAAGGTGCCCCCTCGTGGAACGGGGGGCGGTGACCCCTATCATCAGGGAAAACGCTCCCTCGTCACATACTAAGTCTTTGTTTTTCAATCAATTAAGTCGCCGCTGCTGGCGGTTTCCCGCCGGCGCCAGCAGCCGGCGGGAACCCCTGATATGCCAGTTAGGCGGTAACGATCATCAACTCGGGATCAGAAGCTGCCAATACGACGCGATATTGAAATTCGTCGGCTCTACCTCGTAGTAGTGGCCCCGGCTGAAGTGGCCCGTGGTTGGGAAATAGGGCGGAGGGTTCGTGCTCGCGCACTGGTCGTATGAATAGCGCTTCTTGTACCCTTGCCCGCTGGTAAGACCCACGGCACCGCGCTGCTGCTGGATTATGCCGCCGGTCAGGTAGAGGCACCCCCGCCCCGCCGCGTTGGTGCCGCAGGGCTCGGCGCTCGTCGACCCGGTGCTGTAGTTCTCCACGATGAAGTTGCTCAGCGCCAGCACCACGGCCTGGACGAACTCGTCCTGCGTGTCATCCCACGTGTACGTGCACGTCGCGCAGGGTGACGTGCCGCTGCCCGGAAAGCCGCCGGTCGCCGGGAACGGATCGTTCAACAGGTTGTCGGCCACAACTACGTCCGCGCCGCTGAACAGCCCCAGCATGTCGCGCTGGGCTGACCCGCAGGGCGTGGTGGACGCAGGATCGGTGACGTACTTGATATCGTCGGCGATCACGATGTTGCCCGTTGCGGCGAGGGTGATCTGTCCATGCACCAGGCCGCTGACCGCCACGTTGCCGTCGACGTAGATCACGCCCTTGAAGTTGGGATTCAGGGTGCGACTGATCGGCCACAAGTATTGGGCGTACGTCGCATTCCCCGTGTGGCTCGCGATGCGTGGGTCGACCGTTCCGCTCCAGGGCAGCCAGTGACCCAACGAGTCATGGACGGTGAATTGTCCATGGACGCTCGAGCCCAGCGTCGAGTCGTTGAGGATGTCGGCGCCGCCCAGATAGCAGCGCCACTGCGATCCATGACCCGCCACGCCGGGCTGCATCGCCCAGCCCACGCTGTCCTGCCCCATGCCCGCCCCGGACTTGTTCTTGTGATGGGCAAACGTCTTGAAGTACGTGTGCGGCAGCGTGCCCGTGGATAGCCCCACGTGACCGCAGTTACGGGACAGCTTGAGTCCGTTGGTCGCGTAGCTCAGGTTCGTCGACTTGAACACGCCGCCCGTGTCCGCCACGACCCACCAGGCGTACTTCGTGCTATCCGCCTGGTACACCTTCATGAAGCCCTCATCGGCCCCGGTCGAATCGCCGTCGCCGTCCAGGTCCATGGCGACGAACTCGATGCGGGTGGTGGCCTGGCCCGAAGTTCCGGCCGTGGTGCTGGTGATCGCCGTGTTCCCCGCCAGGGCTTGCGTCTTGAGCTTGGTCAGATCGGCGGTCTGAGGAAACGCGATTGCCGTAGCATTCTGCTTGTAACCCGCCTCGAAGTTGCCGTTCGACAGATTGCTGATGGTCTTCGCGGTCGCGACCGGGCCTTTGAAGTCCGGCTTCGGTGAGCCCGACCCGATGTTGATCACGTCGTTCGAGAACACGGGGCCGAACAGCTGGTCGCCCGCCGCGAACACGATGGCGCCCTCGACGTTCGTGAAGTAGGCATATTTCGCGAAGCTTTCCTGGAAGATCTCCGCCCGCCGGACCACCCGGTCGCCCTGCTGGTCCTGCACGACCGTCACGACGCTCCCGTACACGCCGAACTCACCCGAGGTGACCCCCGTGGGTCCGAGGTAGGTCCACCGCTTGATGTTCGGGATCGCGGTGCCGCTGGCGTTGTACACGGTGGCGCCGTTCTCGAGCGTGGTGTAGCCGCTATCGGGATAGATCGACTTGTTCCCGTTCAGCGCGGACCGTGCCTCCTCGAGGCCGGCGTCGGCCGCCGTCTCGAGCACGCTCAACCGGTCATGATACTTGTTGATCAGGGTCGTGTTCGAGCCGAGCAGCGCCGCGCCCGCCGCGATCGCGGCGATCGCGAGCAGGACGAGCAGCACCACCGCGAGCGCGATGCCTCGCTCATTGTTGACCGTGGCACGGTGCGTCATGTTGACCTCTCCTCAGGGAATGGCGACGCCACTGCTCGTCGCCTGACTGGATAGTGACGGCGTACAATCTTCCGCGGCCAGCGCGTAGACGTACGTATTGCCGGAGACCACATTCTGATCCTGGAACTGATATGAAGCGCTCCCCGAGGGGATGCTGACGTAGGGATCCCCCCAATCGACCACCGTAGCGAGCCGCCGCCACACTACGTAGCGCTCGATGTCCTTTTCCCCACCGTTCTCGTCGGTCGCGGGGTTCCATGTGAGTGTGACGCCCGGCGCGCCGCTCACCGCGTTGTAGACCGCCGTGAACGCGACGGACCCGAGAATGGGTGGATCGCCGCAGTCCTTCCTGTTCACGAGGCCGGCGTTAGGGAGCCGCATCACGCGACTGATCGTGCGCAGCCGCTCGGCCGCGCCCGTCAGGCCGTTCGTGCTCGTGAAGTTCACGCGCACGGCACGGAGGCTGTCGATGCGCGCTGCCGGCCCGGTGTCGTTCAAGGCCAGGTGCACCTTGACCGTGTGCATGTAGGGCAGATTGGCCGTCGGCACGAGGCTCATCGACGACACGCCGGTCGTCGCGTTGGTCGAGACCGTGTAGTACTGGAAGAACGACACGCCCGATGTGGCAAGGATATTCCGGGCCACGACCTCGGGCTGCAGGTTGTTGACCTGACGGTACAGGATGTAGTCGTCGGTCCGCGGGGTGGACGTGTCCGGCGAGAAATAGAAGATGATGGTTTCGGCCGGACTGTTCCCGGGCCCGAGCATGTACGACGTATCGGGATACCCGAACGACGTGAGCGGAATAGTGATCCGCTGCGTGCTCTTGAGCGCCTGCACGGCACTGTCGGGGGCGTCGGGGTTGTAGTACACGGCGAATACGTCGCCCGGAGTATTGGTCCAGTAGTTGGCGTTGAACGCCACGACGTTCGTGCCCGCATAAATGAGCTGGGGCTGGTTATCCGCCGTGCCGGCACCCGCCGTGCGCAGGTCCTTCTCCATTTCATTCAGGGCGTAGCGCGTGTTCTGATACATGGCCACGCGCTGCGTCCCGAGCGAAAAGCTCGAGCCCTGAGCGCGCAGGAATGCGAGGGCACCCGCCATGACCATCGAGAACACGATCAACGCCAGCATCATCTCGATGAGCGTCATGCCGCGCTCGTGTACCGCGCCGCGACCGGTCATTGGGCCCCCACTGTCACTGTCCGTGCAACGGCGCTCGAGAGTCCCGGGCCGGTGACCGAAACAGTGATCCGTTTGAAGTCGTTGCCGTTCGTCGTGGTGCGAACGATCTGCGTCGTGCGCGTGTAGCCCGGCAACGTCGCGAAGTTCGACTGGCTCCCGCCGTAGGTCGTGTCCAATCCGCCATAGTCCGGATCGGAGCGGATCTGGTCGATGCGATCGCTGACCAGCTGCATCGCCATCTCCTGCCGCTCGCTCGTCGCGGCCACGTTGGTCGTCTTGCCGGTGGTCGTCACGAAGCCGACGATGACGACCAGCAGGATCGTCAGCGCCACGACCACCTCGATCAGGGTGAATCCACGCTCGTTCGTCATGGCTAGAAGGCCTTTACCCAGGTGCTCGTGCCGTAGCGATACCAGGATGCGCGACCGGTGGCCCGATCGACCAGGATCGCGCGGGAGTCCCGCGTGTAACCCCCGGAGTAATTCAGGGCGCGCTTCGACGTGAGATAGAAGCCGCCGGCCTCGCTCGCGCTGCCATCGCGGTGAAACACGAGGGCCGGATAGCCGTTCACTACCTTGGTGAACGTGACCGGGCCGTTGCCCATGGACATCGCCGTCGCCGCGCCACGGCCGAACACCACCTGATCGCCGAGCGGCACCGAGCGCACCCGTTCCCCCGCGTCCACCTGCCCGTTGTCGTTGTTGTCTTCGTGAATGCGCAGCGCCTGGTTGGCCACGTCGAACATGACGATGATGTCGTGCTGCTGCGTGATCGCCTGTCGTTCGACGCCGAGCAGCGTGATCCCGACACCCTGCATGGCGCTCTCGATTTTGAACTTCGTCACGTCGATCTTGGGCGCGGCGAATGCCACCACGATGCCCACGATCAGGCACACAATGAGCAGCTCGATGAATGTGAAACCGCGGCGTGTTGAGCCCATAGAGCCCCTTTCGGCACTGGGTATTCTCAGGTTCCGTGCCGATCCGTAATGCAGTGCAGTTGTTGGATTTGTGTTTTCGACGAAGAGAAAAAACCGCGCAAATTCTCGCACTAGTGCAATCGCTTGCATTACTCCATCTCGTATTGTCGCAGCTTGTAGAACAGGGTTCTGAGGCTGACGCCGAGGTGCGCCGCGGCCTCTCTCCGATTCCCTCCCGCTGCGAGCAGTGCCGCCGCGATCGCCTGGCGCTCGGCTTGAGCGACCGCCGCCTCGAGGGTTAGGGCACGCGCGCCATTCGGCGCGCCGGCTACGGTCGCCGGTGCCGCCCGACTGAAGTGCTCAGGCTCGAGCAGGCGCGCTCCGGAAATGATCGCCGCGCGCTCCACTGCGTGTTCGAGCTCGCGTACGTTGCCCGGCCATGGCTGCTGTTCCATCCAGGCCAGCGTCGCCGAGCTCAACGTCACCGCATGGTCGAGGCGCCGATTCAACCGCTCGGCAAAATGCCGTGCCAGCGGCGCGATGTCTTCGCGGCGGGAGGAGAGGGGCGGAAGAGTGATGTGGACGACGTTGAGGCGATCGAACAGATCGGCACGAAAGGTCCCGGCCGTGGCTTCCCGCGCGAGATCCTTTGCGGTCGCGGCGATCAGGCGGACGTCGAGGCGGCGCGTGCGCTGCTCGCCTACCCGCCGAATCTCGTTTTCCTGCAACACCCGCAGCAGCTTTGCCTGCAAGGCCAGCGGCAGGTCGCCGATCTCGTCCAGCAGCAGCGTCCCGCCCTCGGCTTCCTCGAACAGCCCCGCCCGATCGGCGGCGGCGCCCGTAAACGCGCCCCTGGCATGTCCGAAGAGCTCGGACTCCATCAGCGCTTCAGGAATGGCCGCACAGTTGACCGCGACGAAGGGTCGTGCCGCACGCGGACTCGCCCGGTGAATCGCCTGCGCGATCACCTCTTTGCCCGTCCCGCGCGCTCCCGTGATCAGCACTGTCGCCCGGTGAGCGGCCACGCGCGCCACGAGGTCCAACGCGCACTTCATGGCTTCGCTCTCCGCGATCAGGGCGCGGGCCGCGGGAACGGTGTCGAGCTGCGCTTGGAGAGTGGCAACGTCCTGGCGGAGTCGTTCGCGCTCTTCGGCTTTGCGCAATGTCAGGACCACCTCGTCCGGGCGAAACGGCTTCGGGAGGTAGTCGTACGCGCCTTGCTTCATCGCCGCGAGCGCCATTTCTTCACGTCCATACGCGCTCATCATGATCACGAGCGCCTCGCCACCGCCGGCCTGGTATGCCCGCAGAAATTCGAGTCCATCCATGTCGGGCATACGCACATCGCACAGGATCAGGTCGAACCGCTCCGCGAGCGCCCGCGCGACCGCCTGGGCACCGCTGCCCTCCGCGGCCACCTCATAGCCCGCATCGCTCAACAGGAGCCCGAGTGACTGGCGCAGGCCAGGTTCGTCGTCCACGATCAGGACCTTGGTCACCGCGTGTCCCCCGCTGGGCCGTCTTGAGCTGTGGGGAAGAACATCTTGAATGCCGCACCTCCCTCGCGCGCCGTGTCGACCCACACGACCCCACCCATCTCGTCCACCGTCCGGGCGACGATCGCCAGCCCGAGCCCCGTACCCCGCGTCGGTTCCTTCGTCGTAAAGAACGGTTCGAACACCTTGGTCCGATCCTCCGGAGCGACCCCTGGCCCCGAGTCCGCGACATAGAGCAGCGCCCCTGGCTCCCCGCTGGCGAAGTCGATGCGGCCCGGACGGCGGCTCGCCAGGCGCGGAAATGCGTCGCCCAGAGCGTCGTCCCCGCGCCGCGGTAACGCCCGTCCCGGGTCGTATTCCCACGCTCGAGCCCCGAGCACGATCAGCCCGCCGGGTGCGGCATCGGCCGCATTCAGCATCAGGTTCACAACGACCTGCTCGAGTTGATGAGCCCGGCCCCGAATTTGGGGAACCGGGTCCGAAATTTCGAGGCTGATGTGACAGGCACGCAGCGATCCTTGCGCGACCAGCAGTGTATGGGCGGCGCGCAGTACAGCACTCGGATCGATTGGGGCAAACCCCTCCTCGTGCGGGCGCGCGTAGTCGAGCAAGCCGCGGACGATCCGGTCGATGCGGTCGAGCTCGCGCATCGCGCCGCCGACCAACTCCGGATCCACGTTGCGACGCCGCATGACCTCGAAGTACGTGCCGACGGCGCCCAGCGGGTTTCCCACCTCGTGCGCGATCCCGGCAGCCAGACGCCCCACGGTGGCGAATTTCTCCGAGCGGATCAGTTGTCCCTGCACATCAAGGAGGTAGTCGGTCATGCGGTTCAGACGCTCCGCGAGCACGTCGAACTCCCGCGTTTCCGCCCCCGCGGCTCGCGCGGCAAAGTCGCCAGCCGCCACGGCCTCGGTAACCGCCACCAGACGATCCAGCGGCCGCAGCACGAGCCGGCTGATCAGATAGCGCCCGAAGAGAATGAAGACCATGACGTCGAGCGCGATCACCGTAAGCGTGAACAGCAGCTCTCGACCGGGAGCGAGAGCCGCGACCAGGGACACGGTCGTAACGCCGAGGATCAACGCCACCGCGGCGAGAAACGCCAGGTTCACCAGCAGCTCGGTGCGAAGCGAGGTTTTCAGCCGCATGGACGGATCAATAGCTAAAGCAAAAATCCGTCCGGGAAAGACCCGCCGCCCCGTCCGGAAACGGACGAGCGGCGGGCGAGGCGCCCGCCGCTCTTGGTATGTCGTTCCGCCCCTCGGGGTTACCGGCAGACCGGCGCACCCTCTGGATCGGTCGTCTGCGCGGGGGCCGCAGGCGTCACGGCGCCGACGTAGATGCCGCAGCTCTTCGTAGTATTGATGTTCGAGATGCTCGCCGTCCACCCCGCTTGGGTACCCGTGCCAACCGTGGGCGTAGCCAGCGTGTTGCCGGTCGTCGCGCAGAACGCGACCGTACCAGCCGTGGGCGGATTCGTGCACGAGACCGTGGTCGAATACTTCACCGAGTCAGCGAAATAGGCCTCTTCGGCGGTGACCAGGTTCCGAAGGTCGGACTTCATCGAGGCGATGTACGCCTTTTCCTTCGTGTTGGCGAACTTCGGGATCGCGATGGCGGCGAGAATGCCAATGATGACCACCACGATCAGAAGCTCAATCAGCGTAAACCCGCGTCGATTGAACATGACGGCCTCCCAAAGGGACGAACTAAGAGCGGAGTCGAGTGCTCCGGTTGAGCCTGGGAATTGGCAAACCACGTGCCCAACTGTTGCAAAGTGCACCTAAGACACTGTATCAAACTGACTTACGGTCGGAGCATAGGGTAATTGCCTGAACCCGGTGTAGAGGGCATTTTTCTACTTAGTTGCAGAATGCGATTGTTTCACCCCTAAACGAAAGCGGCGGGCCATCGCCCGCCGCTTCCCCATCGGAATCAGGTAAGGCTTACCGGCAAACCGGCGCGCCCTCCGGATCGGTCGTCTGCGCGGGGGCGGCAGGTGTCACCGCGCCCACGTAAATCCCGCAGCTCTTCGTGGTGTTGAGGTTCGTGATGCTCGCCGTCCACCCCGCCTGCGTACCCGTGCCAACCGTCGGCGTGCCCAGCGTGTTGCCAGTGGTCGTACAGAACGCCACCGTGCCCGCCGTGGGCGGGTTGGAGCACGAGACGACGGTCGAATACTTCACCGAGTCGGCAAAATAGGCCTCTTCGGCGGTGACCAGGTTCCGAAGGTCGGACTTCATCGAGGCGATGTACGCCTTCTCCTTCGTGTTGGCGAACTTCGGGATCGCGATGGCGGCAAGAATGCCGATAATGACCACCACGATCAGAAGCTCAATCAGCGTAAAACCCTTGCGGTTCATCTCCGGTACCCCCTGTTGAGGCCATGTGACTTGGTTAAAAGAGACAACTGCTGACTGGGGGGAGGGCAAACGCCATGCCGCATCCACGATGTTATGCTGTAAGCTTTTATAGCATGGTGTATTACGCTATTTCAGCGCGCGCTGACCGACATTCTTGGCCAGGCTCCTGTCCCGCAGATTGCAATGTGCCTCCGCCCCTCGCAAGAGCAATCCGACGCGTCAGTTTGCAACGTTCTTCGGTCGTCGGGCCATGATTTCTCGGGCCACGGCGCTGTCCCCGCGGGCCCGAGCTGCGTTGGCCTCGAAAGCATAGTAGTAGTCGCAGCCATTGCAGAGCCGCTCGAGTCGGGCGAACGCGCTATCGGCGAGTGCTGGGCGGCCGGCCGCCAGAGCAGCATCGGCCCCCCACATGAACAGCCATGGCAGCCGGTCAAAGATGGCTACGGCGGTGCGGTACGCGTCGACGGCCTTCGCCGGCTGATGCGCATTCAAGTAGATCGTTACCATCCGGGCGGGCCCATCGAACGAGTGTGGTGAATCTTCGAATTCACTGAGGACCACGGCGTGATCGTCACGCCAAACCGGGACCCGCAGCGCCGTCCGGACTCCCCCGAGCACGACGAGCACGCCAACCACGAGCGGCCAGCGGTGCGGGGCCGCTCTCGGAAGCCATGAACCCACCGCCAGCGCCAACCCCACTGACGGTAGATAGAGCGTCCGCTCCGCCACGAGCACGCCGGCGGGAAAAATCAGGTTGGCCACCGGTGACAACGCGATCCCGATCCATCCCAGCCCGAATGCCTCCACCGTTCGGCCGCGCCGCCACGTGAACCACACGAGCAGCGCCCAGAAGACGAGACATGCGAACCCGATGAGAAATCGCGGGTCGACTAGTGACGTCACTAGCGTACGCTCGGCGGGGGAGTAATCCACGCGCAGCGTCACGGGAAACACCAGGAGCCGGGCGAAATCGGCGAGCTCGGCCGTGGCGGTAAGCCGGATATCGAAGGGGCTCGCTCCCACGAACACGGCCGCCATGTTCTTGATGCGCGCGAACTCGTGCAACACGCTCCAGCGCACGAGGCCATAGATCACGGCGAGAACTGCCCAGCTCGCCGCGTAGACAGCCATGCGGCGCCGGGTAGGACGGTACAGCCCGAGAATCCATCCCCAGACTATGAGTCCCGGCACCACGGCCGCGTTCTCTTTACTCGCGAGCCCGCCGGCGAGCGCCGCCAGGCTCGCGAGCGGCGAGTCGGTCACGAGCGCGGCATACACCGCGAGGAGGGCGAACAGGGCCGCCATGATTTCAGAGCGCCCGACGATGTTCGCGACCGCTTCGACGTGCACCGGGTGGACCGCGAACACGAGCCCCGCAACCCAGGCAGCCCGTTCGCCCGCAAGCCGATACGCGAGCGCCGCGACGGCCACGCTCGCGGCCGCATGCCACAGCAAATTGAGCGCGTGAAACCATACGACCGATCCGACGTGCCAGTCGATCGCGTACGTCGCGATGGGAAGCGGCCGGTACATGGCGCCTCCCATCTGCGCGGGCCAATAGGAGGACACGAACGCCCGCCACACGGCGCCCGGAGCATGAATTAGCGGGTTGTAATAGATGATCGGTACGTCATCCCACGCCCACCGATTCGCGAGTGCGCCGAGGTACACCACAACGGCGCAACAGGCCACTACCCCGTACAGGCGCTTCACCGGTCCAGCCTCCCAGCGTGGGCCGTGAGGTACCGTGCCGCATCCGGCTCGCCCAGGCGCTCGGCCATTACCGCCTGCGCGTCATAGTATCCCCGGCATGGATTGCAAAACCGATCCGCTCGTCCGAGCAGCGAGTCGGCCAGATGAAGCTGCTTGAGGTTGAATGCCGCATGAGCGCCGATCAAGTACGGCCGCGCTTCGCGCGGGAAAATCTGGGCGGCGATTTCCGCGGTCCTGAGCGCGGCCGAATCCCGATGTTGCTCGAGATACCGCGCGCTGACGATCAGCGGGCCGACGTACGATCTCGGCGAGTCTTCGAGCACGCTGAGCGTCGCCGTGAGATCGCTGCGCCACACCGGCACGCGGAGCGCCGTGCGTATCCCGCCCGCCACGGCAATGACGCCGAGCAAGGCGGCCGTCGTGCGGTTTGAAAGACCTCGGGTGACAGCTGCGACTGCGAGTGTGAGGCCCACCGAAGACAGGTACAGCGTCCGCTCGGCCACGAGCACGCCGACCGGAAGGATGAGGTTCGAGACGGGAGCGTACGCCACCGCGATCCAGACGAGCCCGAGTGCTTCGACGCGGCGCCTGCGTCTCAGCGCCAGCGCCAGCAATCCGAGCCACAGGAGCGCGCACAACGCTCCCAGCACGAACCGCCCGTCGAACACCGTGGTCACGATCGTTCGTTCGTCCGGCGAGTAGTCCGCGCGCAGCTTGGCCGGAACCACGAGCAATCGCGCCACGTCGGCGATCGATGCCACTGCGGTGAGTTTGGCATGCGCCCACGTTTCGCCCACGAACACGGGCGCCAGGATGACGGTCTCACTGTAGGGTGCGAGCACGTGACGGCGAAGGGCGAGATACGCCGCCCCCACGGCCAACCAGGCCCCGAGCTGGACGATCATCGTCTTCGCGCTCGGCCGGCGGAATCCCATTGCCCACGCGGTCATGACGAGGAGCGGAGCAACCGCGGCGTTTTCCTTGGACAGCAACCCCAACGCCCAGGCCGCGCTGCACCACAACACGCTTTGCCGCTCGAGCGCCGCGTAGACCGCGAGCAGCGTAAACCCCGTCGCCATCAGCTCGGCACGACCCACTACGTTCGCGACGGCCTCCACGTGTACCGGATGTACGGCGAAGCAGATGCCGGCGAACAGAGCCGCGCGCCCGTCGAGCCAGCGGTACGCGAGTGTCGCCACCAGCACCGCACAGCCTGCGTGCCACAGGATGTTCACCGCGTGGAACCACGTGGTGCCGTCGATGTGCCAATCGATCGCGTAGCTGGCGATCACCAGTGGCCGGTAGAGGTAGCCGCCGAGCTGGGGTGGCAGATACGGCTCGAGAAACGCACGCCAAACGCCGCTGGGCGAGTGCACGAGATCGCTTCCCGCAATGAAGAGCAGATCGTCGAACGCCCAGCGGTTCCACAACGCTCCCAGGTAGACGACGATCGCACAGGCCGCAACCACCGCCGCAACGCGCCGCAGGTCACCGAGTGGTGCGGCGACCACCTCAGGCGCGGCGGTTTCCAGTTCAGCGCTGAGCATGTGCCACCTCGAACAGCACGTCGTTCGCCGACCATGAACGCACGACCCGAAGCCAGCCAGGATAGGCCGCCCGGAGCCGAGCCAATTCGGCGCTATGGATCTCGTCACCGGTCACGAGCACGTGGGTTACGCCGTGGCGCTCGAGATAGGCGCGCTGCACATCGGCCGGAGGCTCGAGGACGGTTCGGCCCTGAAAGGCGTACAGCGAAAACGGCACCGCGAACCGCCGTGTGTAGAGCCACACCAGAGGATCGTGGTCGGTGGCCACAACAGCAGTGCCGGGCAGCGAATCGAGAGCGGGGAGAATGGCCTCGAAGGTCACTGTCACCCGGTGCGACGCCAGACTCCACCAGCGGCCCGAGATCCCGCGCACCTCATAGCGGGCGTACCCGAGCGCCAGAACGCAGCCGAGGGCCAGCACAGGAACGCGAAGCACTCGGTTGCTTGCTAAACGTGCCGCGCCCGCCGCCCATGCAAGGGCGAGCCACGGCAGCACGGCCCACAGGAACCGGTCCGGCGAAACCGGCCAGCAGGCGAGTATGAGGAGATACGCGATCAGCGTGACCCCCGCGGCCGTTCGCCGTATCCATCCGGTGAGTCCCACGACGCCAATCGCCAGCGCAGGAATTCCGAGGACGTAATACAACGCGCGACTCGGGATCCAGCCGAGTGTGAGAACGCCGAGCGGCCGAGACAGATCGACGAACGATGCGCCCAGCGCCGCGAGGCCCGTTCCCCGGAGGAAGGAGAAGTACGATCCGTAATCGGCCGCGAACAGCGGATCGATTTCGGATGCGTGCCGCGCCACCCATGCCGTCCAGCCGACAACAGCCACGACAATCGGGATCGCTGCGATCCCCACGCGCCTCCACGCCGTGGGGCTTCCGTGCTCGGCGCGCGTGGTGGTGAACAGGTGCACGAGCACGCCAATCCCGGCGGCGATACCAATCGAGCGGACGAGAAATGCGAGCGCGGCAGCAGTTCCGGAAAGCAGGGCGGCGTGTTCGCCTCCTAAGCGTATCGGCGGGCGGTCCGCCAGCATTATTGCAGCGACGACGAACACGGCGAATACCGGCTCGGACATGAGCACCGCGACGAGCGCCAGGCACGGAATGGCAAGCGCCGCGGCGGCCACCACGGCAGCGGTGAGCTCGGGCCGCCCCGTCTCGTAGATCAGCCGCATGCGCGCGGCGTGATACACAATGAGGCCCGCGGCCAGCGCGAAACAGAGCACATTGAGAATTTTCCCGGCCAGGGCCGCGGCAGGAACGCCGAACAGCGCGAACAAGGGCGCCAGCAACCAGGAGTAGAGCGGCGGGAAATGCACTGCGCGGGGCATGCCGGGCAGGTTCGGATACGCGTAGCCGTGCCCGTGACCCATCGCCCAGGCGAGGCTCGCATAGATGCCGTCGTCGTAGAACACCCCGACGAGATCGCGATTCAGCGTCGCGGTCCCCGCGACGAGGGCAATGATGGCGACGACGACGCTGGAACGTCCCGGTGCATGAACCGGGGTCAGCGTTGGCGCCACGCCCCTGGTGGTGGAAACAGGTTGTAACGCAGGATATGAAACAGGGCCGCGAATCCGTCCCGCCAGGTGATCTTCTTGCCTTCCGCGTAGGTTCGGCCGCTGTAGGAAATCGGTATTTCCCAGATCCGCGCGCCCGCCTGGGCGAGCCGGGCCGTGATCTCGACCTCGAACCCGAACCGGTCGGACGTGAGCGGCAAACGCTTGATCAGATCGGCCTTCACGAGCTTATAGCACGTCTCCATGTCGGTGAGGTTCACGTTGGTGAGCATGTTCGAGAGCAACGTGAGAAACCGGTTGCCGACCAGGTGCCAGAAGTAGAGCACGCGGTGCGGGCCGCCCTGGAATCGCGAGCCGTACACGGCGTCGGCGCGGCCCTCGCGTATCGGCTCGAGCAGCCGGGGGAGGTCGGCGGGATCGTATTCGAGGTCGGCGTCCTGGGCGACCACCACGTGGCCCGTCGCCACATCGATGCCGCGTCGCAGGGCCGCACCCTTGCCGCGGTTCTCCGGCTGGTGGATCACGCGATCCACCAGACCCGATTTGGCCAGTTGATCGAGCAGGGTACCGGTCCCATCTGTCGACGCGTCATTGACGGCAATGACCTCGAGCTCGAGCGGGACCTTCCGAAGGCGGGACAGCGCGGCTTCGATCGTCTGCTCCTCGTTGTATGCGGGGACGATGACCGACAACACGAACCCGTTCGATTCCTTTGCCGTCATGCCGGCACCTCGCCGATCGCGATGAGCGACTGACCAATGCGCCACGGGAGCAGCCGTTCCAGCCGGAACAGCGGCACGAGCGCGTCGTACCACGCGAGGGCGGTCGTGGGAATGAGCCGGCGGCGCAGCACGCGTCCCGCGAACCACCAGCCGGGCACGCCGCCCAGATTGAAGTATTCGATCCGCGACAGGCGAAACCCGGCGGCGTCGATTTTCGCCGTGAGCTCCTCGGTCCCGTAGCGGCGAAAATGCCCAAGACTTTCGTCCAGGGTGCCGTAGAGCGCGCGCAGCGCGGGTACGAGCAGCACGAGGCGCCCGCCAGGTTGGAGCAGCGCGCGCATCGCTCGCAGCGAGCCCAGGTCATCCTCGATGTGCTCGAGCACGTTCAGGCAGACGACGGTATCGAACCGCTCCGCGACGAGCGTCGGGCTCACGCCGGGCAACCGGAGCTCGGCAACCCGCACCTGCCGCGCCTCCTTGAATCGCTCGCGCAGCCGCGCGAGGTAGTACGGCTCGGTGTCCGTGAGCACCACACGCTCGCGATCGGCGAAAAACGCCGACAGGTTTCCGATCCCCGCGCCGATTTCGAGAATCCGCGTGCCGATCCAGGGGGAGAGCCGCTCGAACATCCAGCGATTCAAGCGCGGCGCCGCGGCCATCCGCTCGAGGGTAGCCGCACCTACCTGGTCGCCTGGCTGGGGGTCACTCGACGGCATCGCCGCCATAGCGGCTGAGCTTGCGATACAGCGTCGACGGGTCGATGCCCAGCACCTCCGCCGCCCGCGTCTTGTTGCCGCCTTCGCTCTGCAGCACCCAGGTGATGTACGCCTGCTCGATCACGTCGAGCGTGGGGTTCACGTGCGGCCGCTCGGACACGAGCGGTTCGGCGCGCTTCTCGCTGATGCGGACGGGGATGTCGTCCACGCCGAGCACCTCGCCTTTGTTCACGACGACGGCGCGCTCGAGCGCATTCTCGAGCTCGCGCACGTTACCCGGCCACTCGTATCGCATAATCGCCTCGAGCGCCTCGGGACCGAGCCGCTTCGGGTTTTCCTCCCGCTCCTTGGCGATGCGCTCGAGAAACGCGTGCACGAAGATGTCGATGTCCTCGCGCCGTTCCCTGAGCGGCGGGAGATGAATGGCGATCACGTTGAGGCGATAAAAGAGGTCGCTGCGGAAGCGGCCGCGCTTGGTGTCGTCTTCCAGATCGCGATTCGTGGCAGCGACCAGGCGGACGTCTACCGGAATCGCCTCGGTGCCGCCGACCGGGATCGCTTCCCGTTCCTGCAGCACGCGCAGCAGTTTCACCTGCGTCGCGGGAGACATTTCGCCGATCTCGTCCATGAAAAACGTCCCGCCCCGCGCCGCGGCGAACAGCCCCTGCTTGTCGCGCACCGCGCCCGTGAACGAGCCCTTCACGTGCCCGAACAGCTCGGATTCGAGCAGGCTCTCGGGCAGCGCGCCGCAGTTGATCGACAGAAACGGCCCATCCCTGCGGTTCGACAGATCGTGCAGATAGCGCGCGATGATTTCCTTGCCCGTTCCGGACTCCCCCTGAATGAGAACCGTGCTGTCGGTGGGGGCGACCTGCTCGGCGAGGCGCAGGACGTCCTGGAACACCCGCGATTTGCCCAGCGGCTTCGTGATCCCCGCGCCTTCGTGCTTCCTGATCTCCTGCTTGAGCTGCTTGTTTTCCGCCTTGAGCTGCCGGACCTCCGCGGCCCGCCGGCACAGCGCGACGATCTCGTCGTTCGAGAACGGCTTCTGGACGTAATGAAACGCGCCTTCGTTGACGGCCTGAATCGCGCTCTGCAGCGACGCCTGAGCGGTCATGAGAATCACGGGCGTTTCCGGGTCCTGCTCCTTCACGGCCGCGAGAATCTCGAGCCCCGTGACCCCCGGCATTTTGATGTCCGTGAGCACGAGGTCGGGCGCGGAGCCCTTGAGCTGTTCCATGCCCGCTCTTCCTCCCTGCGCCGTGGTCACATCGAAGCCTTCGTTCTTGAGCAGGATCCGCAGGGTGTCGAGAATCCCCTGTTCGTCGTCGACGATGAGAATTGCGGGTTGCACGCTCATGCCGCTTCCTCTTTCCGCCGCGCGGCGGGAAAGTGAACCACGAAGGTTGTGCCCCGGTCTGCCGCGGTTTCGACCAGCACCAGACCGCGGTGCGCTTCGACCGCGCGCTGCACGATGGCGAGGCCCAGCCCGGTGCCGCCCGTCCGCCCCGTCACGAACGGCTCGAAGAGACGGGTCCGCACGGCGTCCGGGATTCCAGGGCCGTTGTCGCTCACCCGGAGCGACACGGGATTCTCGAGCCCCGAGCCCGCGGGGAGCTCGCGCGGCGCCGGCCGGCCGGTCCGCACGACGATGCGCGCGCTCTTCCCCGACGCCTGCACAGCGTTGAGCACGAGATTCGAAACGACGCGGTGCAGCAAATCCTCGTCGCCTTCCATCCTGGTCCGCTCTCCCTCGAGCACGATGCTCGCATCGTCGGGACAGTCGGGATGCTGGCGCACCACCCGGATCGCCGCCGCGGCGACTTCATGCAGGTCCACCGGCCGGCACTCTGTCACGCGCACGCGCGAGAAATCGAGGAATTCCGTCAGAAGCCGCGACAGCCGATCGCTCTCGCGGACGATGAGCCCGCCCAGGAACTTGTCGTCGGGATTGGCGCGCTTGCCGCGCGACAGCTGCTCGACGGACGACCGGATCGAGGCCAGCGGATTCTTGATCTCGTGCGCCAGCGACGACGAAAGCGCCGACACGGCTTCGAGCCGCTCGGCACGGAGATGCAGCTCCTGAAGCCGCTTGGAATCGGAAATGTCGGTGAAGATCGCGGTCACGCGCGGCGTACTCGCCGGCTCCACGTCTTCGATCGTGGTGGTCGTCACGCCGATCGGAAACGTGCGGTCCGGCCGGCGCACCGTCGCCTCCACCCGCATGGCGCGCACCCCGCGCCGCGCACTCGCGGTGATCGCCGCCCAGAACTCGGGCGCGATCCGCGCGAACTCGGGCATGATGGGCCGGGAGCGCCAATCACGTTCCCTGAATCCCAGGATCTCCTCGGCGGCCGGGTTGCAGTACAGCAGCTGCCCCGCCCCATCCACGGTGACGACGCCGGTGGGAATGTTCCGCAGCACGTCCGCCGCCTCGAGCCGAACCTGGCGCAGCTCGCCCGCCAACGCCTCGCGCTCGGCCCCCATCACCGACACCCGGCTCGCCACGAACGCGATCACGGCCGCGACGATCGCGAACACGGCGAGCTGAATCGCCACGTTCGCGGACATCGGGGTGTGATGCCCGAAGAACACGTCGGCGAAGTACACGATGCCCATGAGCATGGTGAGCAGCGCCGTGCTCGTGGGCGGCATCAGTACGGCTGTGATCGCTATGAGGGGGACGTAGAGGGACGTGAAGTCGCTTTGCGGGCCGCCGGTGATGTGAACGACGGTCGTGACCAGTGTGAGATCGAATAGCGTCTGACAGTAGAGGAACGTCCGTCCCGCAGCACGATTACGGAGATGCGTGTGCCAATACGAGGCGAGATCGACGCCGATGGTGGCGACGAGCAGGAGCGAGGTGACGAGAACGTCTTGCGGCCCCGCTGCCGTGAACTTGAGCGCCGCACTCAGGTACAACGCCACCGCAACGCAGAGCCGCCCCACGTACAGTGATCGGAGCAGGCTCTTGCGACTCGGCAACGCCGAAACAGGTAGTCCGCCACCCAGCAAGCGCACGTCCGCTCCTCCCCTTGCAGCCTGCGATGGCCGGGCTGCATCTGGTTAAAGCAAATCGTCGCAATGTGTTAAGCTGCCCGGTGTGGGACCGGGCCTGCGGGGCGCGGGGCTAAATTAGGAGGAGTCTGGCAGAGTGCAAGAGCACCCGCTAGGTGCGGCGCGGCTCTCTTCCCTCTTCCTGGCGTCTTGCCGCCTTGGCGCGGTTCTTCTTGCGCTTGCGCGTGTTGCCGTAGGTCCCGCGATAGATCTTGCCACGCTTGGACCGGAGATCTCCCTTGCCCATGTCGTAACCTCCACGACGCTTGGTTCGTAGATGACTTAGTGCGATCAAACCTATCGCCGCGCCATAGTGCGAACCAGTGCCAACGAACGCAGTACGACAGCGTTACATTGCTCGCGATATGAACTGTCACGCGTGCGGCGCACCCCTTTCTTCCACCGCGAAATTTTGCCACAAATGCGGTGCCCCGGTGGGGCCACAGACAGGACCAGCATCCACAGGCTGGAAGGCCGGGCTGCCGTGGGGGGTCGCGGGAGCGGCGCTCGGGGCCTTGCTGACCGTTGTGGCACTGCGGCTGACGGGCGGCGGGACGGGGCCGAGCTTCCAGTCGACTGGGGGTGGGGGAGACGGTGGCCCGGATGGCGGGGGGGGCCCGCCGTCGGGGCAGATGGCCGCTCCATTCGCGTCCGGGGCCGGGGGGCGGCCACCAGACATCAGCCGTATGAGCCCCGAGGAGCGGGCGATCCGCCTCTACAACCGAGTCATGACGCTGCACGCCGCCGGCAAGACGGATAGCGCGGAGTTTTTCCTGCCGATGGCGTTGCAGTCGTACGCGATGCTACCCTCGCTCGACGTTGACGCACGGTATCACGTTGGCGTCCTGCATCTCGCGGGGGGCGACGCGGCCGGTGCGCTCGAGCAGGCGGACTCGATCCGTCGCGTAGCGCCGACGCATTTGTTCGGCTTCATGTTGCGCGCCCGCGCCGACGAAGCCGAGCGCAACGCGAGCGGCGCCCTTCAGGCATACCGGGATTTTCTCCGCAACGAAGCGGCCGAACGCGCGAAGCACCTGCCCGAATACGACGAGCACGCGCAGAACCTGCAATCGTTCCACACCCAGGCCGCCGAAGCGACGAGCGGATCAGCCCCCAAACCGGCAGGCTAATGCGCGCGTCGGTCGCCATTCTCGCGAGTCTCGCCGCCGCCGCCATTCCGTCGCCGCTGGTCGCGCAGCGTGCGCAAGCAACGATCGGCACCTACACCCCCCCGCGCTCCTGGCCCGCCCGGCAGCGCACGTTCGACTTGCTCCATCAGACCATCGCGGTGGGCTTCGACATGGCGCATCGGGGCCTCAATGGAACCGTGACGACCCGGGTCGTTGTGCTGCGAAATCCGACCGACACGATTCGCCTCGATGCGTCGCACCTCACGATCGACGGCGTTCGTGATCGCAACGAAAAACCGCTGCGCTTCACCTACGACACCACGCACGTGACGGTGCGGTTGCCAAAGCGCGCCGCCGCGGGCGACACGGTCGAGTTCACCATTCGCTATCACGGCACACCCGAGCGCGGCGTCTACTTCGTGCCGCGTCGCCAGATCATCTGGACACAAAGTGAGGCGAACGAGACGAGCTCGTGGATTCCCACGTACGACGCCCCCAACGACAAGACCACGTGGGAATTCTTCGTCACCGCCGATTCGGGAATGAAGGTGCTTTCGAACGGCAGGCTTATGGGAACGACGCCCGTCGACGGCGGGGCCCACGTCGTATGGCACTGGTCCCAGGACCTGCCCGCGGCGACATACCTGTATTCGGTGGTGGTGGGCCCGTTCACGGTGCTGCGGGATGAGTGGCGCGGGATTCCGGTGGAATACTGGGTGTATCCTGACACGGTGAACGCGGCGTGGCGAACCTTCGGCGAGACGCCCTCCATGATCGAGCTGTACTCGCGTCTCGTGGGCGTGCCGTTCCCCTGGGCCAAGTACGATCAGTCGGCCATTCCGGATTTTACGTACGGCGGAATGGAAAACGTCACCGCCACGACGCAGAGCGATCTGGCACTGCATGGTGAAGCCGACGAGCCGGAGCAGACCGGCCGCTCGCTGGTCGCGCACGAGCTGGCCCACCAGTGGTTCGGCGACCTCACGACCACGGCCGACTGGGCCGACATCTGGCTCAATGAAGGAATGGCGACGTACATGGAGTCGGTGCAGCTCGAGAAGACGCGCGGGCTTGCGGCTGCGCAGCTCGAGTGGTACGACCAGCAGCAGCAGGCGATGCAGGCCGATCTCGTGCAGGAGCGGCCGCTCGTGTGGGGGGAATACGAGGGATCGGATCCGATCGCCCTGTTCTTCTCGGGCCACGTGTACCCCAAGGGCGCCCAGGTCGCGCACCAATTGCGTCGGCTGCTGGGCGACTCGCTCTTCTGGGCTGGTCTGCATCGCTTCCTGACCGACAATGCGTACAAATCGGTTACCACGGCGGACTACGCGGTCGCATTCGAGCGCACGTGCCGCTGCGATCTGGACTGGTTCTTCGACCAGTGGGCCTACGGGATCGGCTATCCCAAGGTCCGGTTCGCACGGCGCTACAATTCCGCCGCGAAGACGCTCGAGATCTCCGTTGCCCAGACGCAGCGCATCGACTCCCTGCATCCGGTGTTCCGTTTCCCGGTCACGCTCCGGGTGTCAACGCGCGACTCGGTCATCCGGCGGAACGTGATGGTCTCCAAGGTCAACGAGTCGTTCACGCTTCCGCTCCCCGGGCCGCCGGTGTCGTTTCGATTCGACGAAGGGGGATGGCTGCTGGGCGAGGTGACCGGCGATCTGACCCCGGCCGAGCTCGCCGATCAGGCCGAGCACGACGTCGATGTGGCGGGCCGCCATTGGGCGCTCGTCGCCCTCGCGAGCCTCACCGACTCTGTGGCGACGGCCGCACGGCGTTTGATCGCGCTAAACGAGCATGAAGTCGAGCTGCGTAGAATGGCGGTCGAGCAGCTTGCCAGGGACTCTGGTCCGGACATCGTCGCGGTCGTGCAGTCGGCGCTCCGCGACCCCGCGAGCGAGGTCCGGGCCGAAGCGCTTGGAACGCTCGACTCGCTCGATCGGGCCGGTGCCAAGGGGGCGGCCGAGGCGGCGTTCGGCGGCGACCCGAGCAACTACGTCAGAGCCCACGCGCTCCGGGTATTGCTGCGCGAAGCCCCTGACGAGGCCTTCCCGCTCGTGCTCGAGGCGACCAAGCCGGGTAACTCGCTCGTACTGCGCTTCACCGCTGCCCGGCTGCTTGCGGGCGTGCGCGATCCGCGCGCCGCCGACGCCTTGACGAGCCTCACCGATCCCCGGGAACCCCGCGACCTGCGTGTGCTCGCGCTCCGCGCGCTTGGGCACATCGACAATCAGCGGGCGGCGAGCGCGTGTGTGCGCGCTCTCGCGGACCCGGATCCGCTCTTTGCGGTAGCGGCGGTGCGCGAGCTCGCGGAAATCGGGGGGGCGGACGGCCGCGATCGCCTGGCGGCGGCGGGAAAGACGGAGACTCGGGTGACGGTGCGCTCGGCGATCAACGAGATCCTACAAGGCCGCTAGGGGACTGCTCAAGACGATCGCAGCGCGTCCACGATATTGAGCCGCGCCGCCCGCACCGCAGGCAGGAATCCCCCCACCACCCCCATCACGACCGCGAACACGAGCGCGGCCACGATCACGTCGGGCGACAGCCGGAACCCAAATCCGATCTCGGAGAACGAATTGAAGTTCATGGTCGACACGTGGGCGAAGGACAAGAATGACGCCAGGGCGATCCCGGCGAGACCGCCCACGATCGCGAGGATGATTGCCTCGAGGAGAAACGCTCCGAGCACGTTGCGGCGCCCGAACCCGAGCGCGCGCATCGTCCCGATCTCGACCACGCGGTTTGCCACGGCGGCATACATCGTGATCATCGCCCCGATCATCGCGCCCACCGAAAATATGATTGTCACGACGAGGCCGAGAATCCGGATGAACGTCGCGAGCCCCTGAGACTGTTCGCGGTAATACTGCTGCTCGGGTTTGAGATCGATATACTGCGCACGCGGATCGGCCTGGAGCCGCGTCTTGAGAGGATCGAGCAGCGCGGGATTCCGGAGCTTGAGCGTCACGGACGAGTACACCGGACGGCCGAACGCCTGCATCTGTTGATCGACATCGCCCCAGATTTCGGAATCAAACCCGGTGTGCCCCGCATCGAACACGCCTACCACGGTCCAGCGGTCGCCGCCGAACGTGAGCTCTGATCCGATCGAGGCCCCGGCGAACCGGTCGGCGATGTTGCGCCCGACGATCACCTCGTGCGTCCCGAACGCGAACGCGCGGCCCTCGGTGATGTGGACACCGGGGCGCAAGGCAAATGACTGCGGCGACACGCCGCGGACCGAGACATTGGTCACGTCGTGCGTTCCTCTCCGCGTCAGGTTGATCACGACCATCAGCTCCTTCGACAGAATCGGATGGCCGTCGGCACTCGTGGCGGCTTCCGGCTGAGACTCGAGGATACTGGACGTTTCCCGGTCGATCTGGCTTACGAGCTCCGAGTTCGCGGACCGGCGCAGCACGATCACGTTGTCGGGGGTGCCCGTGTCGACGAGCGTCGCCTGGAGTCCGCGCGCGAGCATCAGCACGCCGGCGAACACGAACACGACGAGCGTGATGCCGGTAATGGTGAGCAGGGTCGTTATCCGCCGTGCCCACAGGCTCCGCCACACATAGGCAAACGGGATCTTCATCCCACCGTCCTCAAGCCGTCCACGATGGACGTACGAATGGCCCTGCTCGCCGGAAATGCGCCCGCGGCTACGGCGGCAACGGCGGCCACCCCGATTGCGAGGGCAATCGTCACGGGCTCGACCCGGATCACGGGGAAGAATGTGGGCAGCTCGAGGCCGAACATCCGTACGACGGGAAACGTCAGCGCCACCCCGAGCAGTCCGCCCGCGATGCCCACCACGAGCGATTCGCCGAGGATGAACGCGGCGATGTGGCGTCCTTCGAACCCCAGAGTTTTCAGCACGGCGTATTCCCGGCGCCGCTCGCGAACCGCCATCAGGATCGTGTTGGCGAGCACGAGCAGGACGATCCCGATGATGACGAGCGAAATGACCTTGAGCGACGTGATGATCGCGCTCGACATCGACACGAAGCTCTGCTGAAATTCGCGCTCGCTCTCGGTTTTCGTGGGCGCGCGAGAGTTGGTGTACATCGTGTCGATCGTGGCCGAGACCCGCGGCATCGCGGTGGGCGGGTCTACCCGCAGCACGAAGAAGCCGGCATCCGTCGCCCGGCCGGGTTCGCGCGCTTTGACCTGCTCGTAGAGATAGTCCCAGTGGAAGAACATCTGGGTTTCGTCCACCGACGGATCGCGGCCCGCATAGATGCCGCGCACCACCCACTGCCATGCGCCGGGATAGATGTCCCCCTGCATCGTGATCACGTCGCCGATCTTGAATCCATGCTGGGCGGCCACCTTGCGTCCCACAATGCACGCGCTCCGCTCCTGCTTGAACGCGGCAAGCTGGTCTTTCGGCACGATGAATTCGGGATACAGGTCGAAATAGGTGTCGGCGTCCACGGCGAAGCGCGGCCAGAAATTCTTGAAGTCGTTCGGATCGCCGTACACGCCGCCGAACCAGTTGGCCCACGACAGGGCCGTCACGCCGGGCACGCGGGCGATCTGGTCGCGATCCACGAGGGGCACCGCAAAAATGATCGAGACCCGGTGGCGCGTGATCATCCGGTTCGTGGCCGATGCGGTCACACCGGCATTCCACGCGCCGACGATCGTCCGGATCAGGCCGAACGCCATGACCGCCGTCGCGATCCCGGAGATCGTGAGGATGGTGCGCAGCCGGTGCCGGAATGCGTTGCGCAGCGCGATGCGCCAGACTCTCATTGCAGCTCGCCCTTCTCAAGATGCCGCACCGTGTGCGCCCGCTCCGCCGCGTGCGGATCGTGGGTGACCATCACGATGGTCTTCTTGAATTCCCGATTCAGGCGCTCGAGCAGGGTCAGGATCTCCTCGGCCGACTGCCGGTCGAGATCGCCCGTCGGCTCGTCCGCCACGATGATCGTGGGGTCGGGCGCAATGGCGCGCGCGATCGCGACGCGCTGTTCCTGCCCGCCCGAGAGCTGGCGGGGATAGTGCTCGACCCGGTCGGCGAGGCCCACGAGGGACAACGCCGTCTGTACGTGCTGGCGCCGATCGGCCTTCGAGAGCGAGGTCAACAGCAGCGGCAGCTCGACGTTCTCGTAGGCGGTGAGGACGGGAATGAGATTGTAGAACTGGAACACGAATCCGATGTGCCGCGCCCGCCATTTGGCCAGCTCGGACTCGCCGAGTCGGGTCACGTCCGTGCCGCCGACACTGAGCGAGCCTTCGGTGGGACGATCGATCCCGGCGATCAGATTGAGCAGCGTGGTCTTCCCCGAGCCCGACGGTCCCATCAAGGCGATGAATTCGCCTTCCGGGACCTGGAGCGTCACGTTGCGCAGGACGGGAATCGCCATGCTATCGCGACGGTACGACTTCGAGAGCCCACGGATATCGATGATTGCGGCGGCCATGCCCCCCCCGTTTTCCCTCAGCGAATTTTGACCTTGGTGCCAGGCCGCAGGCGAGTATCGATGCTGTCGATCACCATCGTGCCTGAGCCTATTCCCTGCGCGATCGCTACCGAACTCCCGAACCGGCGACCCAGCGTAACCGGCACCTCGACCGCCCGGTTGTTGTCGACCGTGTACACGACGGACCGGCTGTTGCGCTCCGTGACGGCGCTCGACGGCACGACCAGCACGGGCGTGGTGTCCGGCGCGGTCCCTTCCCCGCTGGCGGTGGAATCCTGGCGCGGAAGAAAATGCGCCTTGGCGCTCATCTCCGGTAGCACGCGCGCGTCGTACGAGCGGAACGCGACCTTGACGAGGACGGTCGCCTTGGCTCGATCGGCCGTCGGGACGATCTTCGACACGTACGCCGGATAGCGAACATCGGGATAGGCATCGAGCACGATTTCGCACGGCTGGCCGACCGTGATCGCTTCGAGATTCGCTTCGGAGACGTCGGCCTCCACCTCGAGCGAGCGCAAATCGGCGATCGTAACCACGGCGGCTTTCGAAAACGCGCTGGCCGCGAGCGGGGCCACGACCTCGCCCACGTCGGCATCCTTGCTGAGCACCGTCCCGTCGAACGGCGCCCGAATGACCGTGTTCTCGAGCGCGACCTGCGCGGCCTGGACGGTCGCCTCGGCAACGGCAATGCCGCTCTTGACCTGGAGGTAGCGGGCTTCGGCGGAATCGACCCCCGCCAACGTCGTGAAATTCGAGTCGTGCAACAACCGCATGCGCGCGAGCGACCGCTCGGCATTATGCAGATCGGCGCGGCTCAGGTCGAGATTGGCTTCGGCCTGGGCCAGCTGCGCCCGCACGTCCGAATCCTCCAGGCGAGCAATGATCTGACCGGACTTCACTCGGTCGCCTTCCACGACACCCAGGTACACGAGGCGTCCGGTCCCTTTGGAGGCCACGGCGGCCTTGCGCTGAGCCACGACATAGCCGCTCGCAACCAGGGCCGATTGTGCCCGCGCGGGCGAGATCAGCGTTGCGGGAGTGAGGTGTACCTCGGTGGCCGCGGCGAACCGGCTCGCCATGACGGCGATGGCGGCGAGAACGGCCACGATCCCCACGGCAAGCAGAATCCAGCGTGCGCGGCCGCCGCTCGCGCCAGCGCCCGGGACGGGAGATGCGTCGGTGCGGTTGATGCGCAGCGCGGAGAGGTCGGCGTTCTTGACTTCCACCGCGGGAGGGTCGCCGGTCCCCGAACGGGTGTCAAGTGGGACAAAAGTGTCCGACCGCCCTTACTGCACTGCGTTCACCATGTCGAAGATGGGCAGGTACATCGCGACCACCATGCCGCCCACGATCACGCCGAGCACCACGATCATGATCGGCTCCATGAGCGAAATCAGGGTCGAGACCGCCGCATCGACCTCTTCGTCGTAGAAGTCCGCGATCTTGGTGAGCATTTCGTCGAGACCGCCGGTCTGCTCGCCCACCGCGATCATGGAAATCACCATGGGCGGGAAGACTTTCGACTTCTGGAGCGGCGCGGCGATCGTTTCGCCGCCCGCGATCGACGCGCGGGATTCCATGACCGCGTTGTGAATCACCTGATTGCCCGCGGTGCGTGCCGTGATTTCGAGACCGTCGAGGATCGACACGCCCGAGGAAATCAGCGTCCCCAGCGTGCGGGTGAAGCGCGACACCGCCGATTTGCGCAGCAGGTCGCCGACCACGGGCGCCTTGAGCAGGAAGGTGTCGATCTGGAGCTTGCCGGGCGGTGTCTTGTAATAGCGATTGATCGAGAACACCGTGAACCCGATCACTCCGCCCATCGCCCACCAAAAGTGTTTCAGCAGATTGCTGGCGCCGATGACGATGCGCGTGGGGAGCGGCAGCTCGAGGTTCACCGACGCGAACATATTCTGGAACGTCGGGATCACGAAGATGAGCAGCACGGTGATGGCGATGACCGCGACCGACATGATGACGATCGGGTAGATCATGGCGCCCTTCACCTTGCGGATGATCGCGTCGTTCTTTTCGAGAAACTGGGCCAACCGCAGCAGAATCGTGTCGAGAATACCGCCGGCCTCGCCCGCGGCGACCATGTTGACGTAGAGGTCGCTGAACGCTTTCGGGTGTTTGCGGAGCGCGTCGGCGAGGGTGTGGCCGCTTTCGACGTCGTACACGACCTGTTTCGTAACGTCGGCAAGGATCTTGTTCTCGGTCTGCTGGGCCAGAATGTCCAGCGCCTGGACGAGAGGGAGTCCGGCGTTGATCATCGTCGCGAACTGCCGCGTGAGGATCACGACGTCGCGTGTCTTGACGCCGCCCCCGAGCTTGAAGCTGAG
>DATIYM010000028.1:0-20952 GCA_035517615.1 Gemmatimonadales bacterium
ATGTGCATCGAGCAGAACCGCGGGCCGCACATCGCGCAGAATTCGGCAGACTTGAAGTAATCGGCCGGCAACGCTTCATCGTGCAGCTCGCGCGCGCGGTCGGGATCGAGCGCCAAGCGGAACTGCTCGTTCCAGTCGAAGGCAAACCGCGCCCGTGACAGCGCATCATCTCGGTCGCGCGCTTGCGGCCGCCGTCGGGCGATGTCCGCCGCATGCGCCGCGATCTTGTACGCGATGACCCCTTCCCGTACTTCCTCGGCGTTCGGCAGGCCGAGATGCTCCTTCCGAGTCACATAGCAGAGCATGTCCGCGCCGAACCAGCCGATCATCGCTGCTCCGATCGCCGACGTGATGTGGTCGTACCCTGGGGCAACGTCCGTCACGAGCGGCCCGAGCGTGTAGAACGGCGCCTCGTGACAGACCTCCTTCTCGAGCCGGACATTGACCTCGATCTGATGCATCGGGATGTGCCCCGGTCCCTCAATCATTACCTGGACGTCCGCGGCCCAGGCTCGCTGCGTCAACTCCCCGAGGACGGTCAGCTCCGCGAGCTGCGCCGAGTCGGTAGCATCGGCGACTGAACCCGGCCGCAGGCCATCTCCGAGAGAGAGCGTCACGTCGTAACGACGCGCGATCTCGAGGATACGGTCGAAATGCGTGTACAGTGGATTCTGCTGAGCGTGATGGCTCATCCAGTACGCGAGCAACGAGCCGCCGCGCGACACGATTCCCGTCACACGTTTGAGCGCAAGCGGTACGTGCTCGCGCAGGATGCCGCAATGGACCGTGACGTAGTCAACGCCCTGCGCGGCCTGGTGCTCGATCATGGCAAGGAGATCATCGGCGGTCAGGGCTTCCACCGCCCGGTCCGCCACCGCTTGATAGATCGGGACCGTGCCGACCGGCACCGGGGAAGCCGCGATGATCGCCTCCCGGATTGCGTCGATGTTCCCGCCGGTCGACAGATCCATCACCGTGTCGGCGCCGTAGTGCACCGCGTGGTGCAGTTTCTCGAGCTCGGAATCGATGTTCGATTCTACCGCGGAATTGCCGATGTTCGCATTGATTTTGACTTTCGCGACCGCGCCGATCGCCATCGGATCGAGTCGCCCCGCGAGGTGCCGCACATTCGCCGGAATGACGAGCCGGCCGCGCGCGACCTCGTCTCGGATCTGTTCCGCTGGAAGGTTTTCTCGTTCGGCGACGCGGCGCATCGTGGCTGTGATCTCGCCGCGTCGCGCAAAGGACATTTGAGTCAGGCAGGTTTCGTTCATTGACTCCCCTCGCCGGTATTACCCGGATCAGGTCCGAAGGGTATGGTCTCAGCCCGCGGCAGAAGCGCCCGGGCACCCCCGTCGACTGCAACCTAACTGGAAGTCGCGACTAACTGGAGATCAACGAATGGCGGCGACAGGGGGTGGGCGGTCAGGGAACGTCGCGCGGCTTGGGCTCGCCGCACCGCTCGGTGGGATCGTGCAGCTTCTCCCACTCCGAACGGAACGAAAAGGGATCGAGCCCGCTGGCACGATCGACCGCGAGAATCCCGTCCAGATGATCGATTTCATGCTGGAGCAGCTCGGCCAGCGGACCCTCGAGCGGCATGACGTGCGGCTTTCCCTTGAGGTCGGTATAACTCACGGTGATCTGATATGAACGCGTCACCCGCACCAGCAGATTCGGAAAACAGAAGCAATCGTCCCACACGGTGAAGTCATCGGGACCGACATCCGTGATTTCCGGATTGATCATCGTCCACCGCTGACGATCGAGCTCGACAAACACGATGCGCACCGGCGCGCCAATCTGCGGCGCAGCCATCGCCCGACCCATGCGATAGCGCTTCCGTGCCGTGCGGAGCGTATCGCGGAGGTCGTCGGCAATGAGTCGCGTCGCGGCCGATTTGGGATCTACGGACTCGCAGCGGACACGCAATATCGGGTCGCCGAGTTGGCGAATGCGCCTGGATGCCATGGGCCGCAAATGTGATGGTTTAGAGACCGAGTGCAACCAAGGGAAACCAGTTTCGGTTCCCGTCCGGAGTTCGCACCATACCCTTGTGTTTTAGTTGACAATCCCGAGTAGAAAGTGTAGGATTCAAATTCTCGGCCAGTGAAAACGATGCAACTCGCGCAATTCAAAGGACTTCGGGCTGATGTGCTCATGGCCCTGAAACATTCCCAGCCGCTCACCGCAAAGCAGCTGGCCGGGAAACTTGGAGTGTCCACGAATGCAGTGCGGCACCACCTCAAGGAGCTCGAGGCGGGCGCCTTTGTGGTTTACGGCAGAGAGCAGCGCGGCATCGGAGCTCCGACGTTCGCCTACCGTCTCTCGGCTGCGGGTGAGGCATTGTTTCCCCGTCGCTATGCGGAGGCGCTGACGCGTCTGGTCGAGCGCGTGGTGGAGAAGGAGGGTCGCGAAGCGGCCGTCGAGCTATTCGAAGACCACTTTCGTCAGCTGACGGAGCGGGCGCGCGCCGAGCTCGCCACGGCCGACACGACCGAGCGTGTGGCGCTCGTCACTCGCCTGATGAACGATGCTGGATACATGGCGGAGTGGCAGGAGGCTGAGGGCGTGTTCCGGATATCGGAGCACAATTGCGCGATCCGCGCGGTCGCCGAGCGATTTCCCGAAGCGTGCGTTGCCGAGCAGCGGTTTTTCGAGGAAGTCTTGGGCGGAGCGGTCGAGCGGCGCTCGCAGATCACCCATGGCTGCAATGCCTGCGAGTACGCCGTGAGCTTTCCGGCGGAATCGCGAGCTCAGCCAGTCGAGGAGCATTCATGACGAGCGGCATCGAAGCACAAGTCCTGCAGCCCTATAAGTATGGTTTCATCACCGATATCGAGGCTGACGTCGTCCCCCCCGGTCTCGACGAGAACGTCATCCGGCTCATCTCGGGCAAGAAGCACGAGCCCGAATGGATGCTTGAATGGCGGCTGCGAGCCTACCGGCACTGGGTCACGCTGACCGAGCCGCACTGGTCCAACCTGCATTACGGGCCGATCGATTATCAGGCGATCAGCTACTATGCGGCGCCAAAGCAGAAGCCCAAGCTCACGAGCCTCGAGCAGGTGGACCCGAAGCTGCTCGAGACATTCGACAAGCTCGGGATTCCACTCGAGGAACGGAAGCTGCTCGCCGGTGTGGCCGTGGACGCCGTGTTCGACAGCGTTTCGGTGGCCACGACGTTTCGGGAGACGCTGGCGAAGCAGGGCATCATCTTCTGCCCGATGTCCGATGCGATCCGCGATTACCCCGACCTGGTGCGGACCTATTTGGGATCGGTCGTCCCGCACACCGATAACTATTTCGCTGCGCTCAACTCGGCCGTGTTCTCGGACGGCTCGTTCGCGTACATCCCGAAAGGGGTCCGATGCCCGCTCGAGCTGTCCACCTACTTCCGCATCAACGCGAGCGCGACGGGACAGTTTGAGCGGACGCTGATTGTCGCCGACGAGGGGAGCTACGTGAGCTACCTCGAAGGCTGCTCAGCGCCGATGCGCGATGAGCACCAGCTGCACGCGGCGGTGGTGGAGCTCGTGGCGCTGGACGACGCACAAATCAAGTACTCGACCATTCAGAACTGGTATCCGGGGGACGAAGCAGGCCGGGGCGGCATCTACAACTTCGTCACGAAGCGCGGCAAGTGCGCCGGACGGCGGTCGAAGATTTCCTGGACCCAGGTCGAAACGGGGTCCGCGATCACCTGGAAATATCCTGGCTGCATTCTCCAGGGCGACGAATCGATGGGCGAGTTCTATTCGGTCGCGGTGACCAACAACCGTCAGCAGGCCGACACCGGCACGAAGATGATTCACCTGGGCCGGAATACGCGATCGACCATCGTGTCCAAGGGGATCTCCGCGGGGCACGGTCAGAACACCTATCGCGGCCTCGTCAAAATCCTGAAGGGCGCGGAGCACGCGCGCAACTACTCGCAGTGCGACTCCATGCTGATCGGACACGAGTGCGGAGCCCACACCTTTCCATACATCGACGTGCGCAACAGCACCGCCATCATGGAGCACGAAGCGTCGACGTCGAAGATCGGCGAGGACCAGATCTTCTACTGCAAACAACGCGGGCTTTCGGCGGAAGACGCCGTGAGCATGATCGTGAATGGATTCTGCAAGGAAGTCTTCAAGGAGCTGCCGATGGAGTTCGCCGTCGAAGCGCAGCGCCTGCTCGGCATCAGCCTGGAGGGTAGCGTCGGATGAGGCTGTTGGAGGTTCGGAATCTGCATGCGAGCGTCGAAGGCCGGGAAATCCTCCACGGCGTCGATCTCGACGTCAACGCGGGCGAGGTGCACGCGATCATGGGCCCGAACGGCTCCGGCAAGAGCACCTTCGCCCAGATACTCGGCGGGCATCCCGCGTACACGGTAACGCAGGGCTCGGTCGCGTTTCGAGGACACGACTTGCTCGCGATGAGCCCGGAAGAGCGCGCGCGGGCGGGCGTCTTTCTCGCCTTCCAGTACCCGGTCGCGATCCGCGGCGTGACGAACGCGTATTTCCTGCGTGCGGCCGTGAATGCGACTCGGAAGTCGCGCGGCCAGGAGGAGCTCGGGCCGCTCGAGTTCATGGATGCGCTCGAGGACAAGCTCAAGCTCATCGGCTGGGACGCGAGCTATTTGAGTCGCCCCGTCAACGAGGGGTTCTCGGGCGGCGAAAAAAAACGCAATGAAATTCTCCAGCTCGCGGTCCTCGAGCCCACCCTCGCGGTGCTCGACGAGACCGATTCCGGACTCGACATCGATGCCCTGAAGACCGTCGCCCAGACGGTCGATCGGCTGCGGCGACCCGAGAGCGCGACGGTGCTCGTGACTCACTACTACCGGATTCTGACCCATATCCTCCCCGATTACGTCCACGTCCTCTCGGGTGGGCGCATCGTGAAATCCGGCACGAAGGAGCTGGCGCTCGAGCTCGAGCAGAGGGGATACGACTGGCTGCGCGAGGAGGCGGCGGTCGGGTGACGGTAGCGGTCGACGTGCGAGACGCCTATCTCGCCGATTTCGAGGAGTTCACGCATAACGGGGCACGGCGTGCGCCGGCGTGGCTCTCCGCAATGCGTACGCAGGCAATCGCCCGTTTTGCCGAGCGGGGATTCCCCTCCACGCGCCAGGAGGAATGGCGGTTTACGAACGTCGCGCCAATCGCGGAGCGGGCGTTCTCGCGCCCCGCGGCACGGTCCGAGATTGCGGCGCAGGATCTCGCGTCCTGGACGCTTGGCGGGGAAGAGGCGATTCAACTGGTCGTCGTGAATGGAATCTACGCCCCTGAACTATCGAGCAGGGAGCGACCCGACGGGCTTCGGCTCGGTAGCCTGAAGAGCACGCTTGAACGCGATCCGGCGTTCGCCGAGCGTCACCTCGGGCGCTACGCCTCCATCGACGCCAGTCCGTTTGCCGCCCTCAACACGGCGTTCTTCTCGGATGGTGCGCTGATTCACGTCGCGCCAGGCACGCGAATCGAACGTCCCATCGAGCTGGTGTTTGTCACGGCCACGCTCGGCGCGTCCACGGCGCTCGTGACGTACCCCCGGGTGTTGATCGTTCTCGAGACCGGAGCAAAGGCGACGGTGCTCGAGCACTATGTGACGCTCACTGACGAGGTCTACTGGACCAACGCCGTCAGTGAAGTGGCGGTGGCCGACGCGGCGGAGCTCGAATACCTCCGCGTGCAGCGCGAGAGCCGGCAGGCGTTTCACATCGCGGCCACGTACGCGCGACAGGGACGCGATTCCATGGTGCGTCTCCATCCGTTCGCTCTCGGCGGAGCGCTCGTCCGCCATGACGTGCAGACCGTGCTCGACGGCTCGGGCGCGGAGCTCGTCTTGAACGGATTCTATCTGCTGCGCGGCCGGCAGCATGCGGATCATCACACCGTAATCGATCACGCCAGACCTCACGGCACGAGCCACGAATTCTTCAACGGCATCGTGGGCGAGCAGGCTCATGGCGTTTTCAGCGGCCGAATTATCGTGCGCCCGGGCGCGCAGCGCACGGACTCGAAGCAGACCAACAACAATCTGCTGCTGTCGGCGGAAGCGCGGGCGGACAGCCAGCCGCAGCTCGAGATTTACGCGGATGACGTGAAGTGCACACACGGGTCCACGGTCGGGCCGCTGGACGAGCTCGGCCTGTACTATCTCCGCAGTCGCGGCCTCTCCCGGCAGACAGCTGCGGCCATGCTCACTTACGGACTCGCCGCCGAAATCCTCGATCGCGTGCGGCATGAGCGGCTGCGGCGCGGGCTCGAGCAGACGATTCGGAACCGGCTCGCCGAGCGGAGCGCCGGCGGGCGCCGCGCGGTCGTGAGTCGCTGATGCTCGACGCCAATCGGCTGCGCGCCGACTTTCCCCTGTTGCATCAGCAGAAGAGCGGTCGGCGGCTCGTCTACCTCGACAACGCTGCGACCACGCAAAAGCCCGAGTTTGTTCTCGATGCGATCGTCGGCTATTACCGAACCACCAACGCGAACGTGCACCGCGGCGCGTACGAGCTCGCGGTTCGCGCCACCGAAGCCTATGAGGGCGCGCGGGCGCGTGTGGCGCGGTTCGTCAATGCGGCGACGCCGGAAAGCGTGGTGTTCACGCGCGGGACTACGGAAGCGATCAATCTCGTGGCGAGCGCGTACGGCCGTGCCAACGTTCGGGCGGGCGACACGGTCGTGGTCACCGCCATGGACCACCACTCGAATCTCGTCCCCTGGCAGATGCTGTGCGAGACTCAGGGCGCTACGTTGCGCATGGTGGAGGTGACGGACGACGGTCGGATCGACCTCGCTGACTTTGGCCGTGCGCTCGAGAGCGCCCCCAGGATCGTGTGCTTTCCCTACATATCGAATGCGCTCGGCACCATCAATCCTGCGTCACAGCTGATCGCGCTCGCGCACGGTGCGGGAGCGGTCGTGATGGTCGATGGCGCACAATCGACGCCGCATCTTCGCGTGGATGTTCAGGCACTGGACTGCGACTTCTACGCGCTCTCCGGCCACAAAATGCTCGGGCCCATGGGATCCGGCGCGCTCGTGGCGAAGCCGGCGCTTCTCGAGGCCATGCCGCCCTATCATGGCGGCGGCGAGATGATCTCCCGAGTGTGGGACGATCACTCGACCTACAAACATCCGCCCCACAAGTTCGAGGCTGGAACGCCGAACGTCGAAGGCGCGGTGGGCCTCGCGGCCGCGATCGACTACCTCGAGGCGATCGGCATGGAGCAAATCGCGGCGCACGAATCGGCGCTCGCCCGCGCGGCGATCGAGCAGCTCTCGAAAATCGAAGGGATCACGATCTACGGCCCTGCAGAGCATCGCGCCGGAGTAGTATCGTTCACGTATGGGGACATCCACCCGCACGATCTGGCGACGATTCTCGATCAGGACGGGGTCTGCATCCGCGCCGGCCACCACTGTGCGCAGCCGCTCATGCTGCGGCTCAACGTCGCGGCCACGGCTCGGGCGTCGTTCTACCTCTATAACGACCTCGACGACGTCACGGTGCTCGCGGAATCGCTCGTGAAGGCGGGTGCGCTCTTCGGCTATGTCCCCGCCTGAGTCTGCGTCGGGATCCCCTCCCCGATCCCTCCCCGATCTCGGAGAGTTGTACCAGGAGTTGATCCTCGATCACTACCGCAGGCCGCGCAACAAGGGGCAACTGGAGCAACCCACGCACCGGGCGGCGTTGAACAATCCGCTCTGCGGTGATGAAGTGGACCTCGAGCTTCGCGTTCAAGACGACGAGATCACGGACGTCCGGTTCGTGGGGCGTGGCTGCTCAATCTCTCAGGCTGCGGCGTCCATGATGACTCAGGTGATCAAGAACCGCACGCTCGCGGAGGCGCTGGCACTGGCAAGCCGAATGAGCGCGATGATGCGCGGCGACGAGGCCGCCGCGCGAGACAAAGGGCTTGGAGATCTCAGGGCCCTCGCAGGAGTCGCGAAATTCCCCGTGCGCGTGAAATGCGCGCTGCTCCCCTGGAACGCGTTGCAGGACGCGCTCAAGTCACCACCCGGAACGGCGCCACGCTGACCCCCAGATCGGTCGTCGAGCTTCAAGGCATCACCAAGCGTTTCGCCGGCCATACCGCGGTCGATAATCTCTCGCTCGTTGTTCCGAAGGGCGTGATCTACGGACTGCTCGGGCCGAACGGCGCCGGCAAGACCACCACCATCCGCATCATCTTGAGCATCCTCCTCGCCGATTCCGGTCGAGTGCATCTGTTCGGCGAGACCGGGAACGGCCGCGATCAGACCGCGCGCATCGGATATCTCCCCGAGGAACGGGGGCTCTACCGCAAGATGCGGGTGCTCGACGTGCTCGTGTTTCTCGCGCGCATGAAAGGTGTGGAGCGTCCAACCGCCCGCCTTCGGGCGGAGCAATGGCTCGAGCGATTCGGACTGGCTCCCTGGCGGATGCGACGCATCGACGAGCTGTCAAAAGGTATGCAGCAGAAAGTGCAGTTCATCTCGACGCTGCTACACGAGCCGGAGCTGGTGGTGCTCGATGAGCCGTTTGCGGGACTCGATCCCGTGAACGCCCAGGCGTTGAAGGACACCGTGCTCGAGCTGCGCCAGCGTGGCGCGACCGTGCTGTTCTCGACGCACATCATGGAGCAGGCGGAGAAACTTTGCGACCAGCTCTGCATCATCGCCCGCGGCCGCAAGCTCGTGGACGGATCGCTTAGCGACATCAAGCGACCAGCATCAGGACAGCATCTAGCCATCAGCTTCGACGGATCGGCTGGGAATGCGGCGGCGCTTTTTTGTGACCCGCGGATGGTGAAACGGGTGGACGATTACGGGCAGTTCGCCGAGCTCGAGCTCGTCCCGGGCGCCGATCCGCAGGACCTGTTGCGGGCCCTAGTACAGTCCGGCGCCCGGCTCTCGCGGTTTCAGCTGGTCGAGCCCTCACTCCACAAAATCTTTGTGGACCTCGTCGGCAACGGCGGTTCTGACAATGTCTAAAGTCGGCGCGGTGATCCGACGGGAATTCGTGGAACGAGTACGCAGCCGCTGGTTCTGGATTTCGGCGATTCTGCTCCCCGTGCTGTTCGCCATGATTTTCCTGCTGCCGATGATGTTCATGGGGTCGGGCGGTGCGCGCCGCATCGCCGTGGTGGACGGCACCACGACAGACCTGGGAACACGGGTGACCGCGGCGCTCGCCGCCGGGGGAACGTTCGCCGCCACCCGGGTCGCACGGCATTCCGGGGTGATCGATTCGCTCACGCGGCAGACGGCCACCAAAGCGATCGACGGACTGCTGATCGTGGACGACAGCCTGGTCGTGACCGGTAGCGCCGAGTATCGCGGGACCAACGTGTCGTCGCTCAGGGACATGCAGGAGCTCGAGCGGACGCTGGGCGTTCTCGTCATCGCGACGCGGCTCGAGCAGGCTGGTGTCGATTCTCGGGTGCTTGCGCGCGCAGAGCTGCCACTCAGACTCACCACGCGGAAGATCTCTGCGGCGCAGACAACCGGTGAAAGCTCGACCGAATCGTTCTCGCTCGCGTACCTGATGGGGACCATTCTGTACACGACGATCCTGATGTACGGCGTGAACGTGAAGAGCTCGGTGCTCGAGGAGAAGACGACGCGGATCGTGGAAGTGCTCGTTTCCTCGGTACGGCCGTTCACACTGCTCTTCGGAAAGGTGATTGGTGTCGGAGCCGTGTCGTTGCTCCAGCTCTTGATCTGGGCAGTCGCGGGAAAGCTCCTGCTGAGCGAGCGGGCCACGCTGGCCGCGCAGTTGGGCGCGGATCAGGGCCCCGCGCTGTTCGAGATCCCGCATGTCTCCGCCGCGACGGGCGCCGTGTTTGCGGCCTACTTTCTTGGAGGTTTTTTTCTCTATTCCGCGATGTTCGCCGCAGCGGGCGCCATGTCATCCTCGGAGCAGGAAGCTCAGCAAGCGCAGCAGCCGATCGTTCTCGTGCTGCTCGTGTCCTTCGTCTCGCTGTTCGTCCTGATCGGAGATCCAAGCTCGACGTTTGCGATTGTCCTGTCTCTCGTTCCGTTTACCTCGCCCATCGCGATGCCAGTCAGATGGGCGGCGGGAGATCTTCCGCTGACCGACTTGGCGGTGTCACTCGGCCTCCTGGTTATCGGGGTGGTAGGAACGACGTGGATCGCGGCCCGGATCTATCGGGTCGGGATACTGATGACGGGGAAACGGCCCAACATTAAGGAACTAGTACGCTGGGTGCGGGCCAGTTAGCTGTGCGTCTGCGCGTCTAGCTTTTGCATTTCCTACCGGACTACTTTCCTGTTCACCATGCCCTACGACGTCATTGTGGTTGGCGGCGGTCACGCCGGTGCCGAAGCCGCCGTGATGGCGGCCCGTCTCGGCGCCCGCACGTTACTCGTCACTTCCAACCTCGACACCATCGGCCACATGAGCTGTAACCCCGCCATTGGCGGGATTGCCAAGGGCACCGTCGTTCGGGAAATCGATGCCCTAGGTGGCGTCATGGGCCGCGCCGCCGATCGCGCTACCATCCAGTTCCGAATGCTGAACCGCTCCAAGGGCCCCGCCGTCTGGGCGCCGCGCGCGCAGTGCGATCGAACGCTGTATCGCAGGGCGGTTCGGCAGATCCTCGAAACGTTCCCCCAGCTCGAGCTCACGCAGGGCACTGTGGACCGCATCCTGGTGGACGGTCACGGCATCCGCGGCGTCATGCTCGCCGATGGTCGCGAACTCGTCGCGCGCGCGGTGGTGATTACCGCCGGAACGTTTCTCCGGGGCCGGATTCATATGGGCACCGGGACCCAGATACCGGCGGGACGAATGGGTGATCCGCCGGCGCAGGCGATGGCCGAACAGATCGAGGCCCTGGGCCTCACTGTCTCGCGCTTCAAGACCGGTACGCCCCCGCGCGTGGATGGCCGCTCGGTGGACTGGTCCAGGGTCGATCGCCAGGACGGCGATGGGTCGGATTTCCGGTTTTCGTTCTATGAGCGGCGCGAGCTGCCGCGCCAGGTCTCCTGCTGGATCACGTGGGCGGGCGCGCCCCTCAAGGAAATCATCCTGCGCCATTTGCACGAGTCCGCGTTGTACGGCGGAGCGATCGCCGCGCGGGGGCCGCGCTACTGCCCGTCGGTCGAGGACAAGATCGTCAAGTTCCCGCACGCGGAGCGGCATCAGGTGTTCCTCGAACCCGAGGGACTGGACACGCACGAGCTGTACGTAAACGGGCTGTCCACTTCCCTGCCCCTCCCCGTCCAGCTCGAGTTCATCCACGCGGTTCCGGGCCTCGAGCGTGCCCGGATCACGCGGCCGGGGTACGCAATCGAGTACGATTACTATCCCCCCACCCAGCTCGCACCCTGGCTCGAGACAAAGACAGTCGATCGGTTGTTCTTCGCTGGTCAGATCAATGGAACAACGGGATACGAAGAAGCAGGCGGACAGGGCGTCATCGCTGGAATTAACGCCGTGCGCCGGTTGCGCGACCAGGAGCCGGTGGTGCTGGCGCGCGACGCCGCGTATCTCGGCGTGCTCGTGGACGACCTGGTCACACGGGGGGTCGACGAGCCGTATCGGTTGTTCACTTCGCGGTCCGAATTCCGCTTGCTGCTGCGTCAGGACAACGCGCTGCGCCGACTGTTCGATCTGGCGCGGCGCTTAGGATTGCTCGATCCTGCGGAAGTGGATATCGCGGAGCGACGGCTCGAGCAGGAGGAGCAGCTCCTGCGCCTCGCTGAGTCTACGACGATTGCACCCGCCGAGGCCGCGTCGGCGCTGGCGCGCTCGGGCACGTCACTCGCGGAGCCGGAGCGGGTCGCGGCGGTCGCGCGCCGCCCTGGTGTGTCGCTTGCCGCGCTGTTCACTGCGATTGGTGTTCAGGTCGAGAGTTCGAGCGAGGCGGTGGCTGCCGCGGAAATCGAGATCAAGTACGAAGGGTATCTCGCTCGGGAGCGCGACGCGGCCGAACGGTTGGCGGAGTTGGCGGCGTTTTCATTGCCCACGGACCTTCCCTATCTCGAGCTCGTCACCCTCGCGACAGAGGCACGACAGAAACTCGACCGGGTCCGACCCACCACGCTCGCGCAAGCCGCGCGAGTCCCAGGGGTGTCGCCCTCGGACCTGCAGAACTTGGTGATCGAAACCGTACGGCGTCGCCGCGCGTAAACAAGAGTCGGCCAACTGCTTACCGAGTGTTTCACGTGAAACGCCGCTCTTTACGGTTGCGGTACCGTGTCCTATATTCTTATCGCGCTCGTGGGCAATTATATAAACTATTGTTAATGAATAAGTTACAAATGTCTCGCGTGATCGCCATCGCCAATCAGAAAGGCGGAGTGGGAAAAACCACGACCGCGGTGAACCTCGCTGCGTCGCTGGCCACCGCGGAACGCAAAACCCTCCTCGTCGATGCCGATCCTCAGGGCAACACCACGAGTGGCGTCGGAATCGAGCGCGATCGTATCCGGTTCTCGCTCTACGATGCGTTGTTCGACGGCAGCGCGCTCAGTAAGGCCCGATTCCCCCACGTTCATTTTCCCTATCTCGATTTGATTCCCGCGACCCAGGATCTGGTGGGGGCCGAGCTCGAGCTCGTAAACCGCTCGTCGAGGGAAACGGCCATGCGGCGCGCGCTCGCCAGCATTCGTGAGGAATATCAGTACATCATCATCGACTGCCCCCCTTCCCTCGGCCTCGTGACATTGAACATGCTCACGGCCGCGGATAGCGTCGTCATTCCCATTCAATGTGAGTACTACGCGCTCGAGGGGCTGTCGCAGCTTCTCAATACGATCAAGCTCGTACAACGGAATTTCAATCCGGCGCTCGCGATCGATGGCGTGCTGCTCACCATGTACGACGCTCGGCTCAATCTCTGTAAACAGGTCGCGGAAGAGGCGCAGGAATATTTTGGCGCGCGGATGTTCGGCATCACCATTCCACGCAACGTGCGTCTGGCCGAAGCGCCCAGTTTCGGAAAGCCAATCCTGCTCTACGACGTGCAGTCGGTTGGCGCCCGCAGCTATCTCGCGGTGGCGCAGGAGTTGATCCGCCGCGTCGAGCATCCCGAGGTCGTGCCTCCTGCTCCCCCCTCCCCCGTTCTCTCGGTCGACGCCGATCAACCGCTGCCGGAGGTGCCCGCATGACCGAAGTCGTCGCCGGTCGTCGTCGCCTGGGTCGCGGTCTCGAAGCGCTGCTCGGTCCGTCGCGCGAGGAAGCGGAACGCGAGGGCAGCCTCGTCGAACTGCCCATCGCCGAGATTCGCTCCAATCCGTTTCAGCCGCGCCGCGATGTGGATCCGGCGGCGCTGGAGGAGCTCAAGGCCTCGATTCGGCAGGCGGGCTTGTTGCAGCCGGTTGTGGTTCGCGGCGCACCAGGCGGGACGTTCGAGCTGATCGCTGGCGAGCGCCGGCTGCGTGCGTGCAAGGCGCTTGGTTGGGAGCGCATTCCGGCGGTGCAGCGAGACGTGGACGATCGCACGATTCTGACCCTCGCGCTCATCGAGAACCTGCAGCGCGATGATCTGTCTCCACTCGATGAAGCCCGCGGCTACGAGCGGCTGATCGAGGAATTCAAGCTCACCCAGCAGGATGTTGCCCAGGCAGTGGGCCGTGACCGCTCCACGATTGCGAACGCGCTGCGGCTCCTCAAGCTGCCTGCCGCGGTACTCGCCCTTCTTCATGCTGGACAGTTATCCGTCGGCCACGCGCGTGCGCTGCTTACGATCGACGACCCGCGGCTCGCCGCCACGCTGGCCCGCGAGGCGGTGACGCAGGGACTGTCCGTACGCGAGATCGAAGATCGAGCACGCGGCGGCCGCGCTCCAGAACGCCGTCCCCGCCTGAAGCGTGGCGCGGGCCCGGCTCCCGAGGTTCGGCGCGTGGAAGACGCGTTGCGTAAACATTTCGGGACGGACGCCCGCATGACCCTGCGCGCAAAGGGAAAGGGGCAGATCCATCTCGCCTTCTTTTCCAACGACGATCTCGCGCGCCTGCTCGAGTTGCTGCTCGGGGCACCGTTCGACGGATGAAGGGCAAGAGCGTCACGATGGTCGTCCACGTGGACGGCGATCTGACCTCGCGACAATATCGAATACCGCTCTGGGCCTTCGAGGCAGGAAAATGGGGCGCGGTGACGGTGGCGCTCCTCGTCGTTCTGTTCTTCGCCTTCGCCGAGCCCCTTACTCACGCCGCAGCCCGCGTCCCCGGACTCGAACACGAAGTCGCTCGGCTGCGCACCGAGAACGATCGAGTCGGACAACTTGCGGCCGCATTGAATCGCGCCGAGGCGAATTACCAGGCCATGCGTCAGCTCCTGGGAGTGCGCGCTCCTCAGGGAACGGCGCCAGGTGCCGATACGGCCGGATTGGTCCGCGCGCTTCCCGTTCGCGCGCGTGCGGCGAAGACTGAGCCACGCTACGAATCAGGACTCTCCGAGCCGAGTCATTGGCCGCTCGATGACCAAGGGTTCATCACGCGTCATCAGATCGGGGAAGGGGATCCCGCGGAAAGTCATCCCGGAATCGATATCGCGATCTCGATCGGCTCGGCGGTCCGCGCGGCCGGAGGAGGAATCGTAGAGACCGCGGGCACCGATACCGCGTACGGCCTGTTCGTCTTGCTCAAGCATCCGGACGGGTTCGAAACGATGTACGGTCACGCGTCACGGTTGCTCGTACAGAATGGTGATACCGTTCGCGCTGGGCAGGTGATCGCACTGTCCGGGAACACCGGGCGGTCGAGCGCTCCCCATCTGCATTTCGAAATTCGCCGCGACGGGAAATCGCTCGACCCGCTCACGATCGTAAAGGAGGACCACTGACGTGGCAATTTTCACGGAACGAGGGCAGGCACCCGGCGACTCGGAGAGCGCCCTGTCGATCATCGGCTCGGGCATGCGCGTTGTGGGCGACATCACTGCCGATGGCGTCGTCAAGATCGAAGGATCGGTAATCGGCACGGTGCGAGCCGGCCGGCAAGTGCTCGTGGCCAAAGGCGGCGAAGTGGAGGGTGACATCATCACGCGCGAGGCGATCGTCGGAGGCGAGGTGCGAGGAACGGTCATCGCGGACGAACGCGTGGAGATCCAAACGGCGAGCGTCGTGCACGGCGATGTGACCTGCAAAAAGCTCCTGGTGCATGAGGGCGGGGAAATCAACGGCGTGGTGCGGATGGGAGAGAGGTCGGAACCGCTGCTGGAAACAGGGAAGGGAGAGCCCAAACAACTCACCGCAGCGAAGTGACCGACCACTTGTCCACATCGCGTCGTTTCCCTTATGTGGATTCTCCAATCCACACCATTGCAACTAGATACGCCGTCCATCCATGTGGGAATCTCTGTTCGCTGTCATCTGGATGCCTTGTTAGTGTCGCGATAGTGGTAGCCTGAGCGATGCACCTCCGGGACCTGGTGCGCTACCTGGACGAATACCTCAACGTCGCGAACGTCCCGGACTCCACCCGCGCGTTCAACGGCTTACAGCTCGAAAATACGGGAAGCGTCACCCGCCTTGCCGCGGCAGTGGATTTCTCGCAAGCGAGCATTGCTCAGGCGGTCGATGCCGGTGCAGACCTGCTACTTGTCCACCACGGCATGTTCTGGGGCGGGAGTGAGCGCCACACCGGACACCGGTATCATCGACTGGCAAGCCTGATCAAGCACAATGTTGCGGTGTACTCGGCCCACCTGCCGCTCGACGTGCATCCTGTAGTGGGGAACAACGCCGTGCTGGCGCGCGCGCTGGGAATCCGAGTCGCAGGGCCATTCGGCGAAGAGTGTGGCATCGCGATCGGTCTCTGGGGCGAGCTCGACATGTCGCGCGACGATCTCGTGGCGAGAGTGGGCTCGGTGCTCGGATGCTCGCCGCGCGTGCTACCATTTGGACCGGCGCGTGTGCGGCGGGTGGGCGTCCTCACGGGTTCCGGTGGCTCGTTCATTCCCCAGGCGGAAACGGCGGGCCTCGATACCTATCTGACGGGAGAAGGCCCCCATCACACGTTCTTCGAGGCCGAAGAACGCCGGTTGAACGTCCTGTTCGGCGGACACTACGCGACGGAAACCGTCGGCGTGAAGGCGCTCGCCGCGCATTTGAGCGAGAAGTTTCAACTTCCCTGGACATTTCTCGACCACCCCACCGGGATGTGACGCCGCGGCGAGCGCTGACGCTCCTCGCCGCGGCCGAGCTCCTTGCGATGAGTCCCTGGTTCAGCGCATCCGCCGTCGCGCCGGCGCTGGTGCAGCATTGGCAGCTCGGCCCACGAGATTCGGCGTGGCTCACGATCTCGGTTCAGCTCGGGTTTGTCGTAGGCGCACTCGTGAGCGCGCTGTTCACCCTCTCCGATCTCTGGTCTGCAACCCGCCTGGTGGCCGGCTGCGCGTGGCTTGCGGGCGCCGCGACGCTCGGCGTGATCCTGGCACCGGGACCGCAAACGGCCATCACGCTCCGGGCGCTGACGGGCGCGGCGCTCGCGGGTGTTTATCCACCGGGGATGAAGATCGCGGCGCAGTGGTTCCGCGAGACGCGAGGGGTTGCCATCGGTATTCTCGTCGGGGCATTGACGGTGGGCTCGGCCAGTCCTCACCTCGTTGGAGCGTTCGTGAACGCGTCCCAGTGGAATTCCGTTCTCGCCATCGCAGGATTCGCGGCATTCGCGGGAGGCGTGCTCGTGTTGCTACTTCCACCCCAGGGTCCGTACGCGACGCCCTCACCTCGGTTCACCTGGACCGCTGTGCCACGGCTCGTTCGGGACCGCGCGGTGCTGCTCGCGAACTGCGGTTATCTGGGGCACATGTGGGAGCTGTATGCGATGTGGACTTGGGTTGCCGTTTTCATTGCCGAGAGCGAGATGGCGAGAACACGGGTCCACGCCACGAGCGCGGGGCCCGCGGGGAGTTTTCCCGCGGCGCTCGCCTTCGCGGTCATCGCTGCCGGAGCGCTCGGCTGCTGGCTCGCGGGCAAATGGGCGGATCAATGGGGCCGAACGCGCGTCACGTCCGTGGCCATGGCGCTGTCGGGAAGCTGCGCCTTGCTGTCCGGATTCGTTTTTGGCAGACCGGCGCTGGTCTTGGGCAGCGTCCTGGTCGTCTGGGGTGTCGCCGTCGTAGCCGACTCCGCGCAATTCTCCGCGGCCATCAGCGAGCTCGCGCCCCCTGAATACGTGGGAACCGCCCTGACGCTACAAACCTGCCTGGGCTTTCTACTCACGACGATTACGATCTACTTGGTACCCGCCCTCGCCGGTCGTATTGGTTGGCAGTGGAGCATGAGCGTGCTCGCACTCGGACCGGCGTTAGGCATTGCCGCGATGCACACGCTCCGTCAGCGTCCGGAAGCCCTTCTGATGGCAGGGGGTCGCGGCTAGCCGCGCATGGGCACGACGATTCGCACGACTACACTTTCCCGTGTCTGTGGCGCAACGGTGCAAAAGCACTCACAACCGATCAACCGTTTCACCCCCAACAGCTCGGCTTCGGCAATTCCGGGGACGTCCCGGAATGTGATTTCGAACGCCTGCGCATCGATGACGCGATAACTCACGGGCCGACCCGCGAGGCGGTGGTGAGGGTCGATTCTCGCGAGCCCCTCGCTCAGCCGGTGCTGTAGCTCCGCCAGCCGTTCCCGCCCGAGGACGAGCCGCTCGTTCATCGCTCCGTCCGGTTCAGTCGCACCGCTGCCGCGTTGCGCCGCATCCCACGGAGACCCGCCCGCTCCAAGGGTAGAGCGCCGAAGCGCGCCTGGAACTCACCCTCCTCGAGTCTCTCGAACTCGGTGGCATCGAGCCGTGCGAGCTCGGGGAACAGTGCGAATTCGGAATCATCCACATAATCTTGGGCGGCGAACTTCTCGTTCCACGGGCACACGTCCTGGCAAACGTCGCATCCGAAGAGCCAGTCTCCAATGCTGCGCCGCTCCGCGTCATTGAACGGGCCCTGATGCTCAATGGTGAGATACGCGATGCAGCGGCGGGCGTCCATCACTCGCGGCGCCACGAACGCTTGACTCGGACAGGCATCGAGGCAGCGACGGCATGATCCACACCGGTCGGCGGCGAATGGAAGATCCGGCACGAGCTCCGCGTCGGTGAGCACAACGCCGATGAACGTGAAGGAGCCCAGTCCCGGGTTGATGAGCATCATGTTCTTGCCGATCCAACCCAGGCCCGCCCGAACGGCAAGCTCGCGCTCGGGAACGGGGCCGGCGTCGACGTAGACACGAGTTCGTGCCTCGGGAGCGAGCTCGCGCACCATCGCGCCCAGATCCGCGAGTTTCCTACCGAGCGTTTGGTGGTAGTCGACCGACCGGGCGTAACGTGCGATTTGGGGGCCATCGTTTTCCGGTGTTGCCCTGTAGTAGTTGCTGAGCGTGACGATGGCAAATCGCGCCGCGGGCCAGATTCCCGCCGGCGCCTTGCGGCGGTTCGCCTGGCGATGCAGGTAGGTCATCGACCCCGCATATCCTCGATCCAGCCACTCATCCAGCTCCCGGGCGTGGGCGTTCGCCTCGAGGGTCGTGATGCCAACAACATCGAAGCCGAGCGCCAATCCGCGTTCCTTCACTTTCATGCTCCGCGACGCTGGGCTTCGGACAGCACACGTTGTCACAGACCCATTACCTCGCGGCGCCAGCGAGCGAAACGGACGACGTCCTCGACCGGGGGGATAGCTGCTTCATCTCCATAGGCGGTAAACATGCGCCAGCGGAGGTACTCTCGGGGGGGCAGGGGAAGGTATGGCGGCTCACGGTACCAGTTCCGCGACCGAAAACTCCATGCAAGGCGTAGCAAGTCCAGGGCCAGACGCGGGTTCACAGCGGCGCGGAGGATGAGCCGCAAGTACAGCGATTTCCAGCCCTTGGGCGCAGGCATCGTTCCTCAATCTAAGCCGGCTTCGGTATATTCCACGCCCTATTACCGGCCGGGCTTGGCGCTCCTGACCTCCTTTTGAACGTTACGGCGGGATGACCATGGATCAGCGGTTGACCGGCACCTCGACAAATCCGGTGACAGAGGACGAGCGGCTCCTCACCCCGTACCCCGGGGAACGCCGGGCATTCACGCGCACCGATCCGTGGCGCGTGCTGCGCATCATGGCCGAGTTCGTCGAAGGATTTGACACGCTCTCGGATGTCACGAATGCCGTCACGATTTTCGGATCGGCGCGCACGGGTCCGGACGATCCCTATTACGAAAGGGCGGTGCAGACCGCCCGGCGCCTCGCGCAAGAGGGATTTCCGGTCATTACCGGGGGGGGGCCTGGGATAATGGAAGCGGCCAATCGCGGCGCCCAGGAGGGGAACGGACTCTCGATCGGATGCAACATCGAGCTCCCGTTCGAACAGGGGACCAACCCCTACGTTGAACGCCTCATCCAGTTCCGCTACTTCTTCGTTCGCAAGACGATGTTCGTGAAGTACGCCACGGCCTTCATCGTGTTTCCCGGTGGTTACGGCACGTTGGATGAGTTATTCGAGGCCCTGACGCTGATCCAGACAGGAAAAGTGAAGAACTTTCCGGTGGTCCTGTTTGGGCGTGCCTATTGGCATGGATTGGTCGAATGGCTGCGTGACCGCGCGGCCGGCGAGGGGAAAATCGCGAGTACCGATCTGTCCCTGTTCGAGGTGACCGACGATCCTGAAGAAGCCGTCGCCGTGGTCGTGCGTGCGCGCGAGCGGCGCACCCGCTCGATGGCGGTTCAGCCTCCGGGCAAGCGATGAGCGGCGGCAAGAACTATCTGCGCGGTCGCCGTATCGATCCGGCGCCGATCACAGGTCGCGAGACAATCGCCGAGCTCGTGGACAATGCGTTTCTCGCGTACAACGCCGGTCGGCTGGCGGAGGCCTGCCGCCTGTACACGGAGCGCATGCTCGAGGACGATGTCACGGTCGGCATGAGTCTCACCGGCGCGATGACCCCGGCGGGGCTGGGCATGTCGACCCTCATCCCGCTCATGCAGGCCGGGTTCGTGGACTGGATCGTGTCGACCGGCGCGAACCTGTATCACGACGCGCATTTCGGCATCGGCCTCGCGATGCACAAGGGGACGCCGTTCGCCGACGACGTGGAGCTGCGTGAGCACGGTGTCGTCCGGATCTACGACATCTTCTTCGACTATCGCGTGCTGCTCTCGACCGACGCGTACATCCGGGAGATTTCCGCACGCCCCGAGTTTCAGCGCGCGATGGGCACGGCCGAGTACCACTACCTCCTCGGCGGCTACATCCGGGAGCGCGAGCGCGCGCTCGGGCTCAACCATCGGTCGGTGCTGAGCGCAGCGCACGAGTTCGCCGTCCCGATTTACACTTCCTCCCCGGGGGACTCGTCGATCGGGATGAACATTGCCGAACAGGCGCTCGCGGGCAGCAAGCTGCGGTTCGATGTCAGTGTGGACGTGAACGAAACCGCCGCGATCGTCTTTGCCGCCAAGGCCACCGGAGGAAAAAGCGGCGTGCTGCTCATCGGCGGTGGGAGCCCCAAGAATTTTGTGCTCCAGACCGAGCCGCAGATCCAGGAGGTACTGGGAATCAGCGAAAAAGGGCACGACTACTATCTCCAGATGACTGATGCCCGACCCGATACGGGAGGGCTTTCCGGGGCCACGCCGTCCGAGGCGGTGAGCTGGGGCAAAGTCGACCCCGACCAACTCCCCGGCACCGTCGTGTGTTACCTCGACAACACGGTGGCACTCCCGCTGCTCGCCGCGTACGCGCTCGCCCGGCATCGGCCCCGGCCGCGCAAACGACTTTACGAACAGCGTGGGGCAATGATGCGACGTCTGGTGGACGAGTACGAAGCTGCCCGGACAGAACGCGATGCCCGCGCAGCAGCGGCGAATACCGCCTCCGCCGCCCGCGGCCAGGAGCCGCGTTAAGCAGGAGCCCTGGTGAAGCCGCGCCGGCGCCCTGCCGCTCCCACGCCGGAGCTTCGTTGTCCGACCTGCCGCGCCGAGCTGGAACGCTTCTGGTCACATTGCTCCGACTGTGGGCGCGGTCTCGAA
>DATIYM010000029.1:0-15031 GCA_035517615.1 Gemmatimonadales bacterium
TTCTCACTTCTCACTTTCAGCCTCTTTCCCTACCGCGCCCCGCCGGCTAAGTTCAAGCCCTCCTGCCCCTTGGTGTAACTGGCAACACGCCTGACTCTGGATCAGGAGAGTCCTGGTTCGAGCCCAGGAGGGGCAATGAAAGCCGCAGCTTTGCTGCGGCTTTTTCTTTTCCCCTTCAAGAAGGCCCGTGTTAGATCCGCTGCTCCCGGTAAAACAGCTCCTGCTCGAGTTGCGCGGATTCCCGAGCCTGCGACGCCGCGACGGGTGAACCCTCGCCGGCAACGAAATCCACCACCCGGCGCACGACGTCCTCGTTGTGCGTGACGCCCCGATGTCCCAGGCCGTTGGTGGTCACGAACTGCGCGCCATGCCACGCGGCGGCGATCGCGACACCGTCGTTCCAGGCGATCGTTTCGTCACCCCGGTCGTGCACGATCAAGAGTGGCGGATGCGCCGGGAGGCGACGCGCGATGTCACTGACGTTCAGGTCGGCCCAGCGAAATCCGATGCGGCGCTCGCTCTGTGCGCGCATCCGATCGACGATCGCGGGACGGAGGCCGAGGGCGCGGGCGAACGGCTGCACCCAGCTGGGCGGATCGACGGGCGGCGCCAAGAACGCGAGTCGCTCGACCTCGAGCCCCCACGACAACGCGACAGTCGTGGCGGCGCAGCCAAGCGAATGCGCGATGACGGCGTGCGGCGTGGCGCCCCGCCCCTCGCGCGCGACCACCGCCGCGAGCGCGCGGGCGAATTCGGGGATGGAGCTCATGCCCCACCCTGAGGCGCCATGTCCCGGCCCGTCGAAGCTGACCACGCCGTACCCGGCCGCAAGCAACGGCGCCGTGAACCCCGAGAGCCGCGAGCCGCGACTGGCCCAGCCGTGGACGAGATAGACAACGGGAGCATCGGCCGCTCCTGATCGCCACCCCACAATTCTTCGGCCGCCGACTCGGAGCGTGAAGCGGCGCGCGCCGGCCACGGCCGCTCGCCCGTGGGTCGAGCGCTTGCTGCGCTGCGGCGTGAAGAACAAGCGCTCGGCGAGCCATGCCGCGCCCGCGGGCCACACCGGCTGGACAACGTTGAACACAGCCCGGAAGAACTTCGTCATGGCTTCGCTCCATCGAGTAGCGCCGCGAACGCCCGGCGCGCGCGCGCTTCGGCGCCGGCATCGTTCAGCAAACGGGAATGGAAGTGGAGGGACAACAGGACGCCGACCATATCCTGCGCGAACTGTTCGGGATGGACATCGGCACTGAACAACCCGGATTCGATGCCTTTGCGAAACGACGTGGCAATCACGGCGACCCAGCTCTGTTGCAGCGCGACCAGACGGTCGCGCACCGGCCCCGGCTGATCGTCGAGCTCCGCCGATGCGGCCACGAAGACGCAGCCGCCCGGTAGCGCCTCGTCACGCACCCAGGCGATCCAGCCGTCGAACAACGCCTGCATGCGCGGAACGCCGCGCGGTTGGGCGAGGGCAGGACGCAGCACCGTTTCGCTGAACCGCGCGGCGGCGTGGTCCAGCACCTCGATCTGCAACGCTTCCTTTGACTGGAAATGTGCGAACAGCCCGCTCTTGGACAGGTCCAGGGCCTGGGCGAGGGCGCCGATGGAAAGCCCCGTGAGCCCAACCTGGCTTGCGAGTGCTGTGGCCTGATTGAGGATAGCGGTGTGCGTCCGCTCGCCCTTGGTCATGGCCGTGAAAATAGCACGACCGTTCGTGCTGTCAAGACAGGGCGCCTGCAATGGTCAGTACTACTCAGAGACGGCCGGCTCACCGCAGGGTAGCTTAGAACGTCATGCGACTCGTTCTGCTCTCCCTGCTCACGATCGCCGGTACCACGGCGACAAGGTCCAGCGCGCAGTCACCGACAACTGACTCGACTCTGCGGAGAGCACGGGTTGCATTCCAAGCCCTGGCATCCGTGCCGGATACGGCGCTCAAATCAGCCCGCGCACAGTTGGGCCGGCGGCTGTTCTTTGATCCTCGAATCTCGCTCGACGGCACCGTCAGCTGCGCCCGCTGTCACCAGCCGGCCCTCTACGGCACCGATGGACTCGCGTTTCCGCGAGGTGTCGAGAACCGGCTGAATCCGCGCAACGCGCCCACCGTGCTCAATGCCAGCCTGCAATTCGTGGAGCATTGGCGTGGCGACAGAACGAGCGTCGAGGATCAAGCCACGCGGGCGCTGGTGGGCCCGGTGAGCTTCGGGCTGCCGAACTATGACACGGCGGTAGCGCGGCTCGAGACACTAGGATATCGCAGCGCGTTCGCCGCCGCGTTTTCGGGCGACTCGCATCCGGTCAGCGCGGCAAACTGGGGTAGGGCCATCGGCGCCTACGAGCGTACGCTCACGACTCCGGCTCCATTCGACGCCTATCTGCGCGGCAACACGGCGGCCCTCGGCGCACGCGCCCGCGCCGGTCTCGCGACGTTCATGGCAGTCGGGTGCGGCGGCTGCCACAACGGGGTTGGGGTGGGAGGCGGCAGGTACGCCAAATTCGGTCTCACGAAGCCCTACTGGGTTGAGACCGGCAGCGCGACAATCGATTCCGGGCGGTTCGCGGTGACGCGCGATTCGGACGACATCTTCGTATTCAAAGTGCCGAGCCTGCGGAACGTGGCAATGACGCCGCCCTACTTTCACGACGGCTCGGTGGTGAGCCTTCCGGCGGCGGTTCGCGTCATGGGACGGGTGCAGCTGGGTCGCGAGCTCTCGGATACAGAGATTGGCGGGATTGTCGCCTTCCTCGAGAGTCTGACGGGACCCTTGCCTGAAGATTTCGCGCGGACCCCGGTTCTCGGTCGAGCCCCGGCTGCCGGGCACCTGTGACTCCCCGCGACCTCGTCCAGGGTCACGTCACCTCGCGGGCCGTAATCTCGTAGCGGAACGTGTCGGCATCGAGGCAGTCGAGCCGCCCGGCGGCCGTTTCCGCCTGCGGATACATGAGAAATCCGACCGGGTCGCCGGACGAGCCCGGCAGCGCCACGTCGTGCGCGAAGTTGTACGCGATCCAGTTCATCTCCCACGAGCCGAACAGCCGCGCGCGTGCCCGTGCTACCAGCGGATCGTCCAGCGGGCGATTCCCCGGCGGCTCCTCGAGCATCACCTTCCGCACGTCCGCGGGATCGACCGGGACCCAGCCGTATGCGCCAAGGTGCACTTCGGCGCGGCAATGCTGCGCCTTGGTGATCCGCTCGGACGACGTGCCAAGACTCTTGTAGCCCAGCGCCGATCCGGCCACGCGGATCCCGTACACGTCCCGCGCCGGCAGTCCGGTGGCGCGCGCCAGCCCGACGAACAGGGCGTTGAGATCCGCGCACTTGCCGCTCAGGTCCTTGGTCTCGAGCATGAAGCGGATGTCCCCGAGGCCGCAGCCCCGCGTCTTGGGATTGCGGACCGTGTTGACGACGATCCATTCGTAGATCGCCCGCGCTTTCTCGACGTCGCTGCGAGCGCCCTCCGTGATCTCGAGCGCCGTTGCCCGAACGATGCCGTCGGTGGGCAGGAGCTTCGTGGGCCGCAGGAAATGCTCGAGGTCCTCTGCGTTGCCGACCGCCGCCGGTTGCGACGCGCTGAGATCAACTGCGTAGTCGCGCGTCGCCACTCGGCTCGTGACCGTGAGCGCCGGCTTCACGTCGGCCGGGAACGTGGCCGCGACGATCCCCAGGGCATCGTCGGCGCGCCGAACCAGGCTGGCCGTCCCGCCACCCGCATCGAACCGCTCGTCCAGCGTGCGCTGAAACGGCGTATCCAGACTGAGCGCGGTCGGGACCCACACGCGCGTGGTGCCCGACGGCTTCAAGACCTCGATGGTCGTCGTGACCTCGAAGGTGCGCCAGTCGGTGAGCGCGAGTCGCTGGGCCAGCAGGCGCCCTGGTTTGGACAGGGCGACACCCGCGGAAGCGAGTGCCGTTGAGTTGATGAAGTCACGACGATTCACTGACGTCTCCTCGCATGCCGAGGCCGAAGGGGCGACCGGATCGAAACTGGAGGGTGATGCGTAACGCGACATGCCGCAAGGGGGGCGGGGGAGGCCTTGCTCCGCCGCGTCAAACCCCGTTACTTGAGCGCGATGCGTCCGACTTGGCCTAGTTTCACTCTGGGTATCGCGATTCTGTCCGTGGTGTCGTGCTCCCGCGTGTCCCGAGCATCGTCGGACCAGGTCGCGGGTGTGCGCATCACCCCGGCGATCCCGAAGCCAAACTTCGTACTGACGGATACGCACGGGCAGCAGTTCGATTTCCGGCGTGACACCCGCGGGAAGGTCACTCTGCTGTTCTTTGGCTACACGCACTGTCCCGATGTCTGCCCGCTGCAAATGGCGAACGTGGCGGCGGCCTTGAAGCGAACCGATACCGCGGTCGCGCACGGTGTGGCGGTGGTCTTCGTGACCACCGACTCCGCCCGCGATCCGCCCCAGCGCTTGCGACAATGGCTGGGCTCGTTCGATTCGACCTTCATCGGGCTCACCGGCCGGCTCGACCGCGTGAACGCGATTCAGGCCGGGTTGCGCATCCTACCGCAATCGGTGCGAGAAGACTCAGGCCCCGACTATGGAATCGCCCACTCGGCGGTTGTGATCGCGTTTACGCCGGACGATTCGGCCCATCTCGTGTATCCGTCGGGCATTCCCGCCGCGGCCCTGGCGCGGGACCTCACACACCTTGTGAGGGACGCGGCGCGCCCCGGTACGTGAGAGCGGCGTTCGTCGCGGCCGTGATGGTGCTGTCCGTGTCGTGCTCGAGCGACGCGGTGCGCGCCGGCTCGCTCGAGATCAAGGATGCGTTCGCCTTTGCCCCGATCACGCTGGAATCGACGGGCGCCTACCTGACGATCGTGAATCACGGCGCGATTGCGGATACATTGGAGGGCGCCCGCTGCGGCTGCGCCCGGTCGGTGACGATCCACCAAACCGGGCCCGGCGGCATGGTGATGCGGCGGTCATTGCCCGTTCCCGCGGGTGAATCGGTCCGTTTCGCGCCGGGAGAGATGCACCTCATGCTGATGTCGCTCGACCACCTCGCCAAATCGGGTGAGCGGATCGCCTTGACGCTGCGGTTCGCGCACGCCGGAGAGGTGACCCTGCAAGTCCCCGTGCGCCCGTACGCGCAGTGAGAGCGTGCTGGGTTGGCCTCGCGCTCGCCGGGACGATGGGCGCATGCGGAGGCGGTGACGATGGCCGCGCGCAAGCGGGCGAGCTCTCGATCCGATCAGCCATTGTCGCACCAGTCCAGTCACCGCCCGGCGCGGCCGGGTACATGACGATTCGTAACGCGGGCAGGCGCGCGGTTGCGCTGACCGCGGTTCAGGTCGAGGGGGCGAAGGATGTTCGCCTGCTGGATGCGTATGGAGGCCCACCGCTCCGGCAGCTCACAATTCCCGCGCAGAGCCGCATCCGCCTCGAGCCCGGCGGCACCCACCTCGAGTTCACCGGCATGCCGCGATCGCTCGTTGCGGGTGATTCGATCGCGATTGAACTACGCTTCGATTCGGGGACACAGCTCACCTTCCAGGCGCCCGTGGTGCCACCGATCAACGCCGTCATACCCTCTGTCGCCAACCTGGTGTGGTGGTGTGCTTCGTTGACCGGCCATGACGGTATGGAGCGATCCTACTTCTGGGTCGGTGTGCTGCTCGCCTTCGTGCCTGTAGGCGTCTTCGGCACAATCGCTGTGCTCGTGGCGCGTGGTGCGTATCACTCGATCCACTCGGACGCTGCGCTCCGGGCGGTCGGATCGGCAGACTCGTAACCCCCGGGTGAGCAGCGGAATTCCGCTCGATCGACGGATCGTCCGACAACTCGATTCTACGCCTCTTTCAGTCTCCTCTATCAATCCCAATCTTGTGCTCGATGAACGACCAACTCGCTACCGCTCGTAGTTTGGCGCGAGGCCCACAGTGAAACCGGTGACCAGCGGGTACGCCGATGAGAATGGCATCAAACTCTACCATGAGATCTATGGCAAAGGCGACCCGGTAGTACTGATCCATGGTGGCTTGATGCTCGAGTTTGACACCTCGCCGCTCATCTTCAATGCTCGCCACGCCCACTTCTGCGGCCCGCCCCGCATGAGCGACTTCATTGTGTCGGCGACGCGCCGGCGGCCTGGCGAGTAACTGTCACGACGACCCTGCCCTTCATTCCGGGATGATAAAAACAGATGTAGTCGTAGGTCCCAGGCTGGGTGAACGTGTGTCTGAACACCGCGTCGTACTGCATGTTGCCCGAATCGAACTGATCGGGCCCGCTGTTCCGGGTCACGGTGTGTGCCGCGATGTCGTGATTGATCCAGATGATAGTCGTGCCCACCGGAATTGTGCGCACCTTCGGAACGAACGCAAAATTGTAAATGATGACTTCGTCCGGTCTCGCGGGTTGACCGGGCTCCTGATTGGCGTGTGACGCTCCTGTGCCGCCCGTGGCACAGGCGGCCAACGCAAGGATAGCCGCGAACGCGGCGGCCCGGACCCGGCCCACCTCAGGCCATGAGTGAATGGAATGCGAGCATCAAAGCGATACACATCCAGACATGCTTCCAAGCCTCCGACCATGGGCGCCGGTGCCGCCATGCCGTGTCTCGGTTCGGAGAAGCGCGGACTTGACCCCAGGTGCTGAGCGCCGTCATTCAATTACGCGCGGCCATCATGCGGCTACCGACTGCGCACGGCCAAATCATATTGATTTCAATATGTACGTTTGAGCACATGAAGGCATTGCGCCCGGGAGCTCCCAGTGACCCTGACCCCCACGACGGGCTCGCGAGTGCCGGGCTTCACGCCGTTCATCCGCTGTCATTCGTTTGCCGACTGCAGCATCCAATTCACGGTAATCTTGCGGGGGCGAGACTACGTGTCGCAGTATCTGCTCAAGCACGAGTTCATCAACCGGCTGCACGAACGGTATCGGACCGAGGGGATCGAGATCCCGTTTTCCATGCGGACCGTGAAGATGGTTCCCGAACGACCGGCCTCGGCTCAGCGCACGTCGTAGCGCTTCCAGCGTGCATCGTCTCGGCCTCTGGCCCGACCGGACCTCACGCAGTTCTCTCTAACCGCCGACCTGTCGATTTCGCTTCCACTCGTTCGATGGATGAGTGGAGGCCGCTTGGGCCGGCCTCGGAACCCTGACCAAAAAAGGTGGCCACAATGCGCTTCATGTTGCTCGTGATCCCGAAGGCCTACGCGACCGCGACCAAGGACTTCGTGCCCCCGGTGGATCTCGTGGCCCCGACGACCCGGTAGGCGATGACCTGCTGCGCCTGATGTTCATCGCCTGTCACGCGGTGCTCTCGAGGGAGGCACGGGTGGCGCTTAGGTTGCGCCTCCTGGGCGGCCTGACTAGCGACGAGATTGCCCGCGCGTTTCTCGTGCCGGTGTCGAGCATTCGGCAGCGGATCGTCCGCGCCAAGCGCACCCTGACCGAAGCCCGCGTCCCGTTCGAGATGCCGGCCACCGCGGATCGCGTCGCGCGCATTGCCTCCGTACTGGAAGTGATCTATCTCATCTTCAACGAGGGGTATTGTGCAACCGCGGCGGAGGACTGGGTGCGGCCGGCGTTGTGCGAGGACGCCCAGCGGCTCGCGCGCACCATGCCCGAGCTCACGCCTCAGGAGTCCGAGGTTCACGGCCTTGTCGCGTTGCTCGAGCTCCAGGCCTCGCGGCTTCGCGCCCGGGTCGGGCCCGGCGGCGCCGCGATCCTGCTCGAGCAGCAGGATCGGTCCCGCTGGGACCGCCTCCTCATCGGCCGCGGCCTCGCGGCGTTGGAGCGGGCGGAACGACTCACCGGCGCGCTCGGTCCGTATGCGCTCCAGGCCGCAATCGCGGCCTGTCACGCCCGAGCACGCACGCCGGAGGAGACCGATTGGACGCGGATCACCGCGCTGTACGATGCGCTGGCTCAGCTCACTCCTTCACCCGTGGTCGAGCTGAACCGCGCGGTTGCATACGCGATGGCGTTTGGCCCGGCGGCGGGTCTCGAGATCGCCGATGCCCTCGTGGACGAGCCCGCGCTGCGGACGTACCACCTGCTCCCGGCGGTGCGCGGCGACCTGCTTCAAAAGCTCGGCCGCTTCAAGGAGGCCAGCTCCGAATTCACCCGCGCTCGAGAGCTGACGCGCAACGCGCGCGAGCGCGACGGCGCCCGTCTTCAGGCTTGATTTTCCTTTCCGCGCGACACGTCACAGTCCGGTTCGGCGCGACCGTAGCGCTCGACAGCGTGTCGCTCGACGCTCCTTCCGGTTCCGCGGTCGCGATCGTAGGCGAGAGCGGCTCCGGAAAGACCACGCTGCTGCGCTGCTTCAATCGTATGGTCGAGCCGGACTCGGGCGAAATCCGGGTGGGCGAGACCGAGCTGCGCACGCAAAACCGGATCGCGCTGCGCCGCCGCCTGGGGTACGCGCAGCAGAACGGCGGCCTGATTCCACACTGGACCGTCTCGGCGAACGTGGGACTCGTGCTGCGCGCGCTTGGGCGGCCCGACCGGCCGGCGGTGGCGCAGGTGATGACACTCGTCGGGCTGCCGGTCGAGACATTCGGGTCCCGCTATCCCCATGAACTGTCGGGTGGTCAGCGCCAGCGTGTGGCACTGGCGCGGGCCCTCGCCGCGAATCCCGAAGCGATACTGCTCGACGAGCCCTTCGGGGCGCTGGATGCCATCACGCGTGCCGAGCTGCAGGACGGGTTCGATCGCCTGCGCCGGCAGCTCGGCATCACGGTGCTGTTCGTCACGCACGACCTGGGGGAAGCGGCGCGGCTTGCCGATCTCATCGTCGTACTGCGCGCCGGACACGTGGAGCAGCGCGGCACGATCGCGGAGCTGCGCGATTCTCCCGCGACCCCGTATGTCCGCACGCTGGTCGAGCGCGCGCTGGCTCAGGGCGAACCGCTCCGATTGCCATGATGCTGCTTGCTTTGATCGCGCTCATCGCCACGCCGCTCCAGGGCCCTCGCCCCGTGAGCACTCCCGTCGTGATCGCGTCGAAGCCGTTCGGAGAGTCCTACCTGCTCGCCGAGATGTTCGCGCAGCTGCTCGAGGCGCGCGGAATCGCCGTCCAGCGCCGCCCCGGAATGGGAGCCACCGAAATCCTCTTCGCCGCCCTGCGCACGAGCGCGATCGACGTCTATCCCGAGTACACCGGCACGGGATTAGTCGCGATCCTGCACGACACCGCGACTCGCGCCGAAACGTTTCGGTACGTCTCGCGCCGCTTCCAGGAGTTGTACGGCATTCGCTGGCTCGAACCGCTGGGCTTCGAGAACACGTACGCCATTGCGGTACGGAAACAGACTGCCGCGCGGTTTCATCTCTCATCGCTGTCGGACTTGGCGCGCGCGAGCCCACACCTTACCGCCGGGCTCACCGCCGATTTCATCGGGCGTGCTGACGGGCTCGTGGGGCTCGCCCGGGTGTACGGGATGCGGTTCCACGCGGTGCGTCCGCTCGCTCCGGCGCTGAAATATCAGGCGCTCGCGACCGGCGCCGTGGATGTGATCGACGGTTACTCGACCGACGGCCTGCTGGACCGGTTCGATCTCGTCACGCTCGCGGACGACCGCGGATTCTTCCCGCCATATGACGCAGCCGCGATCGTAAGCCCGCGCCTCGTGCGTGACCACCCGGATGCGATCGCGGCACTTTCAACTCTGAGCGGGCGTCTGGACGAGAAACGCATGCGCGCGCTGAACCGGCGCGTGGAAGTGGATGGCGACGCGGTGCCGGTCGTCGCGCGCGAAGCGTTGCGTGACGTGCTCGGAACCAGCGCTCCGACGAGCGCTCACCAGGGCGATCAGACCGTCACACGGCTCGCGGCGCTCACTGCCCGCCATCTGCTGCTCGTCGCCATCGCGCTGCTTGTCGCCATCAGCGTCGCTGTCCCACTGGGTCTCCTGCTCGAGCGGAGTCGCCGGGCGGCGGAGCCGGTGCTGGGAATGTTGGGAGCATTTCAAACGATCCCGAGCATCGCGCTGCTCGCGTTCATGCTGCCCGTGTTCGGTGTGGGGGTGATCCCGGCGCTCGTGGCTCTGTGGCTCTACGCGCTCTATCCGATCGCCCGCGCCACCTACTCGGGCGTGCGGGACGCTGACCCCGACGCCGTCGACGCAGCCGAAGCGCTCGGGACCACGCCGGTGCAACGCCTCCTGTGGGTGCGGTTGCCGCTCGCTATGCCGGTGATCATGTCAGGCGTGCGTACCGCTGCGGTGATCACCGTCGGCGGCGCGACGCTCGCCGCGTTCATTGGCGCCGGAGGATTGGGAGAGCCGATCGTCGAGGGCTTGGCCCTCGCCGATACGCGGCTGATTCTCATGGGCGCGATACCCGCGGCGGTGCTCGCCTTTGCAGTGGACGGGGCGCTGGTCTCCGTGGAGCGCGCGCTACGGCCCGCCCACATGAAGACCCGGCGTGGTGCGGCTCACTGACCCCTCACGGGCGTAACAGCGGTTTCGCGCGGCTCGGTCGGCCACACAACCGAGAACACATTGCGATCGCCGCGCCTGGCGTAGTGGAACTGCCCGCCGTGCGCTTCCGCGATCCAGTGCACGATCGAGAGACCCAGGCCATTGCCGCGGTTCGAGCGCAGCGGACCGCGGGCGAAATCGAGAACCGCGGGATCGGGCTCGGGACCCGCACTGAGCACCTCGGTGCACGCGTGGCCGTCGTCGCGATACGCGGAAAGCGCTACCGGAACCCCGGGAGCTCGGTGGCGCAGGGCATTTTCGATCAGCTCGAGCAGCGCTTCCCGGACGAGCGCTTCATTTCCTGATATCTGAACCTGCTCAATGTGCTCCAGATTCAACGTACGATCGAGCGCGTGCGCCCGGCGCCGCATCAGATCGGCGCACTCGAGCGCCACGCCGTCGAGCTCCACCGCGTCGTTCATCGGAGCACGTTCGCCGGCCTGCGCGTGCGCCAGCAAGAACAATCCTTCGACTCGTTGGCTCATTTGTTCGGCGGCGCGGTGAATCCGCGGCAGGCAGCCCTGATATTCGGTGAGATCTCTGGAGCGTTCGAGGCCAGGCGCGCTCTCGCCCCGGACGATCATGAGCGGCGTCTTGAGCTGATGGGCGGCCTGCGCGAGGAACAGCCGGTAGCGGGCCTGCGCGTCCGCCAGCCGCGCCAGGAATTCCTCGATGGCGATGGGTTTGCCAAGGTAGTCGTCGGCGCCGGCGTCGAGCCCGGCCACGCGATCGGACAGCGCGCTCCGCGCGGTCAACATGAGAATCGGGCATCGTCCTCCACGATGAGCACCCGCATGTGCCGGACGGTCCTCCCCAAAGGGATCCGAGATCCGTGAATCAGCGGATTGTATGATGATTGTGACGGCGAGATGACAATATCTGTCATTCGTCTGTCACGCGAAGCTCGTATCCTCGCTTGGGAACGCGTATAGCCGCGGCCGGAGTGTGACGGCCACTTCGAGCCCGGTCAACCGACCCGGGGAGCCTTTGGCCCCGGGTTTGGTTTTTTGGAGACAGGAGTGGCGGTGGGTGTCATGCGGTCGTCATTAACGCATCCTTAGTGGCCAACCGCGTCGACAACCCGCAAAACACGAGAGCCACCCTCGCTGTCTTGTCGCGATGTGCGCCAGTCAAAGTGAAACCGGCGCGAGAAAACGCTTGCGTCCGTTGGAGTTTCGCGAGCGGAGCTGCGATGGGCATACCGCTTGCCCCGTCGTCGCCGGCCGTCATGACCTCTCATCTCTTGGTTCACTTTGGAGGAGACCGGTATGAATCGACGTGGATTCACATTGATCGAGCTGTTGATCGTAGTCGTGATCATCGGCATCCTGGCGGCCATCGCCATCCCGAAGTTCGCTAACACAAAAGAGAAGGCGTACATCGCGTCCATGAAGTCGGACTTGCGGAATCTGGTGACGGCGGAAGAAGCATACTTCGCCGACTCAGTGTCCTACAGCAGCAACGTGTCGTGTGCCAATCCACCCGTGGCCGGTACCGTAGTCTGGTGCTCGACGACGGGGAATACGCTGGCGGCCCCCACCGTGGGGACGGGAACCCAGGCGGGATGGACAGCCAGCATTACGAACCTCAACACGACCAAGAGCTGCGCGATCTACATCGGCGCGGTCACGCCGGCGGCTCCCGCTCAGACCACCGATCCAGAGGGCGCTCCGGTCTGCCGCTAATCAGATTGCGGATTTCGGATTGCGGATTCGCCGTTCTCGTTTGAATCCGCAACCGAAATCAGCGGTCGTCTCACCCTGACTTGACACCCCGTTTTCCTCGCCTCAGGATGCGTGAACCGCAGGTCTCCGTCTGAAAACATGCTTGCTGTCGTGAGGAGGTTCATGTGAAAACCGGCATGCTGGTTCTGACGCTTTTCGTTCCTGCTGTCGTCGTGATGTCGACTCCCGCCTACGGCCAGGCGAAGGATACCAGCGCCGCGACCGTGACCGGTTGTCTGCACCAGGAAAAAGACGGTGATTTCGAGCTGTACACGAGCTCGGGAGAGGTGGAGCTATCTGGCGGAGCGCTCAAGAACCACGTGGGGCATGAGATCAAAGTGACCGGGAAATGGGTCAAGGAAAACAAGGAGCATGAGGAGGCGGAGCACGAAGCCGAGGAGCGTCACCTGCAGGTCAGCAAGATCGCGATGGTCTCGACCACCTGTAAGGTGAAAAAATAGAATGTCCGATTGAAGGCCGCTCAAACGCTCATGGTATCGAGTAGACGAACCAGACCAACACCTAACACTGGAGGACGCCATGAGTGAATACGTGCTGTTGTACCGCAACACGCCGCAGAACCGGCGTGAAACCGCCCGCTCGCCTGAGCAGGCGCAGCAGACCATGAAGCAATGGCAGGCGTGGTTCAAACAGCTTTCTGATAACGGGAAGCTGAAGAACCTCGGCCAGCCGCTCGATGACGAGGGCAAGGTGGTGGGCAGCAAGAAAACCATCACCGACGGCCCGTACATGGAAACGAAGGACGTGGTGGGCGGCTACTCCCTGATTGAGGCCCGTGATCTGGACGAGGCGGCAAAGCTCGCCCAGGGGTGCCCCATCTTCGAAGTCGGCGGCTCGGTGGAAGTCCGGCCCGTGAGGCAGATGTAAGTGGATTTAGCGGAGCATCTGTTCCGGCACGAGGCTGGCCGGCTGGTGGCGATCCTCACGCGGCTGTTCGGGATTCACAACCTCGCCCTGGCAGAAGACGTCGTACAGGACGCCTTCTGCCAGGCGCTCGAGACCTGGAAATTCCACGGCGTCCCGAAGAATCCGTCCGCGTGGCTGTTACAGACGGCCAAGCGCCGCGCGATCGACGTACTGCGGCGCGAGGGTACGGCGCGCAAATTCGCGCCCGAGCTCGGGCGGTTCGTAGCATCCGAATGGACCCTTACACCCACGGTGGACGAGGCGTTCGATGCGGCGGGCATCCGCGATGTGCAGCTGCGGATGATGTTCTCGTGCGTGCATCCTACCCTGCCGCTCGAAACCCAGGTCGCGCTCGTGCTCCATCTGTTGTGCGGTTTCAGTATCGACGAGATAGCCGCGGCCTTCCTCAAGAATGGCGCGGCGATGGGCAAGCGCCTCGCTCGCGCCAAGCAGACGCTCGCGCGCACGAGGGACCTGTTCGACCTCGCCGGATCGCACGACGCCGGCAATCGTCTGCCCGGCGTATTGCGCGCGCTCTATCTGCTGTTCAACGAGGGATATCATGGCGCCTCGCGGGAAGCGCCGATCCGCAGGGAGCTGTGCGATGAAGCGCGACGACTGATTGCGCTCCTGCTCGAGAATCCGCTGACGTGCACTCCGGCCGTTCACGCGTTGGCATCGCTCTGCTCGTTTCTGGCCGCCCGGCTCCCCGCACGAATGGACGAGGACGGGAATCTCCTGCTGCTGGCAGATCAGGAGCGGTCCCGTTGGGACCGGACGTTGATCGCGGAGGGACGGAGGCAGCTCGATCTCTCAGCGGCCGGACCGGATCTGACATCCTACCATATCGAAGCCGCGATCGCCTCCGTGCACGCGGAAGCTGCCAGTGTGGAGCGTACCGACTGGGACCGCATTGTCGCGTTGTATGGGACGCTGCTCCTGGTGCAACCGTCGCCCGTGGTCGCGCTGAATCGTGCCGTGGCGATCGGCGAGCGCGATGGTGCGGCCCGCGGGCTCGAGGAAATCGGGGCGATCGAGGGCCGCGAGCGGCTCCTCAAGTACCCCTTCTACTTCACCGCGCTGGCGGAATTCGAGCTACGCCTGGGGCGGCATGCCAACGCTCGGCGTTCGTTCGCGGCGGCGCTCAGGCTGGCGCGAAACGCGGACGAGAAGCGATTTCTCGAGCGACGCATCGCCGTCGCGAGCCGGCCGACCGGCCTTCAGGGCTCGACGGCCGTGGGGACGAACTTCGAGGCGGCGGTGCCGTCACCCAGCTGACCGGTGAGGTTGTCGCCCCAGCAGTAGGCCAGGCCCGCGGCAGTGAGCGCGCACGTATGGGTTGGTCCCGCCGTGATCGCATTGAAGCTCATGCCGCCCGAGACCGCCGTGGCGTTGGGCCTGTCGGTTTGACTCCCGTCGCCTAATTGACCAAACGCATTGTATCCCCAGCAATAGGCCGCGTGCGAGAGATTCAGACCGCAGCTGTGCATTCCAGCCGCGCTGAGACTACCAACGCTCACCCCGCTCACGACCACCGGACTCAACCGGCTGTTCATTGTGGTGCCATCGCCCACCGCGCCAGTCGAGTTTCCGCCCCAGCAGTACGCCGTCCCTGAGGCGATCACGCCGCACGAGTGGAATTCGCCCGCCGCGAGTCCGGCAAAACTGATAGTATCCGCGATGAGCTCGGGGCTCTCTTGTTCAGGAACGGTCGTCCCGTCACCGAGTTGCCCGTTGGAATTGTCGCCCCAGCAGTAGGCCGCGCCGCCGCTCGTTCTGCCACAGTTGTGCGAGGCTCCAGCGGTCAGGGTCGCGAACTTCGGGCTTCCCGACACCGCCATGGGAGTCGCATGGTCCGTCGTGCTCCCATCGCCCAACTGGCCGCCGCTGTTGTAGCCCCAGCAATACGCGGTGCTGTCC
>DATIYM010000030.1:0-5102 GCA_035517615.1 Gemmatimonadales bacterium
GGCCAGGGCGCGGGCGCGAGTCGAGAGTGCCGCGATTTCAGTCCCGCTGGCCGAGGAAAATTCCGCTCGCTCGAGCTGCCCGAGCACCTGGGTGATTTCTGCCGACCACGTGTCGCTCACCTGGGTGGTCGCGTTCGCCGCGAGTGCCGCGCGCAGACGTCCCGCCGCGCGCGTCGCCACCGCTTTCGCTTCCCCGGCGGCAAGCCAACGGGCATCGGGGACTTCAGGCTCGAGTGGAACGTGAAGCCCCGGAGCCAACCCACGCGCCGGCCGCCGTCTCCACATCACGGCTGCGGCGACGATCGCACCCCCCAGAGCGATTCCGGTCACGAGCGGCAGCGGATGCTCGTGGCCCCGCCGCAGCGGAACGAGCGCCGGGCGCGGCTCCGGGTGCTTGAGCGAGTCGGGGATCACGCTCTGCACAACAAGGCGAGCCATACCGCCCGTTATCGAATCGGTGTGGCCGTCGGGAGCGAAGCGCCAGATCGGGGGCAAGCTCACGTCATGCGTCCCGGGCTCCCACACGACCACCGGATAGCTGACCGCCCATCCGTTCTCGACCAGAGCGACCGTCGCGTCGCCCAGTGGCTCGACGTCCTCGAGCGGCACGAGCTTGCCGGGGCGCACCCTCCATCCCTGCGGCACGCTGACGCGCCGAGACACCCACACGGTATCGCCGACGGTGGGATTCGACGGCGACGTGGTCCACGAGTCCGTTTGCGCCCAAGCGCGGCGCGACGACGCGACGACGCACGTGAGCGCGAGGCAGACGATGGCGGGCGCACTTCGCTTCATCGCTTGAGCCGTCGCGCGCGTTTTGCGAACGCGCGCCGCAGCGGGAGCGCGTACGGAACGTTCGTGAGCAGTGAGACGTGATCGACGCCGGCCGCGATCAGTTTGCGGGTGCGTTCCTCCACGCGGCGCTCGGCGGCTACCTGGAATCGCGCGCGCGTCGGCCCGTGGCTCGAATCGAGCAGCACGCGCTGCCCGGTTTCGGCGTCATACATATCCACCCACCCGGCGTCGGGCAGCAGCACCTCCCGCGGGTCATCGGTGGTGATCGCCACGACGTCGTGCTCGGCGGCGAGATGGCCCAGTGGCTGCTCCCAGTCTTCCGCGCGGAAATCGGACAGAATCGCCACGATCGCGCGGTGATGCAGCAGGCGTGCGGCATATCGCAGGGCGTCCGCGAGATTGGTCCCGCGGCTCCTGGCACGAAACGCCACGAGATCGCGAATCACCCGCAGTGCGTGCGGCCGTCCCTTGCCGGGGCGAATCGTCATTTCCACCTTGTCCGCGAACATCAGCGCGCCCACGCGGTCGTTGTGCCGTGCCGCGGCCAGCGCCAGTACCGCCGCGACTTCGACCGCGAGCCCCGCTTTCGTGTAGGGGCGGCCGAAATGCAGCGACCCCGACTGATCGACCACGAGCAGCAGCGTGACTTCGCGCTCCTCGACGTAGGTCTTGACGAAGGGGTGGCCCATGCGGGCCGAGACATTCCAATCGACCGCGCGGAAATCATCGCCCTGCTGGTAGGCGCGGACCTCGGCGAACTCGATCCCCTGGCCGCGAAACACCGAGCGGTATTCGCCCGTGAAGAGCGAGTTCACGAGCGACCGTGTGCGCAGCTCGATTCCCTTGACCTGCTTCAGCACTTCGGGGGTCACGGCACGTCGACGGCTCCCAGGATCTTCGTGATCACCGAGTCCGAATCCATGTCCTCGGCCTCGGCTTCGAACGTGAGCAACACGCGGTGGCGTAGCACGTCGTGCGCGATCGCCTTGACGTCGTCCGGCACCACGTAGGCGCGGCCGCGGAGGTACGCGTAGGCTCGAGCGGCCTGGGCGAGAAAGATCGACGCGCGTGGTGAGGCGCCGAACGCGATGAGCGGCTTTAGCTCGGTGAGCCCGACGGCCTGAGGCTCGCGCGTCCCGCGAACCACGTCCACGATGTAGTCGACCACTTTCTGGTCCATGAACAGCTCGGCAATCGCGCTTCGCGCGGCGAGGATGTCCCCGGCTTCCGCCACGCGCTGCACTTCGATGGGCCGCCCCGATGCCATACGGGCCACGATTTCCTTTTCGGCGTCACGCGACGGATACCCGACGCGCACCTTGAGCATGAAGCGGTCGAGCTGCGCTTCCGGCAGCGGGTAGGTGCCTTCCTGCTCGATCGGGTTCTGCGTCGCCAGCACGAGGAACGGCTCGCCCAGATAGAACGTCTCGCCCCCGATCGTCACCTGTTTTTCCTGCATCGCCTCGAGCAGCGCCGACTGCACTTTCGCGGGAGCGCGATTGATCTCGTCGGCCAGCACGAGATTCGCGAACAGCGGTCCCTTTTTGGGATGAAACTCCTGGGTACGCTGATCGAACACCATCGTGCCGATCACGTCCGCCGGAAGCAGATCCGGGGTGAACTGAATCCGCGAAAACGAAATCCGCAGGCACTCGGCCACGGTGCGGACCGCGAGCGTCTTGGCGAGCCCCGGCACGCCCTCGAGCAGAATGTGACCGCCCGTGAGCAGGCCGATCACGAGCCGCTCGACCATCATTTCCTGCGCGACGACTCGCTTCGCGACTTCACGCCGCAGCGCTTGGGCCAGCACCGCTTCGGTGGGCTGTGCCGTTCGCGTCGTCATCGCAATCCTGCTTCCGCTGCTTTGCGCACCGCCGGCTCCTTGTCGTGCGTGTACAGTTGCAACAAGCCCTTCGCCTCGGCTCCGCCACCCCCGAGCGTGGCGATTGCCTCGATGGCCGCCGCGCGCACCATCGCACTACGGCGGCGCAGCCGGCTTCCCGGCTCCGCATGGCGAGCGAGAACGTCGAGCGTCTCGCGCCCGGCGCCGAGCCGCCCGACAGCCCGGAGCAGTTCAGCCAGAACTCCTTCGTCCTGCTCCTGCTCGATGCGGCGCATCAGTACCGTCACGAGCGTGCCGTCCCCGGCTCCCTCGATCGCGCGCACCGCCGCATGCCGTACCAGGACGCTGTCGTCCTTCAATGCGGGAATGATGGGTCGCACGATCTCGCGCCCGCCGATCTCCGTCAGTCCTTTCACGGCCGACTCTCGGACGAACTCGGATTCGTGGTGCAGCAGCGCCAGGAGCGGCGGCACCGCGTCGGGCGATCCGCAAAAGCCGGAGAGCTCCGCCGCGGCGGCGACCACCGCCGTGTCCCTGTCTTTCAACCGCGCGCCGAGTGGCTCCATCGCCCGGTCGCCCGCGCGCCGGACGATCGCCCGATACGGTTCGCGTTGATCGAGTGGCGCCGCCAGATAGGCGTGCAGCACCGGATCGATGGACAGCGTCGCCAGCGCGCCGAGCGCGGCCACCAGGGTCTCGCGGTCCGCGATCGGCACGTTCGGTTCCGCGAGCCGCGCCACCATCCGCTCCACCGCGGCCTTGTCGGAGAGCCGGGCCGCCGCCCCGCCGATCTGCTCCACGAGCGCGGGTTCGGACGCCTTCGTGAGGGTGCGGTCGAGCGCCGCGATCGCCGCCGCCACGCGAGCGATATCCTTGAGCGAAAGCAGCACCGGCTCGAGCTGTCCGAGCTGTCCCACCGCCCTGCGCTGCGCGTCCGGGGTTTGCGCGGCCGCGACTTCGGCAATCGCGCGCTCCACCTGGACGTCGACGGGCAGCGCGTCGAACCGGAACGCGCCGATGGCACGATGATCGAGTGGTTCGATCGGGCGGGCTGTCGCGGGAGCATCCGCGGTGGCCTGGATCGGCGCCGCGCCGGGCTCCGACCCCGCCGGGGCGGCTGCACTCACCCCCGAGTCTCGCTGCGCCACGCTCGAGAATCGCTGCGTGCGGCGACTCATGCTCAGCGCAATCTGTCCGAGCACCGCGTCTTCCGGCTTCGCGGTGCCCGTCGCGATGGCGAACAGGGCAACCACGTGGTCGGCCGTGACTCCCGGATGCAGAACGAGACTCCGAACCCCGCGCGCGTACAACAGTCCCGCAAGCTCGTTCACCTGCGCATTGCGCGACAGGATATGCTGGCCGTGCCAATGAAACCCCGTTGCTCCGATCTTCCACTCGATCGAGCCCAACGCCGCGATGCCCGGTATCGTGTTCGTGATCTGGCGCAGGGATTCGACCACGGCCGGATGACTCGCGGGATAGAGCCGCATGAGACGGAACGTCGTGCCGATCGCCCCGAGCGCCCGCTCGACCGGTCCCGTGTCGAGCGCCGTCACTCGACCGCCGCCGGCACCGTGGGGTCTTCCAGCCGTTCGATCGCGCGGATTTCGCGGGCGGTGAGGGCTCGATAGTGCCCTTCCGGGAGCCGGCCCAGCTCGACCGGTCCATAGGACACGCGATGCAGCCACTCGATTTTCAGTCCCAGCGCCTCCGCGAGGCGGCGTACGATTCGCTGCCGTCCCTCGGCCAGGGTGACCTCGATCTCGATCGCGCCTCGATCCACGGCACGCACCCGGCGCCGCACCACTCGCACCGGCCGTTCGTCGATCACCACCGGCTTCCCACCCAACGCGGCACTGGCCTGTGGCGCGCTCATCCCGTGAGCGCGCAACCGGTAGGTCCGCGGGACGGCATAGCGCGGGTGCATGAGACGGTGTGCCGCCGTACCGTCGGTCGTGAGCAACAACAACCCGGAAGTCATGACGTCCAGCCGACCAACGTATGTGAGCCCCGGCAGCTTTGGGAGGAGGTCGAACACCGTTTTCCGTCCTTCGGGATCGCCGCGTGAGACGACGTAGCCGATCGGCTTGTTCAGCGCGAGCCACGCCGTCCGGGCCGGCTGGACGGCCCGGCCGTCGACCGTCACGCGCTGCCGCGCCGGATCCACGCTCATCCCGAGCGTCGCCACCGCGCCGTCGACCCGGACTCGTCCGGCTCGGATCAGATCCTCGGCTTTGCGTCGGGATGTGACGCCCGCGCGCGCCAGGGCGCGTTGTAATCGGACGTATGATGGCCCTGGCTTCCCCGCCGGCGTCGCGACGCTACGGCGATCGTGGGTGCCGTCATTGTGCTCCAACCCGTCCCCAGCGTCACGCCGACCGTGCGGTCGTCTCGATCCCACAGGACCTCAGTGAGCAGTGGTCTGAAAGCCGCGAGCGTCGCGTTCACGTCTCGCGGATGGAGC
>DATIYM010000031.1:0-5895 GCA_035517615.1 Gemmatimonadales bacterium
GAAATTCGAGCTCGCTCCCATGCGGATGTACTTGAGCACGTTGGAGAACACCTTCCGGCCCTCGAGCACGCCTTCCTCGAGAATCAGCAAGCTCTTTTCCAGCAGGATGATGTCGGCCGCCTCCTTGGCAACGTCCACCGCCGTATCGACCGAGACGCCGACGTCGGCCGCGCGGAGGGCCGCCGCATCGTTGATGCCGTCCCCGAGGAAACCCACCACGTGCCCGCGAGCTTGCAGCGCGTGGATGATCCGCTCCTTGTCCGCCGGCGAGAGCCGGGCGAACAGCATCGTGCGCTCCACCGCATCCGCGAGCTGGGCGTCGCTCAGTCCGGCCACGGTTTTTCCGAGGAGCACGCGCCGGCGTCGCAGGCCCACATGCTTGCAGATCGCGCGGGTCACGAGCTCGTTGTCGCCCGTGAGAATCTTGATATCGACCCCGTGCTCGCGGAGGGCCTTGATGGCCGCCGCGGCGCTTTCTTTGGGAGGGTCGAGAAACGCGACGTACCCGAGGAGTACGAGCTCGCACTCATCCTCCTTGCCGTAGGCGGGCTTCGGGACCACGTCCCGGTAGGCCACGCCGAGCACCCGGAATCCATCGGCGCTCAACGCATCGCACTGCTCGCGCAGGTCATCGGCGAAACCGGGGGGACAGGGATAGAGCTGGCCTTCGGCTTCGAAGTGTGTTGAGCGGCGGAGAATCTCTTCGGGTGCGCCTTTCGCCAGCAACCGCCGGCGCCCATCCGGCTCATCGACCACGATGGACATGATCTTGCGTGAGAAGTCGAACGGCATCTCGTCGACCTTACGATAGCCGTCGAGCGACACGTCTTGATGCCGTTCGCGGTGTTCGAGGATTGCCCGATCGAGCGTGCTCTTGAGCCCGGTTTGCAGGTGGCTGATCAGCATCGCGTCGATCAAGACCCGGTCACTCTCGTTCCCCTGGACGTCGCAGTGCCGCTCGAGGATCACCGCGTCCATCGTGAGGGTTCCGGTTTTGTCGGTACAGAGGACGTCCATCGCGCCAAAATTCTGAATGGCGTTCAGTCGTTTCACGATCACGCGCTTGCGCGACATCGCCATCGCGCCCTTCGACAGACACACGGACACGATCATGGGAAGCATTTCAGGCGTCAGGCCGACGGCGACGGCCAGGGCGAAGAAGAATGCTTCGTGCCAGTCGTGCTTGGTGACGCCGTTGATGAGAAACACCACGGGCACCATGACGGCAATGAACCGGATCATCAGCCACGTAAAACGGTTGACGCCGCGATCGAATGCGGTCTCGGGTGCGGCTCGCGCGATCCGCGAGGCCATCGCGCCAAACAGCGTGCGCGGTCCGGTCTCCACGACGACCGCCGTCGCCGTACCGCTTTGCACGCTCGTGCCGAGAAAGCACACGTTGGGACTCTCGAGCGGCGGGCGATCCGGAGCACCGGGTGGGGGCTCCCCTTTCTCCACCGGGAGCGATTCGCCCGTCAGACTTGACTGAGTGACGAAGAGATCCTTGCCGGAAATGAGCCGGACATCGGCGGGGATCATATCGCCGGCCGCGAGCACCACGACATCACCGGGAACGACTTCCCGCAGCGGCACCTCGCGGCGCTGGCCGTCGCGCAGCACCGTGGCCGTCACGCGGATCATGGCTCGAAGCGCCGCCGCGGCGGCATCCGCGCGCGACTCCTGAACGAAGCGCAGCGCGACACCGAGCACGATCATCAGGGTCATGACCGTCGCCGCCCGCGCGTCCCCTGTCGCGAGCGAGACGATGGCGAGAACCGCGAGCAGAATGACCAGCGGGTTGCGGAGCGCATGCCACAGCCGCACGGGCCAACCCTCGGGGCCGTGCGTGGCAATCTCATTCGGGCCGTATGCTGCGAGACGCTGCTCCGCCTCGCCCTGCGTCAACCCTTCGGCCGCTGCCTGACAGAGGCGCAGGGCGTCTTCTCGAGGGAGTCGTGCCGCCTCGCCGAGGCGCGCGCCATCCCAGCGCACAGAGCCAGACGACGTCGAGATCGACGCGCGAGGAGTGGCGGGCGGGCTCGTCATTTGGCCACCTCCAGGTGAATCCGGAGCCCGAAGACGTCGACCGGGCCACGATCGCGATTGTATCCCGGATTTACGATGTGTTGATAGTCGAACGCGACGCCTGCCCAGCGCACCGGACTGAGCGTATAGAACGTCTCGAGGATCTGCTCCCGACCGTAGGTGAGCGCCCCGTCACCGAGCAGGAAGCCCAGGCCACCGAGCGCGAGGTAGTCGCGGTGGTCACTCGACAGCCCGTTCGTGACAAACGCCACGCCGACTCGGTCGTCGGGTCGCCAGTGCGGCGAGAGCCACCCGAGGCCCAGCTCGAGGGTCTCGTCGCATTCCGTGTAGGCAAATGATTCGATCTTGCCGTCGTTGATTCCCGCGCGAGCAAACACACGCAGCCCACGGCCGAGGCCTTGCTCGAGGTTCAGGCCAGCCCCCGGCTTCGTTCGCCCGACCTGGCGATGCGCGGTGATATCGGGAACGGAATCGATTCCGGCGCGATAGGCGTCAATCGCCTCGGAGTATTTCCCCATGTTGGCGTGGTTGAGGTAGAGCAGGCCCCGAATGACACCATCCGACCCGGTGCCGCTCCCGTGCCGCCACTCGATTTCCAGATTGTCGGCGTGCGCGTGCGCCAGATCCCAGTCGTAGTCGATCCCGTTCGCAACGGTCGGCATCAGCGCCTCGGCGAAGCGTACTGCCCACGACCGGTCCTGATATTCGACAATCGCGCCGATCGTATACCCGCGGGTGTCGGCGGCGTAGTCGTAGGCGCCGTTGTTGTCGACGGTCCAGTTCAGGTACTGCCAGTGGCTGTCGCTGCCGACCGAGTTGGCATCGAATACATCGACCACGCTGAGCTTCCCCGCAGTGACGCTGAGACGCCGGGTTGGCACGCGAGCCATGAGATTCAGCGGTCCGCGAGTGGTCGACTGCGTGGTGCCGGATAGAGCGAACGTATGGCGGATCAAGGCGCGGGCGACATACGGCGCTGATCCCAGCGTGGGATTGCGCACGACGTCGAGGTTTGTGAAACCTGCCAACCCGAGCGCCTGGCTCAGGCCCCCACCGCCGGAACTCTCGAGATCGAGGATCAGCTCGGTGTGCGCTCCGAGCTGCACACCAGTGTACAGCGTGGCGACGACGGACGTGGCGCGTTCCTGCGCTGGCTGCAGGCTGTTCGGGCCCGTGTACGCCGCGGCAAAGGACGGGTGCCACTGGGAGACGACGTTGACTTGCCCGGAGAGCCAGACGCGCTGGCTCGAGGCGGCGGGTCCCGAAGCGCTGTCTTGCTGGAGTAAGGCGACTGCGTTCGCGAGTACGAGGAGGGGCAGCATCATGCCTGCTCGAGATGATTGTTCGCGCCTGGGCACATATACTCTACCCCGGTATTGTATGTTGCATACTATACTACCATAGAGTATGATGATGTCAATCTCTATTTCGGGAGGCGCCGGTGGCTCATACAGTCCGGGACCAAGGGAAACTCCTCAATCGGGTCCGCCGCATTCGCGGACAGGTCGGCGCGATCGAGGGCCTGCTCGAACAGGAAGCGGACTGCGAGAAGGTGCTGCAGACGATCGCCGCTTGTCGCGGCGCGATCGACAGCTTGATGGCCGAGGTGCTCGAGGATCATGTGCGATTTCACATTCTCGGTGCCGATACCGATCCGGAGTCGGAGCAGGCCCGTGCCGCAGAGCAATTGATCGATCTTGTCCGGAGCTACCTCAAGTAGGGGCCTACGACTCACGCCATGCGGTGGCATCGCCCGCTGCATGCTCCGCATTATAGGGTCGCCTAACGGCCTGCGGCTGAGCCGCGCCGCATCGCTCGAGTGTTCACAAACACAATTCTACATTAGAAACGGGCGGCGGCAGTGAGGAAGCAGACCGGCCGCCCGATTTTTGTCCATATAGCTCGTGGCGCATGATCGCGGCTGAAGCCGCGGCTCGGCCGTCCGCTGAAGCGGAGGTGATAACCACCCGTTTACGGGTCGGCCGAGTCGCGAGTTTACTCGCGTGTCTCAAACCGGTATGCTTCGGTAGGTTCTCGCGGGAGATCTCCATGAAACTCTCCGCAGTGTCGTGCTGCATTACGCTAGTCGCTTGCTCGTCGAAGGCCGCGAATCCGACGGTAGTCGTGACGAACATGATGGGCCGGCCCCTGACAGTAGTAGTCTACGATTACAGCACTCCCGTCATGGGGCCCCCTGGCGTCTCACTCAGCCCTGAGTTCGACCTCGGGACTGTCGGCAGCGATCTCGGATCTGTCGGAAGCTCCGGCACCGCGTGTCTCAGGTTCGTCGGCATCAAGGTTTCCGACGCGTTCGCCCTCGTCGGCGAGGACACGGTCGATGCCGTGGCAACGCCGGCTACAGGCACGTTCGTGCCACAGGACTCGCCCGGCTGGGCCGTCACCTTCACCAGCATTACCGCCGTGCCCACGGGGCCGGTAAAAGTGGCCACGGGCTGCCTGGCAACTCCGTAGGCGCTTCATCTCATCCCCTGTGACCCCCTCGAATGCGCGACCCCCATAAAGACCAACCCATTCTCGTCTGGGGCGCGCCGTTGGCAGATGCCGCAGTCGCCCTCATCGTGCTCCACGGCCGCGGCGGCTCGATGGATGACGTGCGCGCGCTCGTGAACGACGTCGGCAACCCGCGGCTCGCGTACCTCGCGCCGGCCGCGGCCGGCAAGACGTGGTTTCCCTACAGCCTGCTCGAGCCGCTCTCCCGCAACCGATTATCGCTCGATTCCGCCCTGCGCCTCTTGGGGCGGTGTGTGGCGCAGGCCAGCGCAGCGGGACGCCCGGCCGAGCGCATCGCGCTGCTCGGGTTCTCGCAAGGAGCCTCAGTCGCACTCGAGTACGCCGTGCGGAACGCGCGGCGCTACGGCGCCGTGATCGGACTGTCCGGCGCCCTCCTCGGACCCGAGGGGACGCCGCGGGACTACGAGAGCTCCCTCACCGGCACGCCCGTGTTCCTAGGATCGGGTGACAGCGATCCGCACATCCCCAAACGCCGCGTGGACGAAGCCCGAGCCGTGCTCGAACGCCAGGGAGCGCAGGTGACCGAGCGGATCTATCCGGGATTGGGACACGCGATCAATGACGATGAGAAGCAGGCAGTGCGAACGATGCTCGAGGCACTGACGCGGGCTGCGTGAAGTGCGGCGCGGCTAAGCCCTAGGCTCGGCCGTCTGCTGAAGCGGAGGCACACTCCCGTTTACGGGACGCCTTTCGCCTTCTCTTTCTCCCACGAGTCTCGCAGCGTCACGGTCCGGTTGAACACCAGGGCGCCCGGCTTCGAGTCGATCGGGTCGGAAATGAAGTATCCCACACGCTCAAACTGATAGCGCGATCCGATCGGATCGCGGCCCACGCTCGGCTCGATCTTCGCGTGCTGAACGACGACGAGTGACTGGGGGTTCAGCACCGCGGTGAACTCCTGACCCTCGGGGACTTGGTCGGGATCGGGAACGGTGAACAGCCGGTCGTAGAGCCGCAGCTCGCAGTCGAGCGCGTGTGCCGCGGAAACCCAATGGATCGTGCCCTGCGCCTTGCGGCCATCGGGCGCATTGCCGCCGCGGGTGGCGGGATCGTAGGTGCAGCGCAGCTCGGTGATCTCTCCCGCGCTGTTCTTCAAGATCTCCGTGCAGGTGATGAAATAGCCGTAGCGCAGCCTCACTTCCCGGCCCGGCGCGAGGCGAAAAAACTTCTTGGGCGGCGCTTCCATGAAGTCATCGCGGTCGATGTACAGCTCGCGCGCAAACGGGAGCGTCCGCGACCCGGTGAGCGGCACGTCGTGGGGATAGTACGGCGCCTCGAGCTCCTCGGTGCGGCCTTCCGGATAGTTCGTGAGCACCA
>DATIYM010000032.1:0-14813 GCA_035517615.1 Gemmatimonadales bacterium
CCTCCTGGCGTTCGGATCCGGTCGAGGCGACGTCGCCCATTTCACGCAAACCACCGGGCCGATTTCGGGCACGCTGTTCGGATTGGCGCTCGTCTCCGTCCTGTGGGCATATGACGGTTGGGGAGATCTGTCGTTTGTCGGGGGGGAAGTCGAAGATCCCGAGCGCAACCTGCCGCGCGCGCTGCTGGTGGGGACGGCGGCCGTCGTCGCGATCTATCTGCTCGCGAACCTGGCGTACCTCTATCTGATTCCCATCCAGGACATGGCGCGCTCGCCCCTCGTAGCCGCCGACGCGGCGCAGATCGTGATCGGCCGTGCGGGCGTCATCCTGATCGCCATCGTCGTGATGGTCTCGACCTTCAGCACGCTGCTCGGCTCGTTGCTCACGGCGCCACGAATCTTCTTCGCCATGGCCGACGAAGGATTGTTCTTTCGCGCCGTGGCCCGCGTGCATCCCCGGTTCGAGACCCCGCACATCGCGATTGCGCTCACCGGCGTCCTCGGCGTCGGCTTCGTGCTGGCGCGGACGTTCGAGCAGCTGGCCGATCAATTCGTCGTCGCGATCTTCCCGTTCTACGCCCTCGCCGCCGCGGCGGTCTTCGTGCTGCGCCGCCGCCGCCCCGACCTCCCACGGCCCGTTCGAGTGTGGGGGTATCCACTGGTGCCGCTGGTCTTCGTGCTCTCGTCGTTCGTGATTCTGGTGAATGCATTGATCGAGCATCCGGCGGCGACTGGGGGGGCGTTTGGGATTATTCTGCTGGGGGTGCCGGTCTATTACATCTGGGCGGAAAGACACGGAAGGAAACGGAAAGAGACGGCAGCTTAGACGGCAGCCGTCCGTCTCTTTACGTCTGGCTTTTTCTCAACATCCACACCGCCATTCCCCCAAACACCAGATCCGGCAGCCACGCCGCCAGCACCGGCGGCAACACGCCCCCCGAGCCGATCGCGCGCGTGAGCTGCACGAGCAAGAGAAACACGAAGGTCGTGCCGAGGCTGACCGCGACACCCCAGGCGGTGCCGGCGCGCGGACTGGACACGGCGAGCGGGGCACCGAACAGCGCCACGATGAGGCACGTGAACGGAACGGCCAGTTTGAGCGCGTGGTCCACGCGTAGCTTCTTGGTGTCGGAGCCCGAGCGCGCCAGCGCATTGATGTAACGGCTCAGCTCGCCATACCGCATCTCTTCGGGCGCCTTGGGCTCGGCCAGCAAATCGAACGGTTTTTCGGTGATCGTGCGGGTCTTGAGTGAATCGAAATCGAATGCCGCGTCGCGGCTCGGGCCCGCCAGGATCCGCACCGTGCCATGCTTCAAGGTCCAGGGGTGGCGGGATTTGGCGTTGTAGCTCGCGGACTGGGCGGCGAGCTGGATAGTCGGATATTCCTCGCTGTTCCCCTCGAGCTCGAGAATCACGTCCTGCATCTGCCCCGCATCGGCATCGAGGGTGCGGATTGCGTACACCCAGCCGCCATTGGCGCGATACACGAAGTTGTAGCGCGAGCTGGTGGGGTGGACCGGCCGCTCCCCGAGCAGCTCCGCGCGGTGCAGCGTACCCACCGGTGCGAGCTCACCCAGCACGATTCCTATCACCACGGCGAGGCCGGCCGCGATAAACAGCGGCGTGATGAGTCGTCCGAACGAGATGCCGGATGCCTTGGCAGCGGTGAGCTCGGAGTTGCGGCTGAACGGTCCAATCGTGAACACCGTCGCGAACAGCACCGCCGCCGGGAGCACCAGAAACATGATCTCCGGCAGATAATAGATGTAAGAGAGCGTGACCGCGCGCCCGCTCAAGCCGCGCGCCAGGTAGCTGCCGAGCTTGTCGGTAATGTCGATGATGATCACGACCAGGGGAAACCCGATCTCCGCGAGCAGCAGGATTTTGACCCACTCCCGCAGGAGGTAGCGGTCCAGAGTTTTCACTTGCGCTCCGACCGCGACCGCCCAAACGCTCTCCACAGGTCCGCCCAATCGACTCCGGCGACGTTCTGGCCCGGTCGCCGCGCGAGCGCCAGCGCATACAGCGCCACAATCGAGAACAGCAGGTTGGCGGTCCACATCGCGAAGAACGGGGATATTGTGCCGCGGTTGCCCAGCTCCTCACCGCCGATCAGGCCGACATAGTAGATCGTAAACACCACCAGGCTCACGGCGATCACGAGTCCGATGCCGCCGCGCGGAAACCGAATCGCGATCGGCACGCCGAGCAATGCGAACACGAAGCAGGCCACCGCGAGCGCGAACTTCTTGTTGATCTCGACCAGGAACATGGCGCGGCGATCCTGGGCGCCCCGCACTTCCGCCGCGGCCGCCGCGGTGGCACCGGCTGAAATGGTCGGCACGGGAATCCGGTGATCCGGCTCGACGCCCGGTAACACCGGGCTGCGCGGCTCGGGGTGCTGAGTGCGCGGTCCGGGCCCGGTGGGCCGTGGCGGGCGCGCCGGGACCTGCGCTGCTGCTGCCTTGGGAGTGAACAGCGTCGTCAGGCGTTCTATGGTCCGGCAGTAGATGCCCACTGGTGACGAGTCGCTCAGCGCCTGGCGCGGCGGTACCGGCAGCTGTTCGAGCCCGGCGAGCCGCCGCAGATCGTTCTCGACCGCGAGCCGCTCTTCCTGTCTCGCCTGCTTTTCTTCCACCCGTGTTTCTCGCACCACGATGCGCATCTCGCACGTGCCCATCTCGCGGTCCGAATGAAAGGTGTCGTTTTCGGTGCGCTCGAGCGTATTGCCGATGCCGTTCACGCGGATGCGGTTCGTGTGAAAGAACGTGCGATTGAACTCTCTCGGGTCCGTCCGATTGACCTGGCGGATATCGCCGTCGTACAGCGTCAGGTACAGGTCCCGCCCCCCGGGCGTGTACGCCATGGTCCCATGGTCCGCGTTGATGATGCGGCGTCGCTCGGCGTCCTGCAGGTCGAAGATGGTCACGTCCTTCAAGGTGTTGTCTTCGGGATTGATCCGTGCGGCCCGGAGAAAGAACTGGCCCGGCAGGACCTCATTGATCACCTGCTCGCGCAGGCTGAACGACGGCTTTTTGCGCTGAATGTCCACGAGCAGCACGCGCAGCAAGTGATTGGAGCGCGGCAGCACCTGGTCGTTCCAGAGAAAGGCGATGCCGGTCAGCACCACCGCCCCGCCCAGCACGGGGCGGAGCAGTTGTCCCACACTCACGCCGCTCGCCCGCATGGCCGTGATCTCGTTGTCCATGGCCAGCCGGCTGAACGCGTATAACACGGCCACGAGCACCGCCATCGGGAGCGTGGTGGCAATTATGAAGGGCAAGGACAGCACGAACACTTCCGCGATCACGCTCCACGGCAGTCCCTTCCCGACCAGGTTGCCGAGCTGCTTCGCGATCTGCTGGATGAGAAGAAAGCAGGTGAGAGCAACGAGCGCGTAGAACAGCGGACCGAAGTGCTGTCGTAGCACGTACCGACTTAGGATGCGCACCGTCGTTTCGGCCATTATATTCGCGCCTCCCAGTCTCTTCAAGGGATGCCGCGCCCTAGCCTGGCCGGTTTTCTCGCTGTCGTGCTCGTCGTATCCCAGGCCCACGCGCAGGATCGAGCTGACACGGCCCCGCATTTCATCGCGTCATTCCGCGTCGCACCTCTCGAGCCTCCGCAAAATGCCGCCCTGGCCCCGGGCGGGCGCCTGGCGCCACGCACGTCCCCAGCTATCGTCGCAGATCGCTGGGAGGACGGCGTGCGCGCGCTATTGCCGCACGGCTTCGTTCCAGAGCTGCCCGTGCTGGCCGTGAAAGCTCCGGGCGACTCGCTCTCCCTGCCCGGGCTTCCCGCGGGCCCTCCCCCCGAAGCGCCTCGCCAGACCGGCTTGCTCGGCCCCTACGCCGACCTGGGAATGCAGCTCAACCTGCGCTTCGAGCTGAAAGCGGATCAGTTCCGCAACCTGGCTTGTACGCCCCTCGATCAGCTTCAGGCGTTCTCCGGCTGCAATCCCGGGTTTCCGACCATTACGCCGACGCCGCAGTACCAGGTGCGCACGGCCGGTACCGTCGCTCAGCGGCTCCACGTGAACGTGGACTTCGACAGCCAGCGGGAGTTCGACGCCAATAACAACCTCCAGATCTGGTACGAGGGGCTCCAGGACGAAGTGCTGCGGCGGGTCGAGGCCGGCAACGTGACGTTCCAGATGCCTACCTCGCGGTTCATCACGGCGGGGATTCCGGCGAACAACTTCGGGATCCAGGCGATCACCCAGTTCGGCCCGCTCGAGGTGCGGGGCATCTATGCGCAGCAGAAGGGCAACATCATTCAGGACCGCACCTACACGGTGGGTGAGACCACCACGCAGCCGGCCGACCGGCTGGCGCGCGATCTCGATTACGAGCAGGGCCGCTTCTTCTTCGCGGTCGATCCGGCGGCAATCCCGTCCTATCCCGCCGTCGACGTGCTGAACATCGACGCGGCCACGTTACCGGTCACGCTGCGCGTGGGCGGGCTGCACGTCTACCGGCTGCGGGCCGTGTCTCCAACCTCCACGAACCAGCAGAACGTGGGCGGCGTCCGTGCCGTCGCGTGTGGCGTCGGAGCTGTCGTGGCGGTGGACTGCTCCGCGCAACGTGCCGGTCCGTTCCAGTGGGAGGTGTTGCAGGAGGGGAAGGACTACTACGTCGATCCCAGCGGCGCATGGTTCGTGCTCGCGAACCGGCTCGATCAAAGTGACTACCTCGCTATTTCCTATATCCCCGTGGGTCAGACGTCGTGCGGGCCGGGAAGCCAGTGCGTGGGTACGTTCCCGGTGAATGCCAACCCCAATCCGGGCGTGATCGACACGCTCCGGCTCGTGTATGACCCGCGGCCGGGAGTGCCGGCGGCCGCGCCGTCGTTCCGCTTCGAGCTGCGCAACGCGTATCGCGTCGGAGGCAGCGAGATCACGCGGGAAACGGTGCAGCTCACGCTCACGTTGAACCAGCGCGAGCGCAGTCTGGCGAGCGACCAGACGTATCTCGCCCGGCTTGGCCTGGCGATTTCATCCGACCAGACCCGGTTCGACCAGTACAACCGGCTGTTCCCGCGGGCCCGGGATCCCCAACAAGGTGGCCCGGTCCACGACTTCTTTGTCGTCTTCCCGCACATCACGCCGTTTGCCGACTCGAGCAAGCTCACTCCCCCGGAACGCAACGATTCGCTGTATCGCACTCCGCGTAACCTGCTCACCACCCAGGCGCCGCCGACGGTGTTCCAGATGCAGCTGCATGCGAACGTCTCGCTCGCGGGCGATCGGGCCACGCTCTCCCTCAACAGCTTTCAGATTCGCGACGGCTCGGAGAAGATCTACGTCGGGGGCACGTTGCTCACGCGGGGCACGGATTACACCATCGACTACGCGTCCGGCACGGTGCAGTTCACCAATCCCGATTCACTGTTCGCGGGCGGCTCGACGCAGGTGCGGGCGCAATTCGAGGAACGGGCGGCGTTCGCGGTTGCGCCCACCTCGATTTTCGGCGTGGCGGCGCACTACGACCTGGGCGCGCGGGGTGAGGTGAATTTCACGGGACTCTACCAGAATCAGCAGAGCGCGCTCACGCGCCCGCCACTGGGGCTCGAGCCGAATTCGGCGTTCATTGGTGGGGTGAGCACGGAGCTGCACTTCCGGCCCGAGTGGGTCACGCAGGCGCTCAACCTGATTCCCGGGATTCACACTGATGCCCCGTCGTTCCTGAACGTCTCGGCCGAAGTCGCTCGGTCGCAGCCGGAGCCCAATCCGCTGGGCCAGGCGACCGTCGAAGACTTCGAGGCCGACGCGGGACGATTCCTGTCGCTGGGCGAGAATACCTGGCACTGGGGCAGCGTGCCGACGACCACGCGGGGCGCCGAGCCGTACGGTTTCAGCGGCGTGGATTTCGACAGCACGCACGCCGCCGCGCTCACCTGGCAAAGCCTGCCGTACAACCAGGACGGGAATCCCGTGCAGTTCCTGGCGCAGCAGATCGATCCGACCATCGTGACGGTGGGGCAGGGACAATCCGCCGAGCCGGCGCTATGGCTCATGCTCAAGCCCGATACCGTGCTCGGGCTCGCCAACGCGAAAACCGGCTTACCGAACTGGACCCGCCTGCACCAGGACGGCCCGCGGTGGCGTTCGATCACACAATCACTCTCGGCGACGGGAATCGATCTCTCGCAGGTCGAGTACCTCGAGTTGTGGGTGTGGGAGGACAGCCACCGGACGGCGATGGCGAACCATACCGCGCTCCTGATCGATTTCGGATCGGTGTTCGAAGACGCGCTGGCTTTCGTTCCCGACACCGTCACCGTGTCCGCGTCCGGCGACACGGCCTACCAGGGATACCACCGCACCGGACTCGGCAAGCTCGATACCGAGGCTGATCCGCTCACGCACTCGTGGAGCGCGGCGATCAACGATGAAGGCATTCTCTCAGACCGTGTGACGGATGGGATCTGGGATCGGGCCAAGGCCGTCGTCCGCGACACGCTGCCGCTCTGCTCGCTGATGATCAACGGCACGCAGCCGCACTACGGATTTGGCGACTTGCGGTCGCGCTGCGGGCGGCACAACGGCTCGATCGACACGGAAGATCTGGACGGCGACTTCCAGCTCGATTCCGCCTCGGGCGCGCACCGCGCCGAGAACTTCGTGCGCTACGTGTTCGAAATCGGCGATCCGCGCTACTACGTCCGCGACGGCGGGATGGTAGCGGTGAAGGACACGCTCGGGAATCCGGACGGCATGGCCGGCTGGCGTCTGTACCGCATTCCGTTCCACACCGACACGATCCTCCAGGGAACGCCGACGCTGCAGCAGATGCAGAGCGTACGGATCACGATTGTCTCGCCGCACACCGCGCCGCTCGGCGTGCCCGATCCGCAGGTGTATTTCGGGCTCGCCCGCGTGCGGCTCGTAGGCGCGACGTGGCTCAAGCGAACCGATACGCCGGCACGCGGAATCTCCGGAAGCCAGGGAACGGGGCTCGGTGAAGTCATCGCGTCGGTCGTGAGCACCGAGAATCAGGATCTCGGCTACACCTCGCCGCCAGGCCTCACCAACGAGGCGGCCAACATCAATGCCGGCGTGCAGCTCGGGACCACGCAGGTGAATGAACGCTCGCTGCGCCTGCTTGCTACCGGACTCGATCGCGGACAGCACGCGGAAGCGTACTCGCATTTCACGACCACCGGTGACAAGAACTTCCTCAAGTATCAGCGGCTGCGCGTCTGGGCGCGCGGGCGCGGCGCCGGATGGGATACGGGGGATCTTGAATTCTACATCAAGGCGGGCAAAGACCAGTCGAATTTCTATTTCTATCACACCACCGCGAACACCACGACCTGGGACCCGGAGGTGGTGGTCGATTTCAGCCGCTGGCTCACGTTGCGCTCGCAAATCGAGCTGGCCTGGCTGCAGGGCCAGGCCCCCCACGTTTTCGCCGGCTGCCCGGACTCGACGCTCATCCCGTTCGACACGTCCTACGTCGCCTGCGATGGTCCCTACATCGTGCACGTGCACGATCCCGCCACGGCGCCTCCCAATCTCGCGGCTGTGGAGGAAATCGCGGCGGGAATCTGGCGGGTGGGAACCCGCTCGATGATCGACCAGGCCGAGCTGTGGGTCGATGACATCCGGCTCTCGGATGTGGTGCGCGATCCCGGGACGGCCGCGGGCATGGATCTCACGTTCACCGCCGCGAACTTCGGGGACATGGCGCTCTCCTATACCCACCGCGACGGGCAGTTCCGCCAGCTGGGCGCGGATCCGACCTACACGACCGATAACGGGCTGAGCATCGGCGGGACGGTGCAGCTGCAACGATTCCTGCCCGAATCGTGGGGCCTGTCGATGCCGTTCACGGTGCACTACGCCCATATCACGAGCGATCCGTTTTACCTGAGCGGCACGGACATCGAGGCCGGCCAGCTCGCCGGCCTGCGGACCCCCGAGAGCGACGCGCGCAGTTATGCCATCGGCTTGCGGCACACGCGCCGTTCGACGAGCGCGCTGATGCGCTACCTCATCGACCCGCTCGGGCTATCGGGTGCGTACGCGAATGGGACGGGCCAGACGGACCTGTCGTTCTCGACGGCGAAGAACTTCACGCTCAACGCGGATTACTCGTTGTCACCGGCCGCCGCAAAGCTGGGCTGGATACGCCTCAGTCCTACCAATATCCGGCTGCACTCGGGGCTCGCGGGCCTCGATGGCTATCGATTCTCGTATACGGTGCCGGTCGCCCGCGACTCGGATGCGTTCCTCGTCCCGGCCTATTCCCAGAGCAAGGTGTGGCGCAACACGGCCGGTTTCGATCTCGCCCCGGTGACCGGGGTGCTGTTCCGCATCGATCTCGCGTCGCAGCGGGACCTGCACGATTACGGCGACTCGTCGACCATGGGACGGTTGGTACAGGGGGAGCGGCGCTCGTTCCTGGGCATGAACGCCGGGATCGAAACGCTGCGCACGCTGAACACATTTCTGAGCGTGACGCCGCGGATCAATACGTGGCTGCGACCGCGCCTCGGCCTCGCGTCGTTCTTTTCCCTGGGCCGTGACCCGAATTCGGCGACTCCCGTGCGCGGCCTCGGCGGGACCGACACGACGGGAGCATTCCATATCCCGGCGGCGTACAGCAACTCGCGCCGCCTCGATCTCGGAGGCCAGCTCGACCCGCACCGCCTCGGACAGCGGATATTCGGCGACAGCGCGCTGCTCGCGCACCTGCTCGGACGCATCACAGCGGTCGATGTCGAGTACGGCAAGACGTACACGTCCACGTATTTCGGCGCTCCGCTCATTCCGCCACTCGGTTATCAGTTCGCGCTGGGCGGTATCGAGGCCTTCCGGCAGCAGGGTAGCCTGCTGGCGGGGTCGGCCACCGACAACATGACGCTCAACGCCGCGGCCACCGTCGAGCTGATTCGCGGGTTCCGCGTGACGGGGACGTACGCGCGTCTGGACGGGACGAGCTGGGTGCTGCGGGGCAACGCTCAGGTGCCGCTCACGACGGCGAGCCGCGAATGGCCGTCCCTCAATGCCAGCTGGGTGATGACGTTGCCGGGCAACAGGGACGTGCTCCTGCTGCACGGATTCACCGCCCGGCTCGGCTATCGTAAGCGAACCACGACGGCGCAGCAGATCCTGTTCGGCGACGTCACGGGGGGATCGACCTCCTCACTCACCAACGAGCGGACCGTCGCGCCCGCGATCACGTTGAACTGGGCGGGTGGTGTCGCGACATCGTACGACTACTCGAAGACGACAAGCGATGCCGTCACCTCGAACAACCTGTTTCGCACTACCCGCAGCCAGGAGAGCGGCAGCTTGCTGTTCGCCTTCCGCCCGCCACGCGGGCTGGTGCGGCTGCGCAGTGTGATCCGGACCACGGTTCGGTATACAGCGAACCTGGACCAGTTGTGCCTGCAGGCGCCGGATCAGGACACGTGCGTGCCCTATGTAGACACGCGTCAGAGCCAAACACAGCTTACACTCGACACCGACTTCCCTCCGTCCCTCTCCGCGGGGTTACAGATGGCGTACGTTGTGAACGATCAACGGCAGTTCAACCATAAGACTGCGCAGCTCGTGGTGACCGCGTTCGTCAACATGTCCACCAGCGTCGGCCGGATCCGATGATTCGCGGACTCTGGATCGCCCTTCTGGGCGGCCTCGTTGCGTGCCGGGGAAAAGGATCTCATGGGCACGAGTTCAGCGGCGAGCGGGCCTTCGGGTATCTCACCGAACAAGTCGCATTTGGCCCGCGGATTCCAGGTCGTCCCGCGCACGAAAAGACCGGCGACTGGATTCTGGCGCATCTGAAGAGCACCGCCGACACGGTAGTCGTGCAGGCGTTTACGCACGTCACGCGGCACGGGGATACGCTCCATCTCCGCAATTTCCTCGCGCGCTTTCGCCCCCAGGCCACGGAACGGGTGTTGTATCTCGCGCACTGGGATACGCGGCCACATGCCGATCAGAGCGCCAATCTCGGCGCGCAGCGCATGCCGGTGCCCGGGGCGAACGACGGTGCATCGGGTGTCGCGCTGCTGCTGGGCGTGGCGGACGTGCTCAAGGGGAAGCCGCCGGCAGTGGGCGTGGACCTCTTGTTCGACGACGGCGAGGATTACGGCGATTTCGCCGACACGAACGACGTGCTGATCGGGTCGCGCTACTTTGCCGCGCACCAGCCGCCCGGGTATCCACCGTTGTTCGCGGTGCTGTTCGACATGATCGCCGACAAGAACCTCGACATTTACTACGAGGGGAACTCGGAGATCTCCGCTCCGGAGGTGGTGGACCGCGTGTGGCGTACCGCGCACGACCTCGGATACGGGCAGTACTTTCTGCCCGGCGTGAAGCACACGCTGATCGACGACCACGTTCCCCTGCAGCACGCCGGCATCCACGCGATCGACGTCGTGGACTTCGACTATCCCTATTGGCACACCACAGAGGATACGGTCGATAAAGTATCCGCGGCGTCCTTACAGATCGTTGGGGATGTTGCGGTGGCGCTGGTGAGATAACGCGGAACGCGGAAGGCGGAACGCGGAACAGAACGACCCGAGTTCGAGCACGTGTACGAATTTCGGCGGTTCGAACTTCCCCTTATGTTCCGCCTTCCGCGTTCACTCACCGCATTCTTTCGGCTCACCGTGCGCTGAATTGATGCCGGCGCTCGCCAAGGGCACCGTAAGTTCGTGGCATGGACGATCGCCATGCGGCCCTGAGTCTCGGAGTCCTCACCCTCGCCGGTGCGGTTGTGCGGTTCGCGCTCGCCCCGGCACCCAGCGCCGCAGCTGGCGACATCCATTTCGCCCCTGTCGATACGCCGCCCAGCTCGAGTATGCAGGCCACTGCACGCACGGCGGCTCGACTGCTGCGGCCGCTCCAACCGGGCGAGCGCATCGACCTCGATCGCGCCGACGTGACGGAGATCACGCGGCTCCCCCGCGTCGGCCCGGCGCTGGCCGAGCGCATGGTTGCCTGGCGCGCGGCCCACGGCCCCTTCGGCAGCCTCACCCGGCTGGACAGTGTGCCGGGCGTGGGGCCCCAACTCCTTGAAGCACTGCGTCAATACGTCACATTCTCAGGTGCCGTCCCCCCGGCGCGTTGACTTGCCCACCCCATCTCATAATTTGGGGCCCTCAATATCAACGAGTTGCATACGGCCACCGCGGCGGCCACCACGGATCGGTTAGGCGACATTCTCGTCCGTGAAGGCCTGATAACCCAAGACCAATTGAAGAAAGCGCTCCTCGAGCAGAAGAACTCGGGGATGCGGCTTGGCTACACCCTGGTCAAACTCGGCTACATCGAGGAGACCGAGGTGACCAAGATGCTCGCCCGGCAATACCGCATGCCGGCGGTGGACCTGTCCCGGTTCGAAGTCGAACCGCGCATCCTCAAGCTGCTCACGCCCGATATCGCCATCAAGCACACCGTCCTTCCGCTCAAGCGCGAAGGGCGTACACTGACGATTGCGATTGCCGATCCGAACAACGTCGCCGCCATCGAGGACGTCAAGTTCATCACGCGCTGCGACGTCTTCCCGGTCATCGCGGGCGAGTACACGCTGCGCAACGCGATCGACCGCTACTACCAGCAGTCCGACGCCCAGCTCCAGACCCTCCTCAAGAGCGTCGAAGACGCCGAGGACCTGGAGCTCGTCGAAGAGCACGAAGACGAGGATCTCAAGGGGCAGGACGCGGCCGACGACGCCCCCGTCGTCAAGCTGATCAACGGCTTGCTCACGGATGCCGTGAAACGGGGCGCGTCGGACATTCACATCGAGCCGTTCGAGCACGAGATGCGGGTGCGCTACCGCGTGGACGGCGCCCTGCAGGAGGTCATGAAACCGCCGATCAAGATGCGCGCGGCCCTGACGTCGCGCGTCAAGATCATGGCGTCGCTCAACATCGCCGAGCGCCGCGTGCCGCAGGACGGGCGCATCAAGCTCAAGATGGGCTCCCGGGTGATCGACTTCCGCGTGTCGACGCTGCCGGTGCTGTTCGGCGAAAAGGTCGTGCTCCGGATTCTCGACAAGGGCAACCTCACGCTCGACCTGACCAAGTTCGGGTTCGAGGCGAAGGCCGAAGAGAATCTGATGCGGGCGATTCTCAACCCGTACGGCATGGTGCTCGTGACCGGCCCGACGGGTTCGGGAAAAACCACCACGCTGTACTCCGCGCTGTCCCGCATCAACACGATGGAAGTGAACATCATGACCGCCGAGGACCCGGTCGAGTACAACCTGATGGGCATCAATCAGGTGCTGGTCCGGAACGAAGTCGGGATGACGTTCGCCGCTGCGCTGAAGGCATTCTTGCGTCAGGACCCGAACATCATCATGGTCGGCGAGATCCGGGATATGGAAACCGGCTCGATCGCGATCAAGGCCGCGCTCACGGGGCATCTGGTGCTGTCGACGCTGCACACCAACGATGCGCCGTCGACGGTCACCCGTATGATCGACATGGGCATCGAGCCCTTCAACGTGGCGAGCGCCGTCAATCTGATCGTCGCGCAGCGGCTGGTGCGCCGCATCTGCTCGAATTGCAAGGCGGAGCACAAGTACAACGACGAAGAGCTGCACGCCTTCGGGTTCACGCCGGCCGAGGCCGCGAAGCACAAGTTCTTCAAGGGCCAGGGCTGCGATACCTGCTCCGAAACCGGGTACAAGGGCCGGCAGGGTCTGTACGAGGTGATGGCGATGACGAGCCAGCTCCGCCGGCTGGTACTGAAGGGCGCATCCACTGAAGAGCTGCGCGAGGCGGCCGTGAAGGAAGGCATGCTCACCCTGCGGATGGACGGGATGCTGAAGGTATCGCGTGGGGTCACCACCCTTGAGGAAGTCGTGAAGGAGACCGCCGCATGACGGTGAACCTGCGCGCGCTGCTCGAAGAGATGATCGAGAAGGACGCGTCCGACCTCCACATCGTGGCGGGCGAGCGTCCCAAGATTCGAGTCGACGGCGACATCGTGAACGCGACGTCCGACGAGGTGCTGACGCCCAAGGACACGTTGTCGCTCGCGTACTCGGTGCTCACCGAAAGCCAGAAGAAGCGCTTCGAGACCGAGAACGAGCTCGACTTCTCGTTCGGCATCCAGAACCTCGCGCGGTTCCGCGGCAACTGCTTCAAGCAGCGCGGGTGCGTTTCGCTCGTCATCCGGCAGATCCCCTTCAACGTCCGGACGTTCGACGACCTGGGGCTTCCCAACGTGGTCGCGAAGCTGGCCGAGCGCCCCCGCGGGCTCGTGCTCGTCACCGGCCCGACCGGCTCGGGCAAGAGCACCACGCTGGCGGCGATGATCGACAAGATCAACAAGGAAATGAAGGGTCACATCATCACGGTCGAAGACCCGATCGAGTTCATCCACCGCCACCAGACCTGCATTGTGAACCAACGCGAGGTCGGGACGGATACGAACAGCTTCGCGGCCGCGCTCAAGTACGCACTGCGGCAGGACCCGGACGTCGTGCTCGTGGGCGAAATGCGCGATCTCGAGACCACCCAGGCCGCGCTCACCATCGCGGAGACGGGCCACCTCGCGTTCGCTACGCTGCACACGAACTCCGCGGCGGAGACCATCAACCGGATCATCGACATCTTCCCCGCGCACCAGCAGTCCCAGATCCGCGCCCAGCTCGCGTTCGTGCTCGAGGGCGTGATCACGCAGACGCTGCTGCAGAAGGCGAAGGGCCGCGGGCGGGTGATGGCGGCCGAAATCATGGTGTGCACTCCCGCGATCCGCGCGCTGATCCGCGACGACAAGGTCCACCAGATCGAATCCGCGATGCAGGCCGGCAAGAAGTACGGCATGCAAACGCTGGTCGACGCGCTGTATCAGCTCTACATGGGACGCGAAGTGACCAAGGACGAGTGCCTCCGGGTCACGTCGTCGCCCAACGAATTTCTCCGGATGATCGGCGAGCCGCCGATCGACGAACGGGAAGGGTTGCCGGCCGCCGGCAGCAGTCCAAGCGCCAGTCAACCGAAGCTGGCCGCGCGGCGCTAGCGCGACCTCAGGAGGATCCGGTCCATGCCGATGTTCCAGTACACCGCTCGAACCCTGAAAGGGCAGCTCCAGCAGGGTGAAATCGACCTTCCGTCGCGCGACGACGTCGTCTCGCACTTGCGGAAGAACCGCTTGCTCGTGGTCCAGGTCCGGGCCGCCCCCAAACAGTTCAAGCTCAACCTCGGCATGGGCGGCCGCATCAAGACGCGCGACATCGTCATTCTCACGCGGCAGTTCGCGACGATGATCAATGCCGGCCTGCCGCTCGTGAAGGCGCTCGACATTCTGGCGCAGCAGACGGAAAACAAGAACCTCGCGAGCGTGACCCGCCAGGTGCTGTACGACGTCGAGAGCGGCCACACGCTGGCCGACGCCATGCGCAAGCAGCCCAAGGCGTTCTCCGATCTGTTCGTCAACATGGTCGCGGCGGGCGAGGCCGGCGGTATTCTCGACACGATCCTGATTCGACTGGCGCAGTTCCTGGAAAAGAACGACGCCATCGTCCGTAAGGTGAAGGGCGCGATGGTCTACCCTATCGTGATCATGTCGGTGGCCGCCATCGCGGTCACGGTGCTCCTCATCTTCGTCATTCCGACGTTCCAGAACATGTTCGCGTCGGTGAACCTCGAGTTGCCGCTCCCCACGCGCATCGTGATCGGGGCGAGCAACCTGCTGAAGCATTACTGGTGGGCCATGGGCGGGGGCATCGCGGCGGCCGTTGTCGGCATCAATCGCTACTACAAGACCCCCCCGGGCAAGCTGCAGATCGACGCGTTGTTGCTCCGGATGCCCGTGCTTGGCGACGTGATCCGCAAGTCCG
>DATIYM010000033.1:0-103606 GCA_035517615.1 Gemmatimonadales bacterium
GCTGCTTCCTGATTGAGACGTTGAATCACGCCGGGATCGTCCGAATGCAGCGCCACACGCACGTGCCCCTGCTCGAGCAGCGCGGCGTTCTGCTCGATGCCATCCATCGTTTCTTCCTTGAAGCCGTACCAGTCGGACCACACGACCGCGCCCGTACCGGCAGCCGCGAGTAGATCGGGAATTTTGTAGGCCTCGACCGCGTGATGAAACGCGCGAATCTTGAACCCGAACTCGCGCGCGAGATCGAGCATCTGGGCCATGTCATCCGCGCGATAGCAGTGCACCAGGACGTACATGTCGCCGCGCAGCACTTCAGCAAGGGTTTCGAGCCGGAGATTTCGCTCGGGAGGATCACCCTTGGGGTCCTGGTTCCACTTGTCCCAGCGACGCCGATACGTCTCCGCCTGAATGAAGGCGCCGCGATAGCCCGCCATGTTGCCCATCCGCGTCGATGGAAACTGCCCGCGCCGTCCGTACACGCGCTTGGGATTCTCGCCGCACGCCATCTTCAAGTCGTACCGCGCCCCCGGAAATTTCATCGCCTGAACCGTACGCGCGGGCACCAGCTTGAGCACGGCGCTGCGGCCACCGATGAGGTCGGCCGATCCCGGCAGCGCTTCGATGACGGTCACGCCGCCGGCGATGGCGAGCGGGATCTGCGGATCCTGCGGCCAGAACGAATGCTCGGCCCAGACTTCAGCCATCACCGGCCCCGTCGCTTCGTTGCCGTCCGACTCGGCGTCCGTTCCCGGCGCGGCGTAAACGCCGAGATGCGAATGCACGTCGATGATGCCCGGCGTGACGTAGCGGTCCGTGCCGTCCACGCGAACGACGTCCGGCGGGAGCCCGCCGATATCACTTCCGACCGCGACGATGCGACCATCACGCAAGAGGATCGAGGCATGCGGCAGCTCCTGACCGGTCGCCGTCATGATGGTTGCGTTGCTGATCAGGACCGGAGGATACGAATGCCGCACATACGTCGAGGGATACTGCGGCCGCTCGACACTGGTGGACTCGCGCACCGCTGCTTGCGGAGCGGGCGGAGGCGGGGATGGCCGAGCCGAAGCCGGGGCCTGCGTTGCGGCAGGACTCACGGGAGCGGCCGCTTGATGACTCCCGCCGGCGCAGGCGGCACACAGCATGACCGGCAGCGCGCGCCAGTTCACTTGACCAACTGAAACTCGATCGGCGCGCCAACCACTTCGAGCTTCACAATGCGTCGCGGCGTGTCGCCTCCGATCCAGAAGACGAACGGTGCCTGGCCTCCCGTCACTTCGACCTTGAATGCCTGAAACACGCCGGCCGGTACCCTCACGCTATCGGATCCGGTGACCGTCACCGTGAGCACCTTGGACACTCCGTCTCCTGACGAGAACACGCGCACCGGGAACGTCTTTCCGACCGCGAGCGGCAGCGCGGGAACGATCACGTTGATCGCGTTGTCATCGTACGTGCCGGAGGCAATGGTCGTGTCGATCGTGAACGACCGGGGCTGTCCGGATTCCTGCGGCACCGTGACGCGTCCTTTGACTCGACCGTTGGCGTAATCGAGGCTCGCCTCGTCCTTCTGCCCGCCCACCGCTCCGGTTTTGTCGAGACTCCGCACCTCGAGCGTCCGGGGATCGAGCACGAGGGTGATCTGCTGCGCCCCCGTGTTCCCTAGATCCATGGTCTCGGTGTACACGAGTGAATCGGCCGTGCGCCGGAGCACCGTCGTGCGGTAGCCGAATGGCTGCCCTTTCAACAGCACCGCGAAGCTGTCCCGGTGCGACACGAGCTGTGTCGGGTCGAGCGGCAGCGGACCCGCCCGCGGCACGAGATCGTCGGGCGTGAGCGGATTGCCCTGAAGATCCACGATCCGGACCTGGCCCATCCCCTTGAGCTGGGGATAGAGCTGCGCGCCGTCGCCCGCCACCACGATCGAGAACGCGCCTTCGTGATACAAGCGGCTGGCGGCGCCCTGCGCTTGTGCCGGCGTCACCGCAGCGAGACGCTCGCGAAACAACCGCAAATAGTCGGGTCCCAATCCCAGGAGCTTTGCGGTCGCCACCTGGCTCCCGATCTGACTCGCGGTCTCGATGGACAGCGGGAACGATCCGACGAGATACCCCTTGGCCGCCGCGAGCTCCGCCTCGGGCACGGGCTGCATACGGATCATGTCGATCTGATGCAGTAGCCCGTGCAGCGCACTGTCGGTGGCCGACGTGCGCACTTCCACCGAGGCGACCCAGTAGCCCAGGCCACGCATCCGGCGCAGCGCGCAGTGGGCGTCATAGGTCCAGCTCTGCTCCTCCCGCAGCACGCGAAACAGGCGCGAATCCGCGCCGCCGCCCAGAACCTGCGTGACCACGCGCCCCGCGTAATATAGGGAATCGGTCGGCAAAATCGTCGTGTTGCCGACCAACACGTTCGACTGCGCAGAGCCGGGGCGGTGCACCAGCAGGATATCGTTGGCGTGCGACACCGGGCCCGCAACCGGGGCCGGGGTCGCTGGAGGCGCCCCCTGCCAACCAGTGAACGAGCTTTTCGCGAGTGAATCGACGGCGGCGGGAGTGATGTCGCCCGCCACCACGAGCAGCGCCCCACGCGGACGGATGTAGCGCTGCGCGAAGTCCGCCACATCCCGCTGCGCAATGGCGCGATACGACGCCTCGGTGGGACTGCGGCCGTAGGGATTGGTCCCGTAGATGTCGCGCCGGAACATGCGCGACGCCACGCTCCCGGGTTCGGAAAGCTCGAGCGCGAGCGCGGAGAGCTGGCGGGTACGCGCGAGCGCCAGCTCGGCATCGGGGAAGGTCGAGTTCTTCGTTACGTCGCCCAGCAGATCGAACAGCAGGCTCACATGATCCGAAAGCGCCTCACCCGAGATCGTGAGAAAGTCGTCACCAGAGCTCGCCGAGAGACTGCCACCCACGCCTTCGATGGTCGACGCGATCTGCTCGGCCGTGCGGGTCTTGGTCCCCTTGGTCAGGAGCTCGGCCACGAACGACGACAGCCCTTCCTCGCCCGCCGGATCGTGGACGTCGCCCGCGTTGAAACTCAGGCTGGCCGAGACGATCGGCACGTCGTGGCGCTCGATCACGATCACGTTCACGCCGTTGGGCAGCGCCGATTCCTTGAACGGCGGAAACCGCGCCGGCGCGAGCGCGGCAGGCTTGGGCGCCGCCGCCGGGAAGGAGTCCTTCGACTGAGCACACAGGCCCCCGGTCATGGTTAGTCCAACCACGATCAGGACTCGAGCGAGCCTCGTCATGGCTTATCCCCCGACCCTGATTGCTGACTCGAGCCACCCCCGGGACCGGTCCGGATGATCACGTCCACCGCGTTTCGCGGGTCGAGATACTTGCTGGCCACGCGCCGGACATCATCCGCCGTCACGGCAAGATAGCGACTCAGATCCGAATTGATCTCGGACAGCGTGTCGTGGAACATCTCGTAATGCTGCAGCTCCTCTGCCAGGCCGAGCGCCGTCTCGCGGGCGTGCACGACGCCCGCGCGATAGATGTTTTTCGCTTTCTCGAGCTCGGCAGGCGTGACGTTGATCGTGCGGATCGTGTCAATCTGGGCCGCGATCAGCGTATCGAGCCGCTCGGGATCGACGCCCTGATTCACGATGCCGAGCACGAGGAACACGCCGGGACCACGCCGGGAATCGTAGGGATTCATTCCCACCTGCACGCCCAAGGCGGCCTGCTCGCGCCGGACGATCGCGACGTTGAGCCGCGAGCTTTCGCCTTCTCCCAGAATCACGTTGAGGATCCCGAGCGGGGGCGTGTCGCGGTCTTCGTGGGGCGGAATGCGATACATGCGCACGACCGCCGGAAGATTGGCGTGCGCGTCCTGCACCGTCCGGCGCACGATCCCCGGCGACAGCTGATAGCGGCAGGTGACCGGCGGCGGATCAGGGCGGCGGGGAATCGCGGCGAAGTCCTGATTGACGAGCTGGCGCAGCGCGCTGGGCGAGACGTCTCCCGTCACGACCAGGGTGGCCCGGTTCGGCGCGTAATACTGCTCGTGGAACGCGCTCACATCCTGCACGGTCGCGGCGTCGAGATCGGCCATCGAGCCGATCACGCTGTGCGCGTACGGAAAGCACGACGCGGTGTCGTACGGCCAGGCGAGCCCCTCGGCAAACACGGTCCCGTATGGCTGGTTATCGACCCGGAGCCGCCGTTCCTCTTTGACCGTCTCGCGTTGATTGTGGAACGTCGCATCGGTGATCGCGAGCGATCGCATGCGGTCGGCTTCGAGCCACAACACCAGATTCAGATAGTTCGAGGGAATGGTGGCGTAGAAGTTGGTGCGATCCTCGGCCGTGGACGCGTTGTCCTGCCCGCCGGCACTCTGGATCAGATGCGAGTGCATTCCCTTGGGCGCGTGGGCGGAGCCCTCGAACATCATGTGCTCGAATAGGTGCGCGAAACCCGAGCGGCCCGGCCGCTCGTTGCGCGAGCCCACGTCGTACCAGACGTCCACGGCGACGACCGGCGTGGTATGATTCTCGGAATAGATCACGCGTAGTCCGTTCGGCAGCGTGAATGTTTGATACCGGACCACACTGGCCTGCGCCGCGAGCCGGCGCCCTGGCGTCGCCAGGGCGGCCGCGATTGCGCACAGGGCGGCTAACAGCTTCCGCATGTCGAGCGATGCTCCTTCAAGGCTGTGAGGGAACGACTGCTGCGCTGCGCAGCAGCTCGAAGCTGAAAACGCCGTCCAGGGTCTCACCCTTCACGACGCGGCGCGGGGCGGACCGCGTCACGTACACCCGGAATTGGTTGCTGCGCAGCGGCAGCACGTCGAATTGCCCCGCGGGCACGCGAATGGTCGTGGGCTGCTCCGCGATCACGGTCAGCACGCCGACCGAGTCACGGTCCTCGATGTAATCCGGTACCGAAAGCGAGTCGCCCGGAACGGCGTTCGTCACGGCGGCCGCATACAGCTGGTAGTTGAACCACACCGTGCCCGGCGCAATGGGCGTATTCACGTCCATTGTATGGATCTTGCCGTCCTTCGTTCCCACCCGGCGCCGGCCCACGACGCGACCGTCGTCGATGCGGATGTTGTGCTCTACCATGATGGTGTCGGTTGGGGTGAACAGCTCAACGTGGTAGTACGAGCTGAGCGGCAGTGCATTCAGCCGGTTCAACTCCACCCGAAACCGCTCCTCCTCGATTGGCTGCAGCTCGGAGGATTGGGTATACAGGACGATTTGGCGCTGCTCGGTTTGCTGGATCTCGTATTGCCATACGATGTAGCCGCGCAGCCCACGCCGAATGAAAATTCCGAACGAATCGCGGGTGGCGGGAATCAGGGCGAGGTCGAAGCGCAATGATTTGACGGGAGCGGTCGCCCCGCTCGACACGGGACCCTGCGCCGCGGCGCTGCTAGCGAGAAGGAAGCACAGCCAGCGCATTCGTCTCGAGAATCGCTCTCCGGTCGGCGTCGCCCAACGGCAACGCGAGAAATTGATCGATGTTGCGCCGCAGGTCCTTCACGCCAGGGCTCGGCCAGTCCGTCCCCCACAGGACGCGGTCGACCAGCTCGGCAAGTCGCGGAAAGTACTCCAACAGCTTCGCAGGCGGAATGCCGGAGATGTCGAGCCGGACCTGTGGGTGCCGGCGCAGGATGAACATCGCCTCGTCCATGTACAGTGGCCGGCCCCCATGCGCCATGAGAATCGCCAGGTCGGGAAAGTCGACCGCCACATCGTCGAGCTCCATCGGGTTGCCGTATTTCGAGCGCGCGCCGGGGAAGATGCTCGTGCCGGTATGAATCATGACGGGCAGCCCGCGCTCCTCACAGCGCCGGTAAATCGCGCCCAGCGCTTCGAGTCCCTGCGTGTAGGCGTTCGCGGGAAACAGCTGGTGGGGCGGGTGGATTTTCAGCACGCGAATGCCCAGGTCCACGAGCCGGTCCACGTCGCCCGCGGGATCACGTGTGAAGCGCGGGTGCACGCCGCCGTACGGCAGCAGCCGTTCGGGATTGGCCTGGGAGTAGCGAGCCGAGAACGCGTTGGTCGCGTCCGTAAACCCGAGCACGTCCGGGCAGGGGTAGTTCACGAGCCCTACGCGCCAGACGCCCGCGCCGTCCATGATCTCGAGCAGCGCGCGCGGGTCGTCCATCACGTGGCGAAGCAGCTCGAACTGATCCTCCTTGCCGCGACGCATGGTCTCGAGCACCGGTGGTTTGAGCTCGCGCCACGGCTGCACGTGAATGTGAACATCGGTGATCCGAAGGTCTGCCGGCGCCGCGGCGATCACGCGCGATCAGGCCAGGCGTAGAATCCGCGTCCGCTCTTCTTTCCGAGCTGCCCCTGCGCGACCTTGTCGCGCAAAATCCGCGGGGGCTCGAATTGCGGCTCTTCCAGCGCGCGATACAGGTACTCGGCCACCGCCAGGCGTACATCCAACCCCACGAGATCGGTCAGCTTGAGCGGACCCATCGGGTGATTGTATCCGAGCTCCATCGCCTTATCGATGTCCTCGGCCGACGCCACGCCTTCTTCGAGCATGCGCATGGCTTCGAGTCCCAGCGCCACGCCCAGCCGGCTCGACGCGAATCCCGGCGAATCCTTCACCACGATCGGCTCTTTCCCGAGCTGCCGCACAAACTCTACCGCGCGGCTCACGCTGGCATGACTGGTTTCCGCTTGCGTGATCACCTCGACCAGCCGCATCGCGGGCACCGGGTTGAAGAAATGCATCCCCACAACGCGAGCCGGCTCGCGCAGACCTCGCGCGATCGCGGCAATCGAGAGCGATGACGTGTTCGTGGCAAGCAGCGCGTCGCTCGGGGCCGCCTGCTCGAGTTTCGCGAATACTGCGCGTTTCGCGCTCACGTCTTCGACGATCGCCTCGACGACGAGCGCGACGCCGCCCGCGGCCGACTGGAGCGTGGCCGCGCGCACCACGCGATCCAGCACCCGGTCTCGGTCGGCGAGCTTCAGCTTGCCGCGCAGAATGCCCTGATCGACGAGCTCGGTCACGCGCGCCAACGCCGCACTCACCGCGTCCGGCCGCTCGTCGAACAGCTGCACCCGGCATCCGCTCACGGCCGCGACGTAGGCAATGTCCCGGCCCATCGTCCCGGCGCCAATGACGGCGATGGGAGCGACGGTCACGACCGCGAGTCCAGCGCCCGACGGGCCACGTCAGGGACATTCGTACACACTGCGTCGGCGCCGAGCCGCGCAAGCCACCGCATTTCGTCCGGGCGGTCCACCGTCCAGACAATCACACGCCGGTTGGTCCTGTGCATCAGATCGACGAGATCGCGATCGACCAGGCTTCGCTCCTGCCACAGCGCGTCCGCGCCCGTATCCGTCAGCTGCTCCTCCGGGTGGAGCGGATATGAGGCGGATAGCACGCCACGAGACAGTCCTGGACGAATCCGCCCGAGTCGCTGGATGATGCGGTGGTCGAAGCTGTGCACCGCGTAGCCTCGAGGATTGGGACCCGCATCGAGCGTCGCGAGGAGCGACGCGTCGTGCCGCGGGTCGAGGGCCTTCACTTCGACATAGACGGCAAGGGGCCCTGCGGCCTGGAGCGCGTCCGTCAACGTCGGAATCGGCTCATCGTTCGCGAGTCTCAGGCTGCGAACGGACCCGGCAGCCAGAGACGCAATGCGAAAGTTGGGCGGGACCGTCTCGTCGTGATGCACGAACAGGCAGCCGTCCGTGCTCGCGTGCACGTCGAGCTCGATGCCGTCGGCACGGAGGCGAACAGCCGCATGGAACGCCGCGAGCGAGTTCTCGAGCTCGTACGCCGACGCGCCGCGGTGCGCGATGACGAGCGGAGTGCCGGCGGCAGTCACCTCAGGCCGGCGGCTTGAGCAGACTGTCCGCCTTCTTTGCCTCGATCCAATCCGGCTCTTTTTCGAGATCGTGCACTCGCGCGTAGTCCGAGGGTTGTGGCAGGACGCTCGCGAGATATGCCTCGTAGCGCGCCGCATCGTCGATCGGCTGTCCGTCGACCGTGAAGCGCTGCCGGGCATAGGTGCCGATCTTGCGATTGAACTCGATCACCGGCACGCGCAGCTGCCGCTCGCGCTCCGGGATGAACATGTTGAGGCGCTCGACCAGCTTCGAGATCTCCTGGCGATACAGCTCGCGGCTGTGCTCGTTCAGCTTGGTTTTGTCCGGCTCGAGGGTGTTATCCCGCTCGTCGTAGCGGCCCTTGAGGCCCCAGATGTAGGCCCACTGAGCGGACGAGGAATTGTCGGTGCCAAACAGGTCGAACGCCGTGGGAATCCACTTATAGAAGAAGCGCTGGATCAGCTCGGGCGGCATCTTTCCCGCCTTGACGATCCTGAGCAGGCCGTTGTTGCCGGTGCCCAGGTGGAACGATTCCTCTTTCAGCATCGGCGACATTGAGCGTGACAGCGGATCGAATCCCGAGACCGCCAGCATGGTCAGCTGGAACTTGCCGTCGCGATCGATGAACTGGGTGTAGGTGAAGAAGTCGAGCCAATTGTCCACCAGCTCGTTGAACGAGCCGAGCAGCCGCTCGCCTTCGTCGGCACGCCGCTCGAGCAGTTTGGCCGCCTCGCGCCGCCCTTCGTCGCCGAAATGGCTGCACAACAGATACGACATCTGCCATCCGTGGCGCATCTCTTCCGTCATGACGCGCTGCAGCGCGAGCAGGTCGTAGTCCGTGGGCGCGTGTTTCAGCAGATTGCGCTGCTGCTCGACCGAGGCAAACTCCGTGTCGCCCTGATACACGATCAGATTGAGCAGGGCATCGCGGATGCGCTGATCGGGAATGTGCAGGACCGTGGGCCATTTGCGCTGGCCGCGATAATGCCCGAATTCAATGAACGGCACTTCCTGCTCGCCGAACTTGGCGTCGAACTTGAAATCGCGCAGCTCGCCCGCGGGCAGGCCGATCGATTCCTGCCAGTAGCGGAAATAATCGATCCAGTCGTCGAAGTTGCCGAGTTTGCGGACCATTAGTGGCTCCTCTTCCGAATCTCCTGCGCGATGCGCTCGCGCGCTTCCACGGTCATGAAGAGTTCACCTTGCTGTTCGATCTCGAGATCGAGGCTCGCCTCGAGCGACCCGTGCGTTCCACGGTAGACCGCACGCTTCGCGAGGCACACGGCGCGCGCCGGCTGAGCGGCCCACGCTTCCGCCAGGTCCCGCGTCTCCGCCGCGAGCGTCTCGTGGGGCACGACCCGATCGAACACCCCGATCCGAAGCGCCTCCTGCGCCTGCACCATGCGTGCGCTCCACATCAGCTCGAGCGCCGCGGACGGTCCCACGAGCCGGGGGAGAAAGTAGCTCCCGCCCCAATCCGGCCCGAGTCCAAGACGATTGAACACCTGGCCAGTCGAGGCGCGATCGGACGCGATACGGTAGTCACAGGCAAGGGCAAGGTTCGCGCCGCCGCCCGCCGCGGGCCCATTCACCGACGCGAGCACGGGCTGCGGCGCTTCACGAATGGCGATCGCGATGTCGCGTCCCGCCGCGACCAGCGTCGGGCCGCCGCCGGCCCCGAGGACGGCCAGATCGGCGCCCGCCGAGAACGCGCGACCGGCTCCAGTAATCACGATCACTCGAACGCTCGCGGATCCCGCGAGCATCCGCACCGCCTCGAGCAGATCGCGGCACATGGCCTGATTGAACGCATTGAGCTTCTCCTGCCGGCTGAGCGTGATCGTGCCGATCGCGCCATCCATGGCGATCACCACGTGCTCGTAGTCGCTCACGCGACGCGCTCCACGATCGCGGCGATGCCCTGTCCCACGCCGATGCACATCGTGCAGAGCCCGTAGCGCGAGTTGGTGCGGTGCAGGGCGTGTACCAGGGTGGTCATCATGCGTGCGCCGGTCGCGCCCAGCGGATGTCCGAGCGCAATCGCGCCGCCATAGATGTTGACTCGGGCCGGATCGAGCTCGAGCTCCCGAATGCAGGCGATCGCCTGTGCAGCAAACGCTTCATTGAGTTCGGTGAGATCGATCTGCTCGATGGATAGTCCGGCTCGCTCGAGCGCCTTTTTCGTTGCGGGAATAGGGCCGAGCCCCATGACGCTCGGATCGACTCCCACCACGGCGGACGAGACTATCCTCGCGAGCGGCTCCGTGCGGCCGTCCGCCTGTCCGCCCGTCCGCCGCATGACGACCAACGCCGCAGCTCCGTCGTTGATGCCGCTCGACGATGCGGCCGTGACGGTTCCACCGGTGCGAAACGCGGGATTGAGCTTGGCCACGCCGTCGAGCGTGGTCCCGGCGCGCGGATATTCGTCGCGCTCGAACCGCGTGCCGTCGGGCAGGGAAACGGGTACGAGCTCTTCGCTGAATACGCACTCCCGGATGGCGCGCTCAGCGCGCCGCTGGCTCTCGACCACGAACGCATCCTGCTCGGCGCGGGTGATCTTGTAGCGGTCGGCCACGCGCTCGGCCGTCTCGCCCAGCGAGACCGTCCACTCCGGGTTGAGCTTCGGGTTCGTGAACCGCCAGCCCACGGTCGAATCCGCGATCTCCGGCGCCGCCCGGCGCCACACCTCGCCCGACTTGAGCATCACATACGGCGCACGCGTCATGCTCTCCACGCCGCCCGCAATGAACAGGTCGCCCTCGCCCGCCTCGATTGCGTGCGCGGCCGACACCACGGCCTGCAATCCCGATCCGCACAGCCGGTTGACGGTTTGTCCCGGAATCTCGACCGGTAATCCCGCGAGCAGCGCCGCCATCCGGGCCACGTTGCGATTGTCCTCGCCCGCCTGGTTGGCACACCCGAGAATCACGTCATCGATGGCGGTGGGGTCGACACCCGCCCGTCCCATCACCGCCCGGATCGGGATTGCAGCCAGGTCATCGGGGCGCACCGATGCCAACCCGCCCCCATGCTTCCCGACGGGGGTACGGAGCGCGGCATAGATGTGCGCTTCTTTCATAGTCCCACCCACACCGTCTTCGTCTCCACATATCCGTCCAACGCTTCGCGGCCCAGATCTCGACCGAAGCCCGAGAACTTCACGCCGCCAAACGGCGCCACGGGGTCGTAGAAGTTGTACGTGTTGACCCACACCGTGCCCGCCTGGAGCGCGCGCGCCACCCGATGCGCACGCTGGATATCCCTCGTCCAGATTCCCGCCGCGAGACCGTAGCGCGATGCGTTCGCCAGCTCGATCGCTTGCGGTTCGTTATCGAACGCGAGCACCGAAAGCACCGGTCCGAAGATCTCCTCGTCCACGATTGTCATGCCCGGCCGCGCGTCGTCGAACACCGTAGCCTCGACGAAGAAGCCTTTGCCGTTCACGCGTGCCGCATTCCCTCCCGTCACGAGGCGAGCCCCTTCGCGCTTCCCGGCCTCCACGTACGAGAGCACCTTCTCGTGCTGGCGCCGCGACACGATCGCACCCAGCCGAGTGGCTTTGTCGAACGGATCGCCGGGGGTGAGCTTCTTCGCGCGCTGCGCCAGCTGCTCGATCACCTGATCGTGCACCGCGCGCTCGACCAAGAGCCGCGACCCGGCCGCGCACACCTCGCCTTTTCCATAGAAGATTGCCGACTGCGCGCCGCGCACCGCGGCGGCGAGATCGGCGTCGGCGAAAATGATGTTGGGGCTCTTGCCGCCCAGCTCGAGTGACACGCGCTTCAACGACGTTGCCGCTGCACGCATGATCATCTGCCCAACCTCGCTCGAGCCCGTGAACGCGATCTTGTTCACCAGCGGATGGCGCACCAGCGCCGCGCCCGTGGTGGGGCCATCGCCGGGAACGACGTTCAGCGCACCCGCGGGCAATCCGGCTGCGGCGCCAAGCTCGCCCAGGAGCAGGGCAGTGAGCGGCGTCTCTTCCGCGGGCTTCAGGACAACCGTGCAGCCCGCCGCGAGCGCCGGCGCCACTTTCCAGCAGGCAATATTGAGCGGGAAATTCCACGGCACGATCGCTGCCACGACCCCGACCGGTTGCCGCAGCGTGTAGGTGAAGAAATCACCCGCGACCGGAAGCGTGGCGCCGCCGATCTTGTCGGCCCAACCGGCGTAGTAGCGCAGCGTTTCGATCGCCATCGCCACGTCGATCTGCGACTCGAACAGCGGCTTGCCGTTGTTTCGGGTCTCGAGCTCCGCGGCTTCGCGCGCACGCGCCTCGAGTGCATCCGCCAGTTTCGACAGCAGCCGTCCGCGCGACCTCGGCGCCAGGCCGCCCCATTCCTTGGAACCGAAACATTGGGCCGCCGCCCGCACCGCCTCATCGACGTCCCGCTCGCCGGCCTGCGCCACATCGGCGAGCAACTCCTCCGTGGCCGGATTCGTGACGGGAAAACGAGTCTCTCCCGTTCGCCATTCTCCCCCGATCAGGAGATCGGTCTTCACCGACCCTTGAACTCCGCCATCCGCTTCTCGACGTATGCCGCGATGCCTTCCTTGGCATCGTCGCTCTGAAACAGCTGCTGCTGCAGCTCGCGCTCGAGCGTGAGCCCCGATTCGAACGGCACCTCGGCGCCCGACTGGACCGAGCGCTTGATCAGCCCCACGGCCTTCGAGGCTTTGTGCGGGGGGCAGAACTGCCGCGCGTACAGCAGGACCTGCTCCCAGAATCCGTCGGTCGGGTAGATCTCGTTCACTAGCCCCAGCTCCTTGGCGCGATCGAACGAGAACGTCTCGCCGGTGATCATCATTTCGATTGCCCGTGACTTGCCGACGATGCGCGCGAGGCGCTGCGTGCCGCCGGTACCAGGCAGCACGCCGAGGTTCACTTCCGGCAAGCCGATCTTTCCCGCATTCTCCCGGGCGAGGCGGATGTCACACGCCATGGCGATCTCGAGCCCGCCGCCCACTGTGTGCCCGTTCAACGCCGCGATCGTGAGTTTGGGCGTCTGCTCGAGCCGCGACAACGTTTCGTTGGCGTGGAGACAGAAGAAGTACTTGTAGCGCGGCGTGATGCTGTTCAGGTACCCGATGTTCGCGCCCGCCGAAAAGAATTTCTCCCCGTGGCCCCGCAGCACGAGCACGTGCACGCCATCGTCGAACCGCGCCTGCAAGATCGCTTCGTCCAGCTGGCGCATCATTTCGTGGGTGTACGTGTTCGCCGGCGGATCGTCCAACTCGATGATCGCGAGACCGTTGTCCACGGTGTAGCGAACGAGCGTCTTGACGCGAGTCGCGGGCTCTCCTTGGGTGTCCGTTGCGGTCGCCATGTCCGTCAACCTCCGTGTACCGGGAATCGCGCCTCGAGCAAGCCGTCCAGGAAAATTCCCGTGACGAGCCCGGCGAGACGCTCAGGATCGATCGTGCCACCCGGGTCATACCAGGTGTAGAGCCAATTCATCATGCCGAACAGCAGATACGCCGCCGCGGTGCGCTCAGCGGCCACTTCGTCAGGCGCTGTTTCCCCGAGCAGCCCGAGCAGCACGTTCACGTAGCGCTGCTTCAGCGCATTCACGCGTGCGAGCCGCTCTCCCGTGAGCGATCCCGCCTCGTGCGATAGCACCTTCATTTCATACATATGTGCGGCGAAGAACGTGACGTGATGCCGGATGAACGCGACCAACCGCTCGCGCGGCTCCGCTTGCCCGGCGATCGCCCGCTCGGCACCATCCAGCACGAGCGAAAAGGCGCGCTCCTGCACCTTCTCGAGCAGCTCTTCCTTGCCCTGGACGTAGTAATACATGCCCGCGAGCGACATCCCGCTCGCGCGCGAGAGGTCGCGCATGGTGGTGGCATGGTATCCCCGTTCGGCAAACACCCGGGCAGCCTGCGTGAGCAGATGATCGAGGCGTTCGTCGTAAGGGCGCATGGTCGGAGCGATTCGAACGTTTGTTCGAACGCTAGGGGAAGTGGGGAGGGAGGTCAAGGATGAGAAAGGGACGGAAAGCGACGGGTTCCGCGTCGTCCGTCTCTTTCAGCAGTTTCCGCCCTTAATTTTCCACTCATTCCCCCGTCTACCGGACCAGTGCATGGCCCAGCCTCCCAACCACGCGATACCGACCGATGTCGATCTGATCGCCGCGTGGCGGGATGGAGACGAACAAGCAGCCGCCGAATTGGTCCGCCGTCACACACGCGCCCTGGGCAGATTCCTGAGCGCGCTCGGTGCCGCCGAGGCGGACCTGGACGATTTCGTACAGGAAGCGTTCGTGCGCGCGTTTCGTGGTCTCGGGCGATTTCGCGGACAGTGTCAGTTCCGCACCTGGTTGTTCACGATCGGCAGCAACGTGGTGAAGGACGCGGGGCGTCGCGCAAAACGCGGGCGCACGGTTCCTTTGGATGAGGAATTCCAGGCGCATGGAGGGGATCCGCACGAGCAGGCGGTAGCCTCAGAAACCGCCCAGAAACTCGAACAGGGACTCGCCCAGCTGCCGCACATGCAGCGTGAGGTGTTCCTGCTGCGCGCGCAGCAAGGCCTCGAGTATTCCGAGATCGCCGCGGCCCTCGCTACGTCCGAGGGCGCGGCGCGGGTGCATTACCATCACGCAGTCAAACGATTGCGGGAGTACGTCCGGTGAAACACGACGACCAGGAAGATCTGGAGCTCAACGCGCTGGCCCAGCGGCTCGGTCAGGGGGGAGCGGCTGACCGGCTCGACCCCGCGCGCACGGCGCAGGCCGTGCTGGCCCGGTTACGCGAGCAGCCGGCCGCACGGCGGGTGCCCCGCTTCATTCGCCCCATGTTCTGGCTGCAAATCGCGGCCATGATCGCGGTGGTACTCGGGTCGAGTCTGATCGTGAAGCTCGTCCGCTCGCCGGCGCCTAGTGCGGCGGCGACCGCGCTCGCCGAGCCAGGGCTGAACGATCTGTCGGCCGGCGAGCTGCGCGACATGCTCCGCGCGGTGGACGATTCCACTCTCAGCGCGTCCGCGAGCGTCGACACGACCGTGGGGCTCGAGGATTTGAGCACGCCCGAGCTCAAGCGCCTGCTGCAGTCGTTGGAGGGGTGAGATGACGCGCGGTCTGTGGTTCGCCCTGCTCTGCGTGGTTCTGGCGCCCGGCGTCGCCCTGCATGCTCAGGCGGGGGCGGGTGCCGCAGGCCAGGAAGCCGAAGCGTTGCGGCAACAGGTGCTCGCCCGCTGGCGGGCACGCGTAAGAACCGAGCTCGCTCTCACCGACCAGCAGGCCGCGCGCCTCGAACAAACGGAGAATCGCTATCTCGCCGAGCGACGCCAGATCGCCCTACAGCAGCGCGGCGTCATGTCCGCCCTGCGCGATCAGCTCGACCGCGGTGGCAACGCGAACGCGGATAGCGTGCAGCAGTTGCTGGCAGCGCGTGATGCCGATCGCGCGGCGTTGCTCGATCTCGAGCGGCGTACCGATCGCGAGCTGGCGGCGTTCCTCACCCCGGTGCAACATGCCCGCTACCAGATCATGCGCCAGCGGTTGGAGGAGCGTATACAGGAGATGCTCAGACGCCGCCGTGCCCGCGGGATGGGGCCCTGAGAATCTGCGCATTTCGGCCAGCAAGGCTGAGCGTAACCTCGTAACTTCCCTGCGCTGAAATTCACGCCGGGGTGGCGGAACTGGCAGACGCGCCGGACTCAAAATCCGGTGGGGGCAACCCCATGCGGGTTCGATTCCCGCCCTCGGCATGGCGTTACGGTCTGCTAGATGAAGGCAGCTGACGCCGGACGCCAGCTTCTCACTCGAAGTCAATCCTTCATACTGACGGGCTACAGCACTCGACCGGCGACCGGTACCGTCCAGATCACCTCGTTCACCCATGAGCAGCGCGCGCGCCGCGCATTCGCGGAATTAGGCAAGTGGTGGGGCGCGTCGCTGCTTGCGGTGTTCATTCCGGTCGCCCATTTCGTGCTGGTGCCAGCGTTCCTGGTGTACGGCGCGGTCCAGTGCATTGAGCGGTGGCGCACCGCCGAGGGCGCGAGCAACGCGCGCGCCACGTGCCCTGATTGTGGCCACGAGCAAGTGTTCGATATCCCCGCGCGCTGGCGCGTACCCCAAGCCGTGACGTGCCGCGCGTGTCAGCGTGGCCTCGAGATCTCGATCTCTTGAGGCACGGCTTCAGTCCGTGAAGTTGTTGATCTCGCCTACCGAGTCGTCGATCAAGGGAATGCTCTTGATGACCTCCTTGAACGACTCCTCCGGGAATCCGGACTCGAGTGTGAACTGAAACCCCGCGAACAGGTCGCTATCGTCGGTCGTTCCCCAGAAGAAGAAGTTGTGATAGGACAGGCGCAGCAGCGTCCGCGCCAGGCCGTTGGGATCGCGCACCCGATCGAGATTGATGCGGTGGCCGCCCCACTCGGGGTAAACGCGGATCCATACCGTGTTCTGGGGGGTGATGGTGATTCGCACCTCGAACCGCTCCGCGTAGCGGAGCCGCTGATCAAAAATCCCGTAGAACTCGGTCGAGTCAGTGCGATACCAGTGGATGGCTCGGGCCGGCTCATACGAGGCGAGCACGGCCTGAATCCGGTCTCTAGTCGAGCGTGAAGTGAAATCGGACGCGGTTTGGGCCGACAACCCACCCACGACACACACCGCGTACAGAATAGTGAGAAAGAAATCCCCTCTCGCAACCGCGAGAGGGGATGCCTGATGACGTCGCGGACGGGCTGGCACGCTAGTGCTCGTGATCCTCGTGGTGCCGGTGATCGTCCCGCTCTTCGTACTTCGTCTGCTGGCTGCGCTGATACGCTTCCCAGTCGTGACCGCGATACACCGGCCGCTTTTCGGGATACCACTCGCGGCGGCGATTGGCCCACGTTTCCCGCCGCTCCGGATGCGCGACGAGATACGCATACTGCGGCCGCTCGATGTAGCCCCAGCCGTACACGAACACCTGGTGCTCCGAATACCAGCACGGCGCATCCCAGGTGCAGTAGTGATACCACGGGCCCGGGCCCCACGACATGCTGACGGTCGTCGTCGCCGGCGGCGCGCACGCCGCGAGCAGCACGAGGACGGCGCCGGTAAACAGCGTTTTCATGTCTGAACTCCGCTCTGAAGACGCCATCACATTGCGCAATCGAGACCGCCCTGACCCGTGAGATAGGTCACGGATCAGGGCGGTCAGACAACGAACATGTCGCGGCGTGAGGACTTACGAAACGGAGCTACTCCCCTCCGGGATGCCGCGTAGGCGCTCCAGCCATCGCGCCGCTCGGGATGCGGCTCCAAACGCTCGCACCACCTTCGGGGTTTTGGAGACGGTTCAGTGCCTCCCGACCACCAACGCCAGCACAATCTCGATGGCAATGAGCAGAATAATGACTCCCTCGAGCAGCTCGCTGCGGCGGGCCATCGCTTCGGCGTTGAGCATTCCATAGGCCTGTCGGATGATCGCCAGCTTGTGATCGAGCCCGCGGCGCCACGCGCGCCCGCGGAACAGATCCAGCGCGGCCGCATGCACGCGCGCCAGATACACGTCGTCGGTCACTTTGAGAGAATTTTCGGCACGCTCGACGATTTCCGTCGAATCCGCCACCAGCGTCTGGATGGCCGCGAGCAGGTCGGCGTAGGAGTGGCCGAAAATCCAGCGCCCGCGTCCGCGCCGCGCGCTCGCGATCCGGTCGTACATGCGCGGCAGCTCCGCGTCGAGCAGCGCGTCGTAGTAGCGGAGCTCAAGCAGCTGCGCGTTCGCGAATTCGAGCACCAGCTCGACATCGCTGTCCGACCCGAGCGGCTCCACCACAAGCGCGTTGTTCCAGGTCAGAATCGCGAGATCATCGACATAGTACGAGAACCAGTAGGGCAGGAGCTCCTGGCGCGCTTCCGCCGAGAGCGGACGCGACTCATCGAGTAACAGCGGCACCACGTCCACATCCCGGAGCGAGGACGGCGGGAGGGCAGTGCCCGCGGCGTCCGTGAGCCGATCGATGCGGTACACGACGTAGTCCTCCACGATCGTCGCGATCTCGGGCCGCACGACCGCCGGCCGAATCCGGGTGGTCAGGTCCCGCAGGTGCCGGTCGAACACGGCCTGAATTTCGGGAGCGAGCGCGAGCGCGTTCCCCAACGCCGAGTACGCCTGCCACGCGAGCATCCCCGGCGTCGCTACGCGGACGCGCAGCGACACGACGCCGAAATCAAAAATGCGCGCCGACACCTGCGCGGACCGGGCGACGCGATCACTGCTGAGCGTCACGCGCTCGGCCGCGAGCGAGATGGTGATCGGCGGGTTCTCAATGCGGATGGCCTGGCTTTCGGCGCGGGGCGGGCCCGGCGGCCGGAGCGATCCGCGTTCGCCGCGCGGCAGGCCGAGCAGGTCCTGGGCCTGATCGAGCTGGATCTCGTACCCCACGTCGTACAGGCGGTAGAGCACCACCGATCCCGCGACAGAGGGTTCCGCGACCGCGGGGACGGCGGGAGCCGATGTCGCGGATCGCGGGCGTGTGGTTGTCATACGTGTCCTATGGTTCTATTATGAACAGGTCCTGCTCCGAAGAGCGAGCTCCTTAATGGATACGAGCCGTCACGCATTTGCGCACTCCGACGCCCCAGAGCCGCACCGCGCCCGCACCAAGGAAATTCTGGCGCGGCATCCCGAAATTCGCGACCTGATCGGCCACAACCCGGTCACCTTTTTCTGGACGGTCGGGATTGTCGCGCTGCAGTACGTGATGGCGGCGTTCGTCTCGACGCAGCCCTGGTGGGTGCTATTCGTGGTCGCTTGGTGCGTCGGGGCGTTCGCGAATCACGCCCTGTTCGTGATGATCCACGAGTGTACGCACCGGCTCGTGTTCAAGCGCAAGGTGCCGAACCAGCTCACCGAGTTGATCGCGAATCTGCCGATGTGCCTGCCGGGCGCGCTCTCATTTCATAAATATCACCTGAAGCACCACTCGTTTCAGGGTGTGTACGAGCTCGACGCCGATATTCCTAGTGAGTGGGAAGCCAAGCTCGTGGGCCACTCCGCCCTGGGTAAGGCGCTGTGGCTGCTCTTGTATCCCGTGTTCCAGATCGTGCGGCCGATGCGGGTGAAAGAGGTGTCGTTGCTCGACGCCTGGTCGCTCACGAATCTCGGTGTCCAGGTTCTCGTGAACGTGGCGGTCTACCTGGTGTGGGGGCCGAAGGCGGTCGTGTACTTCCTCGCCTCGCTGTTCTTCGCGATCGGCCTGCACCCGCTGGGCGCGCGCTGGATCCAGCGGCATTACATGACGTTCGATGGGGATCAGGAAACGTTCAGTTACTACGGCAAGCTGAACATCGTGGCGTTCAACGTCGGCTATCACAACGAGCATCACGACTTCCCCTCGGTGGCCTGGAACAAGCTGCCCCGCATCCGCGCCATGGTGCCCGAAGTGTACGACCGCCTTGCCTATCACACCTCCTGGACCATGCTGCTGCTCCGGTTCCTGTTCGACAGCAAGCTGTCGCTGTTCGACCGCATGATCCGCGAGAACAGAAACCGCGTCACGCTGGACGACCAGGTCACGCCGGACACGGACCTGATCGCGGCCGCGCGTCAACCGCTCGCTTCGGGAGTCTGACGCCCCGTAGTCGCGAGAGCCTCGGTCAGGTCCGGTCCCGCGCTCGCGTGCCCAACAGCACATCCCACAAGGGCGAACTCACCCCAAAGTTCCGGCTCGAGTCCACGTAATGATGGCCGAAATGCGCCCGTCGCAGATACCGGCCCAGCGTGGTGTGACGTGAACCGTGGTGCGTGAGATAGTGGATCGTGTCGTACGCCAGGTATCCGATCACAAACCCCGCAAACGCCGGATTCGCGGCCTCCCCGAGCGCGGCGCGAAACGCCACGTAGAACACACAGGCGAGCGGCACGCTGACGCTGGGTGGCATGACGAGACGCCGCGAATCGTTGGGAAAGTCGTGATGCACACCGTGCACGAGAAAGTAGAACCGATGACGCAACGTCGGGAGCGCCGGCATTGCCGGCTCCTCGATCGCCAGGGTGCCGAGAATGCGCCGAGTGTCGTCTTCAATCCACTGCGGGGGATGGAATACATAACGGTGAATGACGTACTCGACCAGGGTCCAGAGCAGGAGACCGAACACCACGGCGCCGGCCGTGGAGTACACGCGCAACGCCCGTTCCCCCGGCCCGAAGAGTAGGAGCGCGATACAGGGCACGAAAATGGCGTGCGGCACCAACGGGTGGACGTGACTGAGTGCCTCGAGCCAGGAGCTCCGAAACATGCGACACGAAACGTCCTCGTTGCGTACGCAACGCGCCCGCACCGTGATCTCAGAAGGCATAGCGCACGCTCCCGTAGACGGTGCGCGATTGGCCCGGCGAAACGAACTCGCCAGCCTCGAGCTCCCGGTAGGCGGTGTCGAACATGTTGCGTACTCCCAGCTGTAGCCGTGCCGGCCCGAATCGCATCATCCCGTTGACGTGGAACAGCGCGTACGCGGGACGAATCACCCCGGGCTCATCAAACGGACTATAGGGACCGACCACGTTGGAGGTCAGGCGGACGTTCCACCGCCCGTCGGGCGGCGTCAGGTCCAGCGCCGTCGATCCGACATAGCGCGATGTGTTGTACACGCGCAGACCCGTCAGCGTATCGCCGTCCTCGGTGATCGACTCGCGATAGCGCGCGTCGTTGAATGTCCAGTCGAGATTCAAGGATACGACGCGCGTCGCCCGCAGGTTGGCCGTGACTTCGACGCCCTGCCGCCGGCTCGCGCCGCCGCTCGTCGACGTCAGCGTGATCGGGTCGAACGTTTGCTCGTTGCTCACGTCCATGCGAAACAGCGCGATACTCCCCTGAAGCCACGGGCGGCTCACCTTGAAGCCCGCTTCGTAGGCCCACTCGGTAATGAAGGGAAGTGTGGGATCTTCGATCACCCCATCGGTCTGCCGGAAGCCCTTCGAGACATTCCCGTACAGGCCCAGCGAATCCGGCAGCCGGAACAGCACGCCGAACTTGGGCGACACGATGGATTTCGATGCACTCAGCTCGGCAGCGCTATCGGGCGTCGAGTTGGTGCTCTGCCCGTCGATGCGCGCTCCGATGAGCAACCGCAACCGCGTGCTGACATCCGTCGCCGACTGGACGAACAAGGCCGCAGAGCCTTGTGACGCGGTGACGAGGGTTTGCGCCGAGTCGCGCACCCGCAGGGTCGTGAACCAGTTCTCGTAGCGCGAGTGATCCCACCGACCCTCGAGGCCAATTGTGAGCTCCTCGCGCGTCAACGCCCACGTCAAGGCACTCGTGAGCCCGAAGCCATAACGGGAATCCTCTTCTTCGGTTTGACTCCCCGTGCCTTCACCGGAACCGGGTTCCGGGGGAATGGTGAGAAACAGCTGCCACCGGCCCTGCGTGGAGTACGCCGTGCTGCGCCATAACAGCGTCGGTTCCAACACCACCCGCACGCTCGCCCGCTCCTGCGCCCTCCGCTTGAACCCCCCGTCCGAAGGATTCTCGACGACGTCATACTCGTGCGCGTCGAACTGGCTGTCGCTCAGGAATCCGGGAGAATGCCACGTCGTCCCGTACAGCTCCGCACCAAAGTCCACCGTCGTTTTCGCCGATAGCGACGAGACCAGACGGCCATGGAGCTGTCCCAGCGTGTAATCGCTGTTGGGACGCCAGCCGTCCTCTCGCTCGCCGCGGAATCCCAGCACGCCGCTCGACGTGCCTTTATCGTAGCCCGTGAGCAGCCCTCCCTCCACGCGCCCGTAGGAGCCGGGGTCGATCCACGCGGATGTATGATCGAACCGTTCGAGCGTCCGCACGTTGACGACCCCGGCCATGGCAAAATTCCCGTACACCGGACTCGTGGGACCTTTGATCACGTCCAGGTCCTGAATCGCCTCCGGGAAGAGCAAGCTCCAATCGTTGTATCCCTCGGCATGCCCATTGACCGGCTCGTTGATCGGTACGCCGTCCACCCACATGGCAAGATCGGTGGAATGGTCTGAGCTGAATCCCCGCACCGAGGCATCCGACGCGAAGCCCGGCCCCTGGCCCTGGAGGTGCACTTCGACGCCGGCAGTCTGGCGCAGCAGATCGTACGGATCTGACGCCGGTGTTTGCTGGATGACGCGTGCCGGCACCTGGACGGTGCTCGCCGGCTCCTCGGGTCGCGACGGAGCGGCCGTCACCGTGACGGGAGCAAGACCGATGGGCGCGTGGTTCAGCGTATCCACGCGAGTCGTATCCCGCTTCCCCTGTGCCCATGCAAATGCTGGCAACGCTGCGAGAAGCAGCGTCGCCCGAGCGAGAGTCTTCACACTTTCCCTCCGCCAGAGTGAACGCGTCGTAACCAGCGCGACACCGCTTCGTGCCGCTCTGATCGCCTACCCGGTCAGCTCGCGAGCGCTATGGGAGGAGGAGTATCTGGTCCGAAATCGGTGGAGGTGGGCTGCAGGACGCGAGCAACGGAGGCCGTGGGGATTTCGGGTGCACGAGTCGCGGGAGCGAGATCGAGCACTGGCGGCAATCCCACGGAAACGAGCACATCGAAGGTCCCCCCCATTTGATCGCAGATGCAGGGGCCGTGTGGGTTCGATGGGGAAGAGTGGTGGTGATGACCCTGGTGGTGCATCCGGTCCATGCGGCAGCCGAGCGAGACCTCGAGCGCGACGGCGCCGGGCCCTCCGACGAGCCAGCAGAGCGCAAAGATCGAGAGTGCCACTACGAACCGCGGCCGGTGCATGGGCGTAGTTTATGGTGGCGTTGCGCTGGCGCAACCCCGTGATCGCCATGTAGACTGGACCACGTTTTTTCAACTGAGGAGCGCGGTGGATGGGCGAGCGCATCGACTTCCGTGATGGCCGGTGGTTGGTTCCCGACGCCCCGATCATTCCCTTCATCGAGGGTGACGGGACGGGACCGGACATCTGGCGTGCCGCCCGCCGCGTGTTCGATGCCGTGGTCGAGCGCACGTCGCGCGGTAAGCGCCGGATCGAATGGCTCGAGGTGTTGGCCGGCGAGAAAGCTTACAACCAGACGGGCTCCTGGCTGCCGGAAGACACGCTCGCGAGCATCCGCCACCATCGCGTGGCCATCAAAGGCCCGCTCACGACCCCGGTGGGCGGCGGGATCCGCTCGCTCAACGTGGCGCTGCGCCAGCTGCTCGATCTCTACGCCTGCATCCGCCCGGTGCGCTACTTCACGGGCGTGCCGAGCCCGATGCGCGAGCCGCACAAGCTCGACGTTGTCATTTTTCGCGAGAACATCGAGGATGTGTACTCGGGGATCGAGTACAAAGCCGAGAGCGCCGAAGCCGACGCGGTGATCGAGTTTCTCACCGAGCGGTTTGGCGCCACGATCCGTCCCGGGTCGGCGATCGGCATCAAACCCATGTCGAAATTCGGCAGCCAGCGGCTCGTGGCCAAGGCAATCGCCTACGCGATCCACTCGGGCCGGAAATCCGTGACCCTCGTGCACAAGGGCAACATCATGAAGTTCACCGAAGGCGGCTTCCGGGAGTGGGGATACGAGATCGCGCGCGAGAAGTTCGGAGACCGGACGAGACCCGAGGGGGAAGGGGGAAGCGGGAAGCGCGATGGGTGCGTGATCATCAAGGATCGCATCACCGACGCGATGTTTGCGCAGCTCGTGCTCCGGCCCGATGAATACTCGGTGATCGCGGCGCCGAACCTGAATGGTGACCTGCTCTCGGATGCCGCCGCGGCCCAGGTGGGGGGGCTCGGTCTCGCCCCTGGCGGAAACGTGGGCGACGGGTATGCCGTGTATGAGGCCACTCACGGAACGGCGCCCAAGTATGCGGGTCAGGACAAAGTGAATCCGTCGAGCGTGATTCTTTCCGGAGCGATGATGTTCGAGGAGCTGGGCTGGACCGATGTCGCGAACGCCATCGTTCGCGGCGTGGGCGGCGCGATCCAGGGCAAGCGCGTCACCTACGACCTCGCACGGCTGCTTCCCGGATCTACCGAAGTGTCGACCTCCAAATTCGCCGAGTGCATTCTCGAGCATGTCTGAACTGAAAACCACGATTGTCACGACGCCCCCCGCAAACCTTGACACACCGCTCCTGGCGCTCGCCGTCACGGAAGGCTCGACAGTCCCCGCGTCCTTCGGCAGCCTCGATCAGGCGGGGGCCGGCGTGTTGGCGCGCGCGATCACGAGTGGCGACTTCAAGGGAAAGCGCGACGAGACGAGCCTGCTCTATCCCCCGAGTAGCGGCATCAAGGCGCAGCGCGTGCTCCTCATCGGCATGGGCAAGCCCGCCGATGTGAAGCGCACCAGTATCCGCCGGGCGGCTGCCGTCGCCGCGAAGCGGGCGCGGGTGCTGGGCGCCAAGCGCGTATCGTTCGCTGTGGCGGCGGAGGCCCGGAATGGCGTGAGCGCCCAGGAGCTGGGACAGGCGGTCGCGGAAGGAGCGGCGCAGGGCGCGTGGACCTTTCTCGAGCTCAAGGCGGCTCCCGCGTCAGACGAGCCGCGCAGCGACGTCGAGTCCGTGGACATCGTCGTCGAGGCGCGCGAATCGAGCGAGGTCGCCCGCGGCCAGCGGATCGGTGAGGCGATCGCGGCGGGCACGCGGCTCGCCCGCTATCTCCAAATCCAGCCGGGGAACGTCTGCACGCCGAGCTACCTCGCGCAGCAGGCGAAACAGCTGGCGGATACCTACGGGTTCAAGGTGACGATCTTCGATCGCGCGGCCATTGTGAAAGAAGGCATGGGGGCGCTGCTCGCCGTGTCGCAGGGAAGCGATCAGGAGCCGCGCTTTATCGTGCTCGAGTACACGGGCGCGGGTGACGCCGCTCCCATCGCGCTCGTCGGGAAAGGCGTCACGTTCGATGCCGGAGGCATTTCGATCAAGCCGGCCCAGAACATGGAGGACATGAAATTCGACATGTCGGGCGCGGCGGCGGTGCTCGGCACGTTCGAGGTCCTGGGACGCCTGAAACCGAAGGTCAACGTGGTGGGATTGATCCCCTCGACCGAAAATCTGCTGTCCGGAACCGCCTTTAAACCGGGCGACGTAATCAAGAGCCACTCGGGGAAGACGATCGAGATCATCAATACCGACGCCGAAGGCCGGCTCATTCTCTGCGACGCGCTCTCCTACGTGCGCCGCTTCCATCCGGCCGCGGTGCTCGACATCGCGACGCTCACGGGCGCGGTAGTCGTGGCGCTTGGCCACGTCGCCACCGGCATCATGGGAACGGACGAAATCCTGGTGAACGAGGTGCGGGAAGCCGGCGAACGTACCGGCGAGCGCGTCTGGCCGCTGCCCTTGTGGGACGAGTATCGCGATCTCCTCAAGTCGGACGTGGCCGACGTGAAGAATTCCGCCGGCCGGGGCGCCGGCACGATCGCGGGCGGCTGGTTCTTGCGGGAGTTCACGGACCGCTATCCCTGGGCGCACCTCGACATTGCGGGCACCGCCTATACGGACAGCGAGACGCCGTATCAGACCAAAGGCCCGACCGCGGTGGGCGTCCGGCTGTTCAGCGACTTGATTCTGAAGCGCGCGGGGGCGTGAGCCGAGCGGCGAGTCTCGTCCTCGCCGCCATTCTCGTCGCCACGGTGGGCGCGGGGAAAAGTCGCGCCGCCATGGCGCAGGCCGTCGATACGAGTGGACGAGCGCCCCCCGCCGCTCCGCCCGCGACCCCACACGACACTGGCGAGACCGCGCGCGCGGATTCCACCCGGCGTGACACGACTCACGACACGATCCCCCATTTTCTTCCCGCTCTCCCGCCCGGCTTCCCCCAAGGTCCGCTTCCCGCGGGCACGCGCTACACCTTCACCGCCGACTCGTTCGCGTTTTCCGACAAGCGGACACTCAGCGATCTGCTGTCGCGGATCCCGGGGGTGTTCGTGGCACGCACCGGATTGTTCGGGCAGCCGGAAGCCGTGCTGTACGCGGGGCGCGGCGCCGCGGGACTCGAACTGTATTGGGATGGCGTGCCCTACCTGCCGTTGGGTCGCGATTCCGTGTTCGTCGATCCGGCGCGCGTCCCGCTCGCCCCGCTCGAGCGGGTGGACGTCATCGTCCTGCCCAGCGTGCTGCGCGTCTATCTCACGTCGTTGCGGCAGCGCTCCACCGCGCCCGCGAGCGAAGTGGGGATCACCACCGGCGTGGCCGGGACCGCCGGATACCGCGGCGAGTTTCTCAAGCGCTGGCGTTCCGGGCTGGGGCTGTCCGTGGTCGCCGACTGGAATGACTTTGCGGGAATTTCCGGGAGTGCGAGCACCGCTTTTCAGGATGTCGACCTGTGGTTCAAGGGCGAATTCGTCCCCACACCTCGCGCCGGCGTCGCATTCCAGATCTTGAGCTCGGACTGGAACCGGCAGGGCGCCACCGCGCCGACCGTGATTCCGATCAGCCAGAAGCGCGAAGCGGACATGATTTCGGGATTCTACGCCACGCGCGGCGACGGCCTGGGACAGCGCGTCGACCTCTCGCTCGCGACATCGAGCCTGAGCCACGACTCAGCTGTGGTCAGCCGCTCGCTCGGGCAGGGCATGCTCACCCTGTCGTCATTCTGGCCACGCACCTCGGTGCAGCTCATCACGGTCGTCCAGGGTGATCCGAACCCGTTCGCGCTCGAGCTCAGAACGGGCTGGATGCCGTTCCCGTTCGTCACGCTGAGCGCTGACGCGCGACATGCGTCGTATGAGAACGGACGCGACGGAAACCGCGCGCACCTGGCCGTCGGGCTCACCCTGCCGCTGGGGTTCCGGGCGCACGGTGACGTCGCCCGGGCGAGCGACTACGATGCGCCCGCGCGCCTCGATGACTCGCTGCAAACGACCACCGATCTGTATGGCGCGGTGACCTGGACCAGCCGCCTGCTCACGTTCGAGGTCGGTGGTGCGCGACGCGATCCGTTCACGCCGGTCGCCGACTTCCCCGAGGGCTTTCCCGGGATTTCGGGGCTCGCGCCTACGCCGGCGACGAATTACGTCGTACTCCAGGCAGCGATCCGTCCGCTCCCGGGGCTCGAGCTGTCGGGCTGGTACTGGAACCCCGTGCGCGGCGGCGGCGACTTCGAGCCACCGACGCACGGCCGCTACTCGGTGACCTTCTATTCGAAATTCTGGCGCACCTATCGCAGCGGGATTTTCGCGGTGCGCGCCGAGCTGGCCGAGGAAACGTGGAGCGGCGGCAGTGGCGCGGGCATTTTCACGGACTCGAGCGGCGTGATCACCGCGCTCACACTCCCGCCCGGAACCTTCATGAACCTCAATGCGCAGATCCGGGTCGCCGGGGTGACGATCTTCTGGTCGCTGCGCAATGCGCGCGCGTTTCACGGCGGCTACGTCCCGGGCGAGTCGTATCCGGGCAACTATCAGGTGTACGGTGTGCGGTGGCAGTTCACGAATTAGGCGCGCCGTTGACCTAACCTTCGTCTCCAACTAGAGTTATCCGACTGTGCCACGAAGTATGACGGGCTTCGGCTCGGCCGAGGGGGAAGTCGCGGGCGGGCGACTCATGGTCGAGATCCGCACCGTGAATCATCGCTATTTCAATGCGCAATTCCGGCTGCCGGCCGAGCTCGTGGGGGTCGAGCCGCAGATCCGAGAGCACTTGCGGCAGCTGCTCGAGCGTGGTCACGTGAGCGTGCAGGCGCGCTGGACCGAAACGGCGAACGGCGCCGGCGCGGTCGTGGTGGATGTCGAGAAGGCCCGGCAGGTGGTTCGTGCCGTGAAGGAGCTGAAGAAGAAGCTGAAGCTCAAGGGAGAGCCGGACCTCGCGTTCGTGGCCCGCCATCCCGACGTGCTGTCGCTCGAGGGACAGCCGCAGCTCGTAGTGGAGTGGGGCGCCGTCAAGCCGATCTTCGACCGCGCGGCGGGCGAGGTGCTCGCGATGCGCGAGCGCGAAGGCCAGGCGCTCGCCATGGACCTTCTGGCGCGACTCGACGCGATCGAATCGCAGGCGCAAACGGTCGGGCACCGTGCGCCGCTCCGGCTTGCGGCCGAGCTCGAGCGCCTGAAAAAAAATGTCGCCGAACTCGCGGCGGGAGTGCAGGTGGATGAGCAGCGGCTCGCCGTCGAGATCGCGCTGCTCGCGGATCGCGTCGACATCTCGGAGGAGCTGGTCCGCTTGCGGACGCACATTGCCGCATGCCGGGCTGCGCTCGCCTCCAAAGACGGGGGCGTCGGGAAGCAGCTGGGCTTTCTCGCGCAGGAAATTCTACGCGAGGTGAACACCGTCGGCTCAAAGGCCAATGATGCCGCGATCACCCAGGCGGTGATCGCGATGAAAGGCGAGCTCGAGCGGTTTCGGGAGCAGCTCGAGAACCTGGAGTGACACCCCGCGTGATCGTGCTGACCGCTCCTTCCGGGGGCGGGAAGACCTCGATCACGAAGGCGTTGCTGGCCGATCGGCGCGATATGGGGTACTCCGTCTCCGCCACGACGCGCAAGCCGCGCCCAGGCGAAGCGGACGGCATCGCGTATCATTTTCTCTCGCGCGACGAGTTCGCGCGCCGGCGCGCCGCCGGAGCATTCATCGAGTGGGCGGAGTACGCGGGCGAGTGGTATGCCACGCTGAAGAGCGAGGTCGAGCAGGTGCTCGCGAGCGGCCGCCATGTGGTAATCGACGTGGAGATCCAGGGCGCGCAACAGGTGGCGCGGCGCTACCCGGAGCCGCAATCGATGGGAATCTTCATTCTCCCGCCGTCCGCGAGCGCGTGGGAGCGGCGGCTCGTGGGGAGGGGAACGGAGTCGCGCGCGGGGCTCGCCAAGCGCCTCGAGCAGGCGGTGGCGGAGATCAAGCAGTGCCTCGACTGGAGGCACATCGTGATCAACGACGAGCTGCCTCGGGCCGTGGCCGAGATCTCCGCGATTGTGGACGAAGATGGAGCGGTCACGCACCGGCCTCCAGAAGGCCGCGTGAATCAATTGGTGAACGAACTAGTGGTCGAGGCCGATCGGCTTCGGCGCGAATCCTGAGAGGAAGCACGATGCGCATTGTCACTCCGGTCGAAGTCGCGAATCAGACACAGAACAAGTATCTGGGCGTGCTCGTGGCGGCGAAGTTCGCCCGCTTCGTGAACGACTTTCCGCGTGACCGATCGATCGACCTCGAAAAGAAGTTGACCACCCGCGCGCTGGACGAGCTGGTGCTCGGGCGGCTGCAGTACAAGCTCGTGCGTCGCCGCCGCCAGGAAGGCTGATGCCCCATACCCACCCACACGTCACCCTCGGCGTGTCGGGCGGGATCGCCGGCTACAAGTCGTGCATTCTCGCGCGCCGGCTCGTCGAGCGGGGCGTTGCCGTGGATGTGGTACTCACGCGGGCGGCCGGTGAATTCGTTCGCCCGTTGCTGTTCGAAGGGCTCACCGGCAGGCCGGTGCTGGGCTCACTGTGGGAGCGCACGCCGGCGCTCGCGCATCTCGATCTCGCCAAGCAATCCGATCTCGTGATCGTGGCGCCCGCAACCGCGCATCTACTCGCGCGCGCCACGATGGGCCTCGCCGACGATCTGCTCACCACCATCCTCGTGGCACGCACCGGGCTGGTCCTCGCCGCGCCCGCGATGAACGACGTCATGTACGCGCACCCCGCCACCCAGGCAAACGTTGCCGCGCTCGGCGCGCGCGGCTGGACGTTTGTCGGGCCCGAACGCGGCGCGCTCGCGGAAGGTCCGAGCGAGCTGCCGGGACGCATGAGCGAGCCCGAGGCGATCGTCGCCGCCGCACTGCATCTCCTCGCGCCGCCCGGACCATTGAAGGGAAAAAAGGTGCTGATCACGGCCGGCCCGACCCGCGAGCATCTCGACCCGGTTCGCGTGATCACGAATCGGTCGAGCGGCCGCATGGGGTTCGCGCTCGCGGAGGCAGCGCACGCGCGCGGCGCCGACGTGACGCTGATCACAGGACCCACGGAGCTCGCGCTGCCCGCGGGCGTGCGTGCACAGCGTGTGGAAACCACGTCGGACATGGAGCGCGCCGTGCACGTGTCGGGCGCCGACGTCGACGTGCTGATTATGGCGGCCGCGCCAGCGGATTTTCGTCCGACGACACCCGCCGCGACGAAGCGACCACGCGCGAACGGACATCTGACACTCGAGCTCGAATCGACTTCCGACATTCTTTCCACATTCTCGCGCACACAGCGTCGCGTGATCGTGGTCGGGTTCGCACTCGAAACGGGCGGCGATGCCGTTGCGCGCGCGCAAGAAAAATTGAATAGTAAGTCCCTCGATTTGGTCGTCCTGAACGACGCCCTTGAGCCCGGCGCCGGATTCGAGGTGACCACGAATCGAGTAACCATCGTGCGAAAGCACGGCGCGCCCCTGGCGCTGCCGCTCGCGTCCAAGCGCGACGTGGCCGAACGCATTCTCGACGAGGTGGAGTCAGTGCTTTCGTGACGGACGGTCGGGCTCTGGCGCGGGAATTTCTCGAACAGCAGCGGTTGCTCGGCGGGTCCTCGCTAATCCTGGGGAACGTCGATGCTGTCCCTTCGGCGGATGGGCGGATGGGCGGATCGGCGGATCGTGAAGGCACCAACCCATCCGCCGAACCGCCCATCCGCCCATCCGCCGACCTTCCTTCACCCGGCGTCTCCTTCGAGCCACCGGCTCGCGATTTCTTCATCGCCGACCCGCTCTCCCAGGCCGCCGATCTCGCCGCCATTGCCACGCTCATCGCCGCGTGCGAAAAATGCCGGCTGTGCGAGGGACGCAGTCGCACGGTGCCCGGCGAGGGGGCCGCGACGGCGCGGCTCATGGTCGTCGGCGAGGGACCGGGTCGGGTGGAAGACGAAACCGGGCGACCGTTTGTGGGACCCGCCGGGGAGCTGTTGACCAAGATTCTCGCGGCGATCGAGCTGCCGCGGCAGCAAGTGTACATCTGCAACATCGTGAAGTGCCGGCCGCCCGAGAATCGCCAGCCGCAATACGACGAAATCGCAGCCTGCATTCCGTTTCTCTACCGCCAGATCGAGCTCGTCAAACCCGCGGTGATTCTCGCGATGGGAAACACGGCCGCGCAGAGCCTGCTGGGCACGAAGCAATCGCTCGGCGCGCTGCGTAATCGCGTGCATCGCTTCCGCGGCATTCCCGTCATCGTTACCTATCACCCCGCGGCACTCCTTAGAAACCCGAACTGGAAACGACCCACCTGGGATGACGTCCGTATCGCCCGCCGTCTCCTCGACGGTTAACCGCGAATTCGCCGGCCGGCAGGCTCCGTGGAGCAACGACGCGGAGCAAGCCGTCCTCGGCGCCATGCTGCTCGACCAGGATGCCGCGCTCAAGGCGGCGGAGATCCTGGACGACACGATGTTCTACCGCGAGGGACATCGGCTGCTGTTTCGCGCGATGATCGCGCTGACGGAACGCGGCGAGGTGATCGATCCCGTCACGCTGCGCGACGAGCTGGACAAGCGCGGCGACCTCGAGCGCGCGGGCGGCATGGAGTACCTCGGGGGATTGATCGATGTCGTTCCCACCGCGGCGAATCTCGAGTATCACGCGCGCATCGTGCGCGACAAGGCGCTGCTCCGCCGACTCATCGAGGCGGGCACCGCGATCGTGCAGGAATCGTTCGACGCCCGCGGGTTGCCGAGCGAGGTCCTGGACAACGCGGAGCACCGCATTTTCCAGGTCGCGCAGCTGCGCCGTGCCGAAGAATTCGTCCGGCTGAAGGAATTGATCTGGCCGACCATGGAGCGCATCGAGCAGCTCCAGGGCGGTCAGGGGGCGGTCACGGGAGTGCCCAGCGGGTTCGTGGATCTGGACCGGCTCACCGCCGGATTCCAGCGGGCCGATCTCGTCATCGTGGCCGCACGGCCTTCCATGGGCAAGACGGCGCTGATGCTGAACATCGTGCAGCATGCCGCCATCGAGCACAGCATCGGGGTGGGCTTCTTCTCGCTGGAAATGTCGAAGGATCAGCTGGTCCAGCGACTGCTCTGCTCGGAAGGTCTTGTCGATGCACAGCGGCTGCGCCGCGGGCAGCTGCGCGACGACGATTATCCCAAGCTGGCACGGGCGGCCGGCTTGCTCGGCACCGCGCCGATCTGGATCGATGATTCCGCCGGCCTCACCCCGCTCGCCATGCGCTCGAAGGCGCGCCGGCTCAAGGCCGAGCACAACATCGGACTCGTGGTGGTCGACTACCTCCAACTCATGCAGGGACCGACGGACACGGAAAGCCGCCAGCAGGAAATCTCCTACATCTCGCGGTCGTTGAAAGCCCTCGCCAAAGAGCTCGACGTTCCCGTGGTCGCACTGTCACAGCTGTCCCGTGCTCCCGACCAGCGTACCGGGGACCACCGCCCGCAGCTCTCAGACCTCCGCGAGTCCGGCGCGATCGAGCAAGACGCCGACGTCGTGCTGTTCATTTACCGCCAGGAGATGTACGACGGACCGCAGGACAAGGAAGGCAACAACATCGAGGGCCTGGCCGACCTGATCGTCGGGAAGCAGCGCAACGGTCCGACGGGCAACGTTCCCCTTTACTTCAAGAAGGAGTACACCCGCTTCGACAACCGCAGCATGCGCGACCCACCATCCGATGCACTGCGTGGCTAAAACCGGTTCGGTCTACCGCTGCACCGAGTGCGGCGCGGAGCAGCTCAAGTGGGGCGGTCGCTGTGACGCCTGCGGGGCGTGGAATACGCTCGGGGAGGAGCCGGTAGGGCGGACGGGCGAACGGGCGGGCAGGCGGACCGATGCTCCGTCCGCCCGACCACCCGTCCGCCTGTCCGCGCTCAAGGCGGGTGGCGTCGCGCGGTGGCATACCGGATCCACGGAACTGGATTTCGTGCTGGGCGGGGGGATCGTTCCCGGATCGGTCACGCTCCTTGGCGGCGAGCCTGGGATCGGCAAATCCACTCTTTTGCTCCAAACCGCCGCGCGGCTCGAGCGCGCGGGGACCCGCGTGCTCTATGTCTCGGGCGAAGAATCGGTCGAACAGCTCCGGATCCGGTCCGAGCGCCTGGGCAGCGATGCCGGGCAGGTCCATGCCCTGGGTGAAACCCGGCTCGAGTCGATCCTCTACCACGCCGCGGAGCTTGACGCCCAGGTCGTGATCGTCGATTCCATCCAGACCACGTATACCGAGGAGCTCGAAGGCGCGCCGGGAAATGTCGGCCAGGTAAGAGAATGCGCGGCTCGCCTCATGCGGTTTGCGAAGGAAAACGGCCCCGCGGTCGTGCTCGTGGGGCACGTGACCAAAGGCGGCGGCATCGCCGGGCCGCGCACCCTCGAGCATATCGTCGACACCGTGCTCTACTTCGAGGGCGAGAACACGCTCGACCACCGAATCATCCGGGCGGTCAAGAATCGCTTCGGCTCGGTGGACGAAATCGGCGTGTTTCGCATGACGGCAAGCGGGCTCGAGCCGGTTCCCGATCCGACTGCCGTATTCCTGGCGAGCCGGGTAAGCGGGATCGCGGGCTCGGCCGTCACAGCGCTGATGGAAGGCACCCGGCCAATGCTGGTCGAAGTCCAGGCGCTCGCGACCAAGGCCGGGTTCGGCACGCCGCAACGTGTTGCCACGGGACTCGATCAGCGACGGCTGGCGCTGCTGCTCGCCGTGCTGGAACGACGCGGGAGCAAAGGCGGATTGCCGTTCTCGCAGCTCGACGTTTTCGTCAACGTGACGGGGGGCGCGAGACTCGTCGAGCCGGCAACCGACCTTGCGGTCGTCGCGGCCCTGATCTCGAGCGTGCACGACCGCCCGGTGGCGGCGGACGTGCTGTTTCTCGGTGAGGTGGGGCTGGGCGGCGAAGTTCGACCAGCCTCGGCGTTGGAGCGACGCCTCGCGGAGGCCGGACGGCAGGGATTCCGGCGGGCATTCATCTCGGCCCGCGCGAAAGTCGTGGCTCCGGGGGTGGAGGTGTTTGGGGTCAACGATATCGATGAGCTCGCGCGCCGGCTCGCAGCCTGACGTCGGAGTTTTGCTCGTGGCCGCTGGAGCCGGTGTGCGCGCCGGGCCCGGTGAGCCGAAACAGTTTCGCCCGATTCATGGCGTCCCGCTCCTGGTGCGCTCACTCCGGCCGTTTACATCGCATCCCGACGTTGGCCACGTGGTCATCGCGCTCCCGGCGGAGTTCGCGGCGCGGCCCCCGGCATGGCTCGCCGCGTTCGCGCGCTCGAGCGTGACGCTGGTTCCGGGCGGCACGATCCGCACGGAGTCGGTACGCACGGCGCTGGGATCGTTGCCGCGCGGACTGCCGATCGTGCTCGTCCATGATGCCGCCCGCCCGTTCGTGCCGCGAGAAACCATCGACGGCGTAATCGCTCGTGCGCGCGCCGGATTCGGCGCCGTGGCGGCGATCCCGGTGAGCGACACGGTAAAAGAAGTGGCGGACGATCACCGTGTGCGCCGTACAGTCGATCGCAGCCGCTTGTGGCGCGCGCAAACCCCCCAGGGGTTCCCGCGGCCCATGTTCGAGGAGGCATTCAAGCGGCTCGATCCGCGCGCCCCCGCGCCCACCGATGATGCCGAGATCTGCGAACGCGCCGGATTCCCCGTCGACGTGGTGGCCGACTCAGTCCACAATTTCAAGATCACGACGCCAGAGGATTTTCGGCTCGCCGAAGCGCTGCTACGCGAGAGCGTGTGAATTCAGTTCCGTTTACGACCGCACGCGAGATCGAGACCGCGATTCCTCGCGTCCTCGAGCACCTCTCGAACGGCGGCTTGCTCGCGTATCCGACAGAAACCGTCTACGGGCTGGGCTCACGCGCCAAACCACATGAGGTCCGGGCCCTCGCTGCTCTCAAGGGACGGAAGGCGGGCAAACCGTTCCTGCTGATCGTAAGTGATCGCGCCATGGCGGAAGGGCAGGGTCTGGCATTCAACGAGGCCGCCAACATGCTGGCCAAGAACTTCTGGCCGGGCCCTCTCACGCTTGTCCTTCCCGGAGGGGACGGGCGGTTGCCCGACGAGCTGCGCGGACCGGAGGGCGGGATCGCCGTACGCTGGACGCCGCATGCGGGAACCGCACGCCTGGTCCGTGAGTTACGAGAGCCACTGACATCGACCTCGGCGAACCTGCCGGGCATGCCTCCGGCGCCGGGGGCCGCGGCGATTGCGCGGGACTTCAACGATGCCGTGAAACAGGGAATACTGTTGGTGCTGGATGGCGGCGTGCTGGGCAACTCCCCGCCGTCAACCGTGGTAGACTGTACGGGACCGGTGCCGCGGCTGGTCCGGGAGGGGGCGGTGACGCTCGCCGAATTGCGCCGTGCCGCCGGGGCACTCGCACCTTGAGATCATGAAACGCATTCTGCTGGTTTGCACTGGCAATATCTGCCGCAGCCCGCTCGCGGCCGCGCTCATGCAACGGACCGTTCAGGAGCGGGGTGTTGACGGCATAGAAGTGTCTTCGGCGGGCACGGGTGCGTGGGACGGCGCGCCGGCATCCGAGGGAGCATATCTCGTGGGCCTCGAGCAGGGGCTCGATCTCTCGGGGCATCGCGCCAGGCTGCTCACCCGCGATGTGGTGGAGCAGTCGGACCTGATTCTCACGATGGCCCGGCATCACCGGGCGCGCGTCGACGAGCTGGGTGGCGAGGGCCGCGTGTTCGTGCTGGGCGAGTACGCCGGCCGCTCGGGCGAGGCGGCGGAAGTGAGCGATCCGTTCGGCGGCGATCTGCAGGTCTACCGTGACACGTGCGCCGAGCTGGGCGGGCTGGTCGGCGCCGCCGTTGACCGCATCGTGACGGAGGCCGGCCGTGGAGATCGGCGCTAGGACACGACTGCTCGCCATCCTCGGCGATCCGGTCGAACATTCCCTTTCCCCCGCGATGCACAATGCCGCGCTCGGTGCCCTCGGACTCGACGCGGTGTATGTCGCGCTGCGCTGCCCGCCCGCTGATTTGCCCGGCTTGCTGGGCGCGCTCGCGAGCGTCGGCGCCGCCGGCAACATCACCGTGCCTCACAAGGAAGCGGCGGAACGATGTCTCGCGCGCAAAACGGATGTCTGCGCCCGAGTCGGCGCCTGCAATACTTTCTGGACCGAACAGGGAGCGCTGGTCGGCGACAACACCGATGTCGCGGGGGTGCTCGCCGCGCTCGAGCAGGTGGGCGCGCACGGCGCCGAGCGCTGGCTGGTGATCGGCACGGGTGGGTCGGCGCGCGCGGTGGCGATCGCGGCGGCCGAACGGCGGGCGGTTCTCGAAATTCTCTCACGCGATCGCCGCCGCGCCACGGAGTTCTGCGAGTGGGCCGGCTCACGCGGCACGAGCGCACAGCCCGCGCGGCCGGACAGCACGGTCGACGTCGCCATCAACACCACGCCGCTGGGCTTGAAGCCGTCCGACCCGCTCCCATTCGACGTGCAGGCCAACGGAGGAAGCGGGGGAGCGCGCGGCCGGCCGCCGTTTCGGGCTGCGCTTGACCTGGTGTACGCGCCCGGCGAAACGCGCTGGGTGAAGGCGCTCCGGAGCGCGGGGATCACGGCACAGGACGGTCGCGAAATGCTGCTGCATCAGGGGATCCGGGCGTTCAATCGATTTTTTCCCGACGCCCAGGCCCCGGCCGAGGTGATGCGCGCCGCGCTCGCACGCGCGCTGCGTGATTAGCGCGTTCGAACATCTGCTGCTGCCGTCAGAGTGTCTGCTGTGCCGCGACGCGCTCTCGTTCGAGCGGTCCTCCTCCTTCATTTGTCGAGTGTGCGCCACACGCTGGCGCGCGGTCCTGCCCCCCTGGTGTGAGCGGTGCGGCCAGCCCGAGCCGCTGTTCGGCCACTGCCGCATCTGCGATGCGTGGCCCGGGGCATTCCGCCAAGCGCGCTCGGCCGTATGGCTGGACGAGGGCGCGCGCCACGCCGTGCACGCGCTGAAGTATGGAGGCCTCCCGCGGATCGCGGCCGATCTCGCTCCGACGCTCGCCCGCCTAGATATACCAGCCCGAGCAGATGGGCTCCTCGTTCCCATTCCGCTCGGACCGGCCCGCCTCGCGGCCCGAGGCTACAATCAGAGCGAATCCCTCGCGCGGGCGTTGTCCCGCCACTGGGGCCGCCCCGTCGTTTTGCTGCTCGAGCGAGTGCGCGACACGGCCACGCAGACCACGTTGACACCGGCCGCGCGCCTAGCGAATGTGGCGGGGGCCTTTAGAATTCGGAGCGCGGAAGGCGGAACGCGGAACGGAGCTTTCCCCGTCTGTTCCGCGTTCCGCGTTCCGCGCTCCGCGGTGTCCCGTCCGTTGATTCTCGTGGACGACGTGTTCACGACCGGCGCGACGCTTGCCGCCGCGGCCCACGCCTTGCAAGAGGCGGGCGCCGTGTGTGTCGCCGCCGTGACATTCGGGCGGGCCACCATTCCGAACTTTACGTAAGGAGCCGTGCATGCCAGTGCGCGTCGGGATTAACGGATTCGGTCGCATCGGGCGCAACGTACTGCGCGCCGCCGTCAAGATGAAAACGAGCGCGATCGAATTCGTCGCCGTCAACGACATCACCGACCCCAAGACGCTCGCCCACCTGCTCAAGTATGACTCGGTGCACGGACGGTTTCAGGGAACGGTGGACGTGACGGACGACGGCCTGGTGGTGAACGGCAAGCCGATCAAGGTGACCGCCATCAAGGAGCCCGAGAAGCTCCCCTGGCGCGAGCTGGGCGTGGATCTCGTGCTCGAAAGCACGGGTCGGTTCACCGACCGCGACGCCGCCTGCAAGCATCTGTCGGCCGGCGCCAAACGCGTGGTGATTTCGGCGCCCGCAAAGGGCGAGGACATCACGATCGTAATGGGCGTGAACGACAAGAAATACGACCCCGCCAAGCACCACATCATCTCGAACGCGTCGTGCACGACGAACTGTCTCGTGCCGGTCGTGAAGGTCGTGATCGACAACTGGGGATTCCGGCACGGGTTCATGACCACGGTGCACAGCTACACCAACGATCAGAACGTGCAGGACCTGCCGCACAAGGACTTGCGCCGGGCGCGCGCGGCGGCCCTGAGCATTATTCCGACGACCACGGGCGCCGCCAAGGCGACGAGCCTCGTGATCCCGGAAGTGAAAGGTAAAATCGACGGCATCGCGCTTCGGGTACCGACGCCCGACGTCTCACTGGTCGACCTGACGGCGGAAGTGGAAAAGCGGACGACCATCGAGGAAGTGAATGCCGCCTTCAGGCAGGCGGCGCACGGCGCGCTCAAGGGAATCCTCGAGGTCTCCGATGAGCCGCTCGTGTCGGCCGATTACATCGGCAGCCTGTATTCGAGCGTGGTCGACTCGCTGTCGACCAACGTGGTCGACGGGACGGTGGTGCACGTGTCGTCGTGGTATGACAATGAAATGGGATATTCGGCACGCTGCGTCGACCTCCTGGCGCTGCTCGCCGAAAAGCGGTGAGCAAGCGCACGCTGCGCAGCCTGCCCACGAGCGGGGGCGTGTTCGACGGCAAGCGGGCGCTCGTGCGGGTCGATTTCAACGTGCCGCTGAAGGAGGGCGGCGGGGTCGCGGATGATACCCGCATTCGCGCCAGCCTCCCGACGATCGCGTATCTGCGTGAGAAGGGCGCGCGCGTGGTCCTGCTCTCGCATCTGGGTCGTCCCAAGAATGGGCCCGACCCGAAGCTCTCCCTGCGCCAGATCATTCCGACCTTCGAGCGCCTGCTTGGCGCTCCCGTCGAGTTCATCCCTGATATCGCCCCCGGAGCGGCGGTCACGCGTCGGCTGCCGCGGGGCGCCGTGGCCCTGGTCGAGAACGTGCGATTCTGGCCGGGTGAGGAAAAAAACGACCCCGCCCTCGCGCAGAGCATGGCCGAGCTGGGCGACTTCTATGTCGACGACGCGTTCGGCAGCGCGCACCGCGCCCATTCCTCCACCGAGGCGGTCGCGCGGCTATTGCGGCCCGCGGTCGCGGGATTCCTCATGGAGCGTGAGCTCCAGTACCTCGGCGATGCCCTCCAGCACCCCAAGCGACCGTTCGTCGCGGTGCTGGGCGGCGCCAAGATCTCCGGAAAAATCGACGTCATCGAGGCGCTCCTGCCCCGCGTGGACGAGATTCTCGTGGGCGGCGCGATGGCCAGCACGTTCTTTCTGGCGCTGGGGTTCGACGTGGGAACATCGCTGGTCGAGCGCGACAAGGTCGCGCTCGCCAGAAGCCTCATCACCAAGGCGGGCCCGAAGCTCATCCTGCCGCGCGGCGCCGTCGTGGCCCCGAGCCTCGACCGGCCGGCCGACCGTAAGGACGTGCCGGCCGACAAGATTCCGTCGGACATGGCCGTGTTCGACATCGACGAAGCGACCCGGCTCGACTTCCGCGCGCACATCCTGCGCGCCAAAACACTGTTTTGGAACGGCCCGATGGGAGTGTTCGAGAAGCCCCCGTTCGACGCGGGGACCCGTGCCGTCGCGGACGCGCTCATTGACGCCGGCTCCCGCGGCGCCGTGACCGTGGTCGGCGGCGGCGATTCCGCCGCAGCCGTGCATGGACTCGAAGACAAATTCACCCATGTCTCGACCGGGGGCGGCGCCTCGCTCGAGTTCATGGAGGGAAAGACGCTTCCCGGCGTGGCGGCTCTCGAAGACGCGTGAGGCCGCTCGTCTTCGCCGCCAACTGGAAGATGAATCTCGGGCCCGACGATGCACGGGCCTATTTTGCGGCATTTCGTTCCCGCTATTCCAGGCTTCCCGATCGCGACGTGTGGTTTTTCCCGCCCTCGGTGTCGCTCGAAACGGCCGCAGGTTGCGCCCGCGAGATCGGCGATCTCACCGTGGGCGTGCAGGACATCTACTGGGAGCCCAAAGGCGCGTTCACGGGAGCGGTCTCGGCTCCGCTTGCCGCGCAGGCCGGCGCTCGCGCCGCGCTGGTCGGCCATTCGGAGCGGCGCCACGTGTTCGGCGAAACCGACGACGACACCCGCAAGAAGGTGGCGGCGGCGTTCGCCGCGGGGCTCACGCCCATGCTGTGCGTCGGGGAGCTCTTGTCGGAGCGGGAAGACGGCGCGACGCTCGACGTGGTTCACCGCCAGCTCGAGGGCGCGCTCGTGAGCCTCGAGCCATCCGCCCTGGATCAGCTCCTGATCGCCTACGAACCGGTGTGGGCGATCGGCACCGGCCGCAACGCAACGCCGCGCGACGCGGCGCTCGTGCATCACGCCATTCGCGCGTGGCTCAAGGGTCAGGGGGCGACGCGAGCCCGGATCCTGTACGGCGGCAGCGTGAACTTGAAGAACATCGCTGAACTGCTGGCGGAGCCCGAGCTCGACGGGGTATTGGTCGGCGGTGCATCGCTCGATCCGCAAGCCTGGGCTCAACTTGTGCAGACGCAAGCGACGTGACTATTTTGCCAACCGCATGTACACGCTGCTGCTCGTAATCCTCGTTCTCGACGCGATTCTCCTGACGACAGTCGTATTGCTCCAGGCGGGGCAGGGCGGTGGTCTCGCATCGCTCGGCGGCGGCGGCGGCACCGAGGTTTTCATGGGCGGCCGACAGGCCGTGACGCTGCTGACCAAGGTCACGTGGTGGTGCGCGGGGATCTTTCTCTTCCTCTCGCTCGCTCTCGCGATCATGTCTTCGCGCAGCGGCACGCCGCGTTCGGTCCTCCAGGGCAATATCCCCGCGCCCCTGAGCGCTCCGGCGCCGCTGCCGCTGCAGACCGCGCCCGCCGCGCCGGCACCGACGGGCGGCGCAGCGCCAACCGAGCCGCCTCCACCGGCACAGACGCCGAAGGCGCCCTAACCACGCAACCCGCGTACGTACTGCTGGAAGACGGCGCCTGGTTCTCGGGAACCGCGCCGTTCACGTTCGAGCCCGCCTACGCTGAAGTCGTCTTTACGACCAATCTGTCTGGCTACCAGGAAGTGTTCACCGATCCTTCCTACCTCGGGCAGCTGGTCGTAATGACGGCGCCCATGATCGGGAATTACGGCGTCAATCCGGATGACCTGGAGTCAGACCGGCCGCGGGTGGCGGCCGTGGTGGTGCGCGAGCTCTGCTCCAAGCCCTCCAACTGGCGCGCCACCGGCGCGCTGGGCGACTGGCTCGAAGCGGCCGGGGTGCCGATCGTGGCTGATGTGGACACGCGCCAACTCACCCGGCACATCCGCTCCAAAGGGGCCATGCGCGGCGTCGCGGCACCGGGCACCGAGCCGACCGAGCAGGTGCGGGCCGCCCTGGCCGCAAGCCCATCCATGGACGGGCTCGACCTGGCGACGTCCGCCACCATCAGCGGCGAGTACACGGCGGGAAAGCCCGAGGCCCGGCATCATATCGTCGCGTACGACTACGGCATGAAGCGCAATATCCTGCGCCTATTCGCGCAGAACGATTGCCGCGTGACCGTGGTCCCGGCCGCAACGCCTGCCGGCCGGGTGCGGGAGCTCGCGCCGGACGGGTTGTTTCTCTCGAACGGACCGGGAGATCCCGCCGCGGTGGGCTACGCGATCGAGGCGATTCGCGACCTGGCCGACGGCTCGCTTCCGATCTTTGGAATCTGCCTCGGCCACCAGCTGCTGGGCCTCGCGCTGGGCGGCGAGACCGTCAAGCTTCCCTACGGGCACCGGGGTGGCAACCATCCGGTCCGCGATCTCGCCACGGGACAGGTACTTATCACATCCCAGAACCACGGCTTTGCGGTGCGCGGTGACACCGGGGGGGTCCCGGGGGCCACATCACTAGAGGTGACCCACCTGAACCTCAACGACACGACGGTCGAAGGCCTGCGGCACCGCGAATTTCCGATGTTCGCGGTCCAGTACCATCCTGAGGCCTCGCCAGGGCCGCATGATGCGCAGGGACACTTCAGGCAATTTCTCCAAGCTCTTGACACTCAATAGGTAAGCCCGTATGTTGGCCCCCGGTTTGGCGACCCTTGGAAGTCCTTCTGGGGGAATGGGATATGACGAAGGCAGACCTCGTCGAGAAAGTCACTGCACAAATCGCGCGCACAGCCGGTCCGCTGATTTCGAAGAAGGACTGCGCGCGGGTAGTCGACTCGTTTCTCGACGCGGTGAAAGCGGCGCTATCCGATCAGCATAACATTGAAATACGCGGATTTGGAACGTTCAAGATCCGGCAGCGTAAGACGCGCATGGCGCGAAACCCGCGCACTGGCGATCCGGTAGAAGTCGCGGCGCGGCCTGTCCCGGTGTTCAAGCCCAGCAAGGAGTTGCGTGCGATGGTGGCCGACGCGAGCGAACGAGTCAACCCGTAACCCTCGGGGCTCTCGTTCGTGACAATCTGCGGCTCCGGCGCATCCGTCGGAGCCGCGCGTGTTTACAGGAGAGATTCCGAATGAAGTTCCTCACGGTTACCGCTGTTGTTGCGTTCTTCATCGCTGGCACTCTGGCCGCGCAGCGCCCCGAGGCCGTCCGCTACGAGATATCGGTCGTTGCTCCCGGCGCGCACCTGTTTCACGTCAAAGCCGAATTCCCGGCAGCCGGCAAGGACACGCTCTACGTCGCGCTTCCGGCCTGGAGTCCCGGGAATTATGAAATCCAGAACTACGCTCGCTACGTCCGGCACTTTGCGGCGTCAGGATCGACCGGGCAGCCGCTCGAGTGGGACCGGTTCGACAAGGAAACGTGGCGCGTGGTCGCGGCCAAGCAGGAGCGCGTGACCGTGGCGTTCGATTACCTCGCCGACACGGTCGACCTCTCGATCGCGCGGCTGGATGCCGATTTTGGCCAGTTTCTCGGCACCAACCTGTTCGTGTACGAGCCGGGCAAGCTCGATCGTCCGGCTGAGGTGCGGTTCGCCCTGCCGAACGGTTGGCGCGTGACGACGTCGCTCCCGGGCGGGGGGATTGGTCCGTACTCAGCCGCCGATTACCACGAGCTGGCGGATGCCGAAACGTTCGTCGGGGTCTACAGCCTCGATTCGTTGAAGGTCGACAACAAGTGGATCCGGCTGGCCCTCTGGCCCCCCGACCTGTATACCGCGCCCGTCGCTCGCAACATGCTGACCGATCTCCAGAAAATCGCGCAGACGGAGAACCGGGTGTTTGGCGGCCCCCCGTACGACGAGTACACGGTGTTTTTCAATGTCTTCCGCCAGCCGATCAACTTTGGCGGCGGCCTGGAGCACAGCGCCGCGCAGTATGACATCATGCCGGCCTCGGCATTCGCGGATTTCTCCGGTACCCTGGGCGATTTCATGGTGCCGCTCATGTCCCACGAGTACTTCCACGTGTGGAACGTGAAGCGCATCCGGCCGGCGACCATGTGGCCGTACGATTATCACGCCGAGCAGTTCACGCCGCTGCTCTGGTGGTCGGAGGGCGTGACGGACTACTACGCGGATCTCACCAATCTCCGCTCCGGCTTGTGGACTCCCGAGCAGTTCCTCCACAACACGATGTCGGATATCGATCAGGTGGAAGCGATCCCCGAACCGTGGAGTGAGGAGGACGGAAGCCTCGCCACCTGGATCAACGAGATCTACGTCAACAGTTCCCAGCTCTACTATCCCAAGGGCTCGTTGACTGGTATGCTGCTCGACATCTCGCTGCGCGACGCGACCAACAACGCGCGCGGGCTGGACGACGTCATGCGCGCGCTCTACACGCGCTTTTACCAGAAGGGGAAGGGCTTCACGACGCAGGACCTGCTCGGACTGCTGCGGGAATTTGGCACGCCGGATGTCGACAAGTTCTATCAACGCTACATCAACGGCCGCGATCCGCTCCCGTATGCAGACATATTTCCCAAGGCGGGCATCAACGTCGCGAAGCAGGTGACTTCGGTGCCGTTTCTCGGGCTCAACGCCCCGATTTCCGATCAGGGGAAATGGATCGCGCAGGTGGTCGATCCCGGAAGCTCGGCAGAGCAGGCGGGCGTCCAGCCCGGCGATATCCTGATGAAGATCGGCGACATCGAGCTGAAGAGCGATCAGGATTGGGGCGTGGCGTTCCGGCGTCAGTACCAGGGCCAGGCCGGCGCGCCGCTCACGATCACCGTACTGCGCGACGGCCGGCCGATCGTGCTGACCACGAAAGTGCAGGAGCAGAGCGTGACCACCTACCAGCTTTCGCGCAATGCGTCACCCACGCCCAAGCAGGCCAAGATCTGGCAGGGCATGGCGACAGGATCGAGTGGTGGAGGCGACTGAGGGCACCATTCGGGTGCGGCTGTTCGCGAGCTACGCCGAGCTGTTGGGGCGAGACATGCTGACGCTCACGGTGCCGCTGCCGACCAGCGTAGGCGACGTCGTCGCCCAGCTGCGCCGGACGTTCCCCGCCGCACAGGCCCTGCCCGAACGCCCCCTCGCAGCCGTAAACTTGAAGCACGTGCTTCCGGAGAGCCCGCTGCGCGATGGTGATGAGCTGGCATTGTTGCCGCCGCTCGCCGGAGGCTGAGCGGCGCCGCTACGTCGCACCAACCAATGACCCGATTTCTGACGCGTGAAGCGATTTCCGTCGATCGACTCGTGGCTCGGGTGGCGTCGCCGGCATGTGGAGGCAGCTGCGTATTTCTCGGGACTGTCCGGAGCGGGCCCGACGAGGTCGCCCCCGTGACCGAGATCGAGTACACGGCGTACGCCGAGATGGCCGAAGTAGAGATCGCCCGGATCGTGGACGAAGTGCGGTCGCGCTGGCCCGTGGCGCGGGTGGCGCTCCAGCACCGGATTGGTGTGGTGCCGCTGGGAGAAGCAAGCATCGCCATCGCGGCGACTGCTCCGCATCGCGATGCCGCGTTTCAGAGCTGCCGCTACATCGTCGAGGAAGTAAAGCGCCGGGTGCCGATCTGGAAGAAGGAGCGCCATGCGAACGGCACGACCGCGTGGGTAGACGCCCGAACTCACACGGCGATTCCGTGACACCCGACCGCCTCGGTCGTCCACTCCGAAGCCTGCGGCTGTCGGTGACTGACCGCTGCAATCTCCGCTGTCGCTATTGCATGCCCGAGTCCGACTACGCCTGGCTGCCGCGCGAGTCGATTCTCACCTTCGAAGAGCTCGCGCTCGTCGCTCGCGTATTCGCCTCGGTCGGCGTCACGGCCATTCGGCTCACGGGCGGCGAGCCGCTGCTGCGGCGCGATCTCGAGACGCTGGTGCGGCTGCTGCGCAGCGAAACCCGTCTCGACGATCTGGCCCTTACCACCAATGGCACGCTGCTCGCCGAGCATGCCGCGAGCCTGCGCGACGCCGGCCTGGACCGCGTCACCGTCAGTCTCGACACGCTCCGTCCCGAGCGGCTCGACGCTCTGTCCCGTACTCCACGCCACCAGGACATCATCGACGGTATTCACGCGGCGACCCGGGTGGCCTTCAAGGTCGTGAAGCTCAATACGGTCGTGATCCGCGGGTTCAATGACGACGAGCTGGCTGATCTCGTGGCCTTCGCGCGCAGCGTGAACGCCGAGCCGCGGTTCATCGAGTACATGGACGTCGGTGGTGCAACGCGGTGGACGCGGGAGCAGGTTGTTCCAGCGGCCGAGATTCTCGAGCGTATCACGCGGGCCTCTGGGCCGGCGGAACCGCTCGATGCCGGCAAGCGCGGCGCTTCGCCGGCGCACCGATTTCGCCTGGCGGACGGCACGACGTTCGGAATCATTGCATCGGTCACCGCGCCGTTCTGCGAGACGTGCGATCGAGCGCGCCTGACGGCCGACGGAACGCTGCTTCTGTGCCTGTACGCCGAGTCCGGGATCGACCTGCGCGAGCCGCTGCGGCGCGGAGGCGAATCGGAGCTGGCGGGGCTCATCGAGGCCGCCTGGCGCACCCGAATCGATCGCGGCGCCCTCGATCGGTTGCGCCTCACGTCCCGCGGAGTTCTGTATCCCCTCGAGCGCCTGCGGGCCGATCCGCATCGGGAGATGCATACGAGGGGCGGGTAAGGCTAACGCGGAAGACGGAACGCGGAACTGAACGTCGGACTGACGTTCCGCGTTCCGAGCTCCGCGTTTGAGGGGAGGCTCAAGGGAGGGGAGATGCTCAACAAAGTGACGGTCGTGGGTGCTGGAAACGTCGGCGCGACCGCGGCGCAGCGGCTGGCCGAGAAGCAGCTCGCGCGCATGGTCGTCATGGTCGACGTCGTCGAAGGGCTGCCGCAGGGAAAGGCGCTGGACCAGTGGGAGTCGGGACCGATCGAAGGCTTCGACACGCGGATTGTGGGCTCGAACGACTATCTCCCCGCCGCCGGCAGCGAGGTCGTGGTCGTCACGGCCGGCATCGCGCGCAAGCCGGGCATGAGCCGCGATGATCTCACCCGTACCAATGCCGGGATCGTGAAAAAGGTCGCCCTGGAAATCCGGCGTCATTGCCCCCAGGCCATTGTGATCGTCGTCTCGAACCCGCTCGACGTCATGTGCTGGGTGGTACGGGAAGTCACGGGGTTTCCGCGCGAGCGCGTGCTCGGCATGGCGGGAGTGCTCGATACCGCCCGGTTTCGAGCCTTCCTCGCGGAAGCGCTGCACGCCTCGGTGGCGGATATCGAGGCCATGGTGCTCGGTGGCCATGGCGACACGATGGTTCCGGTGCTCTCTTCGGCCAGCATCTCCGGGATTCCCGTCACGAGCCTGCTCGACGCGGCCACGCTCGAGCGGATCGTGCAGCGGACCCGCGATGGAGGGGCGGAAGTGGTGGCGCTGCTCAAAACCGGGTCCGCGTTCTACGCCCCGTCGGCGGCGGTCGTCCAGATGGTCGAGGCGATCGCGCTCGACCGGCAGCGCATTCTGCCTTGCGCCGCGTGGCTCGAGGGCGAGTACGGGTTGAAAGGAATGTTCGTCGGTGTGCCCTGCAAGCTGGGACGGCGGGGTCTCGAGGCCGTGGTGCAAATCGCATTGTCCCAGGCCGAGCAGGCGGCGCTCGCCAACTCGGCCGAGCACGTGAAAGAGACCATGCAGGCGGTAACGCTCTAGAGCTCGGCCTCCTCGACGCGCGGCGCCGCCGCCCCCTGCCGTACGGCGGTCAGGAAATCGCGGTTCAGGCGGGCAATGAAGTCGATGCTGATCTCTTTAGGGCACGCGGCCGTGCACTCCGCGTGATTGGTGCACGACCCGAATCCCTCACGCTCCATTTGCCGGACCATCGCAATGGTGCGGCTGTAGCGCTCGGGCTGGCCCTGCGGCAGCTGTCCCAGGTGCGAGGTTTTAGCTGCGACGAACAGCATGGCGGAGGCGTTGGGGCAAGCGGCGACGCATGCGCCGCACGCAATGCACTCGGCCGCGTCCATCGCCGTTTCGGCGTCGCGCTTGGGTACGAGCGTCGTGTTCGCTTCGGGCGCGCTGCCGGTTCGCGCCGTGATGAACCCGCCGGCCTGAATGATCCGATCGAACGCCGCGCGATCGATCACGAGATCCTTGACGACGGGAAATCCGCGCGCGCGCCACGGCTCGACCCACAGCTCGGCGCCGTCGGGGAAGTGGCGCAGATGCAGCTGGCACGTGGCCGTGCCTGTTTGCGGCCCATGGGGCTCGCCGTTGATGACCACGCCACACGCGCCACAGATGCCCTCGCGGCAATCGCTGTCGAAGGCCACGGGCTCTTCGTGCCGCGCGAGCAGCTGTTCGTTCAGGACGTCGAGGAGCTCGAGGAACGACATATCGCTCGTCGCATCGGGAACTTCGTAGCGAACGAACCTGCCCGCCGCCGATCCGCGGGGCTGCCGCCACACGTGCAGCGTGAGGCGCATCAGGTGTAGCTCCGCTCGGTGGGACGGACCGCCTCGTAGCGCAGCGGCTCCTTATGGAGCGCGGCTGGACAGTCGGCCCCGGTGTACTCCCACGCGGCCACGTAGCTGAAGCGTTCGTCGTTGCGCTTCGCCTCGCCCGACTCCGTCTGAAACTCCTCGCGGAAATGACAGCCGCAGGATTCCTCGCGCTCGAGCGCGTCGCGGCACATCAACTCCGCGAATTCCAGGAAATCCGCGACGCGTCCGGCATGCTCCAGGTTCTGATTCAGGTCGGTCTCCGTACCGCCGACGTACACCGTGTCCCAGAACTCGCGCCTGAGTGCCGGCAGGCGCTCCATGGCCTGGCGCAGCTGCTCGCGACTGCGCGACATGCCGCACGCGTCCCACATCAGGCGGCCCAGCTCACGGTGGAACGCGTCGACGCTCTTGTGACCGCGACCGGCGAGCAGGCGTTCGGTACGCTCCGCGGCCGCGTGCCTCGCGTCGCCAAACTCCGCGGCCTCGGGCGCCACGGCCTCGAGCTTCGTGCCTCCCAAATAGTTCCCGATGGCATTCGGCAGGATGAAGTATCCGTCGGCGAGCCCCTGCATGAGCGCGCTCGCCCCGAGCCGGTTCGCCCCGTGATCCGAAAAATTTGCCTCACCGGCGACGAACAGACCCGGGATGGTGCTCATGAGATTGTAGTCCACCCAGAGTCCACCCATCGTGTAGTGCGGGGCGGGGTAGATCCGCATCGGGACGTCATACGGATTTTCTCCCGTAATGCGCTGGTACATCTCGAACAGGTTGCCATACCGTTCCGCGATCGTCTGACGGCCCAGACGGGCGATCGCGTCGCGAAAGTCGAGATACACGCCGTGACCGCCGGGGCCGACGCCGCAGCCTTCGTCGCAGACTTCCTTGGCGCGCCGCGATGCGAGATCGCGCGGGACAAGATTCCCGTAGCTGGGATAGCGCCGCTCGAGGTAGTAGTCACGCTCGGCATCGGGGATCGAACCGGGAACGCGCTCGTCGCCCGGCCGGCGGGGAACCCAGATCCGCCCGTCGTTCCGCAGCGACTCGCTCATCAACGTGAGCTTCGATTGGTGGTCGCCGGATGGTGGAATGCAGGTGGGGTGGATTTGCGAAAAACACGGATTCGCGAACGCCGCCCCGCGCTTGTGCGCGCGCCAGATCGCCGTGACGTTGCAGCCCTTCGCGTTGGTCGACAGGTAGTAGACGTTGCTGTAACCGCCGGTCGCGAGCACGACGACGTCGGCCACGTGGCCCGTGACTTCACCCGTCACGAGATCGCGCACCACGATGCCGCGCGCCCGTCCGTCCACGACCACGAGCTCGAGCATCTCGTGGCGCGTGTACATCGCCACCTGGCCGAGGCCGATCTGGCGTTCGAGCGCCTGATACGCGCCGAGCAGTAGCTGTTGGCCGGTCTGCCCGCGCGCGTAGAACGTCCGCGCTACCTGCACCCCGCCGAACGAGCGATTGGCGAGCAATCCCCCGTACTCCCGCGCGAACGGCACGCCCTGCGCTACACACTGGTCGATGATGTTGACGCTCAGCTCGGCCAGCCGGTACACGTTCGCTTCGCGGGCGCGGAAATCACCGCCTTTCACCGTGTCGTAGAACAATCGGAAAACGGAATCACCATCGTTGGGATAATTTTTCGCGGCGTTGATGCCTCCTTGCGCCGCGATCGAGTGGGCGCGTCGGGGCGAGTCCTGAAAGCAAAAACACGACACCTGATACCCGAGCTCGGCGAACGATGCCGCCGCCGATGCGCCGGCCAGGCCCGAGCCGACCACGACGATGCGATACTTGCGGCGATTGGCAGGTGCCACGAGTCGCATGTCGGCCCGGTACCGCGTCCATTTCATCTCGAGCGGCCCCGCCGGGACCGCCGGATCGAGCGTGAACGTCATCGGACCAACCCCAGCAGCACGGAAACCGGAATGATGATGTATCCGGCCGCGATCGCCACCGCGATCACGGCCGCAAGCCCGCGGCGCCAGCTATCCGTGGGCGCGCGATTCAGCCCCAGGCTCTGCAACGCGCTCCACAGCCCATGGTAGAGGTGGAATCCGAGAATCAGCATGGCCACGACATAGACCGTCGTGACAGGCCAGTTGGAAAAACTCGCGACGACGTTGTGATAGACGTTGCCCGGAATGAAGCTCGGGTTGGCCCGGCCGAACGTGAGATCGAGCAGGTGATAGAGCACGTACAGAAAGATCAACACGCCGCCCCAGCGCATGGTGCGCGCGGCGTAAGTGGTTTCGGCGTGCACGAGCCGGCGATAGGCGGTTGGCCGAGCGGCCCAGCTGGCCCGGGACACGACGACCGCGGCCCAGATGTGCGCGCCGAGCGACACCAGCAGCACGATCCGGGCCGCCCACAAGAGCTGCCCCGTCGCGAAGAACGGGGTTCCTACCGTTCGCAAACCATTCGCGTACGCATTGAATCGTACGGGTCCTTCGAACACCTTCAGATTACCGAACAAATGCGCGACCACGAACAGAAACAGAATCAGGCCCGTGACGGCCATGATGATCTTCTGGCCGATCAGCGAACGCCACAGAGTCTCGAGCCGGCGCATGCTGGCTCCGCGCGGGAGATGGGGGAAATCGGTGAAACCGCGATGATGATACCCGTCCAAACCGGCGCGAAGCAAGCGCCGGCGCTCCCCACCGTCGTCATCGTCGGCGCCGGGTTCGGGGGCCTCGCCGCGGCGCGCGCGCTCAAGCACATCCCCGTACGCGTCGTCTTGATCGATCGTCATAACTATCACGTGTTCCAGCCACTCCTCTACCAGGTGGCCACCGCCGGCCTCGAACCCTCGTCCATTGCCCGTCCCGTCCGCACGATCCTGCGCGGCCAGCCGCGCTTCGAGTTCCGCATGACGGACCTCACGGGTCTCGACGCTCCCGGACGGCGCGTGCACACGACCAGCGGAGACATCCCGTTCGACTTTTGTATTCTGGCCGTCGGCGGCGAGACGAATTTCTTTGGTCTATCACACGTCGAACGCTACGGACTCGGACTCAAGGATCCCGACGAGGCGGTCCTCATCCGCAATCACGTGCTGCGCGCGTTCGAACAGGCCGTGCTCGAACCCGATGCCGAGCGGCGGCGCGCCCTGCTCACGTTTGTGATCGTCGGTGGCGGCCCGACCGGCGTCGAAATGGCCGGCGCGCTCTCCGAACTGTCGCGTCTCGTGCTCGCCAAGGACTATCCACGCGTCCACGTCGAAGAGGTCAGCATCGTGCTCATCGAGGCGGCGGACCATCTGCTCGGCATGATGCCGCCCCGCCTGCAAGCCGCCGCCCTCGCCACGCTCGAGCGGAAGCAGGTCGACGTGCGCTTGTCCACGATCGTCGACGATTACGAGCCGGGTACCGTTCGCCTGCGCGGCGGGCAGGTCATTTCCGCCCACACGCTGATCTGGGCGGCCGGGGTCAGGGCCGCCGTCGTTGCCACGAAGCTCGGACTACCGACCGGGCGCCAGCAACGCATTGCCGTCGAACCCACGCTGCAGGTGGAAGGGCATCCCGGTGTCTACGTGATCGGCGATGCCGCGTATCTCGAGGTCGACGGTCAACCATTGCCGATGCTCGCGCCCGTCGCGATCCAGATGGCCCGGGCCGCGGCCCTCAACATCGCGCGCCAGCTCCGGGGCCGACCGCCCGAGCCATTTCGCTACCGCGACCCGGGAACGCTCGCCACCATCGGCCGCAACGCGGCGGTTGCTTACATCCACGGGATCGCCTTCAAGGGATTCGTGGCGTGGCTCGTCTGGTTGTTCGTGCACATCATCCAGCTCATCGGGTTTCGCAACAAGCTGGTCGTCCTGCTCGATTGGGCGTGGGACTACTTCCTGTACGAGCGGGCCGTGCGGCTCATCTCCGCCGAGTGATCAGGGCGTGCCGCTCTTGGTCTGCGGGCGGGGAGCACCCGCATGCGGGGGCGTGGTCCGAGGGCGGGCGCGCCGCGTGACGCCATTCCAACCGCAGTCGAGACACCAGCGACGCTGCAGCACCGGCAGGAGTCGATCCAGGACAACATTTCGGATGGGCGTCATGACCAACCCACAGCGCGGGCACGTCACGCCGCGCGGCACGAGCATATACGCCACGCCCAGGATGATCGCGAAGCGCATCAGGACCGTAAACAGGAGTACGACAATGATGAGCAGTTCGGATTTCGTCATGGCTTCACTCTCCCCCGTTTCCTCCCCCATCCACCCCCGGCTGCGACCCTGAGCGCTCTCCCGCCACTTTCGAAAGAGACTCGGCCGCCGTCGCTTGCGCCACAAATTCCACGACCCGTGCTTCCAGCTGCCCCAGCTCTACCGGCTTGACGAGCACCCGCTCGCGCGGGACCGGGGTGCTGCCGGGCTTCGCAAGCTGGGAGACGTCACCCGACAAGAACAGGATACGCTGCGCCAGCGCCGGCCGTTTCACCTCGAGTGCGGCAAACAGATCCGAGCCGCTCATCCGCGGCATGCGCAAATCGGCGATGATCACATCGGCGTCGCTGCGCTCGAGCTGGGCCAGCGCTTCCGCACCATCACCCGCCTCCGTGACTTCGGCTCCGCGACGCTTCAAGAATCTCGCCATTGGCTTTCGGACCGGCTCTTCATCGTCCACAATGAGAATCCGAACGCCGTGAAGCCGCTCGGCCCGTGCACCGCTTTTGGCTGCTGGTGCAGGCGTCGCCGCCGGCGGAGATGCAGCGCGCGGCTCGCGCGCAGCGACCGACGCGCTTGCGGGAAGTCGCATCACAAACCGTGCCCCGCCTTCCGATCCCGACGGCTGGGCAAGAGTTAAGTCTCCGCCCGCTTCGCGCGCGATCTGGCGCGAGATATACAGTCCGAGTCCGGTCCCGCGCCGGCCTTTGGTCGTCGCAAATGGACGGAACAGACGGCCCTGCACGTCCGGGGCAATGCCCGGCCCGTTATCGGAGACGGCGACGCACACTGCTCCGCTTTCGACCCAGCTATCCACCGTGAGGTGGCGGGGCGGTTTGATCAGCCGCAGCGAGTCGATGGCGTTCGACAGGAGATTGACCAGTACCTGCTCGAGCCGGATGGCGTCGCCCGCGACCGCGGGAAGCTCGGCATCGAGCTTTCCGCCCACCGTGATTTCATCGACCCCAAACCGGTACGAAACGAGATCGAGCGCGCCTCGGACCACGTCGTTGAGGTTGACGCTCGAGATCCGGTACTCGGTGGAATGCACGAACCGCAACAAGCCGCGCAACAGTTTCGTGGCGCGTTGCGCCTGACGCAGAACCTGCTGCATCTCCTCGCGCTGTTCCGCCGTCAGCCCGGGCTCGGAGAGCCGGTTTTCCGCATGCGCCGCGATCGCCATCAGCGGGTTATTGACCTCGTGAGCGATTCCAGCCAGCAGCTCGCCCGCGGCCGCAAACCGGCCCTGCTCTTCCGCGCGGTTACGCAGCACCGCGGTCATCTGATTGAAATGCGACGCGAGCCGCCCGGCTTCATCCATGCGGGTGACGGGGAGCTGCGTGTTCAAATCGCCCTCCGCCACGCGAGCGAGGCCCAGCTCCAGGGCATCGAGCGGCACGGAGAATCGGCGTCGCAGCGCGAACAGTCCGAGACACGTGAGCAGCACTCCCACGGCAAGCCAGAGGATCAGATCGCGCCGCGTCTCGCGCACCGCGCCGTCCATGGCGCCCTGCAACGTCTCCAGCACTTCCCGGCCACGGGACGCCACGACGAGCGATTGCTCCGCCGCGTCGCGGATCAAGGAGTCGGCAACGGCAAGCCCCCGAGCCGCGCGGCTTCGGTCGCCGCGCTCGAGCAGAGCCGCGACGCCCCGTAGCGCCGCGGCGATCTGGAGAAACTGCGAGTCTCCCCGAGCGAGCGCGGCGCTGAACTGAGGATCGCCTTGGAACCCCGGGGTGGGCGGAGCGCCGACCTCGACGGTCAGCGCTTGCAGCGAATCGAGGAGGGCAGGGGCGATCCGGCGCGCGGACCGCGCGCGCTCGGCGATTTGGCGGGCCTCGTCGGCCGCGTTATCGCGCCGCGTCAAGTCGGCGATCGCCGAGACGATGCGTTGCGTGCCGCGCGCCAGCGTGGACGCGGCCTCCCCGCTCCGGAACAGGACATAAAACGGCACGGCTGCGGCATACAACGCGGCGAAGAAAAACAACAGCAGCAGAAGCGTTCGCAGCGTTAGCCAGCGCTGCAGCGAAGGAAACAGTCGGCGCGTAGCGGCCATGCGGATGGAAACAAGAATGTCGCGCTTCTCCTCCAGAGGCGCAAACCGGGGGAAGCGGATAACTTCGGCACCGCCCATGCGCCTCTTGCCACCGACGGTGTTGCTCGTGCTCGGCTCGTCCGTCTCCGTGATCGCACCACTCGGGGCGCAACGGCAGGCGCAACCCGCCTCGGAACGCCAGCTGCTTGCCATTCCCGACACGGCCAGTGTTCGCGCGATGACCCGTGATCTGAGCGCTCGCCCCCACATGGCGGGCACGCCCGCCGACACCGAGGCGCGCAACTATACGCTCGCCAAACTGGCTTCCTACGGCCTCGTCACCTGGACGAAACAGTACGTCGTGTATATGCCGCAGCCCGACACGATCGCGGCCTGGATTCTCTCGCCCGCAGGGCGGCCTCCTGTACAGCTCGATCTCGATGAGCCGCCGCTCGGACCTGGTCCCGGAGCTGGCGCCACCATCCCCGCGCCCGTGCCTCCATTCAACGCGTACAGTGGCAACGGCGACGTCACGGGCGACGTCGTGTACGTCAATTACGGCCTGATTCGGGATTACCAGACCCTCGACTCGCTCGGCGTGGGCGTGCGTGGCAGGATCGCGCTGGCACGCTACGGCGGATCGTTCCGCGGCATCAAGGAACGCGAGGCGGAACGCCGTGGCGCGCTCGGCCTGATCCTCTATTCAGACCCCCAGGACGATGGCTACGTGCGTGGTGACGTGTATCCAGACGGGCCGATGCGGCCGCCGGAGGGGATCCAGCGCGGCAGCGTCCTCCTCTCGAACGGCGACCCGACAACGCCTTCCTGGCCGTCCACGCCCGGGGCGAAGCGTGTTCCGGAGGAGTCGCTGCCGGTGCCGCGCATCCCGGTGATCCCGATGGGATACGGAAACGCGCGACGCCTGCTGGCTCAGCTCGAGGGCGCCTCCGTCCCCGAGCCGTGGCAGGGTGGACTGCCGTTCCACTATCACACCGGCCCCGGTCCGACCAGAGTCCGGCTCAAGGTGACGAACGAGCGGGGAAGGCAGGCATTCCACCCGATCTGGGATACGTTCGGCATGCTGCGCGGCACGCGCTACCCCGATGAGTGGGTGGTCGTCGGCGCGCATCGCGATGCGTGGTCCCCGGGCGCCGCCGACAACGTCAGCGGCGTGGTCACCGTTCTCGAGACGGCGCGCGCATTCGGCGAGCTGGCGCGCCGGGGATTCTCGCCCGCCCGCACGATCATCTTCGCGACGTGGGATGCGGAAGAATGGGGTCTGATCGGCTCGACCGAATGGGTCGAGGAGCTCGAGGACACGCTCACGGCGCGGGTGGTCGCCTACGTGAATGAAGACGATATCACGACGGGACCGCATTTCACGGCGGCGGCAGCGCCGTCACTCAAGCCGTTCATTCGCGACCTGACGCGCGCGGTTCCCAATCCGGTGGGGCCGGGAAGCGTCTACGACGCGTGGCAAATGGTGGTCGCGGGCGACACGTCCGCGCTGCAATTCGACGATCTCGGTGGCGGGTCCGATTTCGCGGGCTTCAGCCATCATCTGGGCATCGCGTCGCTGGCGGTGGGGTTCGAGGGGCTGGGCGGCACGTATCACTCGATGTACGACTCGTACGATTGGATGAACCGGTTCGGCGATCCGCGATTCGTCACGCATCGCGCTGCGGCTCAGCTCGTTTCGCTCGCGACGTTGCGGCTCGCGAACGCAACGATCCTTCCGTTCGACTATGCCGCGTTTGCGATGGAGCTGACCGCGCTCGAATCACGCATCGACACCGGCATCGCCCAGCGCCGCTGGGGAAACTCCACTGCGCCGCTCAAGGGGGCGCTCGCGAACCTCGGCGTGGCGGCGCGCGTATTCGCGTCCGTGCGGGACAGCGCGCTCGCTGCTGGAATCGATTCGTCCCGGGCGGTAGCTGCCAATCACTGGCTGATGCAGGTGGAGCGCAGGTTGACACGACCGGACGGCCTGGGGACGCGACCCTGGTACCGCAGCCTCGAGTTCGCTTCGGACATGGACAACGGCTATTCCACGATGGTGTTCCCCTCGGTGAATGAAGCGCTGCGGTATGGCGATCCGGCGACCGTGGACCGTGAGCTGCGCGACCTCGTGCAGCACATCGACGCGGCCCGAGATGCGCTGGAACGCGCCACGCGGGCGTTGCGGTGACCGGGATATATTTGAAAATCGAAATGTGGGGCGGGGAGGGGGAGGGAGACACGTGGTCGGGAATGTGGTAGTCGCGGAGCGACGTGAGCTGACCCGGCGCGCCGCGGACTGGCTCGCTCAGGAAATCGGCAAGGCGATCGGCGCGCGCGGTGGATGCGCCATCGCGCTCTCCGGCGGCGAAACTCCACGTCCCGTGTATCGCGAGCTCTCGGCCGCGCCACGCATTGATCGGGTGCAATGGAATCGGGTGCACGTCTACTTCGTCGACGAACGCGCGGTCCCGCCCGATGATCCCGCCAGCAACTATCGCACGGCGCGCGAGACTCTGCTCGAGCGGGTGGCGATCCCGGCCAGCCAAATTCATCGCATGGAAGCCGAGCGTCCGGACGTGAACGCCGCGGCCGCCGAGTACGAGCAACTCCTGCCTGCCGCCCTGGACATTCTCGTCCTGGGCATGGGCTCGGACGGGCACACCGCGTCCTTGTTTCCTGAATCGCCCGCATTGGGCGAACGGGTGCGCAGAGTGGTACACGCTCAGAGCCCGACACCTCCCGTGAACCGGCTCACAATCACGCCGCCGGTCATCGCGACGGCGCGGCTGATTGTCGTGCTGGTCACCGGAAGCGAGAAGGCGCCGCAGGTTGCCAAAGTGCTGCGGGGTCCCGTGAATCCCGAACTCCTGCCCGCACAACTCGCGCGCCCCGGCACGTGGTTCGTCGATACCGACGCCGCCGCGCTGCTCGGCCCACCATTCTCGGACCAGTAGTCACGACGACACGCATGGACCTACCCACAGGCAATCTCATCGAGGCCGTAGCACACCGGCTCGCGCATCTGGAGGACGGGCACATCGCTCGCCGCATCTGGGCCAAGGACCCGACGGTATGGAAACCCGATCCCCGCACACCGGAATTGGCTGACCGGCTGGGCTGGCTCGATGCGGCGCGTACCACCCGCGGGCAGCTCGCGGGCTGGAGCCCGTTCGTGTCCGGGGCGCGGACCGCATTTGACCGGGTGGTGCTGTGCGGCATGGGCGGATCGAGCCTGGCGCCGCTCGTGCTCGCCGACCTCTTCGGACCAGCCAAGGGATTTCCGCGGCTCGCCGTGCTCGACAGTACAGACCCGGAAGCCGTCGCGCGCGCAACCCCGCGTTCGGCGGCGGAGCTCGGTCGCACGCTGTTCATTATCTCCAGCAAATCCGGCACCACGCTCGAACCGGACTGTTTTTACCGCTACTTCTGGAAGCGCGCCGGGGAACCCGGAGCGCAGTTCGCGGCAATCACCGATCCCGGCACACCGCTCGAGCACCTTGCCCGGGAACGCGGTTTCCGGTCGGTATTCCCCGCGCCTGCGGACGTCGGCGGCCGCTACTCGGCCTTGACCCCGTTCGGGATGGTCCCCGCCGCGCTGCTCGGACTCGACGTCGAGCGCCTGCTCGCATCCGCCGAGCAGGCCGCGCGCAGCTCGGGGCCCGACGTGCCCGCCAGCCGGAATCCTGCGGTGCAACTGGGCGCGATCCTCGGAGAGGCCGCGCGTGCGGGAAGAAACAAACTCACGTTCGTGCTTTCGTCCCGCCTCACGATGCTGGGGTTGTGGCTCGAGCAACTGGTCGCGGAAAGTACCGGAAAAGAGGGCACGGGCATTCTTCCCATCGCCGGTGAGGCGTTGGGTGGCCCAGAGGTGTACGGCGGCGACCGCATTTTCGCGGCGATCACGCTGGAAGGCGACGACGATACGAAGCTCGCGAGCGGGCTCGATGCGTTGGAGCGAGCGGGACATCCGGTGCTGCGCTCGCGTCTCGCGAATCCCTACGAGCTGGGTGGCGAATTTTTCCGCTGGGAGCTCGCCACCGCGGTTGCGGGAGCGATACTCGGCATCAATCCGTTCGATCAGCCGAATGTCGCGGAGAGCAAGGCGAACACGGAGCGGGTGCTTGCGGCGCAGACCGCCCCCGCTCCCCCGGCCGGCGCGCGCGAGCTCGCGGCATTCTGGGAGCGGATCCAGCCGGGAGACTACGTCGCACTCATGGCGTATCTCCCGCCCACGAACGAGAACGATCGAACGCTCGGAACGATTCAACAGCGGCTGCGGGATCGGCTGCGTGTGGCCACGACGCTCGGCTACGGCCCTCGATTCCTTCATTCTACGGGGCAGCTGCACAAGGGCGGGCCCGCGGTCGGTCACTTCATTCAGATCACCCAGCACGCGGCTCGCGATGTCTCGATTCCCGGAAAGCCGTTCACGTTCGGGCAGCTCGAGCTGGCGCAGGCGGAAGGTGATCTCCAGGCCTTACGCAAGCGGGGACGGCCGGCCTTGCGGCTCGATGGCCTTGGGCTGCTCACGTCATGAGCATCACCCACGTGTTCTTCGATATCGGGGGAGTGCTGGGGTCGAACGGCTGGGACGCGCCCATGCGTGCGGCCGCGGCGGCGGAGTTCACGCTCGACCCTGAGGACTTCGCCGAACGGCACGAAGAAGCCGTCGGTTCCTTCGAGCAGGGGCGGATGTCGCTCGACGAGTATCTCGACGCCACGGTGTTCTACCGGCCGAGACCGTTCTCGCGGGATGCATTTCGCGCGTTCATGTTCGCGCAGAGTGTGCCGTATCCCGACACCATCCGCTTCGCGCGGTCGCTCGAGCGGAGCGGCCGGTACCGCCTGATGACGCTCAACAACGAATCGCAAGACTTGAACGTCCATCGCGTGCAGCAATTCGGGCTCGTCGGAATTTTCACCACCTTCTTTTCGTCGTGCTGGGTCGGCGTGCTGAAGCCGTCACGCCGCATTTACGAGCTGGCGCTCGCGATGTCCCAGGCTGATGCGGGGTGTTCAGTGCTGGTGGACGACCGGGAGCGGAATCTCGAACCGGCGCGAGCCCTCGGAATGCAGGGCGTCCTGTTCACCGGAGTACCGGCGCTCGCTCGAGATCTCGCGGCGCTCGGGGTCACGCCTTGAAAGCGGGAGAATACGCATGCAACTCGGGATGATCGGTCTGGGCCGAATGGGCGGCAACATGGTTCGCCGCCTCCTGCAGGGGGGCCACGAAGTGGTGGTGTATGACCGTTCGGCTGAGTCGGTCGCGAGCCACGTCACGGCCGGCGCGCGTGGATCCACGGATCTCGCGAACCTCTGCGCCCAACTCAAGGCGCCGCGGATCGTCTGGGTCATGGTTCCTTCGGGGGATGCGGTCGAGCAAACGCTGCGCGAGCTGCGCCGCTCATTGAGTCGCGGCGACGTGGTGATCGATGGCGGCAACTCGAACTTTCGCGACTCCATGCGGCGAGCGACCGAGCTCACGAAAGACGGGCTCGACTTCATCGATGCCGGCACGAGCGGAGGGATCTGGGGGCTCGAGCTCGGCTACTGCCTGATGGTGGGAGGGCCCAAAGGCGCCGTGCAGCGCTGCGAGCCGATCTTTCGCGCACTGGCGCCCCAGGACGGGTACGCACACGTAGGCCCCGCGGGCGCCGGGCACTTCGTCAAGATGATCCACAACGGCATTGAATACGGGATGCTGCAGGCATACGCTGAAGGCTATGAGATCCTCGAGCGGTCCAACGATTTCGAGCTCGATCTGCATCAGATCGCGGCCGTCTGGAACCGCGGTAGCGTGGTCCGTTCCTGGCTGAACGAGCTGGCCGAGCGCGCGTTCGCGCGAGATCCGCAACTCGCGTCGATTCGAGGGTACGTCGAGGATTCGGGTGAGGGTCGATGGACAGTGGCCGAAGCGATTCGCCTCGATGTCCCGGCTCCCGTCATCACGCTGTCACTCCTTGCGCGGTTTCGCTCGCGTCAGGAGGACTCGTTCTCCGCGAAGGTGATCGCGGCGCTGCGCAATGAATTCGGTGGGCACGCCGTGCGGTCTTCATGATCCTGCCATTGTCCGTTCCGGCCCGCCTCCAGGAGGCTGTCACCACGCCCGTTCACGCGCTCCACGGCGCGGAGGGCTGCACCATGGTGATCTTCGGAGCGGGCGGCGATCTGACGCGGCGCAAGCTCATCCCCTCCTTGTACCATCTGATGATCGACGGGTTGTTGCCGCACAATTTCTCGATCGTCGGCGTCGACCATCATGCGCTCGCCGACCAGGAATTCCGGGAGCGCATGCGGGTCAATATGCAGGAGTTCGGTTTCGACGGCGGGAAGCCGCCGGTGGCGGAACAGTGGAATCAATTCGCGGAAAAGCTGAGCTACATCACCGGCGAGCTCGGCGACCGCGAGACGTACGTGGCGCTACGCCGGCATCTGGCGGAAGTGGACGAGCGCGATCCGTCCAGCTGCGGGCGGCTGTTCTACCTCGCGATCCCGCCGAGTCTCTATTCCACGGTGATCACGCAGCTCTCCCAAAGCGGCGTCGCACCACGCGTCCACGAGCCGGAAGAGCGCCCCTGGACGCGCATCGTCATCGAGAAGCCGTTCGGTCGTGACCTGGACAGCGCGCGCGAGCTGAACGCGCTCGTCCGCCGGGCGTTCGCGGAGCACCAGATCTACCGCATCGATCATTATCTGGGCAAGGAGACCGTTCAAAATCTCCTCGTGTTCCGGTTCGCCAACTCGATTTTCGAACCCGTCTGGAGCCGCCTGCACGTCCATCACGTCCAGATCACCGCGGCGGAGAAAGTCGGCGTCGAGCATCGCGGGCGCTATTACGAAGAGGCGGGCGTGGTGCGCGACATGTTCCAGAATCACCTGCTGCAGCTCGTGGCGCTCACCGCGATGGAGCCGCCCGTCACGTTCTCCGCCGACGCCGTGCGTGATGAGAAGCTCAAGGTGCTGAAGGCAATCCGCCCGATCACGCCGGAGGAAATGCACGATTACTCGGTACGGGGGCAGTACGGGCCGGGGGTGGTGGACGGCACGGCCGTTCCGGGATACCGCGAAGAGCCCAACGTGTCTCCTGATTCGGGAGTGCCGACGTACGCCGCGGTGCGGTTCATGATCGACAACTGGCGCTGGCACGACGTGCCGTTCTACCTGCGCTCCGGCAAGCGACTCCCGCGCCGGGCCACGGAAATCGCGATTCAATTCCGCAAACCCCCGCATCTCATGTTTCCGCTCCGCGAGGGTGAGGCACTCGAGCCCAACGTGCTCGCGATCCGTATTCAGCCCAATGAAGGCATCTCGTTGCGCTTCGAAGTGAAAATCCCTGGCGTGGACGTGCACATGGTGCCGGTCGAGATGAACTTCGACTACAACGAGGTGTTCGGAGGGGCGAACCACGAGGCATACGAGACCCTGCTGCTCGACTGCATGCTGGGGGAGGCGACGCTGTTCACGCGGTCCGACGAAGTCGAGGCCGCGTGGGCCATCGTGGACCCCATGATGCACTTCTGGGAGGGGAAGCGCCCCGAGCACTTCCCCAACTACGCCGCGGGCACCTGGGGGCCGGAGGTCGCGGACCAGTTCATCGAGCAGATGGGCGCGCACTGGCGCAAGCCCTAGAGCTTCGGCAGCGTAATCCCCGTCTGCGCCTGGTATTTCCCCTTCTTGTCCGCATAGCTCCGCTCACACACATCGTCGGGATCCGCGCCGAGAAATAGCACCTGGGCGATGCCCTCGTCGGCATAGATCCTGGCCGGCAGGGGAGTGGTGTTGGAGATCTCGAGGGTGACGTACCCTTCCCACTCCGGCTCGAGCGGGGTCACGTTGGTGATGATCCCGCAGCGGGCATACGTGCTCTTCCCGACGCAGACGGTCAGGACATCCCTGGGAATCCGGAAATATTCGACGGAGCGCGCCAACGCGAACGAGTTCGGGGGAACGATGCAGATCGGACCGGAGAACTCGACGAACGATTTCTGGTCAAAGTGCTTGGGATCGACCACGGCCGAGAGGGCATTGGTGAAGATCTTGAACTCCGTGGCCACCCGCATGTCGTAGCCGTAGGAGGAGACCCCGTAGGAAATCACGCCCTCGCGCACCTGCTCATCTGCGAACGGGTCGATCATCCGGTGCTCGCGCACCATGCGGCGAATCCAGCGGTCGGACTTGATCGACATGGGCGCGCAATATATCGGCAGCACCGAGACTTACGCCACTCTCGTTGGTTGACAAGCTTTCTCACGGGCAATACGTTCCCGCTCCCGATCTATGGATCAAGCGTACATCGCGTTTCTGCTGCTCCTCGTGTTCGTGGCCGCGAACGCCGTCCTGTTGATCGGTCTGTCGCACCTCGCGGCCCCCAACAAGCCGACCGCCGCCAAGCTCGCTCCCTACGAGAGCGGCATGCCACCACTGGGCGACGCCCGCGAGCGGTTTTCCGTGAAGTTCTATCTTACCGCGATGCTGTTCATCGTGTTCGACATCGAGACGGTATTCCTGATCCCATGGGGAGCGATCTACTTCGCGGACGGCGCGGCCGGCGCCGCTCAGGGCCCCGGGATGGGGTTCCTGCTCGCCGAGATGCTCGTGTTTCTCTTGATCCTGTTCGTGGGGTACGTCTACGTATGGAAGCGTGGCGCGTTCCAGTGGAACTGAGGCACGCGCCGAGATGCTCTTCAGATAAGGAAAGAGCGCGGTCGTGAAGCACGTCCTCCAAACCACCGAAGTCGCGGGCCAGAGTCCCAACTGGCTGCTCGCCAAGCTCGACGATCTCGTCAACTGGGCGCGGGCCAATTCGCTCTGGCCGATGCCGTTTGGAACGGCGTGCTGTGCCATCGAGTTCATGGCGACGGCGGCGAGCCGCTTCGACTTCGCGCGCTTCGGCATGGAGCGCCAGGCGTTCAGCCCGCGCCAGGCCGACGTCCTGATCTGCGCCGGACGGGTACCCTTCAAGCTCGCGCCGGTCCTCCGCACGATTTATGACCAGATGCCGCAGCCCAAGTGGGTGATTTCGATGGGCGCCTGCGCATCGACGGGCGGCATCTTCGACAACTATTCGATGGTGCAGGGAATCGATACCGTGCTTCCAGTCGATGTGTACGTCCCGGGATGCCCGCCCCGGCCTGAAGGATTGCTGTACGGCGTGCTGCTCCTGCACAAGAAAATCAAAGGGGAATCGCTCACCGATCCCGAGCTGCGCAGCGAGCAGCCGCTCGACGAGCGCGGACTCAGCATGCCGCCCGAGAAAATCGACGAGCTTTCCGAGCCGTTCGGCAACTCGATTCAGCAATACCGGTCATCGTGAATCCCTCGGCAGACGCACTCCGAGCGACCTGGGGTAGCGCGATCGGCCGCTCGGGCTTGGCGCGCGATGGAGAGACGAACGTCTACGTCGCGCGCGACGCGCTGCGCGACGTGATGCGCTGGCTGCACGACACGCCGGGACAGGAGTACGATTATCTGGTCGACATCACGGCCGTGGAGTACCGCGATCGCGAACGGCCGCTCGAGGTCGTGTACTTCGTGCGCTCGCTTTCCCGGCGGACCGACCTGCGAGTGAAAGTGGAGCTCGACCTCAAGGCCGAGCTGGTGGTCGATTCGGTCGTCCCGATCTGGGCGGGGGCCAATTGGCTCGAGCGCGAGGTCTACGACATGTTCGGCGTGACCTTTCGCGGTCATCCCGATCTGCGGCGCATTCTGATGTGGGAGACCTACGCCGAGGGATATCCACTGCGCAAAGACTTTCCGCTGCGCGGGCGGTTCAGCCGCGCGGAGCAGGTCCGGCAGGCGTTGGCGGCCAATCCCGAAGCGCACTATTCCATGGAAGAGCTGTCCATCGCCGAGGCGTACGAAGACCTGCCCGCGGAAATGCAGGAGCGCCTCCGCAAGGGTGAGCGCGGAACGATCCCGTTCTCCGAATGAGCAAGCGCACCGTGGAGCTCGAGCTCGCCACGACCGGCGTGAACGCGAACGGTGATCCTGCCCGCATTCCGCTGACGCTCGGCCAGCGCAACGGTGGGGGGGCGGCGCCGGGAGGCATCAATGAGCACATGCTCATCAACATCGGCCCGCAGCATCCCGCCACCCACGGCGTGCTGCGTCTCGTCGTCGAGCTCGATGGCGAGACCGTGGTCCGGGTGATCCCGCACATCGGCTATCTGCACTCGGGATTCGAGAAGCTCGGCGAATACCGGCACTACAACCAGATCATTCCACTCACGGATCGGACCGACTACCTGTCGCCGATGGCGAACAACGTCGGTCTGGCCCTCGCCGCCGAACGGCTGATGGGGATCGAGATCACGCCGCGTTGCACGGTGCTGCGCGTGATCGCGTGCGAGCTGAGCCGGATCATCTCTCACATGGTGTGGCTTGGCACCACGTCGATCGATCTCGGCGCCTTCACGCCGTTCCTGTGGGCGTTTCAGCAGCGCGAGAAGGTGTACAACCTTCAGGAAATGTGGACGGGCGCGAGGCTCACGACGAGTTTGACCCGCGTCGGCGGCCTCATGGCGGACATCCCCAGCGGTTTCGTCGAAGCGGCGCGCGAGTTCGTGCGCACGTTCCCCAACACGCTCGGCGAAATCGACCGCGTCTTGACCCGCAATGCCGTCTGGGCCGGCCGCACGCAGGGCGTGGGCGTCATGAGCAGGGATGAGGCGATCAATCACTCGCTCACGGGGCCGATGCTGCGCGCGAGCGGCGTCGCCTATGACGTGCGCAAGGACAAGCCGTATCTCGACTACGAGACCTACGACTTCGACATCCCGATCGGCGAGCACGGCGACGTCTACGACCGGTATCTGGTCCGCCTGGAGGAGTGCCACCAGTCGAATCGCATTCTGGCGCAGGCCCTGGACCGCCTGCCCGACGGCCCCATCAACGTCGACGATCCCCGCGTCATTCTGCCGCCCAAGTCGCGCGCGATGACGGACATGGAAGCGATGATCTTTCACTTCAAGCAGGTCATGGAAGGCGTGAAGGCGCCGGTGGGCGAAGCGTGCGTCTCCGTGGAAAATCCCAAGGGCGAGTTGAGTTACTACTTCGTCTCGGACGGGACCGCCAAACCGGTGCGCTGGCGCATCCGGCCGCCGGCGTTTCTCAATCTCTCCGCGATCTCGAAACTGGCCGAGGGTCATTTACTCTCCGATCTCATCGCGATCAACGCGTCGATCGATATTGTCATGGGGGAGATCGACCGGTGAGCACGGTGACGCCGCTGCCGAGTGAGGCAGCGTACGAGCCGGTATTCACGGGGCGCGCGCTCGAACGCCTGCAGCAGGTCCTGCCGCGCTATCCCGTCAAGGCGGGGGCGCTGCTGCCGGTGCTCTGGCTCGTGCAGGAGGCGCGCGGGTTCATCTCCGACCAGAACATGGTCGAAGTCGCGGAGCTGCTCGGGCTCACGCCCGCCTACGTGCGCGGCGTGGTCACGTTCTACACGATGTACCACCTTCACCCGGTCGGCCGGCACTTCGTCCAGGTATGCACGACCACGCCCTGCAACATCTGCGGCGCCGAGAGCGTGGTGGAGGCGTTCCTGAAGCACACCGGCGCGCGCGAGCTCGGGTCGACGAGCCCGGACGGCCGCTGGACGGTGATCGAAGTGGAATGTCTCGGGGCCTGCGGCTTCGCGACGCCCGTGATGATCAACGATGACTTCATCGAAAATGTGACGCCGGAGAACGTTCCGGAGATCGTGGCGAGATATCGCTGATGGGCTTCCCCCACAAGCCGCACGCGCGCGAAACGGTCGTGCTCTCCGAGCATTTCGGCGACGCGTCCACGCGTAGCTATGCCGGAGCCGTGAAACAGGGCGCCTATCAGGGCCTGACCAAGGCGCGCGCGATGGCCCCGGCGGCGCTGATCGACGAGGTCAAGAATTCCGGCCTGCGGGGCAGGGGCGGCGCCGGGTTTCCCACCGGCCTGAAATGGTCTTTCATGCCGAAGGACAAGGCGAAGACGCACTATCTCTGCGTCAACGCCGACGAGTCGGAGCCCGGCACGTTCAAGGACCGCGAGATCATGCGCTGGACGCCGCACGCGTTGCTCGAGGGCACGCTCATTGCCATGCATGCGATTCAAGCGGACGTCGGCTACATCTACATCCGGGGCGAGTTCACGGAGCCCTGGAGCATGATGGAAAAGGCACTCGCCGAGGCGACCGCGGCCGGCGTGCTGGGCGGGGCGAAGCTCGTGCTCCATCGCGGCGCGGGGGCGTACATCTGCGGCGAAGAAACCGCGCTCATGAACTCGCTCGAAGGCAAGCGCGGCAACCCGCGGATCAAGCCGCCGTTTCCCGCCGCATTTGGCGTGTTCGGCATGCCGACCACGATCAACAACGTCGAGACACTCGTGGCCGTGCCGCACATCGTGACGCGGGGCGCCGCGTGGTACAAGGCGTTATGCCTTTCGAATCCCAAGAGCACCGGAACCAAGCTCTTCTCGGTCTGCGGCCACGTGGCGCGCCCGGGCAATTACGAGCTGGCGATGGGGTTCCCGCTCAAGGATCTGATCTACGAGCTGGCCGGCGGAATGGCCGGCGGACGCACCCTGAAGGCCTGTATTCCCGGCGGATCGTCCGTCCCGATCCTGAACCGGGACGAGACCGAGTCGTGCCTGCTCGATTATGAGGGGTGCGTGGAGAAAGGCACGATGCTGGGCTCGGGCGGCGTGATCGTGTTCGACGAGACGGCCGACATGGTCTACCAGATCATGCGGCTCGCCCGGTTCTATGCCCACGAGTCGTGCGCGCAGTGCACGCAGTGCCGCGAGGGCACCGCGTGGACCGTGAAGATTCTCGAGCGTATCCTGGCGGGCAACGGCACGATGTCCGATCTCGACCTGCTGCTCGACGTCTCGGAGAACATGACCGGCAAGACGATCTGCGTGCTGTCGGATTCCTGCGCCGCGCCCGTGGTGAGCGGGATCAAGAAGTTCCGCGACGAATTCGAGGACTACATCGTGGGCCGCAAACGCCGGCCGATGGTGGCCTGAGATGCCCGACGAGCTGGTCAACCTGACGATCGACGGCGCCGCCGTCAGTGTGGCCAGGGGCACGCTGGTCATCGAAGCCGCCAAGCAGGCCGGCGTGCTCGTGCCGCACTACTGCTATCACCCGGGGCTGCCCGTCGCCGGCGTGTGCCGGATGTGTCTCGTCGAAATTGAAAAGACCCCGAAGCTGCAGATCGCGTGTGCCACGCAGGTCGCCGAGGGCATGGTGGTCCACACGCAGTCGAAACCGGCCAAGAGCGGACGCACCGGCGTGCTCGAGCTGCTGCTGATCAATCATCCACTCGACTGTCCCATCTGCGATCAGGCAGGCGAGTGCGAACTGCAGGATTTCACGTTTCAGGAAGGCCGGCCGAGAACTCGCTACACGCCCGACTATCCCAAGCGCTTCAATCCTGTCGAAGATTTCGGGCCCGACGTGCTGTACGTCCCGAATCGCTGCATTCTGTGCACGCGCTGCGTGCGATTCATGGAAGATGTCGCAAAAGAGCCGGTGCTGAACGTGTCCGAGCGGGGCGACCGCGCCTTCATCGGCATCCATCCCGAGGCCCGGCTCGATCATCCCTGGGCGGGAAACGTGGTCGATCTGTGTCCGGTGGGCTCGCTCCTGTCGAAAGACTTCCTGCACAAGGCGCGGGCCTGGGAGCTCGACAAGACGGCGTCGATCTGCCCGAGCTGCTCGCAGGGCTGCAACGTGAGCGTGGATACCCGCGACGAGGTCGTCGTGCGGCTCCGGCCGCGTCCGAATCTCGACGTGAACCGCTATTTCATGTGCGACCACGGACGCGCGAACTATCGCTGGATGAACCGCGGCGACCGGATCGAGGCGCCGCTGGTCCGGCAGCCCACCGGCGCGTACCGCGCGGTCGATTGGGATGAGGCGCTCGATCGGGTGGCCGAGATCGTGCGCGGCGCGGGCGGCAGCGCCGTGGCCTTCGTCTCGCCGCGCGCATCCACCGAAGCGCTGTTTCTCGCGCGAGCGCTGCTCGCGGGATTCGAGTGGACGGGGGCCTATCAACTCGTCATGGGCGACATCGCGCCGCTCGCCGGCGTGCCCAATCTCGCGCTGCGCGCCGAGCGTGCGCCCAACGGCACCGGCGCCGATCTCCTGGGCTACAGTCGCGACTACGCCGCGGCGGCCGCCGCGGCCAAGCACGCCGGGCTCGTGCTCGTGCTCGACGACCCCGAAGTCCGGGTCGCGCCGGCGGGTCCGCTCGTGTACATCGGTACGGTGCTGCCCGAGGAGGCACAGGCCGCCGTGCGTGCGGCCGACGTGGTGCTCCCCACGACCAACTGCGTGGAAGAAGAAGGCACGTTCGTGAACCGCGACGGCCGCGTGCAGCGGTACTGGCAGGCCAGGACCGCGCCCGGAATGGCCCAACCCGCGTGGTGGGTGTTGGGGGAGCTGCTCGCGCGGCTGGGGCGGGGCAGCCGGATCACCGGCGCGGGCGAAGCGTTCGAGCAGCTCGCCAGCGCGGTGCCGGCCTTTGCGGGATTGCGCTACGCCACGATCGGCGCGCGCGGCCAGAACATCAAGACGGACGTCGGAGCGCTCGCATGACGTTTTTTCTGGTCGCGTCGATCATCAAGATCCTCGTGGTCTTCACGATGGTGATGTCGGGCGTGGCCGGGCTGACGCTCGCCGAGCGGCGGATCTGCGCCTGGATGCAGGACCGGCTGGGCCCAAATCGCGTGGGACCTCAGGGACTGCTCCAGCCGGCCGCCGACGGGCTCAAAAATCTGATGAAGGAAGAGACGATGCCGGCAGCCGCCGACCGCGTGCTGTTTCTGCTCGCCCCGGCCATGTCGTTCATCCCGGCGCTCCTCGCGATCGCGGTGGTGCCGTTCGCGGCTCCGCTGCCGACCCGCTGGGGCCTCGTGCCGCTCGTCGTGGCCGATCTGCCCGTGGGATTTCTGTACATCCTGGCGATCGGCTCGCTCGGCGTATACGGGATCGTGCTGGCCGGGTGGTCGTCCAACAACAAGTACTCGCTGCTGGGCGGGCTGCGCTCGAGCGCGCAGATGATCTCCTACGAGCTGGCGCTCACGATGAGCACGGTCGCAGTGCTGATTCTGACCGGCAACGTGACGCTGTCCGACGTCGTGGCCCGGCAACAGCAGTCGCTCTTCACCTGGAACGTGTTCCCGCTCGGGCTCGCCTACTTCGTGTTCACGGTCGCCGCGTTCGCGGAGACGAACCGGCTGCCATTCGATCTTCCGGAGGCGGAAGGCGAGCTGATCGCGGGATATCACACCGAATACAGCGCGATGAAGTTCTCGATGTTCTACATCGCGGAGTATTCCAACATGCTCACCGCTTCGGCGCTGATGGCCACGCTGTTCTTTGGCGGCTGGGACATCCCGTTCACCCATTGGGACGACGCCCCGCCGTGGTCCATCTGGAAATCGCTCGCCACGTTCGTGATGTTCTCGATCAAGGTCGGATTCTTCCTGTTCCTTTATATGTGGGTCCGTTGGACCCTGCCGCGCTTCCGCTACGACCAGCTCATGGCGCTGGGCTGGAAAATCATGCTGCCGCTCGCGCTCGTGTATCTGGCGGTGATCGCGACCGCCGTGTGGGTGTTGCACGAGCAGCTCGGGTGGACCTATGACACGCGGTTCGCGCTCGCGCTGGCGGGCCTGAACATCGTGATTGCCGTGCCGTTGGTTTTCGTGCTGGATCGCGGCCGGCTGATCGCCGGGTCCATGGCAGAAGGAGAGGTCTGATGGCCATCGGCGTAAAGGTCATGAAACGGCCGACGCAGGAGACGTCGTACCTCCGCGCGACCTTGAAGGGAATGGCGCTCACCTTCAGCCACATCCTGCGGCCGAAGGTCACGATGCAATACCCGGAAGAAAAGAGCAGCAAGGACTGGACGATCTCGCCGCGCTGGCGCGGCACGCACCGCATGCTCACGGACGAGCAGGGCCGGGCCAAATGCGTGGCCTGCGGGCTCTGCCCGCAAATCTGCCCGGCCAATTGCATCAAGCTGGTCCCGGGTGAGGACGAAAACGGCAACCGCTATCCGCTGATTTACGAGATCGACGAGTTCCGCTGCATTTTCTGCGGCTACTGCCAGGAAGTCTGCCCCGAAGAAGCGATCCACGTGGGCGTGCACTACGAGAACTCCGAGTTCAGCCGCGACCGGTTCGTGTACGATCTCGAGCGCTTGTCGGCCCAGACGCACCCCGTGTCGTCGCTGTGGGACCCGTCTGACCCGAAGGGAGAGTAGGTGCCGGCGACGCTGGTCGTATTCTGGGTGTTCGCCGGCGCGGCCATCGCAAGCGCCCTGCTCTGTATCACGCGCCGCAACACGGTCGCGAGCGCGCTCTGGCTCGTGGTCACGCTGTTCGACATTGCCGCGCTGTTCGTCATGCTCGACGCGCAGTTCATTGCGGTGTTGCAGATCCTCGTCTACGCGGGCGCGATCATGGTGTTGTTTCTATTCGTGATCATGCTGTTGAACCTGGGGCCGGGAACCGCATCGGACGTGAAGGGGCCGGTGGGATTCGCGATCGCGACGGTGCTCGCGGCCGCCCTCGGAATTCAGTTGCTCGCCTTACTGCGCGCCGGGCCCCCGGCGGCGGCGGGCGACCTGGCTCGCGCAGGGCAATCGGAAGGCATGATCGCCGCCGTGGCCCGGCCGCTCTTTACCGTCTACCTCGTGCCGTTCGAAATCACGGGCCTCCTGTTGCTTGCCGCCATTGTCGGGGCCGTGGTCCTGGCCAAGCGCCAGCTCTGATGCTGCTCGAGCCGTCGCTCATCGTGTCCGCCGTACTCTTCACGCTCGGGGTCGCGGGCGTGCTGATACGCCGCAACGCCATTGTGATCTTCATGTGCGTCGAGCTGATGCTCAACGCGGTGAACCTCACGTTCGTCGCGCTGGCCCAGACCCTCGGCGTGGTCGGGCAGATCTTCGTGCTGATCGTCATGGCGGTCGCGGCGGCCGAAGCGGCCGTGGGACTCGCGATCATTCTCGCGATCTTCCGGCATCGCGAAACGGTCAATCTGCAGCACCTCAACCTGCTCAAGGGCTGAGGCCGTGGCCGCGCTCGAGCTGCTCTGGCTCGTTCCCGCGCTCCCGCTCGCGGGCGCTCTCGTGAACGGGAGCATGTCGCTGTTCGGCCGCCGCGCGAGCCGCGGCGCGGTCTCGGTGGTGGGAATCGGTGTTCTGGCCGCCGCCTTCGCGCTCGCCGTCGCGATCGTGCTCGAGCTGTCGCGCGCGCATCCCGGCGAGACCCTGGTGTTCCGGTACTGGTCGTGGATTCCGGTGGGGCAGCTCCAGGTGGACTTCGCGCTCCAGCTCGACGCGCTCTCCGCGCTCATGATGCTGATCGTGACCGGGGTGAGCACGCTGATTCATATCTACAGCGCGGGGTATATGCACGACGACCCGGGGTATGCCCGCTACTTCGCCGAGCTGAATCTGTTCGTGTTTTTCATGCTGACGCTCGTGCTCGGCGCGAGCTTCCCGGTGATGTTCGTGGGATGGGAGGGCGTTGGGCTGTGCTCGTACTTGCTGATCGGGTTCTGGTACAACGAGAAGATCAACGCCGATGCAGGCCTCAAGGCGTTCATCGTGAACCGGATCGGCGATTTCGGCTTTCTCGTCGCGATGTTCCTGATTTTCCAGCACACGGGATCGCTCGCGTTCGGCGACGTGTTTGCCCGCGCAGCGACCGCCTTCACCCCGGGCGACCGCGCCATCACGGCCATCACCCTGTTTCTGTTCCTGGGCTGCACGGGAAAATCGGCGCAGATCCCGCTGTACGTGTGGCTTCCGGACGCCATGCAGGGACCGACTCCTGTGTCGGCGTTGATCCATGCCGCGACCATGGTGACCGCCGGCGTCTACCTGGTCGCGCGATGTGGGGTGCTGTACGCCCTCTCGCCGGTCGGCAGCCTGGTCGTCGCGGGCGTCGGCGTGGTGACGGCGCTGTTCGCCGCCACGATCGGGTTGAAGCAGTGGGATATCAAGAAGGTGCTCGCGTACTCCACGATCTCCCAGCTCGGCTACATGTTCCTCGGCGTGGGGAGCGGCGCCTACGTCGCGGGCATGTTTCACCTGACGACGCACGCGTTCTTCAAAGCCCTCCTGTTCCTCGGATCGGGAAGCGTGATTCACGCGATGCACGGCGCGTATCACGCCACGCACTCGCATGAAGACGCGCAGGACATGCGCAACATGGGCGGGCTCGCGAAACATCTGCCGTGGACCTGCGGGCTCATGTGGGTCGCGACGCTCGCCATCGCCGGCGTGCCCCCGTTTTCAGGATTCTTCTCCAAGGACGCCATTCTCGCCGCCGCGTTCGCCCGCGGCTCGAGTGAGCCGGTGTGGTACCTCTTCTGGGGAATCGGGCTCCTGGCGGCGCTCTGTACCGCGTTCTACATGACGCGGCTCATGCTGTACACGTTCCACGGACCGAATCGCACCGGAGAGCGCGAGCGCGCCCACCTGCATGAAGCCCCCTGGGTCATGACCGGCCCCCTCCTCATCCTGGGCGTCTTGAGCGCGGCGGGCGGTGGGCTCGTGCTGCGGCTCGGGAGCTGGCTCGAACCGGTGACGCGCGCCGCTCATGCGCTCGCTCCGGAGCACGAGTTAGCGCGGCACACGGAATGGACGCTCATCGGGATCGCGGTGGTCGTGGCACTCGCCGGAATCGCGGCCGCGTGGCGGCTGCTCGATCCCGCCCGCCTCGTTCCCGCCCGCCAGTCGCCCGCGGAACGTGGCCTGGGCAGGGTGCTGTGGAGGAAGTACTACGTCGACGAGATCTATCAGGCGGTCATCGTCCGCCCGATCGTGTGGTTTTCGCGCGAGGTGTTGTGGCACGTGATCGATGAGGACCTGATCGACGGCATCGGCGTGAACGGCGTGGCGCGCCTGTCGCGCGCGGTCGGGTGGATCGGCAGCCGGCTGCAGAACGGGGAGCTCGGGTTCTATGTGATGCTGTTCGTCGTCGGGGTGGTGCTGGTGCTCGGGGCCGCGGTGCGCTAGCCCGTGTACCAGGACTGGATTCTCACCGCGCTGCTCGCCTGGCCCGTGATCGGCGCCGGGCTCGTGCTGCTCGCTCCCCGCGAATGGGCCAAGCATCTCGCGTTTGCCGTGTCGCTCGGGGAATTCGCGATCTCCGTCCCGATGTGGTGGATCTTCGTGCCCACGGCCGGCATGCAGTTCCGGTGCGACGCGCCGTGGATGGCCGACTGGGGCATTCACTACAGTGTAGGCGTAGACGGGATCTCGCTGTTTCTCGTGCTCCTCACGACGTTCCTGGTCCCGCTGTCGGTCCTCGGCAGCTACAACTACGTGAGCCGGCGCGAGCGCGGCTATTACGCGCTGCTGCTCGTGTTGACCTCCGGGATGATCGGCGTGTTTGTTTCGCTCGATCTGTTCATGTTCTACCTGATGTGGGAGCTGATGCTCATCCCGATGTACTTCATCATCGGGGTGTGGGGTGGCGAGAACCGGCTGTATGCCGCCATCAAGTTTTTCATCTATACGATGTTCGGCTCCCTGCTCATGCTCGTCGCCATCATCGCGCTCGTCTACCTCGTGGGCCAGAAGACCGGCGTGTATTCGTTCTCCTACGAGCACATCATGGCGAACCTCGGCGACGTGGGTTCGCTCGCGTACTGGCTGTTCGCGGCGTTCTTCCTCGCGTTCGCGATCAAGGTGCCGCTGTTCCCGCTGCACACCTGGCTGCCGGACGCGCACACCGAAGCGCCCACGGCGGGATCGGTGATCCTGGCGGGCGTGCTGCTCAAGATGGGGACCTACGGGTTCCTGCGATTCGCGTTTCCGCTCTTTCCGGCCGTCGCCACGCACCCAGTCATTCAGACCACGATCGTCACGCTCGCGCTGGTGGGAATCATTTACGGCGGCCTCGTGGCCATGGTGCAGCCCGACTTCAAGCGGTTGATCGCGTATTCGTCGGTCGCGCATCTGGGGTTCGTGATGCTTGGCATCTGGGCGCTCAACCTGCAAAGCGTGCAGGGCGCCCTGCTCGTCATGATCAACCACGGCATATCGACGGGCGCGCTGTTCTTTCTCGTCGGGATGATCTACGAACGCCGCCACAGCCGGCTCGTTGCCGCGTACGGAGGCATCGCGCGGGTCGTGCCGCTCTTCGCCGCCATCCTGACGCTCGTGTCACTCTCCTCGATCGGCTTGCCCGGCACGAACGGGTTCGTGGGAGAGTTTCTCGTGCTGCTCGGAGCGTTCCAGACCTATCCCGTGGCCGCCACCATCGCGACGACCGGGGTGATCATCGCCGCCGCCTATCTCCTGTGGGCGCTGCAGCGCGTGATCTACAACCCGCTCGACAAGCCGGAGAATGGGGCGCTGCTCGATCTGAGCGTGCGCGAAGTGGCCGTGCTCGCTCCGCTCATCGCCTGCATCGTGTGGCTCGGGGTCTATCCCAAACCCTTCCTCGAGCGCATGCAGCCGTCGGCCCAGCACTTCATCGATACCGTAAAGCCCAAGTGAGCCTGGACCTCTCCCGCTACGGTGACCTGCTGATCGCCCTGGCCCCCGAGCTCGTGCTCGTGGCGTGGAGCATGATCATTCTGCTGGTGGTCGCGGTGCGGCACCGGACGGCGGCGGACCTGAGGCTCGCGGGATGGCTCACGTTCGCCGCGTTCGTGACGACGGGCGGCGTGGTGTGGTGGCTGTGGTGGAATTCCGCCCGGTCCGCGGGCCTCGCGGCCATGATCGCCGTCGACGACTTCCGGTTCGTGACCGACGGCCTGTTTCTCGCGACGGGTGCGCTCACGGTGCTGCTTTCGGGCGACTACCTCGAGCGCGAGGCGCTGCTCGCGCCGGAATACTACGTGCTCCTCGTGTTCGCCACGCTGGGCATGATGCTGATGGGGGGCGCCGAAGACCTCATGGTGCTCTTCCTGGGCCTCGAGCTGATGTCGATCTGCGTCTACGTCCTTTCCGGGATCGACCGCGGCAGTCCGAGCGGGGCGGAAGCGGCGCTCAAGTACTTTCTCATGGGAGCGTTCGCCTCGGCCTTCCTGCTCTACGGCATTGCGCTCATCTATGGCGCTACGGGCACCACCAACTTGACGCTCATCGGCGCGCAGGTGCAGGCGCTCGAGCTGGGACACAGCACGATGCTCCTGCTCGGGCTCGGACTGCTGCTCGTCGGGTTTGCGTTCAAGATCGCCGCCGTGCCGTTTCACATGTGGGCGCCCGACGTGTATGATGGCGCGCCGACTCCCGTGACCGCGTACATGGCGGCGGGCGTGAAAGCCGCGGCGTTCGCCGCGTTGTTCCGCGTGCTCACCGAGGCGTTCTCGACCGTGGCCGTGTGGCACCAGATCGTGTGGTGGCTCGCGGCGATCACCATGCTCGCGGGGAATCTGGTCGCGCTGGCGCAGCGCACGGTGAAGCGGATGCTGGCGTACTCGTCCGTGGCGCATGCGGGGTATCTGCTGGTTGCGGTCAGCGCCGGCACCGCGGTGGGATCGGCGGCGTTCGTTTTCTATCTCATCGCCTACATCCTCATGACCCTCGCGGCGTTCGCGGTGCTCGCGAGCCTGGGCAGCCACGGCGAGCGCGACGTGCGCATCGACGATCTCTCGGGGCTTTCGGCGGCGCGTCCGGGAATGGCGTTTGCGCTCGCGGTGTGCATGCTCTCGCTCCTGGGATTCCCCGGCACGGCGGGCTTTATCGGGAAGTGGTACATCCTCATCGCCGCCACCGGTGCGGGGCAGGGCGTGCTCGCCGCACTGCTCGTGATCGCCACCGCGATCTCCGCGGGATACTACCTCCCGGTGATCATGGCGATGTACATGAAATCGGAGCCGGCCGATGCGCGGCCGACGAGCGCGCGGCTCGGTCCGCTCGCGGGCATCGTGGTGGCGGCCTCGGTGGCCGCGTTGCTCGTGTTCGGCATCCTTCCGAGCCGGCTGCTGGATCTGGCGCGCTCGAGCGGCGCGAGCATCGGAGCCACGACGGTCGCCGTTCCCGGTCCTCCCACGCCGCCGCAGCTGTCGTTGCCGCGCGATTGAGTGAGGGCGGGTCCCGATGAGCACGCGAGACCTCCCCGCCGTGATCTTCCGTGAATACGATATCCGCGGCACCGTGGGCGATCAGCTCACGCCCGCGATCGCGCGCGGCATCGGCTCGGCGTTCGCGCGTCGCGCCGCGGCTCGGGTGCGGCGTGCGGTACGAATTGCCGTGGGTCGCGACAACCGGCCATCGGGCGCCTCGCTCCAGGCGGCCCTCATCGAGGGCGCCCTCGACGCCGGAGCCACGGTGCTGGACGTAGGGCAGGTGCCGACACCCGCGCTGTATTTCGCCACCCACATCCTCCAGGTCGACGGCGGCGTGCAGGTCACCGGGTCGCACAATCCGCCGGAATTCAATGGGTTCAAGATGGTGCTCTGCGGTGAAGCGGTGTACGGCGAAGCGATCCAACAGCTGCGCCGAGACCTGGAGAGCGCCGCCACTGCCCCGAGCCCAGGTGCCCGAGGAACGCGCGAGGCCATTCCCGATCTGCTCACGCGGTATCGCGACGCCGTCGTCGCGCACAACACACCCCTCCGGCGCCGCATCAAAGTCGTCGTCGACTGCGGCAACGGCGTGACGAGCCTCGTGGCGATCGACACGCTGCGCCAGCTCGGCGCCGACGTCGTTCCATTGTTCGCCGAATCGGACGGCACGTTTCCCAATCATCATCCGGATCCGACGGTTCCCGAGAATCTCGAGGATCTGCGGGCGCGAGTTCTCGAGGAACGCGCGGAGCTGGGACTGGCGTTCGACGGCGATGGCGACCGGCTGGGTGCCGTGGACGAGCAGAGCCGCATCGTTCCTGGAGATTTGCTCCTCGTGCTGTTCGGCCGCGATCTGTCGCGGCGCATGGGGCCCGGGCATCCCGTCATCTTCGACGTGAAATGCTCCGATGTGCTGGGCCGCGAGCTCGAGCGGGCCGGCCAGAAGCCCGTGATGTGGAAGACCGGACACTCGCTCATCAAGCAAAAAATGAAGGAGCTCGACGCGCCACTCGCGGGCGAGATGAGCGGGCACCTGTTTTTCGCGGGTGATTGGTACGGATTCGATGACGCGTTGTTCGCGGCGGCGCGCCTGCTGCATTATCTCGCGGAGCACGACGGCCCGCTCTCGCACCTCCTCATGGACGTGCCGGCCACCGTCTCGACGCCGGAGATCCGCGTCGAATGTCCCGACGAGCGGAAATTCGCGATCGTCGAGGCTGCCGCCCGGCACTTTGGCGCGAAATATCCCGTCTCGCGCCTGGACGGCGTGCGAATCACCTTTCCTGATGGCTGGGGACTGCTGCGGGCATCGAACACGCAGCCGGTCCTGGTGCTCCGATTTGAATCGCAAAGCGAACAGGCGTTGCAATCCAATCAGCGAGAGGTGGATACCTGGCTCAAGGCGGCGCGCGTCCCGCGGTAAAGCCGGCGCGGGGCCGGAACACGCTCGTGCTCGCACTCGGCGTGCTCATGGCGCTGCTCGTGGGTGGCCGTTTCGTGGCGATCGAAACGGCTGAGCGCGCGTGGGCGGTGACTCTGGGCAGCGCGGGAGCCGACGTGTACCTGGCCACCCGGGATTTCGCCCGGCTGGTTCGCGGGCTCGTGCTCCTGGTCGCGATCGCCTGGGGTGTCGCCAACTTCTACAACGTGTATCGCGCGATCGGATCGGTGCAGCTGCCGCGCCGCCTCGGCGATCTCGAGATCGTGGAAGCCGTGCCGCAGCGCACCCTGCTCGGGATCACGATCGCGCTCGGACTGGCGTTCGGCTTGCTGCTCGCCATGGGCACCGGCGACTGGTGGCTCGAGACGCTGCTCGCATCGAAGCCGCCGCGGTTCGGCGTGACGGACCCGGTGCTGCACCGCGACCTGGGCTTCTACCTCGGCGCGCTCCCCTGGGCCGTCACACTCCAGCGCTTCGCGCTGCGTGCCACGCTGGCCGCGGTGCTCGTGATCGCCCTCCTCTACCTCGGGATCGGATCGCTGCGGTTCACCGGCTGGCGCCCGACCGCGAGCGCACACGCCCGTACGCATCTTGGTGTGCTGCTTGCATTGCTTGGCGTCGCGCTGCTCCGGGGCGCCATGCTCGATCCCGCCGAGGTGGTGGCGGGCCTGCACGGAAGCCTCGACCGGGGAGCACTGGTGGTGCGCCTGCCCGGCGCGCCGTTCGTGGCGGTCTGCGCCGCGGTCGCGTGCATCGCCAGCATCGTCTGGATCGTTCGCGATCACAACCGCGCGCTCGGCATGGCCTGGGCGGCATTGCTCGCGGTGGCGTTGCTGGTCTATCTCATCGTCCCGAACATCGTGCGGGGCGGTGTGACGGCGCCGGATGTCCGCATCGGACCGCTCGAGCGCATCGCATTGGGTGCCGAGTGGAACGAGGGAGAGCTGCCGCACGGCTTCCCGACTCTGGCGGCCGCGTTGAGTCACGTGCCGGTGTGGGATCCCGATCGCGTCGGCGCGATGGTGCGCCGGTCGTCCCAGTGGAGCCGCCACGCGCAGATCGCGGGCGCGGCGCTCACGGCCTCGTCACCTGGAGCTTCAGGTCCCGCGAGCGCGCCCTTGCCGCGCTGGCTCGTGGTTCCGTCGCCCACGGTTCTGCCGGCGGTGCGCGATTCGACCTCGGCGTCTTCTCCGCTCACTCCGCCTGCCTGGAACGATCAACATCGCGGAGCGCTGGCGCATACCGATCGACCATTGGCCGCCCTCGAGATCGATTCCGGACTGGCACTGACGCCGGTGGCCACCCGCGATTCGGTGTTCTGGTATGGTCCGGGATTTCGGGAATTCGCCGTCGCGGCGCCTGACACCTGGCCTGAGACTCGCACGGGCGGCATCCCGCTCAGTGGGTGGTGGCGACGCACCGCGCTCGCGTGGGTGCTCCAGAGTCCCGAGCTCGCGCGCCACGAGACCGATGGCGTCTTGCTCCTGTGGCGTCGCGACGCGGCCGAGCGGCTCTCGCGGCTCGCGCCCTTCGCCACGTTCGATGATCCGATACCGCTCGTGACCAATCGCGGCACGCTCATGTGGCTTTCGTACGGGTATCTCGCAAGCGATTACTTCCCGCTGTCGCGCGGAATCGCGTGGCCGGATGGCAGCGGCGACGAGCTGGTGCGGTACCTGCGAGTCGGGCTCGTGGGCGTGGTCGATGCCGCGCGGGGGACGACCGTCCTCTATCTCGCCCCTGGCGCCGATTCGCTCGCCACCGCCTGGGGCCGCATCTTCGCGCCGCTGATCCAGCCCGCGGATTCGCTTCCCGAAGCCCTGGGAACCGCGTTGCCGTTTCCGCGCGACGCATTTCGCGCCGCTGTGGTCGAGCTGCTGCGCAGCCGCGGCGACTCGGCCGCCTGGCAACCCCGGCCCAGAGAACCCTACGAGCTCATCGCTCCGCGCGATTCCTCCGACAGCGGCATGCGTATGTGGATGGCGCAGGGATTCGAGACCGGCACTCCGGCGCAATTCGCCGCGCTCCTCGGCGCGACCATGTCGCCGCGCGGTCCCATCTTTCACGTGTGGCGTGCCGCGGGACCCACGCAGTTTCCAACCGACCTGCTGGGCTCACCCGAAACGGCACCGGGGCTCATCCGCATCTGGACAGCGGGCGGATCGCTCGTGACGGAGCAGGGGCTGTTCGTGCAGCCGGCGACGACCGAATCGCCGAAGGGGCTGAGCCAGGTGTACATCACCTGGGGTGACCGCGCGGCCAATGGCCCGACACCATCCAGCGCGCTGCATAACCTGCTCACCGGCACGACGCCCGCGCTCCCGGCCGACACTTCGCTCACGGCTCGCTGGGAGGCTGTGCGGCGCCTCGCCGCCGCAGCGGACAGCGCGCTCAGCGCCGGGAATCTCGAAGCCTTTGGACGGCTGTACGGAGAGCTGACGCGGCTGCTCGGGGTCGGTACCGCACATCCCGGCGTGCGACCGCACCGCTGACCATGACCCCCTCTGCCTCGGGACCGAAGACGATCGTCGTGGCGCTCGGCGGAAACGCGGTCGCTCCGCCGGGAGAGCGCGCGACGATTGCCAATCAGTTTCGCCACACGCGTGAAAGCCTCGCGCCGATCGTGGAGCTGGCTCGTCTGGGGTGGCGGATCGCGCTGGTCCACGGAAACGGCCCGCAGGTCGGCGACGCGCTCGCCCGCACGGAGATCGCCGCGCCCACGATCGAGCCGCTGCCGCTCGGCGTGCTCGTCGCGGCGACGGCGGGGTGGATGGGATACATGATTCAGCAGTCGCTCCAGAACGCCCTGGCGCGCGCGGGCATTTCGAGACGAGCGGTTACACTCATCACGCAAACCCGCTGCGCGGCTGACGACCCCGAGCTCGCGCGGCCGAGCAAACCGATCGGGCACCAGCCGTGGCAACGGCTCGCGCCCAGTCCCAGGCCTCTCGAGATCGTCGAAAGCGCAATGGTATCCGATCTCGTCAGCGCCGGACACATCGTGATCGCCTGCGGCGGCGGGGGACCGCCGGTCTACACCGACCCCGGGCTCGGGCTCGAGGGGATCGATGCTGTGGTGGACAAGGACCGCGTCGCCGCCATTCTCGCGGTAGGCATCGCCGCGGACGTCCTGTTGATTCTCACGAATGTGTCGGCCGTGTACCGCGGGTATGGCACGCCGCACGAGGAACGACTCACCCACCTGGGTCTCGACGACGTGACTCGTCTCTTGTCCGGAAACGAGCTCGGGACCGGCAGCATGCGGCCGAAGGTCGAGGCCGCGGGGGAATTCGTCCGAGTGGGCGGCGGCCGCGCCGTCATCGCCGAGCTGGCGGATGGACTGGCGGCGCTCGACGGACGGAGCGGGACCACGATTACTCGAGCGGCTTCGTGAACCTGCACGAATATCAGGCACGCGAGCTGCTGAGCCGGTACGGCATCGTGTTTCCGGAGGGAAGCATCGCGAGCACGCCCGCCGAGGTACGAGACATCGCCTCGCGCATCGGGACCGTGGTCATCAAAGCCCAGGTGCACACGGGCGGGAGGGGAAAGGCGGGTGGGGTCAAGGTCGCACGCAATCCCGACGAGGCGGCGGAGCACGCGAAGCGTATTCTCGGCTCGACCATCCGCGGCTTGAGAGTCGGCAGGGTGCTCGTCGTTCCGGCCGCAACGATCGCCACCGAGGCATACGTGGGGCTGATCGTCGATCGCGAAGCGGGGGCGCCGGTGCTGATGGTCAGTCCGGCAGGTGGCGTCGATATCGAGGAAGTGGCCGGCAAGACGCCGGAGCACATCCATCGGGCGACGATCGATCCTCGCTATGGCCTACTCCCGCATCAGGCCATGGCGCTCGGGTTCCATCTGTATCGCGACGTGAAGCTGGTGCGAGCCGCGGCGGAATTGATGCAGCGGCTCTACGCGGCGTTCTCGGCGCTCGGCGGGACGCTCGTCGAAATCAATCCGCTGGCCACCACACCCGACGGGACGCTCGTTCCCCTCGATGCGAAGATCGTGATCGACGATTCCGAGCTGCCGCGGCATCCGAAGCTGGCCGAGCTGCGCGATCCCGAGTCTGAGGATCCGTCGGAGCAGCTGGCCCGCGCCGCCGGCCTCTCGTTCATCAAGCTCACGGGTTCGGTGGGGTGCTGCGTCAATGGCGCCGGGCTGGCGATGGCCACCATGGACCTGGTCAAGTTCTACGGCGGTGAGCCGGCCAATTTTCTCGACATCGGCGGCAGCTCGAATCCGCAGAAGGTGGTGGCGGCTCTGCGGATTATCACGGCCGACTCGTCCGTCCGAGCCATCCTGTTCAACATCTTTGGCGGGATCACGCGCTGCGACGATGTGGCGAACGGCATCGTGCAGGCCACCCGCGAGCTCGCGGTTCGCGTGCCGATCGTGATCCGCCTGACGGGGACGAACGAGGCGAAAGCGGTGGCGATTCTCACTGAGGCTGGTTTTGCGGCGCTCACCGACATGGATCAGGCCGTCGAGCGGGCCGTGTACCTCGCGAGTCCGGAGCGCGGCCGGTGAGCATTTTCATCGATGACCGGACGCGCGTCGTAGTGCAGGGGATTACGGGGCGCGACGGTTCGTTTCATGCGCGGCAGATGCTGGCGTACGGAACGTCCATCGTCGCTGGCGTGACACCAGGTCGCGGCGGCGAGCGCTTCGAGGATCGCGTTCCCGTGTTCAACCTGATGTCGCAGGCGATGCAGGAAACCGATCCACGCCCCAACACCGCCGTGATCTACGTCCCGGCCATGAATGCCGCCGCCGCGATCTACGAGGCTGCGGACGCCGGAGTCGAGCTGATCGTGTGCATCACCGAGGGGATTCCCGTGCTCGACATGACGCGGGTGATGCCGTATCTGCGCGAGCGCCGCGTGCGGCTGATCGGTCCCAATTGCCCCGGCCTCATTTCGCCGGGGAAGAGCAAGGTCGGAATCATTCCCGGAAACATCTGCCGCGCCGGTCGCGTGGGCGTCGTGTCGCGCAGCGGCACGCTGACGTACGAGATCGTGCATCAGCTCTCGACTCACGGCTTTGGCCAATCGACGTGTGTCGGGATCGGCGGGGACCCGATCATCGGGACCCGATTCGTCGATTGCCTCGCCGCCTTCGAGGGCGATTCCGAGACGGACGCCGTGGTCATGATCGGCGAAATCGGCGGCACGGATGAGCAGCACGCCGCCGAGTTCGTCCGGTCGTCCATGCGGAAGCCCGTGGTCGGCTTCATCGCCGGCCGGACCGCGCCGCCCGGACGGCGCATGGGGCATGCGGGAGCGATTGTCTCGGGAGCCGGCGGCGGTGCCGCCGATAAGATCGCGGCGTTCGAGCAGGCCGGCATTCGCGTCATGCAACGCCCCGCCGACGTCGTGCCGCTGCTCACGGAGGCGAGATGAAACTCCGCGACATTCTCCGTCCCGAGCATGTGATCGTTCCGCTCACCGCGACGACGGTGAAGCAGGCAACGGACCAGCTTGCCGGACGGCTGATGGCGACCGGGGCGGTGGCCGATCCGAGTCGGCTGCGGGCCGTCATTCAGAACACCTGGCCCGAGGATCTGGTGAGCGTCGGTGAATTCGCGTTTCTGCCGCATTTTCGCACCGAAGCGGTGCATCACCTCGAAACCGCAGTCGGGATCGCGCCCGAGGCGATCCGGTGGGAGAAGGACACGAACCGCGCCGCGCGCGTGGTGATTTTCATCGTCGCCCCGCCGCGCGACACGCCCACCTATCTCCAGGTCGTCGGCGCGTTCGCTCGCATCCTGTCAGATCCTGGAACGCTCTCGGCGCTGCACGCCGCGAAGACCCCGGCTGACGTTCTCGCGCTGCCCGCGCTGTCCGCCGTGGATCTCCCCACGCATCTCCTGGTTCGCGACGTCATGACGACGCGGGTGTTGTCGATCGGCCCCGAGACCCCGCTCGGCAGCGTGGCGCGCATGATGGTCGAGCAGGACGTGCGTGCCCTGCCCGTGGTGGACGACGGCGGAGTGCTGCTGGGCATGGTGGGTCATCGCGAGCTCCTCAAATTCCTGATTCCCGACTATCTGCAGCGGACCAAGAGCGGCGAATTCCGCGCGCCCACGAAGAGCCAGATTCAGCGCGGCTCGGCCGATCCCAAGACCATTCCCGCGAAGGAAGCCATGGCGCGATCGGTCTTGTGTCTCGCCGAGGATCAGACGCTGACCGATGTCGCGAACTTGATGAACAGCCGGGATGTGGACCGGTTCCCCGTCGTGCGGGAGGGAAAGGTGGTAGGTTTTCTCACGCGCGCCGATCTCATTCGCCGCCTCATCACCCTGTAACACGATCTACCGCCAGGTCCAGGGAGACCATGCTCACGCTCGCCATCGTCAAGCCGGATGCGGTGCAGGCCCGAAACACGGGGAAAATTCTCGCCCAGCTCGAACAGGCAGGATTCGCGATCCGCGGCGCGCGACTGGTGCACTTGAGCACGCGGCAGGCCGAAGCGTTCTACGCCGTGCATCGGGAGCGCCCCTTCTTTCGGTCGCTCGTAACGTTCATGACATCGGGACCGGGACTGGCCCTGGCCCTCGAGCACCGTGATGCGGTGGCGGCGCTGCGCGAGTTGATTGGCGCCACCGATCCCGCCGAGGCGAAACCGGGCACGATTCGCAAGCTGTACGCCGAGTCGAAAGAGCGGAACGCAATCCACGCGTCCGACTCTCCCGAGAACGCCGCGCGTGAAGTCGCATTCTTTTTCGCCGAGTCGGAGTTGGCTTGACGCAAGTCCCACAAGGATTTAGCTTCGCTGCGCATGTTGCAAGTCGACCTCCGGGAGCTCACCCGGGGCCCAGTAGAAACGATTGGCGAAATCGCCGAATCTGACCCCCGTCTTCGGGATCTGGACGTTGCGCTGTCGGGCCCGGTACGCGTGCGCGGACGGTTGCACGCGGCCGGTGAGGGACGATTTTACTGGGACGCGCGGCTCGAGACCCGGGTCCAAGGCGAGTGCCGGCGCTGTCTCGAGCCGGTGGCCGTCGAGGTCATGGCCCCGATCCGCGCCCTGTTCGTGCAGGGCCCGGAAGGCGAGGACGATCCGGAAGCGTATCCCATTCCCGAGGACGCGACGGAAATCGACCTCGTGCCGGCGGTTCGCGAGGAGTTGATTCTCGGCGCGCCGCACTTTGTGCAGTGCCGCGAAGACTGCGGCGGGCTGTGCCCGCAGTGTGGCAAGAACCTGAATGCAGGTCCGTGTGACTGCACGCCGCCCGCCGACCCCCGGTGGACCGGTCTGGCAGCGCCCAAACGCAAGCAGGACGAAAGGTGACGTATGGCGGTCCCGAAGCGACGAACTTCCAAGAGAAAGAAGCGCGCCCGGCGCACGCATTACAAGGCGGCCGCGATCGCGCTGCAGCCCTGCCCGCGCTGCCACGACCTCAAGCGCCCGCATCACGTCTGTCCCACATGCGGCTACTACGGAGACGTCCAGCGCGTCGCGGTTGAGGACGCGTAAGTGATTCGTATCGCACTCGACGCCATGGGGGGCGATAACGCGCCACGGGTCGAGATCGAGGGTGCGGTCCAGGCGTTGCGCGAGCTTCCGCCCAACTTCACGATCCAGCTAGTCGGCCGGAAAGGGGACATCGAAGCCGCGCTCGCGAAGTACGACGTGCGCGAATTCGACCGCAAGCGCCTGGAGATCGTCGACGCGCCCGAAGTCGTGGGCATGGGGGAGAAGCCGCTCGCCGCCGTGAAGAGCAAGCCGCGCTCCTCGATCGCCGTCGGGCTCACGCTCCAAAAAAAGCGCATGTCCGACGCGTTCATCTCGGCGGGGAACACCGGCGCGGTCATGGCGGCGGCGACACTGCTCCTCCGGCTGCATCAGGGGGTCGAGCGCGCCGCGATCGGCGCGCCGTTTCCGACGGCCGGACATCCCGTGCTCGTGATCGATGGCGGCGCCAACGTGGACTGTGACGCCCGCGAGCTCGTGAACTTCGCGCACCTGGGCTCGGTGTACGCCCGTGACGTGCTCGAGCGCGAGAACCCCGGGGTCGGGCTCCTGAACGTCGGCGAGGAAGACGAGAAGGGAAACGCCGTCGCGAAGGAAGCCCACCAGCTGCTGAAGCAGACGCCAGGGATCCATTATCTCGGCAACGTCGAGGGCCGTGACATTCTCGCCGGAACCTCGAAGGGTGGACGCATCGACGTCGTGGTGTGTGACGGCTTTGTCGGCAACGCCATCCTCAAGTTCTACGAATCGGCCGGACGGATGTTTGCGGGCATGTTGAAGCAGACGTTCCCCGACGTGCTCACGAGACCCGAAGCCAGGCAGCTGCTCAAGTTTCTCGACTATTCCGAGTACGGCGGGGCGCCGCTCCTGGGAGTCAAAGGCGTGGCCATCATCTGCCACGGCGCGTCGCCCGCCGGTGCGATCAAGAACGCGATCCGCGTGGGCCTGCAGATGGTCGCAAGCCGGCTCGATCAGGACATCGGCGCCGAGTTCGCCGGTGGAGGCGCCGTCGCGTGAATCGCCCGTTCGTGGAGCTCGCCGGCACGGGGAGCTACGCGCCGGCGCGCGTGTTCACGAATGATCAGTTCGCGGAAAGCCTCGACACGTCGGATCAATGGATTCGCGAGCGCACGGGGATTCGCGAACGGCGCATCGCGGGACCGACCGAGTCGAATGCCTGCATGGGCAAACGCGCGGCCGAGCAGGTCCTCGCGGATACGGCCCTCACCCCGCTGGATCTCGATGCCATCGTGGTCGCTACCTGCTCCCCGGATCGACTGCTTCCCTCCCAGGCGTGTGATCTCCAAGCGGTGCTCGGAGCGAAAAATGCGGCCGCCTTCGATGTTGGCGCGGCGTGCACGGGGTTCATGTACGCGCTGAACGTCGCGGAAGGCCTCGTGGCGGCGGAGCAGGCGAGCAATGTGCTCGTCGTCGCCACCGAGAAATTGACGACCATCATGGACTGGACGGACCGCACGACCGCGGTGCTGTTCGGCGACGGGGCCGGCGCGACGCTGGTACGCCGCAGCCGGAACGGTCGGGGGATTCTCGCGAGCTACATGAAGTCGGACGGCACGCTGGCCGACCTGTTGTACCGGCCGGGTGGCGGCGCCGCGCATCCGCCGGATGAGCAATTGCTCAAGGATCATTCCTACTACATCAAGATGGCGGGACGGGAAGTCTTCAAGGCCGCCGTCCTGTCCATGGCCGATGCATGCGACCGCGCGCTCGAGCGCGCCGGACTCGCGAGCGCCGATATCGACCTCCTCATCCCGCACCAGGCCAACATCCGCATCATCGAGGCGACGGCAAAGCACGCCCGCATTCCGCTCGATCGCGTGTTCGTCAACGTGGATCGCTACGGCAATACCTCCGCCGCGTCCGTCGCCATCGCGCTCGACGAGGCGGTGCGCAGCGGGCGGCTGCGGCCGGGCATGACCGTCATGTTCGTCGCATTCGGTGCCGGTTTCACATGGGCGAGCATGGTTGTGCGGTGGTAGCATCCCCCCCCACGCCCACCGTCTGGCTCTGTCCGGGCCAGGGGGCGCAAAAAGTCGGCATGGCAAGAGACCTGGCGGAGCGATTCCCCGAATCCCGCGCCGCGCTCGACGCCATCGACGATGCGCTCGGGTTCAAGCTCAGCCGGCTCATGTTCGATGGACCGGAGGATGAGCTGACCGCGACCAAGAATGCGCAGCCGGCAATCCTGGCCCACTCGGCCGCCGTGCACGCCGCCCTCGGTGCCGCGGGCGCGACCCCGGTCGCCGCCGCCGGGCACTCGCTGGGCGAATATTCCGCCTATGTGACGAGCGGCGCCCTCACGGCTCCCCAAGCGGCATCCGTCGTCCGCCGCCGCGGCGAGCTGATGCACGAAGCCGGCACCGAGCGGCCCGGAGCGATGGCCGCGGTGTTGGGGCTGGCCGCGAGCGATGTCGAGGCCGCGTGTCAGGAGGTATCCGGGTCCACGGGCGTCGCCGTCGCCGCGAATCTGAACGCGCCGGATCAAACGGTGATCTCGGGCGACCCCGAGACCGTGGACAAGGCGGCAGCGGCGTGTCGCGCCCGCGGTGCGAAACGCGTGGTGCCGCTCAAAGTGAGCGGCGCGTTTCACTCGCCACTCATGGCGCCCGCGGCGAACCGACTCCGCGTGATCCTCGATCGCGCGCCGTTTCGCGATCCCAGGTTTCCGGTGCTCGCGAACGCGACCGGTGAGGCGGTGACCACCGCGGCCCGCGCGCGCCGCCTGCTCACGGATCAGGTGACCGCGCCGGTACGCTGGATAGACTGCGTCGAGCATGCGGCGCGGATCGGTGGTGAGGATACCCGGTTCGTCGAGATCGGGCCGGGGAGCGTCCTGACCGGACTGCTCAAGCGGATCCTCCCCGGTGCGTCGGGCATTGCCCTTGGCACGGCGGACGAAGTCACGAAATTTCTCGAGGCCTAGTGAAGATCGATCTCAGCGGGAAGGTGGCGCTCGTCACGGGCGGGTCGCGCGGGATCGGCCAGGCCATCGCGACCACCCTGCGTGGGGCGGGGGCGAAAATCGCCGTGCTCGCGCGGGACGGGGCGCAAGCCAAGGCCGCGGCCAAGACCCTCGGGGGTGACGAAGTGGCCCGGGGATACGCCTGCGACGTCGGCCAGGCCGCCCAGGTTGAAGCCGCGGTTGGCGAGGTGGAGCGCGATCTCGGGGGGATCGATATCCTCATCAATAATGCGGGAACGACCAGGGACAACCTACTGTTTCGCATCAGCGAGGAAGATTGGGACACCGTGCTCGAGACGAACCTGAAGGGCACATTCCTGATGATGAAGTACGCGGCCCGCTCGATGATCAAGCGCCGAAGCGGGCGCATCATCAACATCACGAGCGTGGTCGGAATTGCCGGCAACAAAGGCCAGGCGAATTACAGTGCGTCAAAATCGGGTCTGATCGGCCTCACGAAATCCATCGCGAAGGAGCTCGCCTCTCGGAACGTGCTCGTGAACGCCGTAGCCCCGGGATTCATTGACACCGAATTGACCCGAGACATTCCGCCGGACGCTCGACAGGCGCTGATCGCCGCTATTCCCCTGGGCCGGCTCGGCGACGGCGGAGATATCGCGTCGGCCGTGCTCTTTCTCGCCTCAGAGTTCGCCAGCTACATTACAGGCCAGGTGCTGGTCGTTGACGGCGGGATGGTATTATGACCGTTTCCCACACCTCCTCGAGGGTACCCATGGCAATGGACATGAAGCAGCTCGAAGAAAAGGTGAAGGACATCATCGTCGAAGAGCTGGGTGTGGAGCGCGACAAGCTCACCCCTGACGCCAGCTTCATGGAAGACCTGGGGGCGGACAGCCTCGACACGGTCGAGCTCGTCATGGCGTTCGAGAAGGAGTTCGACATCGACATTCCCGATGAAGAAGCGGAGAAGCTCCGCACCGTCGGACAGGCCATGCAATACCTTCACGACAAGATGGGGAAATAACGCGACATGACCCGCCGGGCGGTGATCACTGGTCTGGGGCTCATCACACCGATCGGCCTCGACACCCGCTCGACGTGGCAGGGCCTGCTCGACGGCCGCTCGGGCGCCGGCCCGATTACGCGGTTTGATCCGGTGCAATCGCCCGTGCGCTTTGCATGCGAGGTGAAGGGCTTCGACCCGTCCCGCTTTCTCGAAAAGAAGGAAGTCCGCCGGTTCGATCTGTTCTCACAGTTCGCGATCGGGGCGGCGGAAGAAGCGGTGCGCGACGCGTGCCTCACGAGCAATTGGGGAGCCGTGGATTTGAAACGGGTCGGTGTGCTGATCGGCACCGGAACGGGCGGGGTCGCGACCTTCGAAGAAAACTGCCGCGCGCTGGTCGAGAAGGGTCCGAGCCGCGTGTCGCCGTTCTTCATTCCGATGTACATGCCGAACGTCGCTGCGGCGCTGATCTCGATGCGTTACGGCGCCAAGGGCCCGAATTACTGCACGGTTTCGGCCTGCGCCTCCTCGGCGCACTCGCTCGCCGATGCGCTGCAGCTCATTCGCGACGGCAAGGCGGACGTCATCATCGCCGGTGGCGCCGAAGCCGCGATCACCCCGCTGGCCGTCGCGAGCTTTGCCAACATGAAGGCACTCTCCGAGCGCAACGACGATCCTCCCACCGCCAGCCGGCCATTCGACAAGGACCGCGATGGCTTTGTCATGGGTGACGGGGCCGCCGTGCTCATCCTCGAGGAGTGGGAGCATGCCCGCCGTCGCGGCGCCAAGGTGTATGCCGAGCTTGCAGGATTCGGGATGACCGCCGACGCGCACCACATCACGGCCCCGGCACCCGATGGGTCGGGCGCGCAGGATGCCATGCGCTTCGCCATGCAGGACGCGGACGTCAAGCCGGAGCGAGTCACCTACATCAATGCGCACGGCACGTCCACGCCCTACGGCGATGCCGCCGAAACTCAGGCGGTGAAGAGCGTCTTCGGCGAGCAGGCGCGCAAGCTGGTGTTCGGCTCCACCAAATCCATGACGGGCCATCTGCTCGGCGCGGCGGGCGCACTCGAGGCGGGCTTCTGCGCGCTGACCGTGCAGAACGGCATCATTCCGCCGACCATCAACCAGTTCACTCCCGATCCCGCCTGCGATCTCGACTCGGCACCCGGTCACGCCATCAAGCGTGAGGTGGAAGTCGCCCTGTCCAACTCGTTCGGCTTTGGGGGCCACAATGTGACGCTGGTGGTGAGACGGGCGGCGTGATGCAGGGCGGACGGGCGGACGGGCGGGCGGGCGGAGAGAGAGACCCGGCACTCCTGCCGATTTCAGACAAAGTGGCTGCAGGCGAGCGGCTGACACGCGATGACGCCCTCAACCTGTTTCGATCCTCCGATCTCCTCACGATCGGTCGCCTCGCCGATCAGGTCAACCGCGCCAAGAACGGCGACCGCGTGTTCTTCGCCGCGAATCAGCATCTCAATCCCACGAACGTCTGCGTGCTGCGGAACACCTGCGTGTTCTGCTCGTTCGCGCGCATGCCTCAGGAAGACGGCGCGTACACCCGAAGCCTCGACGAGGTCTTTGCCGAGGCCGAAGCGGCAACAGGCAACCCCACGCGGGAGTTCCACATCGTGGGCGGCCTGCATCCCAAGCTCCGGCTCGCGTACTATCTCGACTTGTTTCGCGGCCTCAGAGAGCGGCATCCCGGCGTTCACATCAAAGCGCTCACGGCGGTCGAAATCGCGCACCTCGCGCGCCTCGAGCATTCGAGCGTGCGCGACGTGCTGATCGCCATGCGCGAGGCCGGGGTGACGAGTCTTCCGGGAGGAGGGGCCGAGGTGTTCAGTCCGGCGGCCCGCGCCACGATCGCCGACCGGAAGCTCTCCGGAGCCGAGTGGCTCGACGTGCACCGCGAAGCGCACCGGCTCGGCATTCCGTCGAATTGCACTATGCTGTATGGCCACGTGGAAACGCTCGAGGACCGGGTCGACCACCTGCTCGCCCTGCGGGCTCTCCAGGACGAGACCGGCGGATTTCTCACGTACATCCCGCTCGCGTACCATCCCGATCACAACGAGCTGGGAGCGGCGCTGGGCCGCACCGGAACGGCCACGACCGGCGTGGACGATCTCAAGAACCTCGCCGTGGGGCGGCTCGTGCTCGACAACATCCCGCACGTGAAGACGCACTGGCCCATGGTGACGCCGTTCATTTCGCAGATCGGCCTGTCATTCGGGTGCGACGACCTCGAGGGAACGGTCGTGTTCGAGCGCGTCTACCACGAAGCCGGCGCCGCGACGCCCATGTGGCTGTCTTACGACGAGATCGTGGGGTTGATTCGCGGCGCGGGCAAGGAGCCCGTGGAGCGCGACTCGCTATATCAAACGGTGCGCACCTTCGATGGCTACGTCCCCGGGTCGCGCTCGGCCACGGTGCCGTCCGAAGGACCACGCGGCCCGACTTTCCATATTGCCCACCGTTCGACGGCCGGCGCGCGGCGCCGGTCCGCTCTTCCCGTTCTGGACGCGGCGGAATGAAGCTCGGCCGGATCGGGTACATCAACTGCTATCCGGTGTATGGCGCGATCGATTCCGGAGCAGTCAGCGTGCCCGCCGAGCTCGTCACCGGCACGCCGGCCGAGTTGAACGACCTGCTCGTGGCCGGTGAGCTCGATGTGAGCGTGATCAGCGCCATCGAGTATGCCCGGCACGCGCGCGATCTCGTGCTGCTGCCGGATCTCGCCATCTCGTGCGACGGGGCGGTCCAGAGCGTCGCCCTGTTCAGCCGCCGCGCGCCAGCCGAGTTGAACGATGCCACCGTCCTGCTCACGGCTTCGTCTCGCACGTCGGTCGCGCTGCTCGAGCTGCTGTGTCGGGACGTGTGGAATGTCCGGCCCCGCTTCGCCCAGGCGCGCGCCGAGGCGAACGATCTCGATGCCCTGGCGCGGCTGCCGCACGACGCGGTGCTCGTCATCGGCGATCCGGCGCTGCTGCTCGCCGCGCGCCAGAGCTATCCGTACCGCGTCGACCTGGGCGAGGCGTGGAAGCGGTGGACCGGGTTGCCGTTCGTCTTCGCCGTGTGGGCGGCGCGGCGCGATGCGGCTCCGGAGCCGGTACGCGTCGTGCACGCGGGGCTGCTCGCGGCGCGGGCCTGGGGACTGACGCACATCGACGCACTGGCGGCCGCGGCCGCGCGCGCGACGGGCGTCGAGCTCGAGGCCTGCCGCCGCTACCTCGCGGGACTCGACTACGCGTTCACCTACAAGCACCTGGCGGGACTGACCGATTTCTTCCGGCGCCTCGCGGCGCGCGGCATGGTGCCCGACGGCTCGCTGCAATTCCTCCAGGTTGCATGACATCGATCGATCGCGACTCCGCCGAGTTCCGCTCGTACCTCGAGCTGTACGAGCGCGCTTCACTGCTCGAGCTGGGCGAGGAGGCCCGCAGGGTACGCTGGCGGCTCCATCCCGAGCGCGTCGTCACCTACATCATCGATCGCAACATCAACTACACCAATGTGTGCGTGGCCGACTGCAAATTTTGCGCATTCTATCGGCGGCCCAAACACCACGAAGGCTACGTCCTGTCGTTCGAGCAAATCGGGCGCAAGATCGAGGAGCTGAAGGCCTTGGGCGGCGTGCAGATCCTCATGCAGGGGGGCCACAACCCCTACATCCCGTTCGACTGGTACCTGGACCTGCTGCGGTACATCAAGCGCCATCACCCGATTCATATCCACGGATTCTCGCCCTCGGAGGTCGATTTCTTTGCCGGCCGCTTCGGGCTGACGATCGAGCAGGTGCTGCGTCATCTCGTGGCCGCGGGGCTCGATTCGATTCCCGGCGGCGGAGGCGAGATTCTCGTGCAGAATGTCCGCGACCGGGTCGCGAAGAAAAAGGCCGGCGCCGATCGCTGGCTCGAAGTCATGGAGATCGCGCACGGGCTGGGCCTCAAGACCTCGGTCACCATGATGTACGGGCTGGGCGAGACGAACGCCGACCGGATGGAGCACCTGTTCCGCGTGCGCGACGTGCAGCGCCGTACCGGCGGGTTCACGGCGTTCATCTGCTGGCCGCTCCAGCCCGAGCACAGCGCCATGGCCGACTCGCCCAAGACCGACGCGGTCACATATCTCCGAACGCAGGCGATCGCCCGCGTCGTGCTCGAGGACGTGCCGAACATTCAGGCGTCGTGGGTGACCATGGGACCAAAGATCGGGCAGGTGGCGTTGGAGTTCGGCGCCAACGACTTCGGCTCGCTCATGATGGAAGAGAATGTCGTCTCCGCAGCCGGCACGACGTACCGGATGACGCTGCCCGAGATGCGACGTCTCATCGGAGACGCGGGATTCACGCCGCGCCAACGCCGCCAGGATTACACGCCCATCGAGGACGCGGCATGAACCAGGGGAACACCACGTGTCAGACGTCCTGATCGTCGTCGGGTCGGAGAACGACAAGCCCCGCATCGAGCCGGCGTTCGAGGTCCTGACGAAAGCGGGCGTGTCGTACGAATTTCACGTCTCGTCGGCGCATCGCCAGCCGGAGGCCACCGCCAAGCTCGTCGCGGACGCACGCGGGCGGGGGTTCAAAGTGGTCATCGCCGGCGCGGGGCTGTCCGCCGCCCTTCCCGGTTTCGCGGCGTCGCAAACCGACCTCCCCGTCATCGGCGTACCGTTCGCGGTGGGGCCGCTCAACGGCTTCGACGCCTTGCTCGCCACGGTACAGGTGCCGCCCGGGGTCCCCGTCGCCTGCGTCGGGGTCGATAACGCGAAAAACGCGGCCCACCTCGCCATCAGAATCCTGAAGCGCTAATGCGCATCGGCATCGGGTACGACTCGCACCGGTTCGCCCCAGGTCGCAAGCTCATATTGGGCGGCGTCGAAATCCCCCACGCGCAGGGGCTCGCCGGCCATTCCGACGCCGACGTGGTGGCCCACGCGCTGACGGATGCCATCCTCGGCGCCGCGGGCCTGAGCGACATCGGCACGATGTTTCCCAACACCGATCCAAAGTGGCGCGATGCGGATTCGATTCGCCTGCTCAAGCAGGCGTATCTCCAGGCCGTCGAGCTGCGCCTGAATTTCGTGAACGCCGACATCACGATCATTGCGGAACAGCCGAAGATCGGGCCCTACGTGGACCAGATGCGCGACAATCTCTCGGCGGCGGTGGTATCGAGCGCGTCCCATGTGTCGGTCAAGGCCAAAACGAACGAAGCGATGGGGTTCATCGGACGCGGGGAGGGAATCGCGGTGATTGCGGTCGCGCTACTGGAATAACAGATCGGCTGTGAGTATTTCGGGATGAGCGACCCCGCGATCGCCCGGGCGTACCATCTCGAGCGGTTTCGCGATTATCTCGCCCTCGAAGCCGGAACGAGCGCCAATACGGTCGCGAGCTACGCGCGCGACATCGAACGCCTGGCACGCTATGCCGTGTCCCGCGGCTCGAAGGCGCCGAACGAAATCCGGGCCGCGGAACTCCGCGAGTTCATCTACGCGTTGAAGGACGTCGGGCTCGCCCCCGCCACCATCCGCCGGCAGATCTCGGCCGTGCGCACCTACTACAAGTTCCTCGTCGGCGAAGCGCTGGCGGCACGAGACCCATCGGACCGGCTCGAATCCCCCAAGGGGTGGCGGGCACTGCCCTCGGTTCTGAGCGGGGCGGAGGTCGAGCGGCTGCTCGATGCCTTCAACGCGATCGATCCCCTGGCGATCCGCAACCGTGCGCTGCTCGAGTTCGCCTATGCCACCGGCGTGAGGGTCTCGGAGCTGACGGGCTTACGGCTACAGGACCTCTCGTACGAAGACGGCCTGGCGCGCGTGCTGGGCAAGGGGTCGAAGGAGCGAATCATTCCCGTGGGGCGCCGCGCGCTCGGCGCCGTCGCGTTGTACGTGCGCGAGATCCGGCCCACGCTCGACCGCGGCCGTGGTCGCGATCGCCTGTTCCTGAATGCGCGCGGTACGCCATTGTCGCGCGTCGGCGCCTGGGCGGCCATCAAAGGGGCAGCGCGCCGCGCCGGACTCACCAAGCGGGTTACCCCGCATACGCTGCGGCACACCTTCGCCACCCATCTGCTCGAAGGCGGCGCCGACCTGCGCGCGGTGCAGGAGATGCTGGGCCACGCGGATCTTTCAACCACCCAGCTGTACACGCATCTCGACCGGGATCATCTCAAGAACGTGCATCGCCGGTTCCACCCCCGCGGCTAGGGTCGCGGCCTTAGGTTTAAGAACCGCCATGACCGAAACGCTCACCACCCTGGCCGCCATCCTGGCGGATCGCTACCTGCTCGAGCGCGAGGTGGGGCGGGGGGCCACGGCGACGGTGTACGTGGCCGAAGACCGGAAACACGGCCGGCGAGTGGGGATCAAGGTGCTGCGCCGCGAGCTCGCGGCGCAGCTCGGCTCGGAGCGCTTCCTCCGCGAGATCGCGATCGCGGCGCGGCTCACGCATCCCCACATCGTCCCGCTGCTCGATTCAGGGGAAGCGGGCGGCTTCCTTTACTACGTCATGCCGTTTCTCCAGGGCGAGTCGCTGCGGCACCGGCTTGCCCGGGAGCGCCCGTTCTCGTTGCGTGAGGCGCTGCGCATCACCCGGAACGTGGGCACGGCCCTGGACTACGCCCACCGGGAAGGCGTGATCCATCGCGATGTGAAACCCGAAAACATCCTGCTCACGGACGGTCACGCGCTGGTGGCCGATTTCGGGATTGCGCGCGCGATCGCGCAGGCCGGGTCGAACGCCATCACCGAGCCCGGCCTCGCGATCGGCACGCCGGCGTACATGAGCCCCGAGCAGGCCAGTGCCGAGCAAGACGTCGATGCCCGCAGCGATCTCTACAGCCTCGCGTGCGTCCTGTTCGAGATGCTCGCGGGCGAGCCGCCGTTCTCGGGACCCTCGGCGCTGCGCATCATCGCGCGTCAGCTGTCCGAGCTGCCGCGCCCATTGCGCAGCCTGCGCCCCGACACTCCCGTGGCGATCGAGCAGGCAGTGGCACGCGCGCTTGCGAAAGAACCCGCCGGCCGGTTCGCAAGCGTCGCCGAGTTTCTCGAAGCGCTCGAGCCCGGGGCGGAGAGCGCGCGAGCGCGGTCGATCGCGGTGCTGCCGTTCGCGAACACGAGCCCCGACCCCGAGAACGAATATTTCTCCGACGGCATGACCGACGAGCTGATCAACGCGCTCACCAAGGTCGAAGGGCTGCGAGTCGCCTCGCGCACATCGGTGTTCGCGCTCAAGGGCGCGGCACGCGACGTGCGCGCCATTGGATCGCTGCTCGGCGTATCGACGGTGCTCGAGGGCACCGTGCGCAAAGCAGGCGACCGGCTGCGCATCACGGCCCGGCTCACGGCCACCGATGACGGGCGCCATCTCTGGTCGGAGCGCTACGACCGCACGCTGCACGACGTATTCGCGATTCAAGACGAAATCGCCCGCCTGATCGTGGGCACGCTGCGGACGATCTTTCAGGCCGAGCTGGGCGATCCCACCCCGCAGCGCTACACGCGCAATCTCGAGGCGTATGGGCTCTATTTGCGCGGTCGCTTCTGCTGGAACAAGCGGTCGCGGGAAGGCGTGGTCGAGTCGATCCACTACTTCGAGCAGGCGATTGCGCTCGACCCGGAATACGCGCTCGCGTACGCGGGGCTGGCCGATGCGTATGCCTTGCAGGTGGACTATCGTGGCATGCCGGTGATCGAGGGCTTCGCGCGCGCGCGCTCCAACGCCGAGCGCGCGCTGGCATTGGACGAAACGCTCGCCGAGGCGCACACCTCGCTCGCGTGGCTGCAATTCATTTATGACTGGGATTGGGAGTGCGCGCTCAAGTCGTTCCGCCGCGCGCTTGAGCTGAACCCTGCGTACGCCACGGCGCACCAGTGGTACAGCTTCCTGCTCATGGTGTTGGACGAGCGCGACGAGGCGCTCGCGGAGATCCATCGCGCCCTCGATCTCGATCCGGCATCGGTTTCGATACGGCGATCCGTGGGGTTTCTCCACTACTACAGTCGCCAGTACGAGACGGCGGTCGAGCACCTGCACCGGGCAATCGCGATGAATCCCACGCAGCCCGAGACCTATCGGCTGCTCGGGCTCGTCCTGACGCAGCTGGGCCGCTACGATGAGGCCGAGCGCGCCTTCCGCGACTCACTCTCGGACGAAACCGCCTACGCCGCGGCGAGCCTCGGCTACCTCCAGGGTGTACGCGGGCGCCGCGACGAGGCGGATGCCGTGCTCGGACGGCTGGAAGAAAGCGCCCGGACCGGCTACGTGTCGCCCGTGGCGTTCCTGATGGTGCATCTCGGGTTGGGCAACTTCGACCAGGTCTTCACGTGGCTGCTGCGCTCCTACGAGGAGCGGCGGGGCTGGCTCGCGTATCTCAAGGTCGACCCGATGGTCGATCCCATCCGGAACGATCCCCGCTTCGGCGACTGGCTGGCACGCATGAATCTGAATCGCTGATCACTCGGGGTTGGTCACCACGCCGCCGTACTCGCCGATTGGCGTGCGCGCCCACCATGCACCCGTTTGCCGCCGTTCCTCAGGCGTCGTGAATCGATAATCGTAGAGCAGCGCCCGCACATACCTGGGGGGCCGGTCAGGGAAGGGATTGGTTCCGAGCAACCCGAGTACCGCCGCACTGCCTTCCAGGAGCCGTGCTTCGAACGCCTGAAACCAGGGGACCAGCTCGGGGCGGGAAAGCGCCGCAAACCACATCTGCCAATCGAGTCGCGGCTGGTGCGGCTCGACAAACCCGGGCCGGCGGTGCACGTCGCCCGGCTTGTACTTGAACTCGTAGGGCTTCCAGCTCACGCCATCGTCCGAGCCTTCGACGATGATCTCCGAGCGGGAGGTCGTCATCACGCGAAACAGGCCATAGCTGTTGACGCTGCGGAGTGGCTCGGCCCAGGCCACGAGCTGCCTGAGCGAGGGGGAGAAGTCCGCGCGCGGCGTGAGACCCTGCCAGAATTTTATCGCCGACACGAAGAGCACGACCACGGTAAACACGAGGCGAGCTGCGGAGGCTACGCCTGCCGGCACCGGCTCAGTCACCGCCAGAGCCTGGACCACGGTGCGGGGCAGTACGTGCGCCCAAACGCGATCGTCGATTAACACCAGCGCCAGCACGATCGTCAGCAGATTGAAAAACGTGTAATTCCCGGTCGCGAAAATCGCGACCTGCATGAGCACGATGGCGGCACACGCAATGAGCCGGAGCGGTCGCGAGCCAAAAATCATGAGGGGGGCGATGATCTCGAGCACGTAGGTCATGACGACCATCGATCGCTTCACGAGCTCGGGCAGCTGGTGCGCATACCACGCCGTCCACGTGGGAAGGGGCTGCGTGTAGAAGTGGTAGTCGAGCGCGCTCAGATTGCGCCACACGGGATCGCCCCAGGTCAGCTTTACGATGCCTGACTGAAAGCTGAGCCGGAACACGAGCCACCAGAGCAGCACCAGGATCAGGGGCGACAGCGGTGCGACCGCCTGCCGACCCGGGAGCCATCCTGCCGGCGCGCAGAAGATCGCGAGCAGGCCGGCTTCGAGCAGCAACACATCCCACTGGAACGACAGGAAATCCTGACCGATCGACAACAAGGAGAGATACAGCACCCAGAGCACCGCGAGACAGACGACGGGAGCGACGTTCAGCATCACTAGGCACGCGGCCACCGTGCCGGCGGCGCACACCAGGAACAGCGCCGCGTCGCCGCTGCCGAACCAGAACACGGTGGGCACCATGCGATACCGCGCGGGCCCCGCGTAGTTGCGCACGAAGTCGAGATACTCGGTTGCCGGAAGAATTCCCTGGCTGCCGATCAATCCCTTGACCTGCACCCACAGTGACACGAAGGCGATCAGGTAGATCACGCCGAGCGCGCGCAGGAACACCCATCGCGTGAGGGCATATGACGACGACCCGTCAGAGGTGCCGGTCAACCACGCAAACGGTGCGTCGAATCGCGCCAGGAAATCCACAGGTCAAATCTGTCGATTAGATTCTCTTCGTGCTCTTCGTCCTCGACAACTACGACTCGTTCACCTACAACCTCGTCCAGTATCTGGGCGAGCTCGGAACCGAGCCGGTTGTGTATCGCAATGATGCGCTCACGGTCGACGGCGTGCTGGCGTTGAAGCCCAGCAGGGTGGTGCTCTCGCCCGGGCCGTGTACGCCGTCCGAAGCGGGCATTCTCGTGCCGCTCGTCAAGGCGCTCGCCGGCACGACACCGATCCTGGGCGTTTGCCTCGGCCATCAGGCGATCGGCGAGGCGTTCGGGGGCCGCGTGGTGCGCGCCGACCGGCTGATGCACGGCAAGACCAGTCCCGTCGTGCACGAAGCGGACGAGCTGTTTCGCGATATTCCGAGTCCGCTCGAGGCGATGCGCTACCATTCGCTCGTCGTCGAACCGCAGTCGCTGCCCCGCGAGCTCGCGATCACCGCGTGGAGCGGTGACCGGCCGCGCGCGACCGAGATCATGGCGCTGGCGCACCGCGAGCTCCCGATCTACGGCGTGCAGTTTCACCCGGAGTCCATCGGCACGGCGCACGGCAAGCAGTTAATCGAGAATTTTCTTTCGTTGACTCGTGAAGCGGCTGCCGTTTCGTAGTAAGTCGTTCTGCAATATCGGCTTGGCTTTCGGAATTGGACTCACTCACCTAGACGCCACGGCATGAATTTTGTATCTTTGCCCGTGCACGTCCTCGGCGTCGTTCCGGCTCGTCTCGCGTCACGCCGGCTCCCCCGTAAACCGCTGCTCCCGCTCGCGGGCGAACCACTGATCCTCTGGGTGGTGCGACGGGTCATTGATGCGCGCGTGTGTGCGCGCGTGGTGGTCGCGACGGATTCCCCGGAAGTCGTAGAGGTCGTGGAGCGCGCCGGGTTCGAAGCCGCGCTCACGTCCGCTCGAGCCGAATCCGGCACTGAACGGGCCGCCGAGCTGATCGAATTTCCCCAATTTCGATCGTTCGATTGGATCCTGAACGTACAGGGAGACGAACCCCTCGTGCCCGTTGCCGCCCTGGAGGGCGCGCTCGCGTGCCTGGCGCGCGGCGACGCGCTCGGCACCGCCGCCGGCAACCTCGACCCGCGAGAGGCCGGCGACCCGAATCGCGTGAAGGTGGTCATCGGGCGTGACGGTCATGCCGCGTACTTCTCGCGCGCGCCCATCCCCTTCGACCGTGACGCCTCGGCCGATGTGGCCTACCATCAGCATATCGGCGTGTATGCCTACACGCGCGATGGACTGGCGCGCTGGATGCGGCTCGCGCCGGTCCCGGAAGAGCGCTGGGAGCGGCTCGAGCAGCTGCGCCCGCTGCTGCATGGCATCCCGTTCGGCGTCACCGCGATCGATGCCGCCGCGACGCCGGGCGTGGACACCGCCGACGACCTGCGAACCGTTGAGACGCTCTTGGCCCGTCAACTGAAGGAGGCGTAAGTCGTGAGCTCGACGAAGTACATCTTCGTAACCGGTGGCGTGGTGTCCTCCCTCGGGAAGGGCATCGCCGCCGCCTCGCTCGGCCGCCTGCTCGTGGAACGCGGGCTCAAGGTCACGATTCAGAAGTTCGACCCGTACATCAACGTCGATCCCGGGACGATGTCGCCCTTCCAGCACGGCGAGGTGTACGTCACCGATGACGGCGCGGAAACCGATCTCGATCTGGGTCATTACGAGCGGTTCATCGACCGGTCCCTGTCTCAAGTGAACAACGTGACGACGGGCCGGATCTACCAGTCGGTCATCACGAAGGAACGCCGGGGCGAGTATCTCGGCTCGACCGTGCAGGTGATTCCCCACATCACGGACGAGATCAAAGCCGCCATCCGCCGTCTCGCGCCGGACCACGACGTGGTGATCACCGAAATCGGCGGCACGGTCGGCGATATCGAGTCGCTGCCGTTTCTCGAAGCGATCCGCCAGTTCCGTCAGGAAGTGGGGCGCGACAATACGCTGTTCATTCACCTGACACTCGTTCCCTACATCGCCGCCACTGCCGAGCTCAAGACCAAGCCGACGCAGCATTCCGTACGGGAACTGATGGAAATCGGAATTCAACCGGACATCCTCGTGTGCCGGACCGAGCATCCCCTGTCGGCCGACATCAAACGCAAGATCGCGCTGTTCTGCAACGTGGATTTCGGCTGCGTGGTGGAGAGCCCGGATGTGCGCTCCATTTACGAGATCCCCCTCACCCTGCATGCCCAGGGACTCGACAAGGAGGTGTGCCACCGGCTCCACCTCGATACGAAGGAGCCCGATCTTCGCGCCTGGGCAGCCATGGTCGACAAGGTCATGCATGCTACCGAGCGCGTGCGCATCGCCGTCGTGGGCAAGTACACGGAGCTGGCCGACAGCTACAAGAGCATTCACGAAGCACTGATCCACGGCGGGATCGCCAACGAGTGCGGCGTCGAAATCACCTGGCTCTCCGCCGACCAGTGTACGAATCAGGAGGCGGCCCGCGACCTGCTGCAACCCTATGACGGATTGCTCGTGCCCGGCGGCTTCGGAGTGCGCGGTGTCGATGGCATGGTCGAGGCAATTCGCTGGGCGCGCGAGAACAAGATGCCGTTCTTCGGCATCTGTCTCGGCCTGCAGACCGCGATCATCGAATTCGGCCGCAACGTCTGCCACCTGCCCAACACGAATTCGAGTGAGTTCGAGCCCGAGTGTGAGAATCCCGTGATCGCCCTCATGCGCTCGCAGGAAGGGATTCAGGAGATGGGTGGCACCATGCGGCTCGGGGCCTATCCCTGCAAGCTCCGCCCGGGCTCGCGCGCCGCTCAGGCGTACGGCACGACCGAGGTGAGCGAGCGGCACCGCCATCGCTACGAAGTGTCCAACGCGTATCGTGACGTGCTCGCGGAATACGGGATGCGCTGCTCGGGACTCTCGCCGGACGGCTCACTGGTCGAGATGGTCGAGCTGCCGGATCATCCGTGGTTCATCGGCTGCCAGTTCCATCCCGAGCTCAAGTCGCGCCCCAACCGCCCGCACCCGCTGTTCGCCGGATTCGTCGGCGCCGCTCGAGCGCGGCGACGCCAGCGCGAAGGGCTCATCCCCCGGGAGCGCGCCGCATCGGAGCTGGCGGGATTGCACGACTGACCATGTCCGGGCAATTCGGCAACACCCCGTTTGTCATCGCGGGGCCCTGCGTGCTCGAATCGGAAGACCTGAACCTGCGGGTGGCCGATGCCCTCGCCGATCTGGCTCCGCGCCTCGGCGTGCCGGTGATCTTCAAGGCGTCGTTCGACAAGGCCAATCGATCGCGGTTGAAAGGCGCGCGCGGACCGGGTCTCGAGCGGGGCATCGCGGCACTCGAGCGGGTGCGCCGCACCAGCGGACTGCCGGTCCTCACCGACGTGCATGAATCCGCCCAGGTGCCGGCCGTAGCCCAGGTGGCAGATGTGCTCCAGATCCCCGCGTTCCTGTGCCGCCAAACGGATCTTCTCGTGGCTGCCGGCCGGACGGGACGCCCGGTCAACATCAAGAAGGGCCAGTGGATGGCGCCCGAAGCGATGGCGGGGGCAGTCGAAAAAATTCGCGGTGCCCGAACCGGCGACCAGCACGGCAGCGAGATCGCCGTCACGGAGCGAGGGACCTTCTTCGGGTACGGCGACCTTGTTGTGGACATGCGGAGTTTCGCGCGACTGCGCAGCGCGTGCAGCGTGCCCGTGGTGTTCGACGCCACGCACTCGGTGCAGCAGCCCGGAGCGGGAAAGGAAGGGGCGAGCGGGGGAGCACGGGAATACATCGCGCCACTGCTGTACGCGGCCGCCGCGGCCGGCGCCGATGGGTTCTTTGTCGAGACCCACCCGGACCCCGATCGCGCGCCCAGCGATGGCCCCAACATGATCCCGCTCGACCAGCTGTCGTCGTTGTTGACCGTCGCTCTCGACGTGTGGCATCGTGCCCGGGAGGTCGTGCGTGCTTGACAAGGAGCTGACCCAGCGCGTGAAGCTCGTCGCCTTCGACGTCGACGGCGTACTGACGGATGGCGGCGTCTTCATCGGCCTCGTGGCACACCATCTGCTCGAGTTCAAGCAGTTCTTCGTTCCGGATGGCCTCGGGATCAAGCTGCTCCGCACGGCCGGCCTGCCCGTGCTGTTCGTGAGCGCGCGCGAATCGGAGGCCACCGAAGCTCGCGCCGAAGAGCTCGAGGTCGATGAGCTGATCCAGGTGGCCCCCGACCAGAAGCTCCCCGCGCTCGTCGCCGCGCTGGAAAAGCGCGGCTTGAGCCTCGCGCAATGCGCGTACGCGGGAGACGATCTCGCCGATCTGCCCATCATGAAGGCCGTCGGCCTGCCGATCGCCGTCGCCAACGCCGTGCCAGAAATCCAGCAGGCGGCGCGCTATGTGACCACGGCCGTGGGGGGACGCGGGGCCGTCCGCGAGATCGCGGAGCTGCTCCTCAAGGCTCGGGGGGAGTGGCACGGGTTGATCAAGAAGTATTTCGAGGCCCATGAACTCGCGCGTGGGTCCGAACGATCTCGTTGAGCGTGGCCGCCGCGTGCTGCGGCTCGAGGCCGCGGCGATTGACGACGTGGCCGCGCGCCTCGGGCCGCCGTTCGCCGCCGCCGTCGACCGCCTCGCCGCGGCGACGGGACGCATCATTCTCTCCGGGATCGGCAAGTCGGGCCTGATCGCCCGCAAGATTGCCGCGACGTTCACCTCGACTGGCACGCCCGCCGTGTTTCTCCATCCCATCGACTCGCTGCACGGCGATCTCGGGATCGTGAGCCGCGACGACGCGGCGCTGCTGTTGTCGAACAGCGGCGCATCGGACGAGCTGCTCGGGCTGCTGCAGCAGCTCAAGCGATTCGGCGTGCCCGTCGTGGTCATGACGGGCGCCGGCGATTCGGCCCTGGCCCGTCAGGCCGACCTCGTGCTCGATGCGCACGTCAGCGAAGAAGCCTGCGAGCAAACGCTCGCCCCCACGACGAGCACCACCGTCGCGCTGGCCCTGGGCGACGCGCTGGCCGTGAGCCTGCTCGAGCAAAAGGGCTTCGGGCGCGAGCAGTTCGCCGCACTCCATCCCGCTGGGACACTGGGCAGGAAGCTGCTGCTTCGCGTGGCGGACGTGATGCTCACCGACAACCTCCCGCTGCTCGCCGCCGAACGGCCGATGCGCGAATGCATCGTGCTGCTCGCCAAGAGACGCGGCA